>CAVOUE010000013.1:0-16430 GCA_963699545.1 Nitrospirota bacterium | reverse complement strand
CTCAATACCGCCATCGCAAAACTGCTCGAGCGCTTAAACAGTCGAGCCCTTCGTAAGCTAAAGAAGTCGCGGGGCGAGCTTTTCAATCTGTTCGATCGCCCCCAGGCTCGATCCCTTCCCGAGCGATCCTACGAATATGCCGAGTGGAAAGTGGCCACCGTCAATATCGACTACCACATCGAGGTAGAAAGACATTACTACAGCGTTTCCTACAAGCTCTTGCGAGAAAAACTCCATGTCCGGCTGACCGCCCACACGGTGGAGGCCTTCCTGAAGGGAGAAAGGGTGGCGGCCCATGTAAGAAACTTCACCCCCTATAGCCACACCACCCGCACCAAACACATGCCGCCCTCCCACCAGCACTACCTGGAGTGGACTCCGTCTCGCATCATCGACTGGGCCAATAAGATCGGTCCCAAAACCGCCGAACTGGTCCAAAAGATCATCTCAAGCCGTACTCATCCCGAACAGGCCTACCGCTCCTGCTTAGGCATCCTGCGGCTAGAAAAGACATTATTCCAAAAACGTCTGGAGACCGCGGCTGTGCGGGCACTTCGGTTTGGCGCCCTATCGTTTAAGTCGCTCAGAAACATCTTAAGTGCGGGACTGGACCGCTTGGAGAAAAACGACAAGAGATCTGAGCCGGCTCTTGTTGATCACGAAAACATCCGTGGTCCCCGCTACTACCACTGAAAGAAACAGAGACCGAAAAAATACGCTCCAAGGTGCCTCTAGAATCAACGATCTCAAAGCAACCCTAGGGAAAAGCTATCCCCCAATTTTAGAAAATTCCAAAAGGAAAAAAGAAATAAACACTTAGGAGGAAAATCTATGCTCAAGTGAACAGACCCTCTCGACCCTTAACGCGCTCAAAACCCGTCGAAAGCCCACCCAATACAGCCATCTGACGGTGCTCCGGTCAAGGGGCTCCCGCAGAGCTGGCTGTCCTTAGAGACATCGAGGGCCGTTGCAAACAGCGAGGCCGCAACGCAAAGTCAGTGCCCGGGCAATCCCTTCCTCCGACAACCCTGCGCCGCTGGAAACGCGCTCTCGCGCACGCTCACGCCCCCAACCTCCGCCGCTCGATCTCCTCGATGACGATGCTGTTGTCGCAGTCGCCTTCGCCGGCACGCACGCAAGCTTCGAGCACGTCGGCATGGATCTCCAGGGAGCGGCGGTCAGGCTGGCGCACCGCACGGCCTGGTCGAGCATGAGGTCGCATCCTTGAGGGTGTCCGTCCGCACGCGGCCTTCGGGCGTGAAGTCGCGCTCCAGCATCTTCGGGCCCTTGTGTCCATAACCTGCGAATAGGCGGCAGAGGCGCGCGCAATCGGCAGGAATGCCCCCGGGATCCAGCCCGAGGCGCGCGGCGAACACCAGGCCTTCGGCAAGCGCCAGGCGGTTGAGGCCGAGTATCAGGTTGATTGCGAGCTTCGCGCGTCCTCCGTCGCGATCCGGCCGACATGGAAAAATAGCTCGCAAACAGCGCGCGAAGGACAGGCGCAATCCTGGCAGCGACCTCGCGATCGCCGCCGATCAGGCCGACGCCTTGGCCGCGCCTCACCTGCTCGCTCGTGCCCGACACCGGGGTCTCGAGGAAGCAAAGGCCGCGTTGCACAACACGCGCGCCCAATGCCGCGATCCGATCCGGGTCGCACGTGCTGGCGCACAGCACGACCTTGCCGGAGTTCTCCCCGAGCGCCGGCACTAACCCCTCCTCGACCATCTCCAGCCGGTCATGGCATGGGATTTTGAGAGGCCGTTCACCACAAGGGTCCTCTTTTTTATCTCGCTCCCCAGAGAAGCGATGCTCACATGCTCTGCCCCGTCATAAACGAGCTTTTCGTAGATCTCGTCCGAGATCACGTAGAGATTGTGCCTCAGGACGACCTCTGCGATCCGCTCAAGCGCCTTCCGGTCACAGGTCAGTCCGGTAGGGTTCGAGGGTGAGTTCAGAATGATGGCCTTTGTCTTTTTCGTGATCGCGGCTTCAAGCGCTTCCGGCTTAAGCACGAACAAGTCGCTCTCGTACGTCTTCACAATAACCGGCCGTGCGTCATTCAGAATGACCTGGTCGGGATAGGAAACCCAGTACGGAGACGGGACGATCACCTCATCCCCGGGACCGTAGAGGGCCTGGGCAATATTGTAAAGGCTGTGCTTCGCCCCGCAGGAAACGATGATCTCTTCCCGCGCGAATTCGAGGGAGTTGTCCTTCCTGAATTTCCCGATGATCGCGTCCTTGAGGGCGTCGATGCCTCCCACCGGCGTATATTTTGTAAAGCCGTCCCTGATCGCCTTAATAGCGGCTTCCTTTATATTCTCCGGGGTGTCAAAGTCGGGCTCGCCTACCCCGAAGTTGACCACATCAACCCCTGATGCGATCATGGCCTTTGCCTTTGCATCCATTGCAAGCGTTGGTGACGGCTTTATCTTCTTTGCCCTTTCAGAAAGCATACATCCCTCCGGTTTTCGGTTATTGTAAACCATTTGCCCGATTTAATAAAGCAGCGCCCTTGCAACGGAATGTCGGAATGCATATACTGGAGAGAGTTGTTCAGTCGGACGGGCGAAAGGAAACAGACCATGAAATGTCCCCACTGCAGCGCTGACCTGAACGGGAAAGACATCTGCGGCACATGCGGAAGGAAGATCGAGCAGGCCCCGGAGATAGAGGTCGAGTACAAGGACTTCAAGCTATCAGAGTACCTGGAGATCAGACGGAAGGAGCACAAAACGTCTTCAGGAACTGAGGCCGACGCGCAGAAGGATGGGCGCATCCTGTAGCATGCGGCCTCAGATGAAAAGGCGGAAGAGAACACCAGGGGACGAACACCTGCGGAAGGAGACCAGGTGAGAAGAACACCGGCGTCTCGTTCACTCGAAGAGAAGAGGTCTTTCCTCTTCTTGTTGCCGCGATGATCCTCCTGCTTCTCGCTGCACTGGCAGGCGCTCTTTACCTCTGGCGGTTTCTCGGCCCGATAAGCCAAAACTATATAACGGCGCGCGGCAGACGATAGCCGGCGTCAATTGAGCTGTTCCCTGCAGTCCACCACTCTTACTCCCAGTTCATCCAGAAGCGCCATAAGATCTTCCATCCTGTCCAGGGAGAAAGGACCCACGGGAAGGGCCTCATGTATCTCCTCGACGGTGAGGATTCCCTGTTTTAAGCCTCTTCCAAGGATCGCTTTGCGTATGTCTTTCTCTTTCATCTTTCACCTCCTCATCCCTGTTTGCCCCGGGGAAAACGGGTACGACCTTCTTCGCCCCTTTTCCCCCAGTGTATTCGAGTGAAAAAGGAGCGGCTATGACAGAGATCATAAAAACAGCACCCTTGATGAGGACCCTGTCGCAACAAGATTCCAGGAGCTTCTTCGACCCTTCAGGGAGACAAGTCCTGAAACCAATCCCACCTCCTCCTGCAAGACTCCGGAGTTCCATACTCCCTCGAAATATCCGTTCATGCGAGCCGCTGCAGTGGAAGAAATAAATCCTTTTTCATCCGCATACATGTGGTCCTGACTCCCGCATGAGGTCGGGGTCTCGCCTCAGCCTGTATTTCTGGTGATAGTCTTCCGCAACGTAAAATACCGTGAAGGGGATTATCTCTGTAAAGATCTTCCTGTTCCTTTCGGCGGCCTGCCTGTCCCTTGTTTCCACAGCCAGTCTTTTCTGCTCCTCGTTGTGATAGAAGATCGCCGACATATACTGCCGTGACCAGGACCGGCTCGTTGGAACATGACTCTTCCAGAAGATATCCAGCAGCTGGACATAAGAAACGCGCGCAGGATCATAGTCGATCTGAACCGTTTCCGCATGGTCGCCAAGGGTGCGATACGTAGGGTTCTTTGCAGTCCCTCCTGCATACCCCACACGGGTACGGATCACTCCGGGGATGAGCCCGAACCGGGCGTCAGGACCCCAGAATCAGCCCAGCGCAAAGGTCGCCGTCTCTGTCCTGGCCGGCGCAGCTGCATCTATCGGAGGGACGGCGGCAGTGAGCATTGTGCTCCTGTTCGGCATATTCATAATCCTCCCTTTCTTTGACGGAACAATAAAGTATATCGCCCAGGCAAGTGCGAAACCGCATGCCCCAATACCCACAATGTGTGCTATCGGGATGGCTGTCCTCATCTCTCGTGTCATCGGTCGCTCTTCCCTTTTGCTCTTTTTTAAGATTAAAGTAGAGGTGTGAAGAAAATATGAAGAAACAGAGCGGAAAACAGATGATCGCGCAGATAAGAGAAGGTCTGCTGAAGTGTGCGAATCCGGACAAGGCGAAGATCCTTTCGCGTTTTTTCAAGACGGGAAAAGGCCAGTACGGCGAAGGGGATATCTTCCTCGGGATCACCATTCCGGAGCAGCGCAGGTTCGCAAAGAAATATGCTGCCGTCCCGCTCGAGTTCTCTCCCCGCCCTTCTTTCGAGCCGTATCCACGAGCACAGGCTGGTGGCCGTTCTCATCCTGATGGAGAAGTACGGGAAGGGGGACGACGAAAGCAGAGGGGAAATCTTCGATTTTTATCTGCGGCACGTAAAGCACGTAAACAACTGGGACCTGGTAGACCTGTCCGCAGGTCGCATCCTCGGCCAGTATCTCCTTGATAAGGACAGAGCGCTCTTATACACGCTGGCACGTTCAAAAAATATGTGGGAGCGAAGGATGGCGGTCATGGCCACGTTTGCGTTCATCCGGGCCGGTGAGTTCGACGACACATTCAGGATCGCAAAGATTCTTCTCTCCGATCGCCACGACCTCATTCACAAGGCGGCAGGCTGGATGCTGCGGGAGATCGGCAAGCGCGACCAGAAAAAAGAAGAAGCCTTCTTGGCGACGTATTGCCGGGAGATGCCAAGGACGATGCTGAGATATGCCATCGAGAGGTTCGATGAAGAGAGAAGGAAATACTACTTAAGAAGAGTAGTACTGGGGGAAAGCTGACGTGCACCTTCCAGTGACTTTCTATAGCTGTCAGATGCGCTTTTGTAATCCCCTCAACGGTGTGATAAGATGGGAATAAGAAGGGCAGACAGGGAGGGGGACCATGAAGATACTCTTTGCCACGGATGGGTCGGAATGCTCGGAGGCCGCAGCGAAATTCCTGACGCGGTTTCGCTTCACTCCCCGGGATGAGATCGTCATACTCCATGTCGTCACGGAAGTTCCTTATGACGATGACTACCGGGCACAGATCAGGCATGTGATCAAGAAAGTCGCGCCCAAGATCCTCAACGCATCCATGAGGGCATTGAGGCCTCTGGAAGCAAAGATCAGTTCGGTGGAAGAAGAAGGGCCTCCGGATGCGACCATCATCAGAGTCGCAACGGACTCCTCCGCAGACCTGATCGTCATGGGAGCACGCGGGCTGAAGGGCATCAAATCACTTTTTCTCGGCAGTGTCACAAGGTCCGTTGCCATCAATTCTCCGACACCCGTTCTTGTGACCAAGCCCGCTCCCTATGGAACAGCTGAAAAGATGAAGGTCCTCTTTGCGACGGACGCATCCCTTTCCTCTCAGTCCACCGCAGGTCTTCTCGCTTCAATGCCGTTTCCCGAGGATGTCGAAGTGGTGCTCATGAACGTGGCCTGGTCTGCGGCCTCCGATATCCCTGAAAGGTTTATCATGGAGATCGATGAAAGGATCAAGAAAGATGTGGCAATGGCCAGGACCCTGGAGCTGGCGGAATCAGAAAGGATCATCCAGGAGGCCCGGGCGAAGTTGAGCAAGAGATTCAGGAATATTCATG
Organism: Nitrospirota bacterium; assembly: GCA_963699545.1. Taxonomy (GTDB): domain Bacteria; phylum Nitrospirota; class Thermodesulfovibrionia; order Thermodesulfovibrionales; family UBA9159; genus JAMCQB01. The sequence goes on along the minus strand of CAVOUE010000013.1, from coordinate 10,684 downwards.
CGATAGCGAAGGGCGGCGATCCCTCCATGGAGATCCTCAATGAAGCTGAAACCGTGAGACCCGACCTCATCGCCATAGGGTCCAGGGGAATGAAAGGGTTCAAGGGGATGCTTGGCAGTGTTTCGAGGAGGATCCTCGGCCATGCCCAATGTCCTGTGTTGATAGGGAAAGCAGGGGAAGGCTGACCCCTTCCGGCACGGACGGACAAACTCATAACGAACATGACTAAGGAGGTATGACATGGCGATACGCAAGGCAGAAGCGGTGTGGGAAGGAGGGGTCAAGGGAAAGGGGAAGATGAAGCTGGGGAGCGGCGCCTTTGAGGGAGCTTATTCCTTTGCTTCACGCTTCGAGAACGGCACAGGCACCAACCCTGAGGAACTCATCGGCGCAGCGCACGCGGGATGCTTTTCCATGGCCCTCTCTTTCATGCTGGAGCAGGCGGGCTTCGCGCCCAGGCGCGTGCAGACATCAGCAAAGGTGCATATCGACAAGGCGGGCGAAGGGTTCAAGATCACCCTCATAGAACTGGGAGACGGAGGCGAACATCCCGGGCATCGATGAGAAGAAGTTTATGGAGCTCGCAGATGCCGCAAAGAAAGGATGCCCTGTATCCCAGGCCCTGAGCGGCACGGAGATTACCCTGAAGGCGAAATTGCAGAGATAGGCTGCCGGGTTTGTGGGGGAGATTGTAAGTCGAGACCTCTCGCCTGGATTTTTTTCTGGTGGAATGTTATTATAAGTAATAAGAGTAATACGCCAAGGAGGGAGATCCATGTTGACCCTGAAGTTACCTGCGGATTTAGAGAGCCGGCTTAATAGACTCTCAGAGAAGACCAGGAGACCGAAAAGCTACTACATGAGGGAAGCGCTCAGTGAGTACCTTGAGGAGTACGAAGATGCATATCTCGCTCTGGAACGGCTGAACGAGAGGAACGCAAAATATCTAAGCACAAAGGAACTGGAAAAGCGCCTTGGCCTATAAGGTCCGATGGCATGAGGATGTTTGGAAGGACCTTCAAGTCCTCGACAAAGGGGCGGCACGGAAGATCATCGACCGCGTGACAAAATATCTGGTCCAGGACCCTCTAAAGCTCGGGAAACCTCTCAAAGAGAATCTTGCCGGTCTATTTAGGTATCGTTTCGGGGATTATCGAATTATGTACATAGTGGATATCCCTGGGGAAACGATAACAATCCTCAAGGTGCGACATAGAAGGGATATCTATCGGTAAGAGTCAGAATAGAGTGATGTAGATGTGACATGGTCAAGAAGAACTCCTTCCTGAACGCCACATCTTTGAAACCTGATATAATTGTGCGTAGTACAACCGGAAATCGGTGGACGAAATATTTGGGGCGGAGATAGGTTCAGGAAAGGGAGGCTTAATTGGCAAAATATCCGGTTAATATTGTAGTGAAACCGTATGGAGGTTCAGATTCTCGTAAGAAAGCCGACTATATCAAAAAACTGGAAATCGCTAAAGTGATTGGGGAGTACCTAAACCACGAGGCAGAAATTAGCGAGTCTTCAAGACCGCAGTTTAATTATTCCATCATAGCAAACGTTTTGAGGCTTAGCATAAAGACTGTGAGTGACATCCTGTCCTACAACGATGGAGGAACTAACGGAATAACCATTGAAAAGGATTGATATAAGAGGGAAACTGTCCTTTAAACGTTTTTTTATTTTCAAGAACTATGGATGTGATATTATTTTTCTAGTGGGGGAGAAAACTACCCTCGGAGTATAGTAATTATCAGGAGCTGGGATCTCTGGCTCACGGTCAGCAGTTTTTGCAGTTGGTAAGACGTTGACTGGAGTTAAAACGGAGGTACGATGTCCGGTTGCTTCTCGTTTGTCGCCGCCATTCTGTTACTTGGGCTTCTATTGAAGTTTCTGCAGTTCTTGCTCAGTCTCATGGAACAAGCGTACGGCATTTCTCTTGCCCTGGGCAGTGCTATTACTTTCATAATCATTGTAGGACCTACCCTGTTCGGTTTTTTTTTCGCCAAGCATCGTCGGGAAAGAAGAACTTTTTGGGAGGCGCTTAGAAGCCAAGCGGGGCCTGAACTCGGGACTTTCTGCCAAACATATCGGGATACTCAGGCACAGTGGCCTAAGGAGACGGAACTCATCGCTATACCCGAGGAGGACAAACAGTCGCTCATCAGGAGCCTCAGAAATAAAGGAATCGCAATTGACTACCAAACAATTCCTGAACTGATCAAGAAAGAATTCGCGCAACAGAACCAGTCGCAGTTTGAACTTTCCTTTCTGGCAATTCATCAGGGTCTGACAAAAGAATCAGAATTGTCTGCTTGGGCAACCGCCTACGTGGATACTTTCACCGACAATTTTGGCTACCTGCCTTTTCTGAAAACCTTAGTCTCAAAGCTATCCGGCCAAAATAAGGGCATATGGCAGGGTGTAATACTCCAACAGCTTGTCCATGGCGAGGTAAAGAAAAGGACCCAAGCAAACAAGAGAGAGGGCAGGACTTTCGCGGACGAACTCGAAGAATACAGGATCAACAGCAGAGGCAAGCTCCGGAATCCCAACATGAGCATGAGGGCCATGAGACACAGAATGACGAAAAGGCGCCGCTAGAACCTCCTTGTCGAGGCCACAGTTTTTGCAAGACGTGGGTGTTAATCATGACAATGGGGACACTCAGAAACGTGTCAAAGACAATGAAGTGCCTAACAACTCGTGTAGTGGATCGCCGAAACTGCAGGCTCCCTCTCAACTCGTGGCGTTACGCGTAGTTTTCTCGAAAATCTTAACTGCTGTAACATGTTGAACCAAGAGAAGTAGTCGGTGAACTGCGCATCCCAGATTGGTCATTCTTCGGTGAGAAGCCGCACAGCTGTCCCGTATACCGTCGCATATGCTCATCGAAGAGAACTCGCCTTGAGCGCCCTTATCCTGTCCAGGGTATCCTGATAGAGCTCCTTTTTCGAAGGGTTGAGGGCCAGGGCTTTGAGAGCAAGTTCTTGCGCCTCGTCCAGATTCTCCTTTTTTGTGTAATAGAGCCATGCAAGGTTGTTGTACGCGTCTGCGTTCAGCGGGTCATTTTCCAGCGCCTTCCGGTAATACCGCTCGGCCCCATCCAGCTCTTCTTTCTGGAAAGAGACGTTACCGAGATAGAGATATGCCATGGGCAACCGCTTTGACGCCGCCTCATATTCCTTTATGGCGCTGTCCAGCTCTCCCTTCCGCTCATAGGCGACCCCGAGATTGAGATGCTCCTCCGGGCTCAGAGGGTCATCAAGGACGATAATCCTTGGCAACGAACAACCGGCAGACAGCAGACAGCACAATAGTAACGAGAAGTTCAAATATCTCAATTCTTTAGCTCTCACTAAGGAATTCATAAGTAAGATCACATCCCCTGTCGTATGACTGTCTTAATAACTTGTCACCTGTTACTTGTCACCTTCTTATGAAGAGTGTCCAGTAGTTCGTCTTCTCCCATGATTTCAGAAAGTCCGCGCGGGGGATTACCTTTTTTTCATGTTTTCCCGAATGCGCCACCACGTTGTCTTCGTTGTATCCGATGATCACCATGAAATGGTTCGCCTGGAACACGGAAAAGCCGTAATCAACAAGTACGATAAGGGGGAACCCTGAATCGATCTTCTTCCGGAGGTCATCCCATGCTCCCCGGTAATAGGATGCCTCAAGCCCCCTCGTCTGGGTGTAGATAACCATATCAATGTTCAGCGTACCTTTGGCGGACTGACTGTATATCGCCTTCCCGATCTCCTCGGGAGTGGCGGAGACACCCCAGTAATTCAGGACCGATGCAAGGGATGCCGGACCGCACTGATACTCTTCCTGGGGGAAAAAGGGGACATTGTCTATAACGCGGAGAGCACTCTTTCGCTGTGCATCAGGGACATCGGTGACAGAAGCGCAGCCGTGAAGGAATATGAACACGAGGATGATATGTATTGCGTATCGTTGCATAGGTATGACACTCATAATACGTGATGGGCCCGCTCACACGGGCCCCATCACGCATTATCCATTACTGCCCATCACTTCGTCACGATAACCTTGCGGCCTGTGAAATAGAGGACGGCAACTACTATAAGCACAATCAAAAGAACCACGAGAATCACGGCGCCGGCATCCTTTCCGACCTTCAGGTCGTCTATCTGCCGGGCAAGCTGGTGGATCTGATGGTCGCTGAGCGTGTCAACTCTCGCTCCGATCTCATCAGCGGTAAATCCCAGTTTATCAAGACGCTCCTTCACCACCTTCATCTCCAGCACCCGCTGTATCAGTGCCAGGTCTGCTGCGCGTTCGAACTGTGAAGAAGCGATCACCTCGGACGGCGCCATCGCTGCATCCAGTCTCGGCGTAATACCGATGACAAATAATGCGACAATCAGATACCAGGAAATCTGTTTTACAAAAGGTACTCTCATTCTCTCCACCTCCTTTCTTCTCCCGCGTTTCCGGCGACCTTATCATCCTCTCTTTATCCGGAACAGATGGTGTCTATTATACATAAATCCTCCTCGACCTGCTTCCCAGCGAGGTGAGGACCTCATAGGAGATAGTGCCTGCCTTTGCTCCCATCTCGGAAGCGGTGATCTCTTCGCGACCCTGACTGCCGAGGAGCACCACCTCATCCCTCTCCTTCACCCCCCGAATCCCGGTGACATCGACCATGGTCAGATCCATGCAGACCCTGCCGACCACCGGCGCTCTCTGCCCCTTCACAAGGACCTCCATCGTATTGCTCAGTGCCCTGCTGTATCCGTCCGCATAACCCACCGGCAACACGGCGATGACGCTGTCCCGTCCCGTGATGAACGTCCTTCCGTAACTGACAGGCGTTCCTTTCCGCAGTCTTCTCAGAGAGAGTATCTCTGTCTTCACCTTCATCGCAGGGATGAGTTTAACGTTCGGGCTTGGGGGGTTGGTGTTCCGTGCTAGCCCTGACTTCCGGCTCCTTCCGCCTGAGGCGGAGGACTGCTGAAACGGAGAATGTCCGTACAGGATAAGGCCCGGTCTCACCGCATCCAGATACGCATCCTTCAGGGAAAGGACAGCAGCGCTGTTCGCCATATGGCGGACGAGGGGACCTCCGGACTTTTTTCTGAGGGACTCACTGACGGCATGAAAGCTCTTCAACTGCTTCTCGGCATACGACGTGTCGGAAATGTCTGAATCGGAAAAGTGACTCATGAGTCCCGCGATGCGGAGGTTCGGCATCTTCCCGATGGCCGTCATCTCTTTCATGATGTCCCTGCTGTTGAACCCGAGCCTCCCCATCCCCGTATCGATCTTCACGTGGACGTCAAGGGAACGGTTCCTCTTCCGGGCCTCTCTTGAAAACATCCTCGCCGTCGGGAGGTCGTGAATCACAGGGGTGAGATGATGCTCAAAGAAGACCGCGGCATCGAACTTGTCGAAAAACACAAGTATCCGTGAACGGATTCCCGCTTCTCTGAGCCTGACCGCCTCGTCGGCGAACGCCACACCAAGGAAAGACACGCCCTCGTCCGCAAGCCTCTTTGCCGTTTCTGCTGCGCCGTGACCGTATGCATCCGCCTTCACCACCGCGATGACGGGACGGTTCCCGGTAAGTCTTTTTACTGTCCGGAAATTGCGGGATACGGCATTGAGGTCTATCTCTGCGACTGCCCCTCTATACACCGCCTGATGCAAGGAGGAATGAGCATCTCTCTCCCCGCGCCCTCCCCATTACTTCGATTCCTCTTTCTTCTCTTCCTTTTTTTCTTCCACGGGCTTCTTTGGCGTAATATCTATCTCATCAGGTTCCGACGTTGCCTTCTTGAAGTTCCTGATCGCCTGGCCGATGCCCTTCCCTATCTCGGGCAACCTCGTAGCGCCGAAGAGGACAAGTACGATAATGAGAATGATCACAAGCTCCTGCATCCCTAGACCAAACATGTTTTCCCTCCAATTCTCTCATAGTCTTCCATGGTGTTTATGTTCACAAAGGACCCTCCCTCAGGGTCGACAGCCCTCACCTCCTGTTCGGCAATATACCTTACCCGCAGACCTGCAAGCACATCGGTGAGCTTCCTGCGTCCGTCCCTGATGAGGCTGTCCATAGGTACCGCAGCGCTCCTTGCGTAAATCCCGAAGAGTGGCTCTTTATAGCCGCCGAACACCGGGATCATGGCGTCACAATTTCCCGTACCCTGCTCCGCGCACTCTGCTTTGTATTTCCCGACCATAGAGCGGATGAGCTTTTCACTGATAAACGGCATGTCACAGGCGACAACGAAGACGGCATCAGCTCCGGTGGCAGCAAGGACCGACAGTATACCGGTCATGGGGCCTTTTTCTCTTCTGATGTCACCGATGAGAGGGACACCGAGGGGAAAATATCTCTCCGGCATGTTGGTGCTTATCACCACCCTGTCAAAGACCCTCGTGAGCACATCGATGCTGCGCTCGATGATCGCCCTCCCCTCTATGCTCAGGAAGCCTTTCAGCACAGGGATCCTCGTATTCTCTCCCCCCGAAAGGATAGCTCCGATCAAAAGACCTCCTCGGATTCCTCACTGTACTCCATCTTTGCATGGGGCACGAACCGGGTGCAACTGGAAAGGAAGGTCAGGTGAACAGTGCCGATCGGACCGTTCCGCTGCTTTGCGATGATGGCCTCTGCCTTCCCTTTGTTCTGTGGGTTGTCCTTCTGATACACTTCGTCGCGGTACAGGAAGATGATGACGTCAGCATCCTGCTCGATGGCGCCGGACTCCCTGAGGTCCGCAAGGCTCGGTCTCTTGTCGACCCGCGATTCAACGCCCCTGTTCAGCTGGCTCAGTGCAATCACCGGAACCTTCAATTCCTTGGCAAGTCCTTTCAGGGAACGGGAGATCTCTGATATCTCCTGCTCTCTCCTCTCGAAGTTGCCCCTCCCCCTCATGAGCTGGAGATAGTCAACCACCACAAGACCCAGTCCGCCGTGATGTTCCATTTTGAGTCGCCTGGCCTTTGCCCTCATCTCCAGGACCGAGGTCCCGGATGAATCGTCAATGAAGATAGGGGCCTCAGCCAGTCTTCCGGCTGCGCTCGTGAGCTTATGCCAGTCCTCTTTCCGGATAAATCCCTTTCTCACGCTATTTGAATCCACCATGGCCTCGGAGCACAGCATCCTCAAAGCGAGCTGTTCCTTTGACATTTCAAGGCTGAAGATAGCAACGGGCTCCTTCAGTTCAAGGGCCACGTGCTGCGCGATATTAAGGCCCAGCGCTGTTTTTCCCATGGACGGTCTTCCCCCGATGATGACGAGATCTCCTGGCTGGAACCCCGTGGTCTGCTCGTCAAGGTCCGCGAACCCGGACGGCACGCCGGTGATCGCCTCTTTCTTGTCATAGAGATGCTCGATCAGCTCGAAGCTGCTCTTGATCACCTCTTTGAGACTGAAGAAAGATGTCTTTGTCCGTTTGTCAGAGATATCAAATATGGTCCTCTCCGCATAATCCACCATCTCATCCGCTTCCATGGTGGATTCATATACCTTTGCAGCGATCTCCGTGGCCGATCGCAGAAGTCCCCTGAGCAGCGCCTTCTCTTTGACGATCTTCGAATGGTAGCGGACATTTGCCGCAGTGGGGATCTGGCTCGCCAGGCTCGAAAGGTAGGTGACCCCTCCCACATCGTCCAGCTCGCTCCTTCTCTTGAGCGCATCGGCGACGGTAATAAGGTCTATGGCTTCGTTCTTTTCGAAGAGCTCTATCATCACATTGAAGAGCCTGCGGTGAGACTCCCGGTAGAAGTCCTCCGGGGTGAGAATTTCCAGCGCCTTCAGGAGGGCGTCATTCTCGAGAAGGACGGCGCCGAGGATGGACTGCTCGGCCTCGACATTCTGGGGCGGGAGTCTGTCAAGGGCTACTCCTGAATTGTTCATTCCGGGATTACGTTGACCTGCACCTTGGGCGTTACATCAGGGTGAATTTTTATGCCAACGGCATAGGAACCGAGCCTCTTGATAGGTTCATCAAGAAGTATCTTTTTCTTCTCGATCTCGAACCCTTCCTTCTTCAGCGCTTCAGCGATATCCATGCTCGTGATCGAACCGAAAAGCCGCTCTTCTTCCCCCGCCTTGGCGCTCAGAGTAAGCGTCAGACTCGACAGTCTCTCTGCCAGTCCGCGTGCCTCACCCATAAGCTTTCTGGCCTTTTCCTCTATCTTTTTCTTCTCGTGCTCAAGGGCCCTGATATTCTTGGTATTCGCCTCAACCCCGAGCTTCCTGGGAATGAGATAATTCCTCGCATACCCGTCGGCCACGTTCACCACGTCGCCCATTTTCCCGAGACTTTGCACATTTTCCTGAAGAATAACTTTCATTCAACCGACCTCCTTATGAAGCATTCACTATACTATTCGCCCGCTCACCCTGAAGCAGACTACGGAGAATGCGCCCGCTATCCGTTTCAATCTTCTTCGAAAATACATCAGGGCTCTCATCCCGCATGAGAATCATATGCAGACCGCTCGAACCTGAATTGTGGAAGTGCATGAACAGTTGCCGGACACATCGCCAACCTCGGTTCCTAGTATAGCACAATTACGGGTCAATAGCTCACCACTCAGATGCCCGCTTTCTTTCTCGTCAGGACGTCCGCGAAATGGTGGGAAAACAGCCTTTCCTAAGGGGTCTGCTGGCTCTCCGCCGCGGCCTGCCTCTGGGGGTTGATGATCCATATCGCCCCGAAATCCCTCTCCTGATAGGCCCTGGCGAGCCCCAACCGCAGGATCTCCAGGAGCGCAATGAAGGTTACGATGAGATACGTCATTGTCCTGTTCTCTTCGAAGAGGTCTTCAAACCGGATGGTGTCCTGGCTCTCGATCTTTTCCATGATGAAACTGATCCTGTCCTTGACCGTTAAGGTCTCCCTGGTGATGCCCACCATCCCCGGGGGAGCTTTCTCAAGGATCTTTCTGAACGCCCCGAGGAGATCGAAGAGGCTCAGGTCGAAGAGGTCCAGTTCCGCCGGACCCTCGCCTTCGGGGATCTCGTCCACAGGCTCACGGCGGAAAATATTGCTCCATTCTTCCTCCCTTTCCCTGAAGGCAAGGGATGCATCCTTGAACCCCTTGTATTCAATGAGCCGCTGGACCAGCTCGAATCTCGGGTCCTCGGGTTCCTCTCCCGTCACCTCCTCCACCGGCAGGAGCATCCGTGATTTGATATGGATCAGGGTTGCAGCCATGAGGAGGAATTCCCCAGCGATATCCAGGTCAAGCTCCTTCATCAGCTCGATGTACCCAAGATACTGGTGGGTGATGAGGGCTATGGGGATATCATAAATATCGATCTTGTTCTCCTTTATAAGGTGCAGGAGGAGGTCAAGCGGGCCCTCGAAAGCAGGCAGTTTTACACTATAGAGGTCTTCCATATGATATGCCGCCGTTATGATAAACGATATGATTGAGAAAAGTCATTATAAGCGACGCCGCTTCGCGAGTCCGGCGTTTCTCGTGATTATTCCCTGCCGGTCAGACTCTCCAGCAGGCGCAGGATCCCCGCCGCTATAACAACCGGAGAGGGGGGGCATCCGGGGATATGACAGTCAACCGGCACCACACCGGCAACGCCGCCGGCAACCGCATAACTCCCCTTATAGATCCCGCCGTCCATCGCACAGTCGCCGCATGCAATGACCAGCCTCGGCTCGGGTGTGGCGAGATACGTCTTTTTCAGGGCAAGTTCCATCTGTCTCGAGACAGGACCGCTCACCAGAAGGGCGTCGGCATGTCTTGGCGAAGCGACAAAATCGATGCCAAACCTCTGGATGTCATAGACGGGATTGGTCAGGGCCGTGCATTCCCACTCGCAGGCATTGCATGAACCAGCATCCACCTGCCGTATCCTCAAAGACCTTCCAAAGACGGCATCCACCTTCCGCTGGAGGTCAAGGATGAGCGCCGTGTGCTCCGGAGAGGCCACAAACCCCTCGGGGAACGGGATAGCCTTCCTTTTCCCTGTTATGTTTCCAAAGATCTCTTTAATCATAAGCGTTCACCGCCGTCACATATCACATCCTGAATAGGAGAGGTTAAAGCTCTTGTTGCACAGGGGAAAATCAGGCACGATATTGCCGTGCACCGCAAAGGGGACCGCGGGCCAGTTGCAATAGGAAGGGGACCGCAGTTTCACCCTGAAAGCGTTCCCCTCTCTCCCGGACATGACCCAGTAAAACACCGAACCACGAGGGGTCTCTGTGTATCCGAGGGCGGAAGCATGCTCAGGGATTCCCTCTGCCTCTGCCGCCAGAAGGTCCCCGTATTTCCTTTCAAGGAGTGCATCGATCATGGAGAGCGAGCACTCCGCCTCCTCAGCCCTTATCATCATCCGCGCAAATACATCTCCCCGCGCCATGGTATGGGCTTCGAATGCGAGCCTGTCGTAGAGGAGATGGGGATGGGATTTCCTTATATCATCATTTACCCCTGAGCCCCTCGCGGCCACACCGGTGACCCCGAGCTTTACGGCAATCTCCTTCGAGAGCTTGCCCGTGTTTTCGAGACGCTCGACATGGGAGACCGTACTGAGAAGGAGCTCCATGAACTCCTTATATTCCTTCGTGACGAGGTCCAGCGTCAGCAGAATGTCATCGGCATGAGAGAAGATGTCCTTTGCAACGCCTCCGAGCACATTTATTCCCCTCAGGTATCTGCTTCCCG
>CAVOUE010000012.1:0-161139 GCA_963699545.1 Nitrospirota bacterium | reverse complement strand
AGATCTTCTCATCTTGTCCGGCGTGGCGACAAAGATGAAGTTTCTCTCTAGTGTTGTCCTGAAAGATATAGAGATGGAAGTAACCTTTTCGTATGTCACGACCATCGAATCGAAGAAATTGGTTTCTGTAGGGAAGGATGTTGGCGGCAACTACCCCATCCTCCTTCAGTTCTGCTTTTCATTTTTCTCAGGAACTACGTGGTGAGGTGAAAGGGGTATTGTTATTCTGATACGATCTTCAGGAAATCATGTCGTATTTCTTTGCGGCGCCTTTCCACGAACATCTTCCTTGCCAGATGAACCTTCATATTTCGGCTCGTTTCTTTAAAGAAAGAAAGATTCTATTGCAGCACTCATGATAGTTCCCGGGTCCATCTCTGTGCACATAATCAATATGGGCCTCAGGGTAGTAGCGGCTTAAATACCGGGGCATTGCCCCTATTCCAAGGCCGACAAAGAGCACATCCTTCGGTTCTCTGTCGAGATATGCCAGGAGTAGTCAACAATATTGCGTATATTCAAGAAGGGGTTTCTCCGGTGCGTTCTTGAAGGACATCCCTCCCTGGGAAACGTCCTTCTTTTCATTTGCAATGTCTTTTTCTTCATCCTGCAAATTCCATTACCTCAATATATGGGTAAAGAAAGTTCTTTTCAAAGATCAGCCTCTCTGACGGTTCCAGCGCGAACCCCTGCAGGGGGAATAGCGAAAAAAAAACTAACAGATGATAAATCTTTATGATGCACGTTCCGGATTCATTTTTTTGCCGGTCAGATTAACACCAGGCAAGTAAGACCTTGGTGACTACTAATGCTCAGGCGGCTGGGGGGGAAAGACCGGAATGGTAAGCGCCAGTATTACTTCGAAGACAAACGCCTGGGTGTGCTCTGCACGTCTGCTTGTCAGATGTTCAGCAAAGACCAGTGATGCAGGTACAGTGAGATCAGATGTGGCGACTTGCTCTTTAAGTTGCTGAGTTATCTGTCGGTTCTGCCAATGTCTTTCTGGATATGCAGGTGAGAACCGTTATGCTGCTCACCAGTGGATAGGTTTTCATGTGCTGATATATCGTGAAGCAAGGCATGATCATCGCTGTTTTCCGGGTGATAGTCAGCGGCGTGGTCGTGGCTGTGATAAAGTGGTTAAGAGCAAAGCAATACTCACTAATATAAGGGGAAGCCTTAAAAGGTGATCCTGATTTATGAGAACTCTTGAGAGTGATGTGCTGATCTTCAGAAAATCCTGATCTCTTCAAGAAACGTGTTTTTCACAACGTCTTCCATTGCTTGTCTCGTTGCTCTCCTGCTTATCCACAGCCGCAACCCAGTGCTGATGTCCATTGAGTTCAGCATGGGCGAAGGCAATGCGGCCTGAGGGCTTGCGGATGTATCCCCTGAGGTGCTGGTCTGCCCTTGCCGAAGCAGAAGCCTGGCTGCGGGTTCACATAGGCGTAAGTCCAGCGATTCAGGATGATGCCCGCGATCTTTTTCAGCCTCAAAGCCTGCATCCGAGAAGAGCTGCTTCATCTGCCCCGACCATCAGGGACTCGAATTCGGCATAACTTGTTGAGGAGCTTTTTCCTTCCGCTTTCTCCCGCTCCTCGATGCCAAGGCCTGGCTGGTGGAAAAAGACGTAGAAGGTGAGCACCGTTGGTTTGAGGATGCAGAGGCGGTCGGTAATTTCCCACAAAACATCGGCTTGCGAATATTGCAGCCAATCCGAGCCGTTGAACCATTTGCAGGCAGTGAAACCCATCGGTAAGAAAAGGCCAGTCGTAGGCCAATCGCCACCAGGATAGGCGATACATGAAAGTGAGCATAGGCCGCTGGAAATAATTTGCAGGCAGATCCGAGACCACTTTCCGGGAGAGGCGACTGCCGCATGCCATAACCACACTTCGGGCCTTTAGGCGGTAGAGTTTCCCATCCTTTATGCAGAGATCACGGTAACGCTCTTTCCCGGCGTTCAACTGTTTTGCGTTTACTCAACAACGAAGCGAAGCCGAGCAAATTCGCCTCCCTCGAGTCGAGAGCAGAGAAACGCACCCGGCCGTTATGTATATCCGCGAAGCTCTGCCGCCCTCAATGACATCGGGGATTAATGCTTTAATGAAATAGCGGGAGAGCCTCCATTGCCACCTGGGAATGAATGCCAGTGACTGTTCCTCAGCGAACGATGGCCCGGAATTTGTAATCCGGTATCAGACCGTACGGGCTGCATATGCGCCGATCACATCAAGCGAAGCCACCACACTGGCGAGCACCGGATTGGCGTAGCGCGTTATTTCCGGCACTGTTCTCAAATCTTTTCCAGATAATCCTTATAGGTCATGGAATTAAGCCAACGGCGATAGTCTTCACCGTCATATCGGCGATCTGTTAGATCCCTCCACCGAAGGAAATCTTTTCAGCTTTCTGAAGACGGCGTTCCTGCAAAGTTGGTCTCCCAGACTGGCTACCCATGGTGCCGGGAGTGGCCTGTCCCTGACCTGCAAAAAAATAGTGGTGGAGCTGCTCTTTGAATTGAACCAGAGCCGGTAGCCGAAGTTCTGGAATCAAGTCGAAGGCTTCAGTTGGGGGCTAACGCGCCATATTCAAACTCTGTTGGTATTCCCAGTTCAGTATAAATATCATATCCGGGGGACGCCGTGGGAACCGATCACGCTGAAAGCATTTGAGGTCTGCGGCCCGATAAGCCGCTCTCCCTGGACGATGCATTGATTTCTCTTTGCCTAGACTGCCGAAGATCGGATGATTTTCAATGATAAGGCATTTTGCCTGCTTCAAAGTAGAACTTATTTAATTGATACGCGGCACCGAGGCCTCTTAGGCCACCACCGACTATGACGAGATTGCACCAATTCGCTGGAACCTCAAATTTCCCGGCTTATAGCTTTATAGGCACCATTTGAATAGCTCGTGGATGCTCCGATCACGTCGGAAGTGTTCCCATTCGAAGAAGCATAATCGCCTATTCCACCGAAGCCGTAGCTCGGTTGAGATTGCGCGAACAGCCTTAGCGGAGCAGGAAGCTCAAGCAGGAGAGCGCCCGTGCCGATGAGCATACCGTTGAAGTAGTATCCTTCGGGTTATCCCGCAACCATGAAGGCACCTCATTCTTCAACTACATGATCCCATATTTGTAGCCGGATGAGTTGAGCATCGATAATCCCCGTTACGGTCTCTCGCCTCCACCTGGGGTGAAAGGCTGATCAAGAAATTATTCAGGGACGGAATGATTAAGATATCGGGGACTCTTACTTTTTTATGGCTTCGTCGATGTCGTACTTCTTCAGTTTCAGGTAGAGGGTCTTTCTGTCGATGCCGAGGGTCTGGCTCGCCTTTGACTGGTTCCCGCCGGATTCCCTGAGGACCCTAGGATATGTTCTTTCTCCATCTTTTCGAGCGTGGCATCCGGTGTTGTCTCTTTTGCGGCAGAGACGGAGGGGATGGAAAGATCATCCGGGGTGATCTTTCCCGACTCGCAGAGGATCACCGCCCTCTCGATGATGTTCTCCATTTCCCTTACATTTCCGGGCCAGTGGTAGATCGTGAGCGCCTCCAGGGCTTCGGCGGTGAACCCCGAAATGTCCTTGGACAGCTTCTGGCCGTATTTCTTCAGGAAGTAGCGGGCGAGCTCCGGGATATCTTCCCTTCGCTCCCTCATGGGCGGGAGCGTTAGGTTGATGACGTTCAAACGGTAGAATAAGTCCTGTCTGAACTCCCCTGTCCTGATGAGGGTGGTGAGATCCCTGTTCGTGGCCGCTATTACCCTTACGTCCACGGTTATGGTCCTGTTGCTGCCGACCCTTCTGAATTCCCCCGAGTCGAGGAATCTCAGGAGTTTTGCCTGAAGGCCGAGGGGCATCTCACCGATCTCGTCAAGGAAAAGCGTTCCCTTGTCCGCAACCTCTACAATGCCGAACTTGGTCTGGTGGGCGCTGGTGAAAGCGCCCTTCTCGTGTCCGAAGAGTTCGGATTCGATGAGGTTCTCCGACAATGCGGCGCAGTTAAGAACGACGAAGGGAAAGGAGTTCCTCCTGCTGTAATGCCAGAGAGTATTTGCGACAAGCTCCTTGCCGGTGCCGCTCTCACCTTGAATGAATACCGTGGAGTCGGTCGGCGCGATCTTTTTGTATCAGTGCAAGGATATCTCTTATATGCTTGCTTTTTCCCACAAAGTCTACGGGGGTTTCTTTCCGGAGCAGCTCCTGCTGGAACTGCTGGTTCTTGATCTTCAGCTTGCCGTATTCATATGCCCTGTTGATCAGGATCACCAGCTCATCAAGTTTGTAAGGCTTTGTGAGATAGTCATAGGCCCCGTGCTTCATGGCTTCCACCGCTGTCTCTACCGTGGCCTTGCCGGTGAGAACGATGATGACAGGGGGGAAGGGTCTGCCTGCAGCTTCGTCATCAGGGAGATGCCGTCTATGCCGGGCATTATGATATCCAGGAGAATTACATCAAAGGAATTGCCTTTCAGAAGACTCAGGGCAGCCTCGCCGTCGGGAGCTGCCTCTGCATAGAAACCTTTTCTGGTAAGCTCTTTTTTGAGGAGTCGTCTGAACGGTTCTTCGTCGTCCAGCGCAAGTACCCTGATCATGGTGCCTTTGCAGGGAGCCGTATGATGAAGGTCGTCCCCACTCCTTCTTCGCTCTGCACGTAAATGCTGCCGCCGTGCTCTTCCACGATCTTGTGGCAGATGGCCAGTCCGAGTCCCGTGCCTTCACCCACCGGCTTCGTGGTGAAGAACGGGTCAAATATCTTGGCAATGATCTCCCCGGGGATTCCGGGACCGGTATCAGAAATGGAGACTGCGATCATCTCCGTATCCCCGCCGAAGGCGCCACTTTCTGCAGGGGCGTCCAGTCCGGTGGTGATGATGATGCTCCCTCCTTCCGGGGCGAAGTAGAGGGAGTTGATGATGATGTTCATGAACAGCTGCCTCAGGCTTCCTGCATCAGCAGACACCTTCGGCAGTTCCCTGTTCAGTCTGAATTCGATATCATGGTTGAGCCTCGCGGCCTTATGGTGCACCAGGAGGATAACTTCCTTTATCAGTTCATTGATGTCCAGGTCGCGGAATGTCCCCCCATGCGGCATGGCGAATTCCAGGAGGGAACGCAGTATCCTCTTGCATCTGAATATCTCGTTGTGAATGGTATCGAGATACTCGGGGAAATCCTCAAATTCTTTCAGGCTCAGGAGAGATCTGTGCCTTGCCCTCTCAAGGAGAGCCTCTGAATAGCCTGCGATGATCCCCATGGGATTATTGATCTCATGGGCAATGCCGGCAACCAGCGTGCCCAGGGATGCGAGCTTATCCGTCCTTATGAGCTGCTGTTCGAGGCGTTTCTGGGCAGTGACGTCCTTGAGATAGTGGACGATGGCATAGAGGTGGCCTTCATCGTCAGTCAAGGGATATGCCCAGAAATGGAAGATGCTCCCTCCGCTCCCCTTCAGTTCAAGGAACGACGGCCGCTTCGTCGCCATGGTGCCGGAGCAGAGGCCATCCACCGGGCCTATCCCGATCCTGTCCAGGACTTCAGCGCACTGTTTCCCCACGATCTCGACCGGGAGTACCCCGTTTTTGTCAGAAGGGCGTGGTTTGCACGGAGTACGCGCTCCCTGCCGTCCTCGATCCAGACCATATCGGTGATGGCGTCGAAGGTCCCTTCCCATTCCTTTTTTTCCTTCGAGTATCTCTTCAAAGAGCAGGGCGTTCTCAAGGGCGATGGAAATGTGCTTGGATACCGAAAGCAGCAACTGGAGGTCCTTCCTCGAGTATTTTGAAGGTTCTGTGCTGTCAAGGTTGAATACCCCCAGTATCTTGTCCTGGACAAGAGGGATGCTGATGGTCGAGCGTATGCCCTCGTCGCGCAGCTTGCTGTCTAAGGGGAACTGTATCTCGCGGGCGAGGTCATCGTTGATCCAGGGCTGGTTATTCTTTATCACCCAGCCGGCGCTGATCCCGTCAAGCGGAGCCCTCACACCCCTTTTCAGGGTGGTCTTCATATTGGTGTCCAGGGCATAGATAACGAGGTTGTTCTCTTTTTCATTGTAGAGGAGAATACTCCCCCTGTCGTATTCCACAAGTTTCCTTATCTCGGACATCATGATCCTGAAGACCGTGCCGATGCTGAGGCTCGAATTGATCACACTGCTCAGCTCGCTGATGAGCCCGATCTCCCGCATCTTCTCCCGCAGTTGACCGATGAGTTTTGCATTCTCGATCGCCACACCCAGTTCGCTGGCGACGGTCATGAGGAGCTGCGTGTCCAGAGACGTGAAATAGGACTGCCTTCTGCTTCCCAGGCCGAGGACACCAAGAGGAGTTCCCTTGGAGACTATAGGGACGCCTGCCATGCTCTCCACCTCCGGGTCCTTATGCTTCACCCTGGGGTCTTCAGAGCTCTTTTTCACAATGAGGGGCCTTCCGGAGCTGAAGACCTTGCCGCCGAAGCACTCACCGGGCCTTAAACGGGCAACATCACTGAGAAGGCCCGCCCTGAATCCCCGGTGAGCAGCAAGATAGAGATCCCCGGAGGCATCGTCAACAAGATAGATCCATCCCCTCTCCGCTTCCATGAGGTACAGGAGCATATGGATGGTTCCTGCATGATCCTGTCGGTTTCGGAATGTTTGGCAAGGATCTTTGAGAAGGTATTAAAAACGGACAGCTCCTTTGCCCTCTGGGATGCCCGCTGCTGCAGCTTCTTTTGTGCCGAGATGTCCTGTATGACAACGATGTGCTGACCTTCCCATTCGGAGGGGATGATCGTCACCCGTGCGGTCACCGTGTCACCGTTCTTCTTTCTTGCTGCGATCTCAAAATGCCACCCTTCATGTATCGACTCCTTCATCCGCAGGGGACGGATACGACCCGAAAGGGTAAACGTCTTCGCAAGGAATTCGGTATCGACAGGGATGATCTCGGTTATGTGCCGTCCCGCGATGTCATCAGCCGTGTACTGAAAGACACTGACGGCAGAAGCGTTACAGGAGAGTATTCTCCGGTGAGCATCGATGACTAAGACAGGGGTGTTCAAGAAATCAAAGATCTCTAAAACTGAACCTGGTTTTTCGGAAAGCGCGGCTCTCATGTATTTCGTGATGGTTTATTATATCATAATAAACACGTGGGGAACCCTTCATCTGGTGCAAGGCTTCGTCACCGGCCTGAGGGGTGACCGGCACCACGAATTTTTTGCGGGAATGTGTGCATCAGCGGTTACAGGCGGGAAGGCGGTAGATGGCGAGAAAACGTTTGGGACAGAACTTCCTCTTCGATCCTTCCATCCTGAAGGGGATTGTCCGTGCGGCCAGTCTTTCCGCAGAGGATACGGTGGTGGAGATAGGTCCCGGCCCCGGCAGGATGACAGCGATGCTTGCCGGCTGCGTGAAAAAGGTCATCGCCATCGAACTGGACAAGGAACTCTACGAGAGACTGACCGATGAACTTTCAGGATACGGGAATATCGATCTGGTCCACGGCGATGCCCTTGCATTTCCCTATGAGACCCTCGGAGAATTCAAGGTGGTCGCCAATATCCCCTATTACATAACAACGCCCATACTTTTCAAGCTCCTTGAACACAGGGACCGTCTCCGGTCTATCACCGTAACCATCCAGAAGGAGGTGGCCGAGAGGATCGCTGCAAAGCCCGGAGGAAAGGAATATGGTGTCCTTTCACTGATGATCCAGTACTACGGGAAACCACACCTTGAATTTACCATTCCCGGGGGTGCTTTCAGACCTGTGCCGAAAGTGGATTCCGCAGTCCTCCATATCGAGATTTTGCGGAGACCCTCAGTTGCTGTGAAGGATGAAACGCTGTTCTTTAAGGTGATCAAGACGGCTTTCTCCCAGAGGAGAAAGATGCTGGTGAACTCTCTCAAGCCGATCGCGGAGGATATAAGGGAAAGACTTATCCTCGCAGGGATCGAGCCCACCAGGAGGCCGGAGACCCTCAGCATCGAAGAGTTTGCGCGGCTTGCGGATGTGATAGAGAAGCACGCGCAATAAAGGAAGCGGCCTGGATCAAAATCCGCGATGTGTTGTGCTTTTACCTTACATTTGCCCTCCTCAAATGACAAGTTAACTAGTTCAATAACGTTTTGCGACTGCTGCCAATTTTCCGCTTGACTATTTTAATACACTATTATACACTCTGTATTAACTATGAAGACACAGCTCAGCCAAAAACAGGCAGACGCAGTCCGCTGTATACGGAACTGGCTTATGCATAAGGGCAAAACCCCCTCTGTACGTGAGTTGATGACAGCGCTTGGATATAAATCCCCTAGGTCGGCTGCGTTAATTATTGAGGAATTAATCCAGCAAGGCATTTTGAAAAAACGTGCAAGTGGTGATTTGCAGTTAATTAGAGATATTGACGCAGATTCAGTTCATGCCCACACGGTCGATATTCCTTTAGTTGGTATGGTAACCTGTGGAGTGCCTATCTTGGCTCAGGAAAATATTGAGGGGTTTATTCCCGTATCCGTTTCCCTTGCGAAACCTGGGTTTAAATACTTCCTGCTTAGGGCTAAAGGCGATTCTATGAATAAAGCCGGCATCAATGATGGAGACTTAATACTTATGCGCCAGCAGTCAGCGGCACAAAATGGAGATATAGTTGTGGCACTGATTGATGATAAAGCAACTGTCAAAGAATTTCAGCGTAGCAAGAATTGTGTTGTTTTAATGCCGAGGTCGAATAATAAAAAAAATAAGCCGATTATCCTGACTGAAAATTTTCAGGTTCAGGGAGTGGCTGTGACAACAATTCCAAAATTGGCGGTTTGAATATGGCAAAGAATGCACCGTATGGAGACAATCACGGGCATGGCGCAGTAAAAGATCGCACGCAAGTTTATAACCCCCACAATCAGCGTTGGACAAAAGTAGACAAAGAGACTAACTTGTTTATTGACCAGAAGGCAGATAAAGAACCGTTTAAAGGGGTGAGGAAGGAGAAATAATACTTTTTCCGTAATCGTAACAATATGCGGGAAGATTAAAGGAAGAATTACAGTCGCCAATGGATAACATGACCGACCAAGATATCCGACCACATCTCAATTTTGCGCTGGTGGAAGATACAAGACCGCCAATGTATACTGCGATGAAGTATTGGGGCAAGAAGCCGCATAACATCTGGAGCCAATTCATCGAAAGATACTGCCCGCTTAAAGGGACAGTTCTTGATCCGTTTGCTGGTAGCGCAATAGCGGCATTCGAAGCCGTGAAGATACAACGCAATGCTATCGCCTTCGACCTGAATCCACTAACGGCCTTTATCGTTGAAGCCCTCACATCGCAATTTGACGAAGCGGCTTTTGTAAAAGCCTTCGAAAAAATCTCTTCTGTGATTGAGAAAGACCCAGTTTATATTCGTAATTACACCAGAAAATACAAAGGGCTACAAGGTATCGTGTTCAACTATCGCTGGCTTTCGGGCAAAATTGTTCAACTTGCTATTGAGGTACCGTCGGATGAAAAGACCAAGACGGGAAAGACCAATAAGGGCAAGCGATATTTTGTACACGCAGACGACTCCGATAAGAAGAAAGCTAAAGCCATGCAAAACCTGAAGATACCTTTCTGGTATCCCACTGACAAATTCCCTGATACGCCAACAATTACTCACAAATTCATTGCAGATGCAGGCGGCAATGGGTTCCAATATCTCTGGACGAGACGAAATCTTTATCTACTTTCGCGCATCTTTGACGAAATTCTCCAACAAAGAAATGAAGGTGTGCGATTGCAACTGCTTTTTGGATTTATTCAGACATTGCATCTGACTTCAAAAATGGTTGTCCCTCGCCACCAAACAGCCAAACGCGATTTCTCTGGCAGTTGGGGACGAGCAGATTATATGATTCGGCGCAGGCAGATGGAACAAAACCCGTTGGTAGTCTTCCGTCGCTCATGTGTGGATAAGCAAGGAGTGATTTCTTCTCTGCGAGACGCGAGAACATCGTTGCCTGTAAAACTCAAGGTGTTTGATTTCAACAAAAGTAAAAAGATTCGCCCTACGGCAAATCTCACGTATGGCATCCTTGATGTTGCCGACCTGTCGAAACGCATCCCAGACAAGAGCATTGACTTCATTATCACCGACCCGCCTTATGCTGGTTTAGTGCCGTATCTCGACTTGAGCCTTGTATGGCTTATGTGGCTTCACAAGATAGACAAGAAATATCTGCCCGATTTACAATCGGAAATTACCATCAAGAAGGGGCAAATCGGGCGAGACGAGTATAGGCGACGATTGCAAAACGCCTTCAAGCAACTCCATCGCGTGCTGAAGGATGACGGCTATATCGTGATTACATTTCACCACAAGAAGTTACGAGAATGGAACGATTTTGTTCATGCTGTCAGATTGGCGGGATTCAAGTTCGACAAAGTTACACACCAATACAATCGTCGCTCTGGCGAGTCCAACGTTGCCAATCCTTACGGAACTTCGGGCGCCGACTTTTATATCCGTTGCGTCAAACATCGCGATGTTGATTTTAGCGACGACATATCAGGGCTAAATCATTTTATAGTTCAGAAAGCAATCGAAATCATTGCTCTACGAAACGAGCCTACGCCTTACGAGTTTATTATTGCAGGGCTCGTGCCTGAAATGCTCCAAGCAGGCTACATGCAACCCAAAGAGTACCAAGACGAGATACTTAGGGTATTGTCACAGAATACCGGTAAAGGCAAGATTTTCAAAACGTGGGAAAACAAAGATAACAAGGCCGGCAATTATTGGTGGTTTATGAAGCCAAACGAGTACATCAATTTTCCTGACCGCCCTCTCCAAGACCGCCTTGAAGAGACTGTCTTATCCATCCTGCGCCGTAAAGTGTCCGTCAAGTTCGATGATATTCTTGGAGAATTATTCCGGACCTACCCAAACGGCTTGACCCCAGATCCCAAAGGCATAAAGAGTGTTTTGGAAAAATTCGCCTATCGTTCTGCTGGCAATTGGAAAATACGGGATATAACTATTAAGAACAGCACGCAACACTCCGAAGTCATAAGGCAAATTATCAACATCGGGAAGAGTGCAGGTTTTTCCGTTTATGTCGGAAAGCGTGAACAGCCTGAAACAACTGAAGATGGAACGCTGCTGAGAGATATCGCGAGTTTGCAGACTCTTGAGTCTATCCATTCTTTTTATGACCCCCGCCAACTTGAACGAATTGAAATGATTGACGTTGTTTGGCTATCGCAACAGGACAGCCGAATCAAGTGCGTTTTTGAAGTTGAGAACTCCACTGGCTTTACCTCTGCCATCGTTCGTGGCTCAAATATTGAAAAAGATACGCCCAAGTTTATGGTCGTTCCCAAAAACCGAGAGAAGGAACTACAGGGCGTTCAAGATCCATTATTTCTAACTTCCTTTCGTGAAAACAACTGGCGGTACACGACCTACGAAAACGTTACTAGACTTACGGGCTACTCTACCCCTACAATCAATGAAGTTGAACGAGTATCAACTAGTCTATGAGAAGCGTTCCAATTTTAGAAAAGCCAATCAAAAAGAAACGACCTAGAAAACCGCTTTCCGAGGAAGGCAAGCCCGGACGTTACGACGAACGTAACACACTCAATGACTTAACGGGTAAGGACTGGCTACTTCTTACGGCCAGTTTTTGGTTTTCCGAGCCGACGGCAGACGATAAGTCGGCTTATGCGCACCCAGCCCCCTTTATGGTGCGTGACATAGAGAAACTGATTAGCCTTTTTACAAAGAAGGGCATGACAGTTCTTGATCCATTTGTAGGGAGTGGCACGACTTTACTTGCTGCCAATAAACTCGGCAGGCGTGCTATCGGAATTGACCTTAATTCGGAGTACAAGAAATTTGCTGATGAGCGTCTAGAGGCTAAAGGCTTGTCTGATTATCGCTACATTGTGGGTGATGCAAATAAGAAACTCGAAGCACTCGAATCAGTAGATTACATCGTTACCTCGCCGCCATACCACAACATTTTGCGGAATAGCTCTAAAGGCACGCGCCACAACAATGGGAAAGCCTACCGAATGAGCGCAAGGGATGGCGTGCAATACTATACCGACCACGACAATGACTTGGGGAATTTTGACGAGTACGCTGATTTCGTCTCGGCGTTGAAAGGCATCCTGTCAAAAGCTTTTTGCAAACTTCGCGAAGGCAAATACTGCTCCATTATCATTAGTGATTTCACTGTCAACAGGGTTGAAGTCTGCGTTCAAGCTGATGTGGTTCGCACCATGCAAGAAATCGGGTTTATATTTTGCGGCACAACGGTTTTACTGCAAACAGTTAAACCTCTATATCCATTTGGTTATCCTTACGCCTACAAAATCAACCATCATCACCAAAACATTATGAATTTTATGAAACCTACATCAGAAAAGGCAAAGTCAAATGGAGGACATAAACATATCTGAAATAGCTTATTGAAGGGAGAATAAGTGGGGCCTCATTCCTCCACTGACGCAGAAAAGAAAATCCTGCCCTTATGAAGATAAAATGGTTCTATACCGGGGGACAGTCCCTTCGTGCTGCGACCGCTTTTCAATTCAGTCCGCGGATAAACCGTTCAGCGTCCTTTTTGCTCAAGACCCTCAGAACTGCCACTCTGCCGGATTCAATGACATAAAACACCCTGTACTTATCCGCCCTGAGTCTATAGAAATCGGCTTTCTTTCCTTTGAGCTTCTTTATCAGCTTGCCTCTCGGAAAAGGGCTTTCGGAGAGCGTCTTAAGCGCCCCAGCTATTTTCATGCATACTGCATAGCTAAAGTCATCCATATCTCTTGTTGCCTGCGGCGACAGGATAACCTCGAACTTATCCACGCCTCTTTTTCCTTTTTGCAAGATAAGCGTCAAGCGGGACACCGCCTTTGGTATGATATTCAGCCAGGGCCTCGGCAAGCGCGTTCTGAAGCCCGGAGCCTGTTTCGAGCAAATAGTCTTCGAAATCCTCCTCTGAGATAGCGGTCACTAGGGCCCTTGGTTTGCCTTTAGACGTAATGATTACGGCTTCTTTTTCCGCCTTTCTCAAAATCTCCGAAGTCTTGTTTTTTAATTCTCTGACGTTGGCAAACTTCATTGACTCACCTCCATGTAGCTACATTTATAGCTACTATGACACAGCTTTCAGAGATAGTCAATGACCCATGCGGAAAGAATAATTTCGCGGAAACCGTGGGCGCTTGCTCACTGCGGTTTAATCGAATTCTCACTCATCCCCTCCAAAGTGACGAGAATCCCTTTGGGAATACTTTTTTAGACTCTACACCCACTCGATAGCGTCTGTCAATTCGGACGGGCTATTGCTCGTAGACTATATTGTCAGGGGACTTTAGTCTTCAGCTTCTTCAACAAGGCAGCGGTGAGGACAGTCTTCATCTCAAAGTCGTCCTCAGCGAACTCATCCCTCTTCTTTATCAGCAGCCATTCCTTTTTTTTGCCGGACATCCTTGCCAGCGCAAAGGCCCCCTTCAGCTTCTTCCCTTTCAAGAGAAGTTCGATCCTGCCTTCCCTCACATTCCCCCGAAGCAGTTCAAAGTCGCCCTTGTCCCATATCACCACAGCGCCGGCGCCATAGCTGCCCTGGGGAATGATCCCCTCATAAGAACCATATTCAAGGGCGTGGTCATCCACCATGATGGCGAGCCGCTTGTCTTTCGGGTTCATGGACGGCCCCTTCGGCACGGCCCATGACTTCAGCACACCCTCCATCTCCAGTCTGAAATCGAAGTGGAGGCGCGTGGCATGATGTTCATGAACAACGAATGTCGGCATAGTGGGTAATTCCGTCTGCCCAATGGACCTTTAGCGATAGTCTATCAGGTATCGAAAAAACGCACAACTCACTTGCCAAGTTAACGATTATATGATAAAAGAGTTATAGGTATCGGCAGTTGAACTCTCAGCAGGAGATACTGCTTGCTTTACATAATCTGCCAGGAAGAGAGGAGGAAGTATGGACAGAAGGACTTTCTTGAAAAGCGCGGCCATAGGAGCGGCAGCAGTCGGCATGGCAAAGGAAACGTTTGCCGCTGAAAAATATTTTCCTGTGAAGGCGGATCAAAGCCTCTTCGAAACGATCAACAGGGTCAAGGATCCCGCGAATAAAACCCCGCTGGAGAAGTCACATGGCCCTGTTGTCACCGCACCGAAAACGGTAAAGGCCGGCGAACCTTTTTCTGTTGAAGTAAGCGTCGGAGAGGTAGTTCACTCGATGGGACCGGCGCACTGGATCGAGTTTATCGAGCTGAATATAGGCAACGAGCCTGCCGGCAGGATCGATTTTCAACCCAAGGGATATGTGAATCCAAAAGCGACATTTACTGTCGTCCTGACAAAAGAATCTGCTCCCTCCGGTAAGGTCACGCTCATCGCTCACCAGCGCTGCAATCTCCACGGATACTGGGAAGGCAGCCTTGATGTGACAGTGACGTAAGAAACGCAGGTGCGGAAAAGCAGGGAGATATGGAGAAGGTCCCTGCTTTTTTGCTGGGAAAGCAGAAAGTTTTTGGAGAACGTCCATGCGGCTGTATGCTGTCCGCTGGACGGATAGCGAACAGACGGTCAGGCGAGGACAGAAGAACGAGGCGGGACGCATACCAGTTTTCACTCAAAGGCATCAATGATATGTTCTATCTCGCTCCTGGTGCCTGTCTGGATGCTCAGGACATCGAACCGTGAGGGCAGATCTCTCTTGCAGCAGTTCTTGAGGTAGTACAGCGCGACCTTCTTGAGTTTTTCCCTCTTCCTGTAGTTCACGGCTTCGAACGGCTGCCCGAAGGAATTGTCAGCCCGCGTCTTCACCTCCACGAACACGAGGGTCTCACCATCCTCCGCCACGATATCGATCTCTCCAAAGGGGGTCGTGTAGTTTCGCGAAAGTATCCTGTATCCCTTCTTCTTCAGGAACTTTACCGCAAGGTCTTCGCCCTTAATGCCCAGCAGTCTCATCGCCTTCAAGCTTCTTGAGCAGCTTCGGGATCCCCTCGATATCCTTGATATCTTTCTGGCAGAGGATCTTGAATATCTCCCTGAATGCTGAAAATTCCTCCCAGAGGCCCTTCAGGTGCCTGTTCAGTTCCTTGTTCAGACTATCCCCCTTGTTGTCCCAGTCAAGGAGTATGACCACTTTTTCGTAGCTTTCGGATATTTCCTCACAGAAGTCATACAGGCTCACTCCCCTGTGGAGGGTGATGACATCTCCCATGAGGCCGAGCTTCCTCAGTGCCGCGGCGTCTCTCTTGCCCTCGACGATCACAGGGACCCTTTTGTTGATCTCGTAAAGCGCCTCCAAGACTTCCCGTAATCGTGAGGCCCTTTCGAGATCACCATCGGAGGGAATGGTGGATCTGACACCGGGCTGCCCGCGGGCCTTTTGGAACCTATTATGATGGGGGACCTTTGCCATTATCGTTCCTATCAATCATGAACGTCCCCTTCCCCGCTCCAGCAAAGGGTGCTAAACGGAATTCGAGATCTTAATTATCTCTTGCAGCTTTTTCCGGGAAGCGCCGGAATCTATGGTGTCGGCTGCGATGAGCATGCCGTCCCTGAAGCCGTCAGCCTTGCCTGCCAGCACCAGAGCCGCTGCCGAGTTCATGAGTACCACGTCCCTCTTGGGACCCCGTTCACCGCCCAACAGTGAGAGGAGTATCGCCGCATTTTCTTCCTTGTCACCCCCCACCAGGCTCCCAACACCGGACCTGCCGACGCCGAAGTCTTCGGGAGTGATATAGAACGTCTCTACTTCCGTCCTTCTCCATCTCGAGACCCTCGTGCCGTCAGAGATAGTGATCTCGTCAAGCCCATCTTCTCCGTGCACCACCATGATGTCCCTGGACCCGAGGTTGCCGAGGACCTTTGCGAGGGGCTCGGTGAGCCTGTCTGCAAATACTCCAAGGATCTGCAGCTTTGCGCCCGCCGGATTGGTCAGGGGACCGAGGATATTGAATATCGTCCTTATCCCGATCTCTTTTCTTGGACCTACTGCATATTTCATGGCAGGGTGGAAAAGGGGTGCGAAGAGAAACCCAAAGCCGGTTGCGAACAGGCACTTCTCGACCTTCTCGGGGGGCAGGTCGATCTTCACCCCCAGGGCCTCCAGTACATCTGCACTTCCCGAACGGCTCGACACGGAACGGTTCCCGTGTTTCGCCACAGGGACGCCGGCAGCTGCCACGATGATGGCAGCCGCTGTGGAGATATTGAAGGTATGGGACATGTCGCCGCCGGTGCCGCAGGTATCAAGGACCCCCTCGGGCGCCTTTATCGCGGCGACTTTCTCCCTCATGATCCGTGCGGCCCCCGTGATCTCCTCAACGGTTTCCCCCTTGATGCGAAGGGCCGTGAGGAATGCCCCGATCTGTGATTCGGCCGCCTTTCCCTCCATGATCTCTTTCATGCATTCCGCCATCTCCGCTTCGGAAAGGTGAATGCCCTGAACAAGAATATGGAGTGCTTCTTTTATCATCGTCACTTCCCCAGATTCAGGAAGTTCCTCAGCAGGTCTTTGCCTACGGTGGTAAGAATGGACTCGGGATGAAACTGGACTCCCTCGACGGTGAATTCTCTATGCCTGACGCCCATGATCTCGTCCCTGTCCGTCCACGCAGTGATCTCGAGGCACTCGGGAAGGGTATCTTTTCTTATGAGAAGGGAGTGGTACCTCGTCGCCTCAAAGGGGTTAGGCAATCCCTGGAAAAGGGCGCGGCCGTCATGGTGTATGGTTGACGTCTTCCCGTGCATGAGCCGCGGCGCCCGGATGATCTCCCCCCCGAAGGCCGCCCCGATGGCCTGATGTCCGAGACAGACCCCCAGGAGCGGGATCTTTCCGGCAAAATGCTGTATCGTCTCGATAGAGATGCCCGCTTCCTTTGGCGTGCAGGGACCGGGTGATATCACGATCCGTCCCGGGTTCATCTCTTCGATCTCCCGCACCGTGATCTTGTCATTCCTGAAGACCCTGATGTCTTCGCCCAGCTCACCGAGATGCTGGACGAGGTTGTACGTAAAGGAATCGTAATTGTCGATCATTAAGAGCATCTTTGCAGGCTCTCCTCAATCCCTGTCATTCAAATCCCTTCTCCGCCATGTCCACCGCTTTCATCATTCCCATTGCCTTGTTCATTGTTTCCGCGTATTCCCTTTCAGGCACAGAATCGGCGACAAGTCCGGCACCGGCCTGGACGTAAACCCTTCCGTCTTTTATTATTAGCGTTCTTATGGTTATGCACGTATCCATGCTGCCCGAATAACTGAAATACCCCACCGAACCTGCATAAGGCCCTCTCTTCGTGGGCTCAAGCTCCTCTATGATCTCCATGGCCCTGACTTTCGGGGCGCCTGTTACCGTGCCGGCAGGGAAACACGCCCTCAGGACATCAAACGCATCAAGCCCCCTCTCCAGGTTCCCCTGAACATTCGATACCATATGCATTACGTGGCTGTACCTCTCCACCGCCATAAGCTCGTCGACCCTCACAGAGCCTTTCTCGGAAACCCTTCCCACGTCATTCCTTCCAAGGTCAACGAGCATTATATGTTCTGCGATCTCTTTCGAGTCCTGCCTGAGCTCTTCTTCGAACGCCTTATCTTCCGCCTCTGTTGCACCCCGTTTCCTTGTGCCGGCGATTGGCCTTACGACAACCTTATCATCCTCAAGCCTTACGAGAATTTCGGGGGATGAGCCGACAATCTCCGCATCTCCCATATTAATGAAGTACATGTAGGGAGATGGGTTTATCACACGCAAAGCCCTGTAGACATCCAGCGGCTCGACGCCGGACTTCCTTTCGAACCTCTGGGAGAGCACTACCTGGAATACGTCGCCTGCGGCGATGTATTCCTTTGACCTGATTACCGCCTCCTCAAAGGCCTCTTTGCTTTTGAAGCTCGACAAGAACTTGCTGCTCGTCTTCGTCTTGACCTGCTTCCTGGTTCTGAGCCTTGCGCTTTTCAATTTGGCGGTGATGCCGTCGATCCTCTTAACTGCCTCCCTGTATGCCTTCACGGGGCTCTTACCATCGATATGGACATTCGAGACAATCTTCATCTTTTGTTTGAGGCTGTCAAATATGAGCATAGTGTCAGCGAGCATGAAGAACATGTCCGGAAGGTCGAGACCCGGGGCGTGCCTGTCAGGGATCTTTTCAAAGAACTTTACCATGTCATAGCCGAGGTATCCGACCATTCCCCCTGAAAATCTCGGAAGACCTTCAACGTCGACAGCCACGTAGAAAGACAGCTCCTTTTTCAGCACCTCAACGGGGTCATCTGACTCAAATACGGAAGGCTTCTTTCCCTTTTCTCTTATCTCCACCTTTCTTCCCCATCCCCTTATTACCTTCGACGGATTTGAGCCGAGGAAGGAGTACCGTGCCCATTTCTCTCCTCCCTCAACGCTCTCCAGGAGAAAAGAAGGCGACCCCCCCAGTTTAAGAAATGCTGAAACAGGGGTGTCCATGTCCGCGAGAATTTCCCGATAAACGGGGATGAGGTTTCCCCGTGCAGATAAGGCTTTGAATCCGTTCAGGTCAGGATGTACCATATTGACAAACCCGTTTATTTTTCTTTACTATTCAATATCCGCTCATTATATCACAGGTTGGCGACAAGAGTAAAAACAATGCGGGTGTAGCTCAGTGGTAGAGCACAACCTTGCCAAGGTTGGGGTCGCGGGTTCGAATCCCGTCGCCCGCTCCATAAAATGCAGTCAGAAGTTCGGATATCTGAGTTCGGCGTCTGCGGATTTTTTTACTTCGAGCTCCGAATGAGGAACAGGGAACTATAAAGACGGCGCCGTACCCAAGTGGCTAAGGGAGAGGTCTGCAAAACCTTTATGCAGCGGTTCGAATCCGCTCGGCGCCTCCAGCCCCTGAAAACTGGCCTTCCCGCACCGACTCGAGAATGACGGAACTGAATCCGTTGTCCTTGAGGTAGTCCTTCTCAAGACCCTCGATGTAGAAACGGTCCAGCCCGCTGTTGTTCAGGAAGTCCTCCCGGAGAGCGAGGTCCTTGTCCCTGAGGATGACGGGCAGGAGATGACCGATGTAGTACGATTCCTTCTTGAGATCAAGGAGGACCCTGTCAAAGAGAGTTTCCCGGACCTCCGCGATCCCTTCCCTGATAAGTTCGGCATCGATCTCCTTGCGGATCCTTGTTATCTCTTCCTTGACATTCAGCGAGGGATAGAGCTCACGAATTCTTTCCTTCAGAGCGGAGCGGATATATTTGTACGCCTGCTCTTCTTCACTGATCTTCTGAAGCTCGAAAACCAGATCCCTCAGGGAGGAGTCGCCCCTCAGCACCTTTCCGATGCCTTCGCTGAGCACTTTAATACGTTTCTTTCCGAAGGCGGTGATGTACTTATTTGCCAGGAGTTCCTTGACGAAGATATCCTTGAAGAGGTTCCTGTCCAGCGCGTCAAATTCCTTTTTGTTGCCCACAAGGCTCCTCAGGGAGTTCTCGGTCAGAGCAAGATGTTCCATGAATGCGATCCTGCTCAGTGCGGTGTGGATGTTATCGTAGCGGTCAAAGTACGTGATAATGGAGCTGAGTTCCTCAAAGATGCTGAAGTCGTTGTTCTTTCTCGCGAACTCATCGCACGCCGTGCCGATATCGAGGAGTACCCGCTCAAATCCCATGTCGCTGTGTGAATGGGCCACGTGCTTTGCCATGATCAGTTTTGCGATGTCCTCTCTGATAATATGCCTCTTGAGAGAAGGAGATTTGAAAAAGAGGTTCTCCAGGATCGCCCGCGCTTCCTTGAGGTAATCGGGTTCGTCCAGGGTAGTCACATCTTTGTCCTTGAGGAGGAGTTCATCGAGCGTATCGAAGAGAATGCCCGGGATGTTGTTCCTTATGCTCAGCGTTCTCAGCCGGTGGAGTTTCGCCACTTCCGAGTGCTCCGCAGTCTCCTTGTCCGCGATATCAAGAAGGATATCCCGGTATTCATCCACAATACCCTTGTTCTCGCTGTGGCGGTACATACTGTCGATCTTCATCCTTTCCTGCTGGTAGTCGTCAATATGATATTTCATGGCGACCGCATTCAGGCGGGCCTCTTCGTCCGGCAACAGCATACGCTTCTCTCCATAGAGGGCCTGGAATTCCCGGTAATATTCCAGGTTCTCGGAATGAACAAGCTTAAAAACGAAGACCGTGGAACGGGGTTCGTCCAGTTCCTTCACAAGCCCGTTCACCAGTTCCGCATCCCTGTCTTCAGCGATCAAATCGGTTCTCTTAAGGAACTTCCCCGCAGACCGCAATATCTGCCGCTGCCGCTTCCTTGGTTCGCTCTTATCGTCAGAGGAAACGAAAAAATAGTAGTTCTTTACGGTGTGGCCAAGGAGGAAAAGCCTGTGGAACGCATCTGAACCGGCGGTATCATTGGTGAAGACGAGCCTTTCCGTTTTATCGAGAAAAGCTCCGAACATGACAAGACGATTGAGGACCTCCTTTTTTATGAGGTCCTTGAGGGGCTTTTCAACGCCGAACATGTATTCGCAGAAACTCCCCCCCGTGCCTGTGTAATGAACACCTTCAGGGGACAGCGTGATCTCATTTCCTCTTGAGAAAAACCGCATGTTTGGGCCGGCTTCTTCGTAAAAGTAGGTGTTGCTGACGTTAGCTCCGGCCACAAAAACGAAGTACTCGAAGGGACCGATGCTTCCGTGGAGCATAAAGTCCTTTACCATACAAAAATATTACCACATACTCACCGAAATACGGAACTGGCGGGATGCCGGGGGGGTGAGCGAAAATGATAGGGTGGTATGCTGGTGAGAGGATGAGGGACTTAAGGGCTGCCCTGAGAAGAGACCCTTACGACGGTCTTCACATTTCCCCGGGGGTTGAAGTCCCCCGTCACTTCGAGGAATTTCGGCCTCAGTTTCCTCTCCAGTTCCGAATATATCCTGTTTGTCACATCTTCGTGGGATACTGAGACATCCCGGAAGGAATTGAGATAGAGCTTCAGGGATCTCAGTTCCACGATCTTCCGTTCAGGCACGTAGCGTATCCGGATGGTGGCGAAGTCGGGGTACCCCGAACGGGGACAGAGACAGGTGAACTCGGGAAAGCTTATGTCGACCTCATAATCCCTTCCGACGTGGGGGTTGTCCCATATCTCCAGCTTCGCCTTCTTGACCGCACGCTCGCCATAACGCATGAAAAAATCTAACATTTCGGGAGAAAATTTGTAAAGCAGCGGAAATTTCTTGACAAAAGAGCCGTAATTGGGTATAAATATCTCGTATGGTTATTTTGCGGAACTTTAGTCTCCTGTTCCTGCTGATCCTTACTCCTTCCTCTCTCTTCTCCGCTGAAAGGGCACCCGGAAATCAGCCGGCGCTTGCAGTGCAGGTCCAGGTTTCCCCGGATGTTTCCCTGGAGCAGACAAGGGTTTCCGGCGAGCAGCAGGCTGTTGATGTGCACATCCAGCAGACCCCGCAGTTAGAATCGTCCCGGACCGTGTTGGAGAAAGAGAACACCCCGCTTATCCCGTATGCTTCAAACCCTGTGGCGGCAAAGGCTGTAGACAGGAATATCTCTCTCTTTGCGGAGAGGATAAGGGAACGATTTTCGGTCTGGCTTCTCCGTTCCGGCAAATACCTTGAACTGATGAAAGCGATCTTGAAAGAGAAAAACATGCCGGAGGATATAGCGTTTCTGCCCTTCATTGAGAGCGGATTCAATCCTAACGCATATTCAGTGGCAAGGGCGGTGGGTCCGTGGCAGTTCATCGCCTCCACCGGAAAGCGGTATGGGCTGAAGATCGACTGGTGGAGGGACGAGAGAAGGGACCCGGTGAAGTCGACCCACGCCGCTGCAAATTACCTCAAGGATCTCTATGAGATGTTCGGTTCGTGGAACCTTGCCATGGCTGCCTATAATGCAGGAGAGGGGAAGATCTTCAAGGCGCTGAACAGGTCAAAGAGCGATGATTACTGGGACCTGCTAAGCACGCGGTATATTAAGAAGGAAACGAAGGAGTATGTGCCGCGATTCATCGCCGCAAAGCTGATCGCTACCGACCCTGACAATTACGGGTTCGTGGACCAGGAGTACCATACTCCTTTCAGGTACGATGAGGTTGTCGTAGAGAAGCCCGTTGATCTGGACGTTGCGGCCGGATGTGCAGGGACCACGCCCGATGTGATCCGCGAGCTGAATCCGGAACTGCGGAGGTGGAGCACTCCTCCCAATGTTTCTGCGTACACTTTGAGGATACCCCACGGCAAGAAGGATCTCTTCACGGAGAACCTCGGGAAGGTTCCTGATGAGGAGAGATTTTCCATCGCCGCGTATACCGCAAAGAAAGGCGATACCCTCAAGAAGATCTCGGGCAGGACGGGAATCCCCGTCAATGTGATCCTTGATCTCAACGACGACAAAGGGCTGAAGTCATTGAAGACGGGCGAGATCATTTACCTGCCGCCAAAAGAGAAATATGCCCTGGACCGGGATGACAGGGCCGCCGTCAAAAAGGCATCACTGAAGACAAAAAAATCCCGGGCGCAAAAACCGGCAGCAAAAAAGATTATCGTCACTTCACTGCACAAGAAGCAGTCGTACGTGAATGACTAGCTTTTCTTCCCTCCAAGCTTCGCTTTCGCCTCTTCAGCAAATGGCGATTCCGGGAAGCTCTTTGTAAGCTCTTCGTATTTCTTCGCAGCGTCTTCGTTCTTTCCCATGGTCTCAAGCATCCGTGCAGATTCAACAAGGACGAGGTCCTTGAACGAACTTGTCCTGTAATTGTAAAGAACATCGAGAAGCTTCAGGTAGCCTTCCCTGTCGCCCTTCCTGAGGGTGATCACCGCCATCTTGTAATAGGAGAGGGGGACAAATCTCTCGTCATCCGGAAACCGTTCGTTCAGCTCCTTCAGCGTCTTCAGTGCATCGTCGAACTTCCCCAGGTCATAATAGCAACCGGCGATATAGAAAAGGGAGAAAGGCGATTTGTGCGTATCGTAGGCCTTTCTGAACTTTTCGAGCGCCCTTTGGTAGCGCTCTCCTGTCCGAAAGGGCTGCTTCTCATAAAGTCCATAGTATATTTTGTAGCCTTCATACTCCAGGACTGCAGCCTGATTTCTGGCATTGGAACGGTAGATGAGAAATCCTGCTACTGCCAACGCGACGACGACCAGGGTAATGACGGCAGGGAAAAGTATCTTCTGTTTTTCGTGTATGAATTCCTTTGTATCGTGAAGAACGTTCTTAACGCCTTCCTCAGCTTTCGTCGGTTTTGCGGTTTTCTTCTTGATGACCTTTGGCATCAATCCCTCCTGAGTGCTTTTTCAACGAGTAATCGCGAGTTTTCGAAGACCGATTCGATCCGTTTTTCGTCAACACCTGCTGCAATGAGTATTTTTTTTGCGGTTCTCCCTGGTGATGAGGTCTCCCGGGGCGTGAGCGTCGGTATTCATTGACAAGGACAGACCGAATTTGATCGCTTCTTTTGCCACATAGCCGTTGGCGAGGGAGTGACCCTTCCGTGAAGTAATCTCGAGAACGACGCCCTTATCCTTGGCGAAAAGGATATCCTCCATGGAGATGATCCCCGGGTGGGTCAGGATGTCGGCTCCCGCCTCAATGGCAGCCCTGTTCGTTCCTTCGGCAACGGGTTCCACGATGGTCTCTCCATGCACCAGAACGATCTTTGCTCCAAGGGTCCGCGCCTCTTTCACGAGGTCGGGGATGAGCTTCGGCGGAGCATGGGTTATCTCCACGCCGGGAATCACTTCAAGGGAAATGTATTCCTTCAGTTTCCTGATCGCTTTGACGATCCGGGGAACCACAAAGTCCACATTGGAAGTGTCCGCGTGATCGGTGATCGCCATAGCGCTGTACCCCACAGCAATCGCCCTTCTCACCAGTTCGAAGGGAAGCAGTTCACCGTCACTGAAGATGGTATGTGTATGCAGGTCGATCATGCTAAAAAGATACAGCAAAGGACGCAGAAATGTAAAGACGGGACGGAAAGAGATCGTCACTGCACAGCGTCCAGACTTTCCGCAGGTGCTCCTTGTGACGGCGGACAACCTCTTTCGGCGTTCGCTATGAAGGTGCCCTTCCCGCAAAGGTGAAACGCTCCGCATGATTCTTTCCCTCTATGATATGCGAGCGCGGGATCCGGTGTTCGGGAGTCATAGCGGGAAAAGGCTTGACCTTTGGAATACCGATTAAATAGAATAAGCGCATGCGGAAGGATAAGACACTTTATGAACTCCAGTCCGAAGTCTGCAAAACCCTGGCGAGCCCCAAGAGGATTGAGATCCTGAACGCCCTGAAGGACGGGGAAAAGACCGTTAGCGAACTGGTGAGTATCCTTGGTGTCCCGAAGGCAAATGTGTCCCAGCATCTGGCGGTGATGAGGCACAAGGGGATCCTCAAATCCCGGAGGAAAGGGATCAATATGTATTACAGCGTCTCGAACATGAAGGTGATAGAGGCATGTATCCTCATGAAGGAAGTCCTTGTGGAGCAGATGAAGGAGAAAGGAAAACTGGCAGAGATAGAATCCAAACACTGATTTTTTTCTTGACAAAAACATGCAAAGATTATTATATATGAATACGAGCATATTCTAAGGGAGGAAATGAAGTGCCTTTTATGGGAGAGAAGATTGAGCTTTTGAGAACGATCGCCCACCCTGTCAGGATAAAGATACTTGAAGAACTTCTCAAGGGTGTCAAATGCGTGAGCGATCTTGAGGAGTTCCTTGAGATAAGCCAGCCCAACGTATCCCAGCATCTGTCACTGCTTAGAACACGTGGCCTTATTGATTCGTACGTTGACGGACGACTCAAATGCTATTTCCTCGTTGATCCCATAATCCCTGATATCCTTGAGATAATCCGAAAAAATTATCAGGGAACATTGCCGGCCCCGGCCTGCTGTCCCGTAACAAAAAAAGGCATCTATCCGGGAGAAAGGAGAACATTAGGGTATCAACCGTTTCATCCCGAAGAAGAAAGGAGGGAACATGGCCAAAACATTTACCTTATTGCTGTCTACGTCACCCTATTCCTATGAAAACACTCTGACAGCGGTAAAGACCGCTGAAGCTGCATTGGACAAAGGGCATACAGTGAATCTCATCGCGTCTGCGGACGGGGTGTACTGCTTCCTCAAAAAGCAGAAGGCAAAGGGGATTACAAACGCAGAAGAGGAATTCTCCAGACTCATACAGAAGGGATTGAAGGTCTACCTTTGAGGCGGATGCCTGAACTTTCGCCGTGCGGCGAAGGATGACTATCTGGATGGTGCAGAGGTGGGCTCTCTCAAGGGTCTGTTTAAAACCATGGGAGAAACGGATATCTGGCTGAATATCGGAGCGTAGAGGAGAAGAACATGGGGAAAATTGCGATGATCTTGCGAAAGGCGCCCTACGGTGACATAAACGCAGCGGAGGCAGTCAGGCATGCCATGGGCGGCGCGGCAGATGAACTTGCCGTTGATTTGATCCTGGTGGACAGCGGCGTTCTCCTTGCCAAGAAAGGGCAGGACGACACAGGTACGGGCTTCACGAATCTTGAAGGCGCTTTGAAGGACTGCATGGACATGGGTGTGGGGGTGTATGCAGACAAGGCATCAGTGAGGGAACAACACCTTGAGTCTGCGGATATTGTGGATGGGGTGAAACTGGCGGGCGCCGCAGAGATAGCGGAATTGATGCAGGAAGCCAGGACAACGATGATTTTTTGAGGGAGGTTTATATGCTTATAGTAGTGAAGAGCGCGCCTGACACGGCGGATGGGAAAAGGGGCATAAAATTGGCAAGGGATATAGCGGCCGACATTGTGCTTCTTCAGAACGGTATCTCTTTTGCGCAGAAGGAGAGGCTTGAAGGTTTTTGCGGCACTGCGTACGTTCTGGATGACGACGTGAGGCTTAGGGG
Organism: Nitrospirota bacterium; assembly: GCA_963699545.1. Lineage (GTDB taxonomy): Bacteria > Nitrospirota > Thermodesulfovibrionia > Thermodesulfovibrionales > UBA9159 > JAMCQB01. The sequence continues at coordinate 135,216 of CAVOUE010000012.1, read as the reverse complement.
ATTGAAGGGCGATGAGATCGAGAAAGGTATAAAATTGGTGGACTATGGAAGCCTTGTTGACCTGATGGCCGATGAGGACAAAGTGGTCGGAATGTTTTAAGAATGGCTTTCAGGTATCAGCCGTCAGCGCTCAGCAAGACAGAATAATGAAATTCCAGCTGAAGGCTGACAGCTAATAGCCCAGGGCTCTTAAAGGAGGTAGCGATGGCGAGGATTGTTGTCTTGGGTGGTTCTTTCGGGGGACTCACTGCAGCGTTTGAACTGAAAAGACTCCTCGGGAAAAAAGCGGAGGTGACCGTCGTTTGCGACGATGATAAATTTGTTTTTGTCCCTTCCCTGCCGTGGGTTGCCATGGGGAGCAGGAAGGCCGGAGATATTACCCTCCCGTTAAAGCCGATCCTGGAAAGGAAAGGCATAACGTTTGTCCACGAAAAAGCGAAAGGGGTGGATGCCGAAGCGTCTAAGGTCTTAACGGAAACAAGGGATATCCCTTATGACTATCTCGTTATAGCCACCGGACCTTATCTTGCCTTTGAAGAAGTTCCTGGCCTCGGGCCGGAGAAGGGGAACACTGAGTGCATCTTCACCCTTGACCAGGCGGAGAGGGCGAATAAGGCATGGAATACGTTCCTTGAGAATCCCGGTCCCCTTGTTACCGGCTCTGTCCAGGGAGTGAGCTGTTTCGGTCCGCCCTATGAGTATGCCTTCGAAATAGACACGGAACTCCGCAGAAGGAAAATCCGCCATAAGGTGCCCATGGTCTTTGTAACCTCGGAGCCATACATAGGCCATTTCGGTATCGGTGGATTAAGGGATTCCAAACGGATGATGGAGGATGAGTTCGCAAGGCGGGATATCAAAATCATCGTCAACACTGCTGTCGAAGAGATAGTGCCTGATGAGGTGCGGTTGAAGGACGGCACAAAGATCCCCTTCAAGCTTGGGATGTTTGCCCCTGCCATGAAAGGGGTTCCCGCGGTTGCACACCTCGGAAACCCAAGAGGGTTCATTCCTGTCGATGGGAAATACCGGCATGTAAAATATAAGAATATCTTTGCTGTTGGGGTTGCGGTAGCGATCGCCCCTCCTGAACAGACGCCCGTTCCCACGGGCGTTCCTAAGACAGGGTATATGACCGTAAGGATGGCAAAAACCGCTTCATCGGCAATTGTTGCAGATAGTACGGGAAGCAGGCCCCCTGAAGATATCCCCATTGACGTCCTTTGTCTTATGGATATGGGCAATACCGCTGCGTACATGAAGGCAAGTCCGGTGCTCCCGCCAAGGCAGAAATCGGTGTTTAAAGAAGGCATCTGGTTTAGATGGGGGAAGATCGTATTTGAAAGGTACTTTCTCTGGAAGATGAAACACGGCCTCAGCGGGTTACCATGAAAAAGGCTATTGATGTCTCAGGCAGAAATTACGGGACTTCCTCTTGCATCGAAGGGCCTGAGATACCGGGAGAGAAAAGTAAACGCCGCTGCTGAGACAGCCAGGGTTACGTTTAAACAATTTGTACGTCTCATATAGGGAAGAATCATTATGCGTGCATTAACGGAGGTATAAATGCGAACATTTTCCCTTGTTGAGTTTTCTGTAGAGCATCCCAAATTAATCGTTCTTCTGTCCGTAATCCTCACCCTGCTCTTTATGACCCAGTTCCCGAAGATGAGGACTGACACCAACCCTAAGAACATGCTGCCCGCAACGTCCGATGTCAGGGTCTGGAATGACGAGGTGGAAAAGACCTTCAGTCTTTACGAGGACATGATCGCCCTTGGGATCGTCAACGAAAAGGGCATTCTGAATACTGACACCCTGGAGAAGATACAAAGAATAACTGATGAAGTCCTGAAGATCAAAGGCGTTGCCGCACGGGATGTGTCAAGCTTTACCACCATCGACAATGTCACTGTCGATAATGGGACGCTCGAGGGTTGCCCCGTTAATGACAGATGTCCCCGAAGATCAGAAAGGGATTGAATATCTCCGCAAGATGCTTGTACGAGAATCCCCTTTTCATCAACCGTATTATTTCAAAAGACGGAAAGACGACAGCAATCTACGTGCCCCTTGAAAAAGGGTCGAACGGCAAGGAGATTGCGGACAGGATACGCGAGATCGTCAAGAAAGAAAAGGGAGACGAGAAGTATTACATAGCCGGCGATCCTGTTGCCACGGGACACGTTCGGCGCGGAGATGTTCAAGCTCATGGCTGTCTTTGCTCCAATAGCGGGCATGATCATGCTGTTTGTCAGATATCTCATGTTCAAGGACCTCTTTCTCTCGATCACGCTCATGATGGACGCCATGATCAGCATCGTCTGGAGCATGGGGCTGCTCATCGGGTCTGGGCTTTCCCATTCACATCATGAGTTCCATGGCGCCTGTATTTCTTATGGCAATTGCAACGGACAGCATGCATATCTTCAATGAGTTCTATTTCCGGTACCGGGAGACAAAGGACAAGAAAAAGGCGATCATCGAGACGATGCATGCCGTGAGCCGCCCGGTGCGCAACACCGCACTGGCAACGGCGGCCGGCTTTGCCGTGCTTCTTTTCATGAACATCATCCCTGTTAAGGTCTTCGGAGGGCTTGTGGCCTTCGGGACGATCTCGCTGAGAATCCTGAGCTTCAGCTTTATCCCGGCAATGTTCACCTTCGTGAAAGGAAGAGAAGATAGAAAAGATCGCCGGGTCGGAAGACACTTCGGCATGGGCAAGACGTCTCAGTTCCTGAAAAAACTCGCCGGGTTCGGGGTGCACCATCCGAAGAATACCGTAATAGTCGGCCTTATTCTTTTTGTAATCGCCGTCATCGGTTTGACAAGAATAACCGTGAACAACAATCTCGTGGAATGGTTCAAGAAAGGCAGCGATGTCCGTGTTGCGGATTCAGTGATGAACAAGGCCCTGGGCGGGACATCCCTCGGTTACGTCGTGGCGATTGCAAAGGACGACGACTACATTAAGACACCTGAAGCAATGCGGTATATCGAAGGACTTCAGAGGCGGCTTGAAAAGCTGCCGGTCGTAGGCAAGACGACCTCCGTTGTGGATTACGTAAAGAGGATAAACCGCGTGCTCCATGACGACGACCCGAAATACGACGTTGTGCCGGAGACACAAGGAGATGATAGGCCAGTACCTCTTCCTGTTCTCCATGTCCGCAAAGCCCTCTGACCTGGACAATGTTGTCGACTATCCTTTCAGGAGGGCCAACATCTGGGTGCAGTTGAAGACATGGGATGCGCAGGCGATGAAAGATGTCATTAGACGCGGTGGACGACTACAAGAAGACCAATCCCACGCCCATGGAAATGAAGCCTTCCGGCATCGCATATTTCAACCTTGTGTGGAACCATGAAGTCTTGTGGGACATGGTAAAGGGCTTTGTCCTTGCGCTGATCGCCGTTTTCGCGATACTCGCCTTCGACTTCCGCTCCGTAAATGGGCGATTGTCGGTTACACTCCTCTGCTGTTTACGATTCTTCTTATTTATGGCGTTGTCGGTTTCATCGGAAAGGACTTCGATATGCCGATATCAGTGCTTTCCACTCTCTCCCTCGGCATGGCGGTTGACTTTGCGATCCACTTTGTGAGCAGGTTGCGGCAGCGGCTGAAAGAAACCGGCCGCAGGTGAATCGTTATCAGATGCCTTGCTCTGGACTGCTGCGCGGCCGGGCAAAGGAATAATGCGCAATGCGATTCTCTTTGCCGCATCCTTCGCCGTGATGATGTTTGCGCCGCTTACGCCATATATAACAGTTGGGGCTTTTATCGTCAGCATGATGCTTCTGAGCGCAGTTATGACAATAATTTACCTGCCCGCCCTTGTAACTCTCATGCAGGGCTGGCTGTTTAAAGGAGAAATAAATATGAAAAGGTTATTGATAATTGCTGCAGCAATAGCCGTCTCTGTAGCCTTATGCAGCAGCTCATTTGCTGTCACTCCTGATGAGATCATGAAGAAATCACAGGCCGCCTTTCTCTATCAGGGAAAGGACTTCAAGGCGCGGGTGATGATGAAGCTCATCAGCAAGGGCGGTCAGGAAAGGGTACGCGAAATGACGATGTTGAGGAAAAACTTCGGTGAGCCAGGCGGCGAGCAGAAATATTTCATGTACTTCTTTCAGCCTGCCGATGTGAAGGACATGACATTCATGGTCTACAAGTATCCAGGAAAAGACGCTGACCGCTGGCTCTTTGTCCCTGCGATCAACATGGTAAGAAGGATCGCGGCAAAGGACAAGTATTCAAGCTTTGTCGGCTCGGACTTTACCTATGAGGACGTATCAGGAAGGAACCTCGAAGACGACACCCACAGTATCGTAAAGGAAGAAAAGTACGGCGGCAAGGACTGCTATGTGGTAAAGAGTACTCCAAAAGCGGCTGACATGGAATACAGCTACAAACTATCATGGATAGATAAATCGGACTTTCTCCCGCTCAAGGAGGAGTACTATGACAAGAGGGGGGAGCTCTATAAGGTGTTCACGGCCGATGAGATCAAGAATGTAAAGGGGTTCCCGACAGTCACGAAGAGGTCAATGAAGAACCTCCAAAGCGGTCACTCGACACAGGTGACATATCTCAAGACGGACTACAATATCGGGATCGAGGACAGCCTCTTTTCTGAGAGATTTCTGAAGCAGCCGCCGAAGAAGTGGATTGAGTAGGGAATCTTAGCCAGCAATATCAACTGGAGGTAATAAGCATGGAGAAAAAAAAGTGCCCTGACTGTGGCGGTACCGGACGTTGCCCGCATTGCAGCGGTACAGGAAAGAACAGGTTTGGCCAAAAGTGTGTTTGGTGTTCGAAACTCGAAAGTGAAGGACATGGCAAGAATCTCTGTTCCAGATGTAAGGGAAGCGGTCAAGTGTAAATTAGAATTGATGACCATCTCTTTTCTGAAAGGTATCTCAAACAGCCTCCGAAAAAATGGATCGAGTGAGCATGCCTCCAGGGTCGTACGGCAGATGCGCAATCTTAAATGTAGCCCGTTTCCGGCGGGACTCTTTTTATTTGCCGCCTGCATACTGTCTTCATCGAACGCTGCCGCATCGGATATTTCCCTGCACGGTTTTTTGCAGGGCAACTATTCTGCGGACGCGGCGTCTTCCAATCCGGACGGGGCAGATTTCAAACTGGCGGAGGAAAGGCTTCAACTAAAGCTTGACGCATCCAAAGACCCTTTCCGTATTTTTATTAAGGCGGACGGGTTCTATGATCACATCGATGAGAAACCAAAATCTGAATTGAGGGAAGGATATCTTGATTTCACTTCCTCGAAATGGGACGGACGGGTCGGAAGACAGGTCATAACCTGGGGCGTGGGAGACCTCATATTTATCAACGACGTGTTTCCAAAAGACTATGAAGCTTTCTTTTCAGGCAGGCCGCTGGAATATCTAAAGAAGGGAATAGACGGAGCGAAGATTGGTATTTATCCGGGCTTTGCGTCTTTCGAGGTGATTGCAATCCCCTTTTTTACACCTAATACTTTCCCTTCCCCGAACAGGTTCTGGATGTTTGACCCTATGCCAGGTGTCACGGATAGAGAAAAGGTGAAACCGCCGGTAACCCTGGGAAATACAGAGATTGCTCTCAGGGCCTACCGTGACATAGCAGGCTTTGACGTATCGTTCTATGCGTATCGCGGATTCTTCAGGCAACCTTCGATGATGCCCGACAATGCAACGATGCCGACCAAACTGACACTCTTTTATCCCGACGCTGTCGGAATACGGCGCGAGCCTTCAGGGGCGAGCGCTGGATGGTGTCCTGAGTCTTGAAGCGGGATATTATGATTCAAGGGAAGACAGAAGCGGTACAAACCCCATGATCCCGAATTCCCAGACAAGGTTCCTCATCGGCTACCAGAGGCAGATATGGGAAGATTTTACTGTAGGCGTCCAATATTACGGAGAGTACATGCACAACCATTCAAATTATACAAAAAATCTTCCTCAAGGGTTTCCGCAGGAAAGCCAGCTTTACCAACTTACCACCGTTCGACTGACTCAATTCCTGATGCATCAGACACTGAGGCTGTCCTTCTTCGCTTTTTACAGCCCTTCCGCTGGGGACTATATGCTCAATCCTGAAATCAAATATAACTTTTCAGACCACGTCTGGTCAGCCATTGGGGCAAACATCTTCGGGGGCGGCAACCAGGGGAGCCAGTTCGGGCAGCTCGATAAGAACGACAATATTTATCTTCAAGTGAGGTATGAATTCTAACGTAATAAGAAATCATTGCTCCAGGATTGATAATTCTTTCTGTAAATATCTCCCTTGAGGGTCGGAGAAGCTGTTCCTTACTCTCCCTTGACACCGAACGGTGAAACTGGCAGGAGCACTACAACAAAGGGATCATCGACGAGAGCGAGCATTACCGAAACAGGTTCAATTTCCTCTGAGAGAGGATACCCGAAGACCGTAGAGAAGATAATTTTTCCCGCTTGACAATCATGAATTTCTTCTTATACACTATGAGTATCTACTCATATGAATGGATTTTGATATGGTAAACGGCTGGAATATCAACGACATGGATACACTTGCCCGCTTCATCAAGGCTCTTGGGGATAGGAACCGTTTGGACATGGTTATGTCCGTCGGTAAGGAATCCCGGTCGGTAACGGAGCTTGTGAGGACAACCGGCCTCTCTCAAACCCTGGTCTCTTTTCACCTGAGGATCATGCGCGAGGCCGACATCGTGCGGACGGAAAGGAAGGGTCCTTTTATCTATTACAGTCTGTCTGACCCTTCGCTTCTGGACATTCTCGCTGATCTTTCTCAATTAAATGATAAAAAACCGAATAAAAACGGAAAGCCCGAACCTGTCGTCAAAAAAATGTGGAAAGTGGAGAGGCAGATCAAACGGACTCCTATAATGAGGAAACCGAAGGACAACATTCATCGTAATGCTGAAAAGAGGAGGTGATTTCATTGGAAAAGGGCACGATCGAAAAGGTCATGACCGGTATGAGTTCCACCGAAAAGAGAGAGGTCCTGAGCAGCCTTGTCACAACGCTCTTAAAGGACCTGAACGAAGCTGATAAGGAAGAAATGCTCCGGAGCGTGGCTGCCGGCAGGAAAAAGGGGCGACAATTGGCGTCGCTGGTGGATGAATGAATTAAGGAGTGTTCGGATTCAGGGGTGAATCCGGTGGAGATGAGCAAGGAGGTCATATCGGCGGTGAGCCATTCCTATGAGCTGGCCACGTACTCGACCCCGGAGCTGCGGGGACTCTTTAATGACTGGATGAGAGAGATCGAGAATGAGATAGTCGTATTTCTCACCGACAGAGAAAAAGTGGACCCTGACGAGGTAGCTTCATACTTTAAGCTGAATCGTGAGAGCGTCCTCTTTATCCTTGGCAAACTCGCTCGGGAGGGAAAGATAAAGATGCAGGCGTGGGGACCGAGAAAAGAAACCCGAAAGCGCACATAAGAGATTCGAGTAATTGTTTCAAGTGGTGAAGGGAGAATTTCATGAAGGCGTCATTTTTTAAGAGCGGTGCTGTCATTTCTTCAGCGGTAGCTTTTTTCGCCTGACAGCTTCCCCTGATCCTGGCCAGTTTGGGCCTGGGAAGCCTGACCCTAGGCGTCTGGATGGTGAGCTACCGATGGATTTTCGTGCTCGTAACCCTTGCTTTTTTGGGAATGGCGTACCACAGGACATTTTTCCGGAAGAGGGGATCTGCCGACCCGTGGGGAAAGAGAATGCTCTACGTGACGACTGCCTTGAGCCTGGGGCTGGTGGGATACACCCTCTTGTTCCGATGAAAGGAGGAAACAATGGCAGAGGAAAAAGAGAGGAAAGAATTGAGAGAAGATGGCAGCTGAGATTGAGAGCCGGGCGATGATGCTGGTGGGCATCAAAACAGCGCTTCAAAGTCGTTAACCGGGACCATAGAAGGGCTTTGCGAAAGCGGGAACCAGGGGGATAAACCTGTCGTAGAAGTTCAGACTAAAGCAACCGAGCACTGTATGGTCTGCGGCACGCCCCTGACGTATCACGACAAGGCAGAGGAGCTGAAGTGCATATACTGTGGCAAGCTTGAGCACGGCCATATAAGTTGCCTAAGCGGCCACTATATCTGCGACCTCTGTCACAACAGGGATTCGATGAGGATCATAGAAGATACTATATTTTCGACGTCATCAAGCAATCCCTTCGAGATAGCCGAAATTGCCATGAGTTTCCCGGGACTTCCGATGCTCGGCTGCCAGCATGCGTACATTGCCGGCGGGGCACTTATGGCCGCGATAAAGAACGAAGGCGTGAAGGGCATGACGGATGAAGAGATCAAGGAGGTCTTTAAACGCACAAGGAAGCAGGCCCACGGCGGCTATTGCGGCCTGAGCGGCGTCTGCGGCATCGCCCCGGCCATGGGGGCCTGTTTTGCAGTCCTCACGGGTTCGAAATGCGGTAAAGATGAGGAGCAGAGGATCACCATGGAGGCGGTGACAAGGGTTGCGAGGGCGATAACCGATCTCACAGGCCCGAGCTGCTGTAAGGCGTATGTCAGGACATCCCTTGATGCGGCGGTGAATTACCTTGGGGAAAGCCTCGGACTCGTGCTGCCCCTAAGCCAATCAATAATTTGCAATCATGGCGTCAAGCATCCCCACGGGTGCAGGGAAGAACGGTGTCCGTATTTTTCAGGAGGACGGACATCCTGCCGAGGTCGTAACCGGGACGGCAGAGAGTATACGCTTAAACATAAATGAAGCCACCACACGTGAAGGAGGTGATGGAATGGAAGATAAAACAGACCAGCTCTTAAAAAGGTCCCTTGAGCTTGGGGCCGAGAAAGCCAGGGTCATAAATACCAGTGCTGTTGTCGTAGAGGAGTGGGTGAGGTGGAAGTGCGTTTACGGCTGTGCATTCCATGGTAAGGACGCCTATCATCCCCCCTGTGCTCCCGATGCGGACAGCACAAAAAAGATGATGAAGGAATACAGCAAAGCGATCCTCATGAACGGCTCCAAGGGGAAGACCCTCACCGAGACCGCCGTGAGGCTTGAAGGCGAGGCATACCAGATGGGCTTTTACAAGGCATTCGCGATGACTGCTCTCTCTTCAGGGCCCGAAGGGGCAACGTGACCCTCTGGTGAGGCGGAGACTCAGGGTGAGTCTCAGACTGGTGACCAGAAAAAACTCAGGATCAGGCCCCTTATGGAAGCCTGCGGCATAGATGTCTTCAAAACAGCGCGGGCCAACGGCTTTGAGGTCGACACGAAAAAAGAGACATACGGCAAATGGAACTACTTCGCACTTCTCCTTATAGAGTAACGTAGTATCGGGCCTTGCGCCATAGCTATAAACTGAAAGGGAGGTAATGGGATGACGGAAACAGTGATAAAAATCTTTGGCAAGAAGGGATGACCCTTCAGTCAAGCGGCCAGGTCGGCCTTTGGCGATACCGCAGTCTATATCGAGGTCTTGTCGGACAGGGCAAAACTGAAGGAGATGCTTGAATACACGAAAGGCGCTGCAAGGGTTCCGGTCATCGTGGAAGGAGACAAGGTGACAATTGGATACGGAGGTTCATGAACACTGTAACGTGCCGATAGTTTATCGGTATGGTTGATCGCACATTAATGTCCCCAAGCCTGGAAGGAGGAATACATTATGGGTCTTGATGAAAAAATCAAGTCATTGATCGCTGTCGGAGCATCTGTTGCTTCAAACTGTCAGGGGTGAGTGGAACACCACGTGGGCAGGGCCCGCGAAAATGGGATTGATGAGCAGGAAATTATAATGGCAGTTGAAGTGGGGAAGTCGATACGAACGGGTTCGGCGACGAGGATGGACCAGTTTGTTTCGACGGTATTTTGAATTGCAGCTATTGCGTATGCGGAGAGCATTTCAGGGTATTTCAACAAAAACAAACCGATGGGAATCGAAGCCCCCTACTTGCCGATTTTCACCTTCCAGGAGGTGCCGTCCCTTTTGTCTTCAAGGATTACCCCCTGTGCCTCCAGTTCTTTTCTTACGGCATCCGCAGCTGACCAGTCCTTTTTCTGCCTTGCTTCCTGCCTCTGTCTGATCTTGTCAAGGATCTCGGGCTTCGTGTAGGGGATCTTCTTGGTCTGCATCAGGGCGTCGTTCCATTCTTCGGGCAGCTTGTTGAAGATATTGAGAATGCCCCCTGCCTTCCGCAGCAGGTCTTTTGCTTTTGCTATGAACTCCTTCGCATTCTGGCCTGAAGGTTTGGAATCCAGATACCTGTTCACCTCCCGGATCAGCTCAAAGAGGTGACCAAGGGCAAGGGCGGTATTGAAATCGTCATCCATCGCTTCCTGAAATCTGTTCATGAACGCGCCAAGGGTCTCCTCCAGTGATCGTTCTTCCCCGGTCTGTTTCTCCCTGTTCTGCGCTTCTTTCAGGAAATCTTCCATCCTCACCACCGTGGAATAATACCGGTCGATGGACAGTTCCGCCTCCCTCAGGGACTCGTCCGAAAATTCGATAGGGCTCCGGTAATGTGTCGAGAGGAGAAAGAACCTCACCACTTCGGGGTCGAACGTGTCCAGGATCTCCCGGATGGTAAAGAAATTCCCGAGGGACTTTGACATCTTCTCTTTATCGATGGTGATGAAGCCATTGTGAATCCAGTATCTCACAAATGGCTTACCGGTATACGCTTCGGATTGGGCCAGCTCGTTCTCATGGTGAGGGAAGATCAGATCCGCCCCTCCTCCGTGAATATCGAAGCTTTCACCGAGATGCTTTATGGACATGGCAGTGCATTCGATATGCCATCCCGGCCTTCCCGGACCCCACGGGCTGTTCCACGACGGCTCCCCTTCTTTTGATGCCTTCCAGAGGGCAAAGTCCATGGGATTCTGTTTCCTCTCATCAACTTCCACCCGGGCACCGGCCAGCATATCCTCTATATCCCTCTTCGAGAGCTTTCCGTAATCTGAGAATTTCCTGACCTCGAAGTAGACATCGCCATCGACGGCATACGCATATCCCTTCTCCACAAGACCTTTGACGATGTTTATAATCTCCGGTATATGCTCCGTGGCCTTTGGCTCCATATCCGCTCTTCCCACGCCGAGCCGGTCCATATCCAGGTAATATTCCGCCGTGTATTTCCTCGCAACCTCATCCCAGGAAATACCTTCCTGTTTGGCCCTGTTGATAATCTTGTCGTCAATGTCGGTGAAATTCCTTATATACTTGACCTCAAAGCCTTTGAAAGCAAGGTATCTCCGCATCACGTCGAAGACGATGGCGCTGCGGGCATGACCGATGTGGCAGAGATCATACACCGTGACCCCGCAGGCATACATCCCGATCCTGCCCGTACTGAGGGGAATCAGTTCTTCCTTGTTCCCTTTCAGGGTGTTGTAGACTCGCATCCTCCCTCCCTTTCCTTCCAGTGTCTCCATCCTCTTTTCGAGTCCGGCGATATATTTTTCCATTTCCCTGAACTTTTCTTCCACAGGGTCCGGAAGGTGCACGCGGGAAAGGCTTTCGACCGCACCTTCGTCCATCATCCGGAGAACCTTCTTCTTGATGACCTTTCCCGGAACACCCACCACAATGGCGTAGTCGGGCACGGAATCAAGAACAACGGCGTTAGCCCCTATCTTGGCAGAGTTCCCGATGGTGATCGCGCCCAGGATCTTGGCGCCGGTACCGACCACGACGTTCTTGCCGAGGGTGGGGTGACGCTTCCCTTTTTCCTTCCCTGTTCCTCCAAGGGTAACCCCCTGATACAGGAGGCAGTCCTCTCCGATCTCTGAGGTTTCTCCTATCACGACACCCATGCCGTGGTCAATGAAAAAACCGGGCGCGATCTTCGCTGCAGGATGGATTTCGATACCCGTAAGGAACCGCGCGATATGGGAGAAAAGCCGGGGGACGAACGGTATCCCGAGGTTCCAGAGGACATGGTTGATCCTGTGGAGGAAGATGGCATGGAAGCCCGGATAGGCAAGGACCACCTCCACTCCGTTCCGCGCCGCAGGGTCGTTCCTGAAAACGGCCTTATAATCTCTCTGTATCGCGCTCCAGAAGCTCATAGTAAAGGGTATTATACACCAAAATGCGTTGTATCATAGTTGACGCTTATGGACATTTGCCTTGCCGGCCAGCCGGGGAAGGTGAAAGAGAATATGGAGCAAGGAGGTATCAGTGGTGCATCCAAATCCTGAATATGGCGAGGCTCATCACGCAGGAAATCGCCCTCATGAAGAACCCAAAGAACCCCAGACAGGCGTTCGAACGGCAGAGCAAGCTGCTGAAGGATGCGTTTGTGAGGGATGGTTTTGCTTTTCAAAAAAATCTTTGCATTTTGCCTGGAAGAAATTTAGAGTTTTTTCCTCCAAATTTCCCTCTCCAATTTCAGGAGGATAAGGTAGTGCTCCGCAACGTCATCGGGCAACTCCTTCAGCAGGGACAACAACTCTTTCTTGTTGAAAGGCTTTTTTCCGTATTTTTCGATCTTTTCTGCGACCGCAGGAACATGCCCGGTTTCTCCATCCCGAAAAAAACCTGCCACGGGAACGGACAGGGCGTCTGCGATCATTTCAATGGATTTTTGGGTATACTTTCTCTTGCCGCTTTCCAGTTGGTTGATATAGCCCTGTGAAAGTCCGCTTTTCAAGGCAAGCTTTTCCTGCGTGAGCCCGGCCTTCAACCGCAACCTCCTGATATTGTCCCCGACGATATTCTTTCTTGTCATGAGAGTTATCCTAAAGCACCCTGTAATTCCAATTCAATTCCAAGGTGGAATATTTGCTTGACAACCATATTGCACTGTGCTATAACCTATTTCGAGAGGAAGATAGAGCAAAGGGGAAGAACTGGGAAGCAAAGCTTAGACTGAGGAAACAACTATCCGTGACGGTCGAAGACATAGCAAGAAAACTATCTGAAAGTGCCCATTTAGAGCTGTGCAAGAATACCCGTTCAAAGAAAGAATCGGAGCTGCTCTATTCACATGAAGATTATTGGAAACGGAATAAGAAGTACTTTATCGAGCGGGCGAGAATATATTTGGCCGTGAAGGAATATCTGGGGGAGAATAATAGGAAAACTTAAAGGGGAGTCCCCACCCTAAACATTAAAGCAATCGAGATAAGGAATGAACCCTATTACGATCAACTGCGGGAAGTGCGGGCACATTTATACTGCTTACATGGTTGCGTTCGCTGTGTGCCCCAAGTGCGGTACTCCAGCAGCTGCAAAGGATACCGATAAGAACGCCGCTCAAGCGGGGAGCGGGGAAGCAGGGGGAAGCTAAAGGGGACAGACTACTTGACCCTCGTTTTTGCCGGTTGCGATAACCTCCCAGACCTCTATGGCTGTACCGGCAACTCGTGCCCGGCGTCCAGTCATCCCTTCAGAGAAAATGATACCGGGGCATCGCTGCATCCTTACCGCCTCTTCAAATAACTCATTTGCCACAGCAGAGAACTCTTTGCCGTACCTTTGGCTATCTTCTCGATTTCCCTAGTTGTTCTTTCTTGAATTCTGATGCTTTTTTGAAGCGTTGGCATTTGTTTCCCTTTCTGACATGTATTGAATGACAATGTATTACCCAATATCACATCGCCCGACGGCTCTGTGTCAAGAGCTTTTCTCTTTTGTTGCGCCCGGTGCATCAGTATCTCGTTGTTTCTGGTGGTTATTTTGATTATGGTATCATATTTTTAAAATGGCTGACGATTTCGATATAAAGTCCATGATCTCTGATTATATGGAAAAAGGGTTTCTCGAAAACATCATCGACATGTTCAGACATGACAGGGGCCTCTATCCGCTCATCGGGGACCTGATGAAGGACGAGCGAATGCGGGTAAGATTGGGGATTTCTGCACTTGTCGAGACGCTGGTGAAAGAAGATGCCGACGCGCTTGCAGGGGCAGTTCCCGGGATTACTGCCCTCCTGAGAAATGAAAACCCTACCATCAGGGGTGACGCTGCCTACCTCCTCGAGATCATCGGTCATCTCGATGCCATCCCTTGGCTGAGGGAAGCGCTAAAGGATGAAAATCGCAGTGTTAGGGAAATTGCGAAAGAGGCGGTAGAAGAGATCGAAAAGAAAGCGGGCCTTGATGAGCAGAACTGACTTTCGCTTGCTACGATATTCTTCGACCTCTGACCATGACAATTCGCAAATTTGGAGAGGTGTCCGGCTCGAAGGGCAAGCCCCCGGGTTATGTGGCGGTCCGCAAGAGCGGACCTTAACAACACATAGGAACAGAACGTTCGTTAGATGTGCAGACCTTTGTATTTTCAAGGAGGGCTATTGTCTTGCCGAGAGACGGACACCTCTCCCGAAAGAAACGCATGAATAACGTTGGTTAAAGAAATACCATGACAAATAACACAATCATCAGCTTGTTCCTGGCTGCTGCAAAGAAATACAGGGACAACACCGCCTTCAATTACTTTGACCAATCATGGCGAACAATGACCTATGGCGAGTTCCTTCGAAAGACGGAAGGCATCGCGGCCCACTTAATGAACTCGGGAATAAAGAAAGGAGACAGGGTCGCCGTTGTCTCTGAAAACAGATACGAGTGGTGCGCATCGTATCTTGCAGCAGTCATGGCTGGAGGTATAGCTGTTCCCATAGACGCACAGCTGGGCCCTGATGAAATAGAGGTTCTTCTCGACGATTCGGACACGGTTCTTGTATTCCACAGTGAAAAGACGGGGCTGAACATAAAAGGATCTGCGGGGAAGGTCAACTTTGACTCCCCCGGGTTTGAGGAGATCTGCGCTACCCCGGAAGCTGAACACTTTCCGGAGCTCTCGGACGATGACCTGGCATCCATCGTATATACCTCCGGCACTACGGGCGCACCAAAGGGAGTGATGCTCACTCACAGGAATTTCTGCTCCGACGCGGAGGCCTTAATAGATACAGGACTGCTGACCCATGAAGACAGTGTATTGTCCATCCTCCCCCTTCATCATACGTATGCCTTCATGTGCACATTTCTTGTTCCCCTCTTCCTCGGCGCAACCATAACCTATCCCATGGGGATGAAAGGCCCTGATCTTATTTCCACCATGAAGGAAAAAGGAGTGACCGTTCTGGTGGCGGTGCCTCAGCTCCTTGAACTCATACGGAACGGTATTCTGAGAAAGTTCAAGGAGCTGCCAGGCGGTTGTTTCGTCAGTTCTGTTCCTTCTGTTAAAAATGTGCGGCGGCGCAAGAAAGAGGACAGGTATGAATGCCGGAAAGCTCATATTCCGTTCCGCACACAGGGCCTTTGGAGAACAGTTCAGATTCTTTGCCAGCGGCGGAGCGCGGCTTGTCCCCCAACTGATGACGGACCTTGAGGCCCTGGGATTTACCGTTCTTGAGGGATATGGCCTGACAGAGACCGCTCCTGTGGTCACCTTCAATCCCATGAACAAAAGGAAGCCGGGCTCGGCCGGGAAACCCCTCCCGTCAGTGGGGATCAAAATAGTACGTCCGTCCGAGTCGGGAGAGGGAGAGATCGCCATTAAGGGGCCTATGGTGATGAAGGGCTATTACAGGAAAACTGAGGCTACTGCTCAGGTGATGCAGGACGGGTGGTTTATGAGCGGGGACCTCGGATATCTGGATGACGAACAGTATCTTTTCATCACGGGCAGGGCGAAGGAAGTGATCGTTCTCAGCTCCGGGAAGAACATTTATCCTGAAGAGGTGGAGAATGAATACCTGAAGATTCCCCTGATCAAAGAAATATGTGTTACCGGGATCGAAAAGGAAGGGGTCGTGGAATCCCTTCGCGGTCTGATCGTTCCGAACATTGACCGTGCAAGGAAAGAGCGAATAGGCAACATATCCGATTCCCTTAAATGGGCAATGAACCGTGTTGCCCTGAAATTACCTCCTTATATGAGACTTAAGGGGTTCACCCTCTCGTCGGAGCCTCTGCCGAGGACACCCCTGGGAAAGCTGAAGAGGTATGTGGTCAGCGATCTCATACGTCGGATGGCAGGGGAAGGCCGGCGGGCAAGGGGTGAAGATAAAACCCTGACCGGCGATAAAACAGGGAGGGTGGTTGCGGGGTGCATAACGTCTCTTTTGTCGGAAGAGTTGCCCGTCCATTCATCAGACAATCTCGAGCTTGACCTGGGCCTCGATTCCCTCCAGAGGATAGAGCTTGTTGTCGCTCTGGAGAAAGCGTTCTCCCTCAAACTCCCCGAGACCTTTGCATCAGAAGTCCAGACCGTGGGAGAGCTTGTTGAGAGGATAAAGGAGTTCAAGGCACTGGGGATCTCCGGCATCGGGAAGCCCCTCTGGGAAGATATTTTCGCTGCAGAGATACCCGAGGAAGAAAGGAAGAAGATAGGGCTATATCAGGGGAGGGTGGAATGGATATTCAGCGCCGTATGTCTCAAGCTTCTCAAATTATTCCTCAGGGTGTTCTTCAGGCTTGAAGCCAGGGGCATCGGGAACCTACCCGCTTTTCCGTTTATCATCGCCCCGAATCATTGCAGCAATATGGACGGATTTGTGGTTGGCGCGGCAGTCCCCCTTGCTGTCTACAGGAACCTCTATTTTCAGGGCTACCAGACATACTTCCAGGGATGGCTGCCTTCCCTGTTTGCGAGACTTGCCCATGTCATACCCATCGATCCCGAAACCTTCCTGAGCAAAGCCCTTCAACTCTCTTCCTATGTGCTGAAGAAGGACCGTGCACTCTGTATATTCCCCGAAGGAGGAAGGTCGATTGACGGGGGTCTCCTGGAGTTCAAGAAAGGTATTGGGATCCTTGCGATGGAACACAAAATTCCCGTTGTACCTGTGTTGATAGAGGGGACCTTTGAAGCCTTGCCCCGGGGCACGCTCCGGCCAAAGTTTTCTAAGATACGCTTCACCATCGGGAAACCTCTTTATCCGGACGAGATCGATCTTTCCCGGAAGCCTGAAGGCACGGATGAGTATCAGTTCTTCGCGGATGAAGTGAGGGAGAGGGTCAGGCGGCTGAGGGGTTAAAGGAGTTGCCGTCAGCTGACCAGGTCAGCTAGAACAGTCCCTGCTTCAAGGTCCCATCTTCCATTACATATGATGGAACTCCCCCAATCCCGGCTTTCTTGCCCTCCATAATGTCCTCTTCAACCATTCGCTTAGCTTCTTTAAGAATATCTTCATTCTTTGTGAGGTCTTTTCTGTTCTTCTTCAGCCACTCCGCCTGCTGCCCAATGGCCTTCTTGGTTGCCCCTGGATGAATCTGCTCTAACGGGAAATACTTAACGATAACCCTGTATTCTCCGCTGTTGTTCCGGATTTTCTCCATGGCCTTATTGCAGAACGGGCAATCAGGATCATAGAACATGAACGCCACCTTCTTGCCCGATGGGTTGTAAATGATCCTGTCTTTCTCTGTCAGCTTAAAATCTATACGGCCAAATTCCGGCTCAAGTTTTCTTGTAAAGATCGGCTTATTGTCAACATAGACCATCGAATCCGGCACCACCGCCTTGCCGTCGCTCGATACAAAGAGCAGAACGGGCGTATTTGCCATCCCCTGCTTCACATATACAATGACAGCTTTCCAGTTGGAAGAGCTCGTATCTGCCACTTCCCTGATCGTAAAGTTCCTGATAGGGGTTGTGTTTGTTATGAAGTCATTCGCAATCTTCTTATAATCTGGCTTGGCACACGACGCGCTTGCCACTGTCATAATGAATACGGAAACCCACAAGGCAATTTTTTTCATGTCCCTTCTCCTTACCGACAGAAAATGCTTTTGCAGCATGACAAGAGTAGCACACGAAAGAGAGCTTTTTCAATCTGAGGTTACCGATCTTGAGGCGCGGTCTCAACCATTCTGCATCGCCTGCCAAGGAATGTGCCTTCAAAGCGCGCGTTGTGTGGTAAATATCGATATGTTCTATATAATAGGAGGAATGCCGTTTGACCGCGTGGCTGAATATGCCGATGCGGCAACGTACCGCAAGCAAGGCGAATATATATGAAAGTGCTGATTCAACGGGTTTCGGAGGCATCGGTAGAGGTGAACGGCGATACTGTGGGAAGTATTGGCACAGGAATGCTGCTCTTTCTGGGTGTGGAAAAAGGTGACGATGAGAAAGACATTGACTACCTCGTCAGGAAAGTCGTCAATCTCAGGATATTTGAAGACCCGAGGAAAAGATGAACCTCCCGGTGAAGGACGCGGGCGGAAGCATCCTTGTGGTCTCTCAATTCACCCTTTCTGCTGACTGCAAAAAGGGGAATCGCCCTTCCTTTGACAATGCCGAAGCCCCTGAGAGGGCGGAGCAGCTTTATGCCGGCTTTATCAGAAGGCTTGTTGAATCAGGCATCCCCGTCTCAACCGGACAGTTCGGCGCATATATGAAAGTCGCTCTCATCAATGACGGTCCCGTCACATTTCTTATAGAGTCAAGAAGGTAACCCGATGGAGGGTCCCCGCACTCATGACAGATTTCCTGCACTCTATGTGAGGGATTTCCGGATCTTCTGGATAGGCCAGCTGATCTCTCTTTCAGGAACCTGGATGCAGTCAACTGCGCAGGGATGGCTTGTCTATTCCCTCACGAAATCACCCTTCTATCTCGGCCTTGTGGCCACTGCCGCGTCCCTCCCGGTCCTCTTTTTCACCCTTATCGGCGGAGTTGCGGCCGACCGACTGATGAAAAGAAAACTCCTTGTGATCACCCAGACCCTGTCTATGGTCCCGGCCCTGGCCCTTGCTGTTTTGATCGACCTCAAGATGGTCACTGTCTGGCAGATCATGGTGTTTGCGACTCTCCTCGGGACGATCAATGCCTTTGATGTGCCGGCCCGGCAGTCCTTTCTCGTTGAGATGGTACAGAAGGGACGCCTGTTGAACGCCATTGCGCTGAATTCAGCGGCCTTTAACGGGGCGCGCATCATCGGCCCTTTCATCGCGGGGATCACCATAGCCTCCATAGGTGTCGCCGCCTGTTTCTATGTGAACGCGGTGAGCTTTCTCGCTGCCGTGATAGCGCTCCTCATGATAAGGACCCGAAGCGGGGAAGGGAAAGGGTTCTCGGCCAGGCCCTCGCCGGAGATTTTCACGGAAGGAGGTCTGACCGCTCTGTTTCAGGACCTCAGGGAGGGGCTCAGTTTTGTGAAGGGAGAACGGAATATTCTCAGGATACTCCTTCTTGTTGCCACGCTCAGCCTCCTGGGAATCCCCTTTGTCACCCTCCTCCCTGTGTTTGCAGAGGACATTTTGAAGGTGGGGCCCAAGGGCCTCGGGGTCCTGGCAGGATCATCAGGTATCGGAGCCCTGACTGCGGCGCTTTTTATCGCGTTCAGGGGAGAGATCGAAAGGAAGGGACGGCTGATGATCTGGGCTGGGATGACCTTCGGCGCCGCGCTGCTCGTCTTCTCCCTATCCCGTGACTATCTTGCCTCGAGCATGATACTTGTTTTTGCGGGGTGGGGTGTGGTGAGTTTTCTCGCAGTGGCCAACAGCTTCATTCAGTTGAGGACCCCGGACGTGCTCAGGGGAAGGGTGATGAGCGTGTACGCCCTCGTCTTTCTCGGCGTAGCCCCCATCGGCAACGCGGTGATGGGTTCCCTTGCGCATGTCGCAGGTACCGGCAGGGCCATATCCCTCGGCGCGTCCCTCTGTCTGCTGGCGGTGCTGCTCTCTTCAAAACACCTGCGGGCCATGGATAGAGAGGATTCACGTCTTACCTGAGTCTTGCAAAACATCTCCCGATATATTAGGCTTTCCAACATGAGGATACTCGCCATTGAAACCTCCACCATGCTTGGCGGCGTCGCGATCATGGACGAGACAGCGGGCCTTATTATTGAGACAAGGCTCAATGTGAAGACCGCCCATTCTGAAAGGCTGATGACCGAGATCAACCACGCGTTGAAAAAGGCCGGATTGCATATCGCCGACATTGATGTCTTCGGGGTTGCCGTGGGGCCGGGTTCATTCACGGGCCTGAGAATAGGACTGAGTGCAGTGAAGGGGTTCTCCTATGCCACAGGCAAGCCCATTGTCTCTGTCCCCAGTCTTGAGGCCTTCGCATGGAATTTCCCTTACAGCGAACATCTCGTCTGCACCATGTTTGACGCGAGGAAGAACGAAGTATATGCAGCGGTTTTCAGATGGAGGGACATCGGGTTCGAAAGGGTGGTGGATGAGGCATCCATAAAGCCGGCTGACCTTGTCAGCTCCCTCAAAGGAAAGGTGATATTTGCCGGGGAAGGGGCGCTCATCTACCGTGAGACCATAGCGGAGATCGCCGGAGAAAACGCCCTCTTTCCCGCTGCTCAGTCCATGGTCCCTTCTCCCTCGAACGTTGCCTGTCTCGGGCTGAAGAAGGCCTTAAAGGCGGATTTCTCAGAGCCGGTAAGCCTCGTGCCACACTACATAAGGAGATCAGAGGCGGAGGTCAAGATGGGAAACCGGTAACGGTCGGTCCCTTTGTTCTCTTTTGATGGGTCATTCTATTTGACACGGTCTCTTTTCGCAGATACCGAAAAAGATGAAAGAGATTCTTATCAGGAGCATGAATGAAGAAGACGTCCCATCAGTGGTCGCCATAGAGAAAACCTCTTTTTCCCTCCCATGGTCAGAAACGTCTTTCTTAAACGAGCTGCATAAACAGCATGCAATTTCCAGGGTTGCGGTGTTCAATGACACAGTGGTGGGGTACATCTGTGCCGAGAGCGTGATGGACGAAGGGCATATCCTGAACCTCGGCATTCATCCACAGCATAGGAAAAGGGGGATTGCCACGGCACTTGTGGAGAATATCCTTGAGGACCTCAAGGTGAGGGCGTGCAGATTCCTCTACCTGGAGGTGCGGGCATCAAACTTCGCAGCAAAGAGGCTTTATCGGAGCTTTGGGTTCGTTCTTGTGGGCACGCGAAAGAACTATTATGTCGCCCCCAATGAAGACGCGGTTATCATGATGCTGGAGATTTGATGTTGGCGGGGTAATACTTGACAAAATTAGTAAAGTATTTTATATTTTTGTATCATGCTGAAGTTGTCCACCAGGGGACAGTACGGAGTGAGGGCGATGTTCGAAATCGCCCGAGGCTATCCGGAAAGCCCTGTAACGATAAAGGAAATCTCGGAACGGCAGGATGTGTCGGTTGCCTATCTGGAGCAGATACTGAACAAGCTGAGAAAGGCCGGTCTCGTACGGAGCGTGAAGGGTCCCGGTGGAGGATATCTCCTCACAAGAGACCCTGGCAGAGTCACCATCGCCGATCGATTCTGAAGGAGCTTGAAGGGCCCGTTGCTATCACATCCTGTCTCGATCCTGAAGAGGGCTGCTCACGGGTCGAAGGCTGCGTCACCCATCTGCTCTGGAGGTCTCTTGGTGCAAAGATTGAGGCCTTTCTGGAGACCATTACCCTGAGGGACCTCCTGGAAAAAGAGCCTCTTCTGAAGGGAACTGGCCTCGACGATACGCTGTACAGGTTCGGCGTGGCATGACGCTGAAATTTGTTGAAAAGATAAAAGCCGACGTTACTACCGATATTGTGTACATGATGTGCCCCATGCACCTGTTAAAACTGGAAGAGAAGATGAAGGAACTGGATAAAGGACAGATATTGGAGATCCTCACCGACTATGACGGGGCGCTGGAGGATATCCCCGGCTGGTGTGAAAAGACGGGCAATGAATTCCTCGGGATCGAGGAGACAGAGGACTTCTACAAGCTTTATATAAAGAAAGTGAGGTAACCCATGAGAAAATGCTATTTCGACTATGTTGCAACGAACCCGCTGCATCCCCAGGTGCTTCGAGGCCATGCTGCCCTATTTCAAGGAAGAGTTCGGCAATCCCCTCAGCCTCTACGAAGCAGGGATGAAGGCGAGAAATGCGATAGAAAATGCGAGGGGCCAGACAGCGGCCCTCATTCATGCGAAGCCCTCGGAAATTATCTTTACCAGCAACGGAGCTGAGGCCAATAATTTCGCCTTGAGGGGAATCGCCCTGGCGAGGCAGAATGAGGGAAAACACATTATCGTCTCGAGAATGGAACACCACTCGATCCTCAATTCTGCACGGTTCCTCGAAAAGTCCGGATTTGTCGTTACCTATCTCCCTGCTGACAAGCATGGTATGGTAGAACCCGATGCGGTGAAGAAAGCCGATTACGAAAGAGACGATCCTTCTTTCAGTGATCCATGCCAGCACCGAGGTCGGGACTATAGAGCCCCTGAAAGAGATAGCGAACATTGCAAGAGAGCACAACGTGATCGTCCATACCGATGCAGTCGCTTCCACGGGGAACATCCCCCTGGACGTGAAGGAACTGGGGGTTGACCTCCTGAGCATGGCAGCTCACCAGTTCTATGGACCCAAGGGCGCAGGGGCCTTGTATGTCAGGGAAGGATTACGGATCGTCCCCCTGATCTACGGAGGCATTCAGGAAAGCGGGCGGAGGGCAGGCACCGAGAACGTTCCCGCCATCGTGGGAATGGGAAAGGCGGCCGAGCTTGCTCAGCAGGAGATGAAGGAAAGGATGGAGCAAGTGAAAAAACTGAGGGACAGGCTGATCAGCGGCGTCCTGTCCGTGGACAATGTGTATCTCACCGGTCATCCCGCTGACAGGCTTCCCGGACACGCGAGCTTTACGGTGGAGTACATCGAAGGGGAATCCATGCTCCTCCTCCTTGCATCCAAGGGTATGTATGTCGCAAGCGGCTCCGCATGCTCTTCCAAGGCGCTGAAGGCTTCTCCGGTCCTGCTTTCCATGGGAATACCCTCAAGCCTTGCCCAGGGATCCATCGTCTTCACCCTTGGGAGGGAGAATACCGATGACGATATTGATTATCTCCTTGTGGAATTCCCGCCTATCATAAAGAGGTTAAGGGAGATATCTCCTTTTGCCGGGGGCTGGGATGAGAAGGACCAGGGGGACAAATGTTATACGACATCATCGGAATAGGAAACACGATGAGACAAGAGTCAACACAGGAGGAGGTACCATGTATAGCGAGAAGGTGATGGATCATTTCACCAACCCGAGGAATGTCGGAGAGATTGCCGACGCCGATGGAGTCGGCACGGAGGGGAATCCGACGTGCGGAGATGTGATGAAGATATCCATCAAGGTCGAAAACGGGAAGATCGTTGACGCAAAGTTCAAGACCTTCGGGTGCGGTGCAGCCATTGCGGTGAGCAGCATGGTGACCGAGATGGTCAAGGGCAAAACGCTTGAAGAGGCCCTTGCAATTACGAAGGAGTCCGTGGCCGAGGAACTGGACGGCTTGCCGCCCCAGAAGATGCACTGCTCCAATCTCGGCGCTGACGCCCTTAAGAAGGCTATAGAAGACTACAAGAGTCAAAACACCCTGCGCAGTAACCTTGCCCCTCATTTACAAAAGCGAAAGCAAGCTGTTACAATATGCCGTTTGTGGAGAGGTGGCCGAGCTGGTCGAAGGCAGCCGCCTGCTAAGCGGTTGTGGGGGTAACACCCCACCCAGGGTTCGAATCCCTGCCTCTCCGCCATGGAGAGGGTGAAATAACGATTCGTTATGAAGAATCAAACTGAAGCAAGGAGGTCGTGTGATGAAGAAGTTCTTAGCGGTTAGCGTGGGAGTTCTTTTAACGTTCTCCCTCGGTATTGGTGGATGTAAGAAAAAGGAGCAGCAGCCTGTTCCTCAGGCCCCGCAGATGACGCCCGGAGGGCAAATGCCTCCCGGTGCGATGCCCCCAGGCGCGATGCCTCCAGGAGGGCAGATGCCTCACGGACAGCCCGGCGCGGGCATGAACGTTCCCAAGGGAGAGTTGTCCATTACCGTTCCTGACAGCGTAAAGGGCAAATGGTCAGCGGTAAAGCTGGTGGTGGAAGACAAAACAACGAAGAAGAAACAGGAGTATACCGTGAACCTGAACAGCGAGCTCAAGATACCGAACTCGAACCTTAAGATCGCGGTGGGTGATTTCCTCCCTGAGTTCAGGATGGATGCCCAGACGATCACCTCTTCCTCCAACGAGCCGAAGAATCCGGCGGTGAGGGTGAAGGTGTTCGAAGGCGACAAGGAGATATTCAAGGGTTGGCTCTACTCGAAGTTCCCGACGATCCATCCCTTCGAGCATCCGAAATATGGTCTTGGCCTGAAGGAAGGGGTCAAGAAGGGGTAACCCGGGAGCGCCCTTAGCTCAGCTGGATAGAGCGTCGGACTACGAATCCGCAGGTCGGGGGTTCGAATCCCTCAGGGCGCGCCAGTATTTTTCGTAAGAGATTCGAAGAGGTATAAAGGGGGCTGCAAGCGCTATACATGGCTTGCAGCCCCCTTTATACGAGATTGTGTTTTGATTGATTCACATGAGGATTACTGTGAACTTGCTTATGTAAAGACTTCTTAAGGAAGCGCCCAAAAACGCGGATGTCTGTTGTCGAAAGATATCAGGTATTCCCGCTTCCAAGAGGAACAAACTTCAGGGAGGCAATGTAAGAAACTTAAGAAGACCTCAGGTAATGCAGAACAAGGGCAGCGGCGATTGCGACAAGTGAGGCTATGATAACTTCTCAAACACTCTATGATTAAAGTCGCAGCGCTCACAGCCGGGAAATTTGATCCTTCTTCGAGGTTTCGTGTCAGACAGCATATTAAACCTCTAAAGGCATATGAGCTTGCTAATATATTCAACCGGTTACGGTAAAAGAAAGAACACTCGGCTTTCATTGCGGGGTTTGAAGCCTATGTGATAGCTACCAGAGACAAAGACTTTCACTCCCATTTCCGGCCAAGCTCATCCAGCCCGGCCCGATCGAGGTCGCCCGGTGTCATCACAATCCGAAATTCGCAATCCGCATTGAAGTTCAGGAACCAGGGTTCCGAAAAGGAAGGGATGAAGGATCATTAACGTTGATAAAGAAGTTCTTTCCACTTCTTCCTGAAACGTGACACCTTTGAAACCTGATATAATGGTGCATGGTACAACGAGAAAGTAATGCCAATAGTGAGCTTGCCTTAACGGGAGGATAATGGAAAGCCTGAATGTCCAGGATTTGCTGAGAATGATCGAGGCCGGAACCACCTTATTTTATGTGGTTACCGATAACGAGCGGTACACGGAAGGAATTGTGGCACAGGCCGCCGCGCGCGTGAAGGGGGCGGGGAGCCCCTATGTATGGACCTGCACCGAAGGTTTCGTCCGGGAGGAAGCATCGGTCAATGGGACGGTAGAGCCTCTGCCGGCGCTCGATTTCGCGATCGCGCAGCCGGGACCCGCCATCTTTCTTTTCAAGGACCTATACAGATTTTGGGGAAATAACCCGTTCATTATCAGAAAGCTGAAAGAATTTGCCGTGCGGGCCCGATCAAAGGTACTGATTGTCATTAGTGAAGAGGATGCTGTGCCGGAACCGTTGAGAGGAGACCTCGTTATCCTCTACCAGGGGCTTCCTGCCATAGCAGAGATCAAGGCGCATCTGGAGCTCCTGAAAGGACGTGTTCCGCTGCTGGCGCAGGCCTGTGCCGCTGATCCGGAGCTGGTGGGGAGGTTGGTAGTGGCGGCCCAGGGGCTTTATCTTGAAGACATCGAACGTACCATCCGCACTCTTAATCAATCTCAGGTCAGCAGGGACAGCGAAATCGTTCGGGCGTTCTTCGAGACCAAACAGCAGATCATCAGAAAAAGCGGCATCATGGGCTTTGTCGCCAATGATGCCACTCTGGACCATCTGGGCGGGATAGAAAACCTCAAGAAATGGCTGGAGCGTCGTGAAACGGCCTTCGGCCTGGATAACATCTCCAGCGGTGCAAAGATGCCGAAGGGGGTGTTGATCATGGGGATATCCGGCTGCGGCAAATCGCTGTTCGTCAAGGTGATCGCCACTCGGTGGCGTCTCCCCCTTGTCCGTCTGGATATGGGGGTTGTGTATGGGGGGGCGTTCGGATCCCCGGAGACCAGCCTGCTCAAGGCGTTCAGGATTGCAGAGGCGATCGCGCCCTGTGTCCTCTGGATAGACGAGATCGAGGCCGGCATTTCATCGGAGGGGTTCAAGGCTGAAGGAGGCGCCGCTTCCCGGGTCCTCGGGTCTTTCCTGACGTGGATGCAGGAAAAGAAGGCGCCTGTTTTTGTGGCCGCCACCGCCAATGCCATCGAGATGCTTCCCGCGGAAGTGCTGCGCAAGGGACGCTTCGACGAGATATTTTACATGGGACTTCCCGATGAGAAGGCGCGGGCAGAGATATTCCGCATTCATATGAAGAAGCAGGATATCGATCCTTCCGGGATTGATATCCTGCTTCTGGCGCGATTGGCCAAACGCCTTTCCGGGGCTGAGATCGAGCAGGTCGTCAAGTCAGCGGCGTTCGAGGCCCTTGCCGAGAAGCGTCCCGTGGGCGAACAGGATTTCCTGGCAACTCTGAGCAGGACCGTCCCTCTTTCGGTGACCATGAATGAACAGATAACAAGCATCGAGGCCTGGGCCTTCAAGCGCGCGGTGCCGGCCTCGGGGGAAATAAAGCGTTAGCGGAAATCACAGGCTGGATCTTTGAGCGGTCAGGTGCACACGGATGAAACTACGAATCCGCGGGGCGGGGTTCGAATCCCTCAGGGCGCGCCAGTACTTTTCGTAAGAGATTCGAAGAGTTACAACGGGGGGTGCGAGTGCTATACATGGCTTGCAGCCCCCTTTTTTGTTGACTTGATTCCTTGACACGGCGCTATCAATACTCTGAAAAAAATGCCTTCCATCGTCTTCCAGAGCCCTGGAATTACCCCTTGACAGGTATACTTTTCCATGATAAAAGGTGGTAAGGGGTGTTTCCCGATAAAACCAAACCCTTCGTGAGAAGGGGACGGAAAGCAACAGGTCTTAAAGGAAGATGGCTGGGCTGCCGAAGGAAGAACCTTGGGTATGTTCGGCCTTTTTTCGGGGGATTGCCTGATAAAAGACCACCGCAGTAAACCGTACGGGTGAATGGGGGGAAGAAATGTTAAAAGAAGAAGACATCAATGACATCGACCATCTCTTTGGGATGCCTCTTTTCAAAATGGGGCTCCTCAAGTTTTTCAGGGATATGCAGGAGGGAGGCATCGCATCGGCAAAGAATTACTGGAGCTTGTCTTACGGCAGAGATTTCTTGATCCCTAAAGCACCCGAGATATTCGAAAAGCTGATCGATTTTTATATCATCCTCGGTTTTGTCCCACGCACGAGGCACGAAAAGGCCCTTGAGGAGAATGAGAAGCTGAAAGAGGAGAACAAATTCCTGAAGGGTACTCTCAGGGAGTTGCAAGACAGTGTTCTTTTCTCTTCGGCAGGCGAACTGAACAAGAGGTGGCCTGAAATTGCGGGGGAAAAGACGGCGCTGAACAATGAGACAGCACAAAACCTTCTTGAGGTTGTGAACAGGTAGAATTGACATCTCTTTGCCCGAAAGGCTGATCGAAAAAGAGGGGCCTGGATGACCAGGCCCCTTTCGCTGTGCAGTAATTGTACCCGTTCCCTAATCCCTCCATCAGACACACTGTGATATACTGAAAAAACGAGCGTCATTGATGATAGTCAGTGTGCGTACTTCTTTCGGAAGGAGCGGATGAACGTGCTCAAATGGCTCTGCACAGGTCTTGTGGCGGCTGTCCTGTTTGTTCAGGGCTGTGCACATTACCCGGTCAATGAGAGGCTCAGGCACTATGATCCTGACGAAGGATACAGGGGCAAGAACATGAGGGTGCCGGGGAAATCCGATGACATGCTCCTTTTTGTGACCTTCTCCGGTGGAGGAACGCGTGCCGCAGCATTCTCGTACGGTGTCCTTGAAGAACTGGCAAAGACAGATATTATGATCGACGGGAAGAAACGGCGGCTTCTGGATGAGGTGGACGCCATATCGAGTGTATCTGGCGGGAGTTTCACCGCCGGGTATTACGGCCTCTTCGGCGAGCGCATTTTTGAGGACTTTGAGGCGAAGTTCCTGAAGCAGAATATTCAGGGGGCTCTTATCTCAAGAACGTTCTTTAATCCTCTTAACTGGGTCCGGCTCTTCTCCCCTCATTTTGACCGGAGCGATCTGGCAGCCGAGTACTATGACAGGTATATCTTCGAAGGCGGCACCTTCGGTGACATCGCAGCCAGAAAAGGGCCGATGATCATCATGAACGCCACTGATATGACCTACGGCATAAGGGTTCAGTTCACCCAGGACATGTTCGACATCCTCTGCTCAGACCTGTCAACTTTTCCGGTGGCGAGAGCGGTGGCCGCCTCGTCCGCGGTCCCTCTCCTTCTGACCCCCATTACCGTGCGGAATTTTGCCGGCGCGTGCGACTACCGGATGCCGGATGCCCTGCAAAGGGTCCTGCAGAAGGGTGAGATTTCGGAACGTCAGTTCTTTCTCGCGAGCAACATTGCGCCTTATCTGAACCCGGAGAAGAAACCCTACCTTCATCTTCTGGACGGGGGAATTGCGGACAACCTCGGTCTCAGGGGTATCCTTGACAGAATAATTTTCAGGGGAGATTTCTGGGAGAACCATCAAAGATACCCATCATAAGAATGTGCACAAGGTTGCGATTATTGTGGTGAACGCCGAGACCCAACCCGATTCCTTCTGGGATCGTATGGAGAGCCCTCCGGCATTTGCTGCAATGCTGGAATCCTATTCGTCCATAGCCATCGAACGGTACAATGTCGAAACGGTGGCGCTGCTGAAGGAAAGCCTGAAGGGGTGGACTGCACAGGTGCGGAGGCAGAGATGCCCTGACGGGAAAGTATCCACCGTGCCCGGGTCATGCGGCGATATTGAATTTTACATCATCGAAGTGAAGTTCGATGCCCTGAAGGACGAGCACGAGCGGTGGTATTTCAAGAGGCTTCCCACATCCTTCAGTCTGGAACCGCAGGAAGTGGATAAATTGCGGGATGCGGCTCACCGCATACTTGCAGAGTCCAAGGAATTCCAGAGGCTCCTGAATGATCTGCGCTGAAGCATGACGCCGGGGACGCGTGTCTTGAACTGAAGAAGGCGAGGATCTCTGTGGACAACAACAAAGAAGAGGATCTCCATTTCATGAAGGTGGCCATGGAAGAAGCCGGGCTCGCTTCTTCCGCGGGGGAAGTGCCGGTGGGTGCTGTGCTCGTTATTGAGGGGAACATCATCACGAGGGCGCACAACCAGAGGGAAAGGTTGAACGACCCCTCTGCCCATGCGGAAGTCATTGCACTACGTGAGGGTGCGAGAATCATCGGCAGCTGGCGGTTATCAGATGCAACCCTCTATGTGACCAAGGAGCCATGCATCATGTGCGCCGGCACCATGGTGAACGCACGGTTGGGCAGGCTCGTCTATGGCTGTCCGGACAGCAAAGGCGGGGCTGTGGAAAGCCTCTATGCCGTGCTCAGCGATCCGAGATTGAACCATCAGGTGGAGGTCGTATCCGGTATCCTCGAGGAAGAGTGCGCTGAGATACTGAAGACGTTCTTTAAGGACAGGAGATAGGGTTGAGCCGAGGTGAGGCTCGACCGCCCACGGCAAGCTACAATAGCCCTCTTGCTTATATTCCTAAATTACCCTCTTTTGGTTTAAACTATCTGCTGATCGCTTCGATGGAGAGGTGGCTGAGCGGTTGAAGGCGGCGGTCTCGAAAACCGTTGTGGGGGTAACTCCACCGGGGGTTCGAATCCCCCCCTCTCCGCCAGTAATGCTACCCGGTCAGTGTGATCGGCATTCCTGGGCCGGATTGAAAGTGATTCCCGGTCCTTTTGCAAAAACTGTCCTTTTGAGGTAAAATCCTGTCTATGAAACGCTTTAAGGAAGTCATTGATTTTCACGGTCACAGCTGTCCCGGGCTCGCCCTGGGGTACCGGGTCGCGGTGGCGGCATTGAAGGCCATGAAAAGGGAAGACATCTCTGAAGATGAAGAGCTGGTTGCGATCGTCGAGAATGACTCATGTGCTGTTGATGCGATTCAGGTTGTCACCGGATGTACTTTTGGGAAAGGGAACCTGGTCTTTAAGGACTACGGAAAACAGGCGTACACCTTTTTGAACAGGCCTTCGGGAAACGGGGTCCGGATAGCCATAGACTTTATCGCTCCCGAGGAAACAGAAAGGGAAAAAGAATTATGGAGACGTTACGAGAGGGGTGACCGCTCTGAAGAGGTGACCCGGGCGGTCCATAACCGCAGGACGAAGAAGACGAAGGCCATCCTTGAGTCACCCGAGAAAGAGCTGCTGAAGATCACGAAGGTGAGGATCCCTTTGCCTCAGGAGGCAAAGATCTATCAGAGTCTCTCGTGTCGGACGTGTGGCGAGAAGATGGCTGAACCGAGGGCCAGGATAAGAGAAGGGAAGATCGTCTGTATCCCCTGTTTTGAAACGGACAGGGTAAAGCATAATTCATAGGTTCTTCGAGGGACATAAGAGATGGAGAAGCTGCTTGAGAAGGCACAGGTCTTAGTCGATTCCCTGCCGTATATCCGTAATTTCTATGGGAAGACGTTTGTGATAAAATACGGTGGCGCTGCGCAGGTCGAGGCTGCGCTGAAGAACTCCTTTGCGCAGGATGTGGTGCTCCTGAACTTCATCGGTATCAGGCCTGTCATTGTTCACGGCGGGGGACCGAAGATCAGCGAGACCATGAAGAAGATGGGGAAGGAACCGGCCTTTATCCATGGCCAGCGGGTGACAGACAAAGAGACCATGGACATTGTTGAGATGGTCCTGGGGGGCCTTGTGAATAAAGAGATCGTGGCGCTGATCAACAGCCACGGAGGCAAGGCTGCGGGACTGAGCGGAAAGGACGGAGGGCTCATCAGGGCGAAGAAGAAGCTCATAAAGAAGGCGGCTGAGACAGGAGAAGAAGAAGTCATCGACATCGGGCTGGTAGGGGAGGTCGAATCAGTGGATCCGGCGATCCTTGACTCCCTCCAGAAGGACGGGTTTATCCCGGTGATTTCGCCTATCGGTGCGGGCAAGGCCGGAGAGACGTTCAATATCAACGCGGATTACGTTGCGTCTGCGGTGGCATCTTCGCTGAAGGCTGAGAAGCTGATACTGCTCACCGATGTGCCAGGGATCAAGGACAAAAAGGGGAACGTGATCTCTACGGTGACGAAAAAGGGCGTGAAGAAGATCATCGACGACGGCACGGTCTCAGGTGGCATGCTGCCCAAGGTCCAGGCATGCACCCGTGCCCTTGAGGGAGGGGTGAAGAAGACGCATATCGTTGATGGCCGGGTGGCTCACTGCCTCCTTCTGGAGATCTTTACGAAGGAGGGGATCGGAACGGAGATCGTAGGCTAGTGTTGCAGCCAGACATTGATAAACATAAGGAGCATGAAATGTTCAAGAAATGTGTATATTGCCTTGCAGCCTTGACGTTGTTCTTTGCGGTGGGATGTTCAAAGACGGCACAGCAGGAAGTGGAACTCAAGCGGTTTCCCGTGGACAGTCTTGACGGCATCATCACCCAATCCGGGGCAGAGCTGGACAAGGAAACTTCAAGCGACGGCAAGGGCTCTTTGCGTATTCATGCAACGGGACCGACAGTGGTAAGGCTATTCGAGGTCAGC
Organism: Nitrospirota bacterium; assembly: GCA_963699545.1. Taxonomy (GTDB): domain Bacteria; phylum Nitrospirota; class Thermodesulfovibrionia; order Thermodesulfovibrionales; family UBA9159; genus JAMCQB01. The sequence goes on along the minus strand of CAVOUE010000012.1, from coordinate 103,728 downwards.
GACACCGAAGCTGAAAATGCACGTCTGACGTACCGGGCGAAGCTTCGCTCGGCAGAACTCCAGGGGCAGGCGTACCTTGAGATGTGGTGCCGCTTCCCCGGGAAGGGCGAGTTCTTCTCCAGGGGCCTTCAGAACCCTGTAACCGGCACCATGAACTGGATAACTGCCGAGGCACCCTTCTTCCTGAAACAGGGGGAAAGACCCGACCTCATAAAACTCAACCTCGTGGTCGACGGCAAGGGCACGGTCTGGATCGATGATATCCGCCTTTTGAAGGGGCCTTTACAGTAAAACGGATATTCTCTTTGGGGATGCGTAAAGGGAAGTTGTTCAGTAAGATACTGTTCTTTGCCATTGCCTGCCTGCTCCTTTTTGCCCTCTCCTCCCTATTCCTCATGCCCGATGTTTCAAAACTTCAAAAAGAGAATCCTGCAAAGACCGCTTTTATGAAATACCGCGAAAAGGAATGGGAGAGGACAGGGAAGAAGTATCGGATCTCCCAGACATGGGTGCCCATCTCCCGGCTCTCGCCGTATATCATCAAGGCCGTGCTTATTGCGGAGGACGACAAGTTCTGGAAGCATGAGGGCTTTGATTACGAGGCGATACAGAAGGCCATGGAAAAGGACATCAAGGCGAAGAAGTTCAAGCTGGGGGGAAGCACCATAAGCCAGCAGCTGGCAAAGAACCTCTATCTCTCCCCTTCGAAGAACCCGTTCAGAAAAGTTGCAGAAGCGCTCATTACATGGAGGATGGAGAAGGTCCTCTCCAAGAAACGAATACTGGAGCTTTATCTGAATGTCATCGAGTGGGGAGAGGGGGTTTTCGGCGTTGAAGCGGCATCACGGCAGTACTTCGGGAAATCCGCGTCCGATCTTTCCGCTGAAGAAGCTGCCAGGCTTGCAGCGGTTCTCCCGAACCCGAGGAAATATGATCCGACGGGGGATCAGCGTTATGTGGTGAACCGGTCAAACCTCATTTACAGCATCATGGTGAAGCGGGGGATCGTTGTCCCTGAATATAAAGAAGTCACCGGAGAGGGCGGTCCTTCGTCTGGAACCGGAAGCGACCCTGCGCGTGTGCCGATTGAAAAACTGAGACCGGCTGATTGATCATTGTCCCTGCCTGCACCATCACATTTCAGGCACATGGATCGCATCCGTATCTTACTTCTTATCAATAAACGCCTGCAATGAGAAACGGGGAAACCATGATAAAGAATTGACTGTTCACCGTTCGCATGCTATCCTTCTATTAATGCCTGAGAAAGTCATAGAATCCTTTAATGTGAAGCGTCTCGATGTCCTCGATGAGAAGGGAAATGTGGACGAGTCTCTTATGCCTTCCCTCACGGATGATGAGATAAAGAGGATGTATGAGCTCATGGTCCTTGCGAGGACCTTTGACCAACGCGCCTTAGACCTTCAAAGAGAAGGAAGGATCGGCACCTATGCCCCAATCCGGGGGCAGGAAGCGGCACAGATCGGAAGCGCCCTTGCCCTGGAAAAGACCGACTGGATATTCCCCTCCTTCAGGGAGAACGGCGTTTACCTCGCTGTCGGTCATCCCCTGCATATGATCCTTCAATACTGGGGAGGAGACGAAAGAGGGCTCAGGATGGCAAAGGATATAAACATCCTCCCTGTCTCCATTCCGGTGGCGAGCCATATTCCCCATGCGGTAGGGGTTGCCATGGCTGCAAAATACAGGGGGGACAAAATCGCTGCAGCAGCCTATTTCGGTGACGGCGGCACATCCGAGGGCGACTTTCACGAGGGACTCAATTTCGCCGGTGTATTCAAGCTGCCCGTTGTCTTTATCTGCCAGAATAATCAGTGGGCGATCTCGGTACCAAGGGAGAAGCAGACCGCTGCAGGAACCATCGCGCAGAAGGCATTTGCCTATGGCTTCGAAGGCGTGCAAGTGGACGGGAATGATATTTTTGCAGTATACAAGGCAACAAAAGATGCCCTTAACAAAGCGAAGCAGGGCAACGGTCCGACCCTCATTGAATGCTTCACATACAGAATGGCGGACCACACCACTGCCGATGATGCATCTCGTTACAGAACAGAAGAAGAGGTGGAGGCATGGAAAGAAAAAGACCCCATTCTGAGGTTGAAGCTCTTCATGGAGAAGAAAGGGATATGGTCTGAGCAGTATCAGAATGAGATTGAGACAGGGGCGAAGGCTGCTGTGGACGATGCGGAGAAAAAGGCAGAATCCATCGAACCTCCGGACCCCCGTGATATGTTCACCTACACATACCTTACGCTTACCCAGAGACAGCAGAAAGAGATAAAGGATTTCTGATATGCCCCAGAACTCCCAAAAAATGAACATGGTGCAGGCGATCAACCTTGCGCTGAAAGAAGAGATGCAGAGGGACAAGGATGTGGTCATCCTCGGTGAGGACGTGGGAAGAGACGGCGGGGTATTCAGGATCACCGAAGGGCTTCTGAACCAATTCGGACCGGAGCGTATCATTGATACCCCCCTTGCAGAGTCGGTCATCGTGGGCGCTGCAATAGGTATGGCGGTGTATGGTCTAAAGCCCGTTGCCGAGATACAGTTCGAGGGGTTCATTTATCCTGCCATGGACCAGATAGCGAACCACGCTGCGAGGATACGCTCGCGCTCAAGGGGAAGATATACTTGCCCCCTGGTCATAAGGACGCCCTACGGGGCGGGTATTAAAGCCCCCGAACACCACTCGGAAAGCAATGAAGCGCTCTTCTGTCACATGCCCGGCATAAAGGTTGTGATGCCGTCATCGCCGTATTACGCAAAAGGGCTTCTCTTGTCGTCCATTAGAGACCCCGACCCTGTGTTATTTCTGGAGTCCACGAGGCTCTACCGTCTGGTAAAGGAGGACGTGCCTGAAGGAGAATACGCCGTACCCCTCGAAAAGGCGCGGATAGTCCAGGAAGGAAAGGATGTGACCGTGATCTCCTGGGGGTTCATGTTTCACAGGACTCTGGAGGCAGTGGAAGGGTTTGACGCTGAGGTGATCGACCTGATGACCCTCAATCCATATGATGAAGAGACGGTCCTCGGGTCAGCGAAGAAGACCGGGAGGGTCGTGATCGTGAATGAGGCGCCCAAGGTGGGAAGTTTTGCCTCGGAACTCGCGGCCACCATCGCGGAGGATGCCATGTTCTTTCTCAAGGCGCCCGTGGCGCGGGTGGCAAGCTATGATGTGGTCCTTCCCCTTCCGAGACTTGAGGACCATTACATGCCCACCGTGGAGAGGATAAGAAAAGCCCTTACCGACATCATGAAGTATTGATGCGGACGGGAAAGGCGGAAATAATCGTCTCAAGAAATGGGTGGCGCATATCTCGCTCTGCAGTTGAATGATTGTATGCAGGAGACTGAGGCAGAAAAATTCTTCACCAGCGGTTTGAAGGCCCTTGCGCAGGGGGATACCCTTACCGCCCTTACCCTTTTTGAGAAGGCGGTCCAGAGAGATGAAAAACCTGCCTACTGCTGTTACCTGGCCCTCTGCATTGCAAAGGAACGGGGACAATTCCAGCTCGCGGTTACGCTCTGCGAAAAAGCAAAGGCGCGGGAGCCTCAAAACCCCCTCCACTATCTGAATCTGGGCAAGGTTTACCTCTATGCAGGGAAAACAGATGACGCCATAAGAACCTTCAGGGAGGGACTGAGCCATGAAAAAGACCAGGCGATCATTGACGAACTTGACAAACTGACCTCCAGGAAGCCTCCGGTGGTCTCATTTCTGAAGAGGAGCAACCCCGTCAACAGATTCCTCGGGACCATCCTGACGAAACTCGGACTCAGGTAGGTCGTTCGCCGAGAGAAAACAGCGGCTCTTCAATGGTCTCGCCCCTGCAGACAGGACACTTCCCCGGTTTCGTCAATCTCTCTCTTTTTTTGAAGATGAAACCGCATTTCTTGCACTCTGCCGGCGTTATGGTCAGGTGATGTTCCCGCTTGATAAGGGACCTCCTGATATGTTCGAGGTGCTCATATACTTCCTTCACCGGGATATGCACTGCAGCGGATATATCCATCGGCGAGAGTGTTTGACCCTTCAGCCTCTCGGTGATCTCGCGGCGGACAGTTTCATGCCGCTCCGCAGGGACAAAGGGCCCTTTAGGCTTTTGTTTCACCTCTCTCCTCCCGCAATTCTTGCTGACCTCATTATATCATCTCCCCGAACGGGGAGCCAGGCGCGATTGACTGCGTCTCCCCTGCGTGCTATCCTTTACCTGAGAACGTATCAGCAATTATGACAGAACGTTCTATGGGGAGGAACCATGCCATTCGACTTTGTGTTGCCGGACCTGGGCGAGGGAACGACGGAAGGGGAAGTAAGGAAATGGGTCATCAGAGAAGGCGATGCCATTGATGAGCACCAGACCGTTCTGGAGATAGAGACGGACAAGGCGGTGGTGGAGGTGCCTTCCCCGAAAAAGGGAACGGTAACGAAAATCCACAGGGACGTTGGAGAGATCGTCAAGGTGGGAGAGGTATTGGTCACCATCGCCCTTGAAGGGGAAGCTGCGCCGAAGGAGGAGAAGCCGGAGACGAAAGAGAGACCGAAGTCCGTTTCCGTCGTGGGCGTTCTGCCGGATGAGGAAGAGGAGGATCCTTGCGCTCCCTGCGGTCAGGGCGCTGGCAAAGGACCTCGGGGTCGATCTCGGATCAGTGAAAGGCTCGGGCCCCGGAGGAAGCATCACAAAAGAAGATGTAATGAAGGCGGCCCCGCAGGAGAAGAAAGCTGAAGACCAGTACGGTCCGGTGGAGAGAATACCCCTGAGAGGGCTGAGAAGGACCATCGCGAAAAACCTCATCCTTTCCCAGAAGACCACTGCCTTTGTGACCGGCATGGAGGAGGCCGATATCACCGAGTTGTGGAACCTCCGCGAGAAGGAGAAAAAGGGGCTCCTTGAAAAGGGTGTCCATCTGACGTTCATGCCCTTCTTCATCAAGGCGGTGTATCATGCCCTTGCCGATCACCCCATGCTGAATGCTTCGGTTGATGAGGGACGGGAGGAAATAATCGTCAAGAAATACTTCAACATCGGAGTTGCCGTGGACACCCCGGACGGTCTCATGGTCCCGGTCATACGGGAGGCCGTGAGAAAGACGATCCATGAACTTGCGGTAGAGCTTCAGGATCTGGGTCAGAAGGCCAGGGACAGGAAGATCAAGCTGGAAGAGATGAGGGGAAGCACTTTCACCATCACCAATTACGGACACTTCGGCGGGACCTTTGCCACCCCCATCATCAATTATCCTGATGTGGCGATACTGGGAACAGGAAATATTTCGGAAAAACCGTGGGTTAAGGACGGTCAGATCGTTATCAGGAGGATACTGCCCCTCTCCCTGACGTTTGATCACAGGGTGACGGACGGGGTCGAGGCAACGAAGTTCCTTACAAGGATCGTTAACTATATCGAGGACCCTGCTCTTCTATTCATAGAAAGCGCATGAGTTCTCTGGATTATCTCTTCAACCCCGCGTCCATCGTGCTGATCGGCGCTGCCCATACCGAGATAAAGCTGGGCGGTATTGTGCTGAAGAACCTCCTCGCCTTCCGCGGGAGGGTCTATCCCGTGAACCCGAAATATGATGAGCTCATGGGGGTGAAGGCGTATCGTACTATTGCAGATCTGCCTTCCTCTGCCGACCTCGCGATCATCATGAGACCTGCATCCGAAGTGCCTGATATCCTGAGGCATCTTGCGGGCAAGGTGAAATGCGCCATTGTTGTGAGTTCCGGCTTTGCGGAGATCGGAGAGCGTGAGCTCCAGTTCGAAGTGCAGAGGATCGGGAAAGAAGCCGGGATACGCCTGCTCGGGCCGAATTGCATGGGGGTCTTTTGTCCCGGCAACAGGCTTGATACATTCTTTATCAGCCATGAACGGATGAAGAGGCCGAGGAGGGGGAATGTGGCGATCCTGTCCCAGAGCGGCGCCATCATGGCATCTCTCTTTGAAGCGATCAGGGTTACGAACACAGGCATATCAAAAGCGGTGGGATACGGGAATGCAGTTGATATCAACGAAGCTGACCTTTACGAATATTTTCTTGAAGACCGGGAAACCGATGTCGTGGTCTCTTATGTCGAGTCGCTGGGTGACGGGAGAAGGTTCGTGGAGAAAGCGCGGGCGCTGTCGGCGAAGAAGTCGCTTGTTGTGCTGAAGTCCGGCAAGGGCGCCGGCGGCTCTGCGGCTGCCTTCTCCCATACAGGGAGGCTTGCCGGAAGATACGAAGTCTTCCACTCGATCCTGAAGCAGTTCCGAATACGGGAAGCAACGGATTTCGACGGACTGATGGATGCGACAAAGGCCCTTTCCTATCAGGGAGCGCAAGGGACACTCTCCCTTGCTGCAGAGGGGAGGGGCAACCGCGTCTGCATCGTGACAAATGGCGGGGGTTCCGGTGTTCTTGCCGCTGATGAGTGCATGAGACAGGGCCTTGATGTGGTGGAGCTTTCCGATGACAGACTGAACCGTCTCAAGGGGATGTTCCCGAACTTTTATGTGCTCCATAACCCGATCGATCTTACGGCGCAGGTGAAGGACGATGATTTTCTGACAGTGCTGAACGAATTAAAAGACGACTATGACGGGTTTGTCGTCATCGCCCTGCCCAATGTCCTGGGGATTACGGAAAGACTTGCGGGACTCATGAAGCAGTTCAGGGAAAATGTTCCTAAACCCTTCGTCTTTCATATCCCGACGGACGGGGTCGCAAAAAAGATCATCACCCTTCTCGAAAAAGCCCGGATCCCTGTTTATTCCTCTCCCGAAAGGGCGGTGAAGGGTTTAACCGCGCTTCTGCGACGACAATGAACCACCCTGTGGCAGGACCAGGAGGGAAGGGCAGCTTCACCCATACTTGAGCAGTGAAGATTGCCGATGTGGAACATATGAAACATTTTGTGAGGCAGGTCCTCGGCTGCGAGTGTCCAGATGAGGTGTTCAAACATGTCGAGAGCGCATGCAGTATTCAACTGGATAACGGCATTGTCCTTCGCAGCAGGATAAACATCGGTAACCGTCTTCTCATATACGTGGTCGCGGCGGACAGCGTCGCCTTCGTGAAGGAGACCCTGCCTGAACTCGTGAAAGCGGGAAGGGATGAGAGGGACAGGAAGGGCTTTAACCGTTTTCGCCTGGTCCTGGCTTCAGATGACCGAAAGGGGATAGAAGAAATCGCAGAGAGCACATTCAACGCCCTTCCGGAGAAGGACGAGAAGGTCCATCTCCATGTGGTGGAAAAGAGTGCGCTTCTTCCTGAGGAATCCTGTAACAGCGGGGCAGACCTTTGACATCGGAGGCCCTGCGATACTCAGGGGAGATCACGGCCTCTTTTCTGAAAGATCTGAAGGGCGCTGCGGAAGCATATACGATACTGAGAGGTCACGCCTGCGAGGAACCGTGATCGATTATTTGAACACACAGGTCACTTTTGAGACCGGGGAGTCGCTTTCGAAACATACGGTGCAAGAATAGATCTCACCGTCCTCGGTCTGTTTTTTGTCGCACCACGCTTTTTTCACGATCGTGTTCCGATCGGCAAATGTCGCCTCCACTTCAATATCTTTTGTGTACATGAGCCTGGAGTTATCCCGGATTGTCAACGCAGCACAGGGGTAGGTCACGATCTGAAACCTCCTGTGCGGAATAACGGATTCGATATCAGTGACGATCTCTCCCTGTCTTCTCTCATAAAAAACAGCTTTCACTATCTCACACTCCTCGGCTGCAAGGGAAACTGCAGACGGAGGCAGACAGGGGAATACCGCGGCAAAGAAAACGAGGCAGGAGACCGTCAAAATAGTGCGTGGACCCCGGCCCTTCATGTCCCTGCACCTGTAATCATCATGACGACCAGGATAACCATCCTACTCCTCAGTATATAAAAGAAATCCTTTTTGTTCCACATGCCGTCCACGGGCATCTTCCGAGGCGCGATCATGCCTGGGGGGGAATGAAAAAAAACGATTGTATTTTCTCCAATCCTTGTATTAGTATTCTAAAGGACAACAAAAGCGTTTTTTCATTTATGTACAGAGAATATTTCGGCCTAAAGGAACTTCCCTTTTCCATTGCCCCCGATCCCCGCTATCTTTACATGAGCCGAGAACACCGGGAGGCGTTGGCTCATCTGGTATACGGGATCACCAGCGATGGCGGCTTTGTCCTGCTCACCGGAGAGGTCGGAACAGGGAAAACAACGATCTGCCGCTGTCTTCTGGAACAGTTGCCGGAAAACACCGATATCGCTTTCGTGCTCAATCCGAAGTTGAGCGTCGAGGAGTTGCTGGCAACCCTCTGTGACGAGCTTGGCATCCGTTATCCTGAGGTATCCACAAGTGTCAAAGTCTATGTAGACCTCATCAACGCATACCTCCTTGACGCCCATGCCAGAGGACGCAGGACCGTGCTTATCCTTGAAGAGGCTCAGAACCTAGGCACGGACGTGCTGGAGCAACTGCGTCTGCTTACGAATCTCGAGACGAATCAGCGCAAGCTTCTCCAGATCATCATGGTGGGTCAGCCGGAACTCCAGGACCAGCTGGAAAAACCCGAAATGCGGCAGCTGGCGCAGCGTGTCACGGCCCGCTATCATCTGGGTGCGTTGTCAAGAAAAGAGGTGGCCGAGTACGTGAGCCACCGTCTCGCAGTGGCCGGGGCTCACACCAGATTGTTCCTTCCTTCCACGATGGACAGACTGTTCCGCCTGAGCGGTGGCATCCCGAGGCTGATCAATGTGATCTGTGACCGGGCCCTGTTGGGAGCGTATGTCCAGGGTCAGGACCGGGTTGACAGATCCACGCTGAACAAAGCTGCACGGGAGGTGTTCGGGAGATCTGAGGTCCGGAGGCGCCCCAGGGCGAAGATGAGATGGGCGCTGGCAGGCATGATACTCATGATCTCTGCCGTTGCCCTGGCAGCAACCCTTTATAATAACCGGTCGCAGACCCTGCCGCCGTCTCAGGAAGTACTGACCGCTCCGGTGAAGGGGAGCATTGTGCCGGAGCCTCCCAAATTGGATACATTGCAGTGGCCCTCCGACCAGCCGGTTCATCTCAGCAGGGAGGCGGCATTCCAGGAGCTTTTTCGGTTGTGGGACATGCCCTATAAAGCGAAGAATAACCTAACCCCCTGCCGGGAGGCGAGGGCGAGGGGACTCGGATGCCTGGATACGCCCTCCAGCTTGAGCGGGCTCCGTCAGCTGAACAGGCCGGCCGTGTTAAAGCTCTTTGACGACCGGGGCAAGGAATTTTATGGGGCACTGACCGCGATGGATGGGCAAACAGCCACCTTTGTTCTGGGAGGCAAGACAATGAAAGTTGACGTCAGTGAGGTCGAAGGGCACTGGATGGGGGATTGTACCCTGTTCTGGCGAATGCCGCCGAACTATCAGGGAGACATCAGGCCCGGCGTCAGGGGAGCTGAGGTCCAATGGCTTGAGAAACAGCTGGCGCTTATCAACGGGCAAAAAGTTCAACAGCGTGAAAAACCTGTCTTTGACAACGCCCTTGTCGTTCAGGTGAAGAAATTTCAGCTCTCAAAGGGATTGAAGCCTGACGGCGTGGTCGGGCCCCAGACCATGATCAATCTGAACACCGCGGCGGGCAGCAATGAGCCGCTGCTATCCGCGAAGAAAGAGGAGAAGTAGGGATGTCTTATATTCTTGATGCGCTGAAAAAATCGGAAAAAGAGCGGCAAAGGGGCACGGTTCCGGATCTGATGACGACGCAGGATGTCATGGAAGAGATACCGAAAAGGCGCCCCCTCTGGCCTTATCTGCTCGTGGGAGCGTTGGTCCTGAACGCGGGCTTTCTGGCAGGGTGGCTGGTATGGCGCTCAGGCAAGCCGCCCATCGTTGCGCAGCCGGCTGCAACTCAGCAGCGTGTCGCAAAGACCCCTGATCAGGGGAACCGCCCAGCTGGTGCAGGATCATCGGTTGCGATTCCGCAGTCTGCAGTGTCGGGTGATCGTGAGCCGGTGACCAGGTCTGCCGAAGAGAACAAACCTGTGTCCGGACCAAAGAGCCCTGCTGCAATAAAGGATGTGCCCAAGGCGGATGGTATCCGTCAGTCCGTGCAGGAGCCGGTGAAAGCCGGCCTGCAGAAGAACAAAGAAGACAAGCCGGCGCAGACGCAGACGACGAATGAGAAAGGTCCTTCCAGGGTTGCCGCAGCTCCGCCGCAGCAGATGCCGGAAGTAAAGCGCCCCGATTCTGCATCCGAGCCAGCTACTCTTCCTGCTCCCGTGCCGAATAAGCTCTACAGTCTTCAGGAACTTCCCACGTCGTTACGGCAGAGTCTGCCGGACTTTGCGATTTCCACCCATCTGTTCGCCAGCGATGCCTCTTCCCGCATGGTGAGGATCAACGGACAGTCTCTGAGGGAAGGTCAATTCCTGACCGCGGGACTTAAGGTAGAGGAGATAACCTCCGAGGGGGTCGTCTTCAGTTACCAGAACTACCGCTTCCGCGTGGGGCTAAAGTAGAATTCCGTCTCGTCTTTTTTGTGCCGGCGAAGATAGCCTCTGTGGTTCCCCAGTTTCGCCACCGATCACGCCTTCCCCCCCCAGAGCTGACAGAGGAAGATGCATCATCCGAGATTTGAATACACCTGATAACCTGCATCGTCCGCTATCTCTCTAAGTGTTTCTATTTCTGATAGTACTGTTGAGAGTCTGCGGAAAGAAGAAAAACGGGAGGTGTCCCCAATTAGTTTCCCAGTATTTTCCACTTTTCAGAAACTGTTTTTTCGCTGAGAGCTTTCCTTTGTCCATGTCCCTTGATAAGACGTTTTGAAGATTGTATATTTAAGACAAGATAAGTTACGATAACCCTCTGCTGTTGGCCGAACACAGCGTTTTCATTGACTAATTATCCCGTGCTTCTTATAATCCTCATTAAGAGGCAGCAGCGTACATGATAATTGAGGCTGCAAAGAATCTGGGTACACTTAAATGAATGAAACATTTATCTCAGTGAGCAAAACAATTCCGCACTGCGAGCACGATTTTGCCGAATGGCACAGAGGTATTTCACATTATGGCTTCTGGGCGGTCTTGGTCGATGACCAAGGCTGGCTTGAACTTATTGAAACCGCACGTTCATACGTAGAGCGATTTATACATCCAGGATACCGGCGCGCACCGCACATTACAGTGGCTGCCTGCGGTCTGTTAAGTGAAGAACATTTTTCGACCAAACTTCAAAGACGTCAGACGACTGCACTGAATGAAGCGAAAGTGCCGCCGTTTTTCTTAAGGACTGGCATGCTGGACAGTTTCGCATCTGCACCATACATAACTGTCGAAGACCCGGATGGGTCACTCGATAAGCTTCGTTCAATTCTGGCCATGATTTCTAAAGAAGATAATCCAGCCGATTATAAACCTCATATCACGCTGGGCGTATATCAAGGAGCCTTTGAGACGCTGCTGGTAGCAAATCATCTTCGAGAGTTTCGGTCTGTATCTACCAAGCAACTGTCAGTAACGGAGCTGGCGTTCTGTGTCTATGAGACCAGTGACATTCAGGGTCCATTTATTGTAGTAGAACGTGTAGCATTAGCTGGCTCTTAGTAGCGACTTTCGTTCGTAGTGTGGGCAATGATCAGATTGTTTGATGGTTGCGAGTTCTGTGAGCAGTCTTTTCAGCGCCTCATCATCACTGAAACGTTTGTTTCTGGACGGAGCCGTTGACCCCCCGCATTTTTCGATAATGCAAGCTCGAGCGTGAAATCCGCTGTCACACGGATAAAGAGATGTGTGTATCAGATACGGCATTCCTGCTACAATGAAGGAAGCGGAGGTATAATTCTATGAAGCTGCGATTCAAGGGGACAAATGAAACGGCCGATGAGGCGATAGACGGGCTTATTGAACTTGCCGGCGGCATCCGGAGTCCGGAGATCGTCCGGGAGATGATCCTCGCGGCCCTGATGGCGGGGCAGGAAGAGAAGAGGAACAAGGCGGACCTGAAACTCATGAACTCCACGTTAAAGGAGATGAGGTTCACTTCCAAGGTATTCGGCCCTTACAAAGACGTGCGCAAGATCACGGTCTTTGGCTCTGCAAGGACACGGCCCGAGGAAAGGATTTACCGGATGGCCATGAGTCTCGGCAGGAAGATCGCTGAAGCAGAGTATATGGTGATCACAGGCGGAGGGCCGGGGATCATGCAGGCGGTGAACGAAGGCGCCGGCCCAAAACACTCTTTCGGGGTGAACATCCGGCTTCCCTTCGAGCAAGAGGCAAATCCTGTTCTCAAGGGTCACCCGCGCCTTATCGTCTATAAGTATTTCTTCAACCGGAAGATAGCCTTCCTCAAGGAAGCTCATGCCGTTGTCCTTTTTCCCGGAGGGTTCGGCACTCTTGACGAGGCCATGGAAACTCTTACCCTTGTGCAAACCGGGAAGCGTGATCCCATACCCCTCATCCTTGTGGACGAACCGGGCGGCACATACTGGTCACAATGCATTCAATTTTTCAGGGGACAGCTCCTTGATCAGGGATATATCAATGATTCTGATTTTTACTTTTTTGAGCAGGTTGATTCTGTGGAAAAGGTTTTGGATAAGATCGACCATTTCTACCGTCGCTATCACAGCCTGAGGTACGTGGACGGACGATTGGTGATCCGGCTCACATCGTTTCCTGATGCGGCATCGTTTCAGAAGCTGAGGGAAGACTTTGGCGATATTCTGGCGCCCGGAGGGGACATGTATCTTTCGGCGGCGCTGCCTGCAGAGGCTGATGAGCCGGGGATCGCAGGCCTGCCAAGGCTTGTCGTGGATTTCGACCGCAGGAACTTCGGAAGGCTGAGAAGACTCATTGACTCAATAAACAGCTGATGCCTGCGATTAAAGCAGCCTCTTTCTAAGGAACTTTACCACCCGTTCCACCTCTTCCCTCATGCTCTCCTTTCCCCTGCCTTTTTCGACATATCTCTCGTCCCTGATCTTTCCGCTCCTGAATCCCTCCACCGGAAATGCGGCAAGGAAACCCCGGGGAATCTCGTCAGGAACCTCAATATCGTTCATGACAGCCCAGGCAAGTGTCCATGCCCTTGCAACGACGGCAACATCATACCCGCCGCCGCCCAGAGCGACCCATTTTGGGGAAAGCTCTCTTAGTCTCTTTACCACTTCACAAAAGCCGTTGGTGGTATAGTTCAGGTGGGCGAGAGGGTCATTTCGGAAGGAGTCGACTCCGAGCTGGCTCACCACAACGTCAGGTCTGAACTTTTCCATGAGTGGTGGAACGATCTCGTCGAATGCATGGAGGAAGAGTTCATCGTCCGAGGAAGGGGGCATCGGAACATTTACCGAGTATCCTTCCCCTTCCCCTCTGCCGAGGTCACCCTCGAACCCTGTTCCGGGAAAGAGCATCCTGCCCGTCTCATGTATGGATATGGTCAACACCCTGTCCGTCTCGTAAAAAGCCTCCTGCACTCCATCGCCATGGTGGGCATCGATATCGATATATGCTACCCTCCTGCCCTTTTTCAGGAGGGACATAATAGCAACAACCGCATCATTGACATAGCAGAATCCGGAGGCCCTTGAGGGCATGGCGTGATGAAGTCCCCCGGATATGCTGAAGGCGATATCAGCCTCCCCTGAATCCACGATGTGGGCCGCGCGCAGGGAGGCGCCCGTCACAAGCCTGGACCAGTCGAAGAGCCCCTTAAAAACGGGGTTGTTCTCCGGGACCGAGACCATAATACCCTGCGCCGGCAACGCTGATCCCCCTGTTTGCCGCCTTCAGCACCTCAATATATTCCCTGTCGTGAAACACAAGCAGATCGTCCTCGTCCGCCATCTCCGCTTCGACGTACTGAGTATGAGGGAGAGAGAGGAGGCCATACGCCCTGATAAGCTCATGGGTGAGTTTCAGGCGGAGGGTCTTGAGGGGATGGGACGGCCCGTAGTCGAACTTCTCGAACTCCCGGGAATAGAGAAAGGCGGTTCTCATAGCGAAATAGTATCACATTTTTTTCTTTTGTGTTCTTGGTGAAAATTCGGGAAGGGTTCGGACATCGATTCCGGAATACTTCGGACACCAGACCGACTTAGAGGTCGCGGTTATCTTATGGCCTGGCAGACCATATCAATCAGCCCCAAAAACAGGAGAGCAGGAAGGATTTTTGCCTCGGGTGCTTATTCCGGGGAAAACTGCTGCTCGTTCCACCACAACCCTGCCACCCATTCCGGTAATATACTGCCAGAAACGGCTGTGATATTAATATTACAATGCTTGGCCCTTGCCGGGTTGCCCTCGAAGAAGAAAAGTCTTGGGGTACTTTCCCCTGCCACAGATTTTGAAGGAGCCGAAATCTTTATACCAATCTCCATCCGGGGCTTCGGGATCAGATTCCCGCCAGAGTTTCAGTTGGTAGACATCCTCAGCGGTTATCTTGCGTTGTTGTAGGCGATCAAAAAGATGGTCGCGGAGAGCGAGGAGGCAGATTGGTCCACTGGATTTTCGGCACTCATTCTCCGAAAGTCATTCGGGCGAGTTGATCTTTCAATTCCTGTTGTTCTTTCGCGTCTGGTTGATGTGCTTAACCGATCAGCCAATTCAAAGAATCTGCGCTTCTCCTCTTCTTTTGATCGCAGCCCTGTTTCGACAAGATCTACAAGTATCCGATTAGAACTGACTTTTTGGCTTTTTGCCAAAGCCTTCACTCGCTTGGCCAGTGGAGACGGGAGCGAGACGCTTTGGCGAACCGTTTTTTCGATTGTTGGCCATACTTTAGTATACACCATTTTGCATCAGAATGCACCAGTATGAACTACGAGTCTGAAATAATGCATCGAAGGCTGAGACGTCTCAACTCTACAGGGTGTCAGGTTTGTTCCGGAATGAGCGGCGGGAATGGTCCGGGACATGTATCGGGACCGATAGGATAACGGATTGCATCTTTCGCCCCGTATCACACACCGGCATTTTGCGGTCTGCACCGACAAAGTCGTAAAAACGAGGTGGCTCAGGTACCGTAATATGGACACAGAAACCGACATTGTTGAGCATCTTGAGAGTTCAACGGAGTACGAACGGAAATCTTTACAACAGCAGCTACGCAGACAAGGTGCAGACAGCAAGAAACAAGACCTGACCCCTGTCCGCAGGAGTACATGGAAATTCGGTTGGGGTCGGACATCGATCCCGGAATGCCTCGGATACGAGACCGAGTGAGAAGTCGTGGGCCTCGCAGCCCATCTCAATCAGCCCCAAACACAGGATAACACCGACAACACTGCACTGCAGCCATTCTGCCACAGTAACAAATATCGTTTCTAATCCGCACACCGAGGCAGCTATTGAATCTGTAGTGTTCGTATCGTTATCCGCAGGTAAACGAAATCGGTGGGCCGGACTTTATGCTGTTCATAGGTGACCGTGATCCATATTTCATCCGGGTAGAGTCGATGTGTAAATTATCAATGCAGATGAACATCCGTCCGTTTTTTTTGTTCTTCGTCTGATTGACTTATGAAGAGTGGCACTTCTATAATTTAGTCAATTATATTGCTTAGTATTATATTTCAGTACAAACTCCAAGAAGGAGGGGAACGGATATGGGGCTGAGAGAAAACTTTTCCTTAGGTCTTTTGCTCCTGATATTTGCCCTGTGGCTGCCTGTTGCAGGCCATGCAGATGACACATTTGTTATCGATTACAATGCCGGGACAGGTGTTCAAGGGGCGCTGTTCAGGGTAGACCCAGTGAGCGGAGCACGGACGCTTCTGAGCGATTTCGGCGTGGGAACGAACCAGGGGTTTGATCCAACTGGTGTTGCGGTTGAATCCAACGGCCAGATCCTGGTGATCGATTACGTTGTCGGGACAGGTGGTCAAGGGGCGCTGTTCAGGGTAGACCCAGTGAGCGGAGCACGGACGCTTCTGAGCGATTTCGGCGTAGGAGCAAACCAGGGGTCTGATCCAGTTAGTGTTGCGGTTGAATCCAACGGCCAGATCCTGGTTATTGATTCAATTGCCGGGACAGGTTTTACAGGGGCGTTGTTCAGGGTAGACCCAGTGAGCGGAGCACGGACGCTTCTGAGCGATTTCGGCGTGGGAACGAACCAGGGGTTTGATCCAACTGGTGTTGCGGTTGAATCCAACGGCCAGATCCTGGTGACTGATCCAAATGCCGGGACAGGTGGTCAAGGGGCGCTGTTCAGGGTAGACCCAGTGAGCGGAGCACGGACGCTCCTGAGCGATTTCGGCGTAGGAGCGAACCAGGGGCTTGGTCCTGCTAGTGTTGCGGTATTTCGGCAGCAGAGCACATCAGTTCCAACTATGTCGGAATGGGGCATGATAATTTTTGTGGTGCTTGCAGGACTCTACTCTGTCTATTATCTAAGGAGACAGAGAAGGACTCAGGGATAAGACAAACTCTCTGATAGAATCACTTCAGGGGCGAGGCAATATTGCTCGCCCTTTTTTGTTGCTGGTTCAACTGCGAAGCCACATCACTTACTCTCCGCTGAAGTTTTTTTTCGAGGGTGTTATCGACCGCCGAAGAGCCCTCGATATTGCGATCAAGTCGGTAGCAAGTGCGACACGTTGCCTTCATATGGCAGATTCCCATTGACTATCTATTTTCAAAGAAATCTCTCGCCTGTGGCAAAAACACGACAGTGCAGAGTCCAGGAGTTCTCCCCGCATAGTTCGGCCAGAAGCCCGATATCATTTGTAGTGGTCTTGTTCAAACAATGAGGTGCCCGAACTGATCGGAATATCTATTTCACCTGTTCTTTATCAGACGGACCCTGCGTGGTATACTTACACCATGAGAGAAGCGGAAGTCATAACCGATTTCAGAGAGAGAAACAGCGGACGCGCTGTCTTGAATGAACACGAAGTCAAAGGACTGTTGCGGGAGATGGGATTCTCCGTGCCGAGGGGAAGATTTTTCGGGGTTGCCGAGGCAGTTCCCGACCGGGTCGATCTTCACCTATCCCCTTGTGGCGAAGATCTCATCCTCAAAGGTCATTTCGAAATCCAATGTGGGAGGGGTAAGGACAGATATACAGGATGCCGGCGAACTGAACAGGGCGTTTCGTGAGCTGTCCCGGATAGAATCGGCAGAGGGAGTGCTTGTGGAAGAGATGGCCCCCCGGGGTGTCGAGGTGATCATCGGCGGCATCAACGATGACCAATTCGGTTCCGTGGTGATGTTCGGTCTGGGGGGCATATTCGTGGAATTGTTCAAGGACGTGGCCTTTGGACTGGCACCCCTCTCCGCTGAAGATGCCCTTGGCTCATTACGCAGGTCAAAGGGTACGGGCTCCTGGACGGCTACAGGGGGAAGCCCCCCGTTGATAAACAGGGACTTGCAGGCTTGATCGTGAGCGTTTCCGAGGTGATGGCTACAGGCATGGTGGCGGAGATTGACCTGAATCCCGTAGCCCTTTATCCGAAAGGGACCATGGTCCTTGACGCCAAGATGCAGCTGCTCTCCTGACCCCAGCTCTCTCCGTGCTTTATCCTTTCTCAGGTTTTTCACTCGTGATGGCAACCGTGATGGGGAGAAAATAAAAGGTGTATAATAGGATATGCCGGAAGAAGACGTAACTATCGATTCTCTCACGATAAAGGTGCTCTCCTATAATCCCGATGCAGATGTGGAGCTCTTGAGGAAGGCGTACGTTTTTTCGAGGGAGGCACACTGCAGCCAGAGGAGGATCGAAGGGACGCCCTATATAAACCATCCTCTTTCCGTTGCCGACATCCTCGCCGACATGAAAGTGGATGTGGCGACCATCGCCGCAGGACTCCTCCATGATACCATCGAAGATACAGGAACAACTCCCGGGGACATCAAAGACATCTTCGGGGACGAAATCGCATTTCTTGTTGAGTCCCTTACAAAATTGAGCAAGATAGAGTTCAAGACGAAGGAGGAGGCACAGGCAGAGAACTTCAGGAAGATGCTCCTTGCGATGTCCGAGGATATCCGGGTCATCATCATAAAGTTCGCAGACAGGCTCCATAACATGAGGACCCTTCAGTTCCTCCCCGAAAACAAACAGCGCCGTATCGCCACCGAGACCCTGGAAATCTATGCCCCTCTGGCGAACAGGCTCGGCATCGCCTGGTTAAAGATAGAATTCGAAGATGTGAGTTTCAGGATCCTGATGCCTGAACTCTATGATGAACTGGTCAGGAAGGTTGCAAAGAGAAAAGAAGAGCAGGAGGGATATCTCAGGGAAGTTGCGAAGACCGTGGAAGAGAAACTCGAGGAAGAAGGCCTCCGTGCGCGGGTTTCGGGCAGGGTGAAGCACTACTACGGGATATACCAGAAGATGCAGCGTCAGGGGATTACCTTTGACCAGGTGAACGATGTGCTTGGCCTCAGGATCATCACCGACACCAATGCAACCTGTTATACCATCATGGGCATTATCCACTCTCTCTGGACGCCCATACCGGGGAGGTTCAAGGACTACATCGCCATGCCCAAGTCCAATATGTACCAGTCGCTGCACACCTCCGTGATCGGGCCGAAGGGCGAAAGGGTGGAGTTCCAGATCAGGACTGAGGATATGCACAATATTGCGGAGGAGGGGATCGCTTCCCACTGGAAGTATAAGGAAAAGGGTGCCGTGGAAGACAGGGACACCAAGTACATTGCATGGCTCAGGGAGCTTATACAGTCCCAGAAGGAGTTCCGGGATGCCAGGGAATTCCTTGAAGAGGTGAAGGGTGAGGTCGTCCCGGAGGTCGTATATGTCTTTACCCCTACGGGTGAGATAAAGGAACTCCCTGTAGGCTCCACCCCTGTGGATTTTGCATACGATGTGCATACCCAGGTGGGGCACAAGTGCGTTGGGGCGAAGGTAAACGGCAGGATCGTCCCTCTGCGGTATCAGCTGAGGAACGGGGATACCATCGAGATCATCACCTCGCCTTCCCATGGACCAAGCAGGGACTGGCTGAAGTTCGTCATTACCCAGAGGGCAAAGAACCGGATAAAGCAGTGGATAAAGTCAGAGGAAAGGACACAGAGCATCGAACTGGGGATGAAGCTCCTGGAAGTTGAACTCAGGAAGCATCATCTCAAACCCGCCCTTCTTAAAACCGAAGACATGGATTCCATAGCGAAGGAGTTCAGCATGCAGTCCTTTGAAGATCTCCTTGTGTCCGTCGGTTACGGCAAAGTATCCCCTCATCAGGTGATCAACCGGTTCCTTCCGGAAAAGCCTCTTGAAGATGTACATGCGAGGGAACCGAGACCCCAGAAGGAGCAGAAAGGCATCAGCATAAAAGGCATCGACCACATCCTCTACCATACGGCAAAGTGCTGTTTCCCTATTCCCGGAGATGTTCTCGTCGGATTCGTCACCAGGGGCAGGGGGGTGACGATCCACCGGAGGGACTGTCCCAACCTCGAAAGTCTTGCCATTGAGGATGCACGCCTGGTCGATGTGGACTGGAAACCCGGGAATGAGACCACCTCCACTGCCCGGCTCATGGTCGAGACCGTGGACAGGCCCGGGGTGATCGCAGACCTGAGCGCCCTCATCTCGTCGGTGAATGTGAACATAAGCCATTTTGAGGCGATCACCACCCAGGACAAGAAGGCGTTCATCAATTTCAACCTCGAAGTCCGGGATAAACTGCAACTGAGCGGCCTCGTACAGAAGATCGCTCAGACGGAAGGTGTCCTGAGGGTGAGACGCTGACCTCCTGTGATATACTAATACGTTAATCTCCTGAAACGGCGTGGAGCTGCATGGCAAACAAAACAGTGAACTATAGTATCCTCGCAGGGCTTATAGCCTGCGCTGCAATGGTCATCACGTTCCAGCCTCTCCGGTACAGTTATGCCTTCAGCGGGTGCGAAGAGAACTGCCAGAAGTGCCACAGCCTGAGCGAACAGGAAATCAGACTGGTCCTCGAAAAACTGAAGATCCATGATGCAAAGATCCTCAAGGCCCAGATGAGCCCGGTAAAAGGACTGTGGGAGGTGGCCATCGAGGACAAAGGCCAGAGGGGACTTTTTTATGTCGACTTCTCGAAGAAATATGTCGTTCTCCGGCTCTATCGTCGAGGTCAATGCAGCCATGAACAAGACGAAAGAGAGGCTGGATGAACTCAATAAAGACAAAAGAATCGGTCCGGCAAGCGTACCGCTCAAGGATGCCCTTGTGCTGGGCAGTAACACCGCTTCGAAAAAAGTCATTGTTTTTACCGATCCCGATTGTCCCTACTGTGCAGCGCTCCATCAGGAAATGAAAAAAGTGGTGGCAAAAAGAATGGACATCGCTTTCTACGTGAAGCTCTTACCTCTGAAGGTACATCCCGATGCGCACTGGAAATCAAAAAGCATCATCTGCAGCAAATCGATCCGGCTCCTGGAAGACAATTTCGAAAAGAAGCCTATACCGAAGAGCGATTGCACGAGCGATGATGTGGACAAGACCATAGCGTTCGCAGACAAAAATGGGATATCAGGAACCCCTACCGTGATATTCCCCGACGGCTCGCTCTACCAGGGTCCCGCAGAGGCTGACAAACTCATAAAGATGATCGATGACGCCGCATCAAAGGTAACCGATAAAAAGAAGAAAAGCCGGAAGTAACTACTCTATTCTTTTCTCTTCAGGCGCTGTTTTCCGAAGAGCTGCAGGCCCGCGTCCTTCCCGGACTTCTCTTTCAGCCCAAGTATCAGCAAGACGAACGCTCCCGCCCCGATGAGAACCCTCATGACCGGGCCCGACGCTGAAACCGCCTTCTTGAAGATGCTCATCCCTGCCACCTGCCTCAGCTCGCCTCATCAATGTTTTTTATAAAGGCTGCCAGAGCCGAAACAACGCGGGGGCCCGGATCGATGAACCGAACGCCGTAGTTGTTGCCGTCACGTCCGGCCTCTTTCCCCACACAGCGCACGATCTCAGCGTTTGCGGTAATCTCGATGGACTGGGGGAGAGAGAAGGAACAGGTGATGACGTCGCCTTCAAAAAGAAGTGCCGGCGACCTGAACAGCATGCCCGATGTGCTGATATTATCTGTATGTCCGGTGAAAGGTGTCGCCTTCGATTTTCCACGGAGTTTAACGCTCATGTGAATGCGGCACGACATCCGGGGAGAGACATGAAGGAGCTTGTGCAGTTCCTGCAGCAGGAGCGTGCTGTCAATCGGGCTGGAGAAGAAAACATTCGCCCTGCACTGAACGCATCGCTCAAGGTCCGAGTCGGCATCGGAACAGATGATGATGAGGGAGACGTCCCGCAGTTCTTCATCATCGCGTATGAGGGTGCAAAACCTTTCACCGCTCATGTCCGGCATGTCGAGCTTTGCGATAATGAGGTCTGCCTTGATCGATCTGTGGAGAGCAAGGGCCTTCTCGTTCGAAGCAGCAGTGAATATCCTGATGCCTGACCTGTTGAGGAAACTCTTCTCCCCTGCAAGAACTCCCTTGATATCCTCTGCAATGATCACTTTTTTCATGGGCATCTCATATCATTATAAATGCATTATGCCGCCGGTGTAAAGACGGGAGCATTTTCAGACGAAAGCCACGCATGATCCCCTCTTCCCATGACCGGCAGTGATATGAATTATCGTAAGAGACATGGAGGGATAGCAAGAGAAAGGTCAGAGCGTCACATGAAACGCTGTCAATATCCAGTTCAGAAGTCCTCCCCCAAGGAACGCCAGGGGGAAGACAATGGCTACCATGGCGATGGCTATCTTCATGCCCATCTCTTTGATGATCATGAAGAAGTTGGCAAGACAGGGGATGAAGAGCGTGATCGTCACAAGGCTGACCAGGGACTGCACGTGTGTGAGCAACCCTTTCTCTGCCATGGTGAAAAGACCTGCTGCGCCGTAGTCCCTCCTGAGAAAGCCCAGGATGAATGACTCGGTCGTCTTTTCAGGGAGCCCGAGGAGGTTTACGACGACCGGCGAAGCAATCCTCTCCAGCACACCCAGGAGGTTCAGCTTATGGAGAAGGAACAGGATAAAGGTACCCAGGATGAACAGGGGCACGGCCTCCTTGAGATACCATTCAACTCTTCCCGCTGTCTTCGCCAGTATGTTCATCAAGGCAGGTCTTCTGATGGGCGGTATCTCCAGGAAAAAATCAGTCCTCTCGCCTTTCACCACCCTGGATGCAAGATAGCCGGAGACAAAAAGGACAATGAGGATGCATGCCACCCATATGATCGTCCCGGTGAACGAGAGGGCGCTGAGCATGCCCAGTACGACTCCCAATTGAGCGGAACAGGGTATGGCGAGGGCGAGGAGAAAGGTGATGATGATCCTGTCCCTCCTCGTCTCAAGAATCCGCGAAGTCATAACAGCCATGGTCCCGCAGCCAAGGCCCAGTACCATGGGGAGCACTGCCTTTCCGTTCAACCCCATGATGCTGAACACCCTGTTGCTCATGATGGCAAGACGCGGGAGATACCCGCTGTCCTCCAGCACGGCAAAAGCGATAAAAAAGGTCGCGGTTATGGGCAGGATAATGGCGATGGCATAGGTCAAGGCCACCGTGATGAGGCCGTACTCTCCCACCAGCATCTCCTGGAGCAGACCGACAGGCACAAGGAGCTTGACGACCTTTGTGGCCATGGGGTTGAGGTATTCTCCGAAGATAGTCTTCTCAAAAAGATTTACGAGGGTTCCGGCGCCGAAGATGCCCACAAATTCATAGAGTCCGAAGAGGACCAGAAGCAGGATAGGGATCCCCCATATCGGGTGCATGCTCACCTTGCCAACGAATGAGAAAAGCCGCCCGCCCTCGGCAGGGATGTACCGTATCACCTTGTCTGAGATCCGGCCGGCCAGATCCATCCTCGCCCGGTTTATGGCCCCACTCAAAGTCCCGCGCATCTTTACCTGGCATTCATCCCTTAACCGTTCCACCTCTTTAATCCCCTCGCAGGAAAGATTCGCCGCCAGCCATTCTTTCAGGCTCTCATCCCCGGAAAGTATCATCACCGCGATGGATCTCTTTGCTATATTCCCTTGAGGCAACAGTGAGGAAAGCATATCTATGTATTCTTCCACCACCGGGCCATAGGTAACATTCACTTTTGGAACAGAGGGACTGAGAATGGAGTTCCTCAGCTCCCTGAACCCCTTTCTCTGCGGAGCAATAGTGGTTACCACTTCAATGCCGAGGATTTCCCTGAGCTCCTGCATATTAATGATGATGCCCCGGTCCCTTGCTTCGTCCTCCATGTTAAGGTCAAGGACCATGGGGATCCCCATTTCCGCTATCTGGAGCGTAAGCGCCAGGGTCCGCTTAAGGTTTTTCGAATCTGCCACCTGAACTACGAGGGCAGGCCTCTCCTTGAGCAGTATGTCCCTTGTTACCCGCTCATCCTCACTCATTGGTATGAGGCTGTTCACCCCGGGAGTGTCAACGATATGGTATTTCTTGCTGTCGAGGGCTATGTTGCCGTGAGAGAGCTCTACCGTGGTTCCCGGATAGTTGGAGACGGTCACATACTTGCCCGTGAGAAGCCCGAAAATGACACTCTTCCCCACGTTGGGATTGCCGATGAGGGCGACCCGGTCATAGTGACTTCCCTTTGCTGTATGATCAACCTTGCGTTCGTGCATGCTAGTTGAGACTTAATCTCAACTAGATTATATATGACGGAGTGTCTTCCGGTCAAGGCTTTTTGATATTTCCCTGAAATTTGTGCTAAGGTTTATACCTTACAGACAGCTATGGGCTATCCGGCACGGTGCGAGTTCAAAGAAAGAGAGGTCCTTAAAACAACATGATAAAGAAGATAATCCTTGCCTACTCAGGAGGACTGGATACGTCAGTGGCGATAGAGTGGCTGAAGGAGACCTATGGCGCCGAGATCATAGCCTTTTGCGCAGACCTCGGTCAGGGAGAAGACCTGGACGCGGTCAGGGACAAGGCCCTGAAGACCGGGGCATCAAAGGTCTATGTGGAAGACCTGAGAGAGGAGTTCGTTTCAGACTATATATTTCCCATGTTGAGGGTAAATGCGGTCTATGAGGGCTCCTACCTCCTGGGAACTTCGATCGCCAGGCCGCTTATAGCGAAAAGGCAGATAGAGATCGCGGAAAAGGAAGGCGCTGACGCGGTGGCCCATGGAGCGACGGGCAAAGGCAATGACCAGGTGAGGTTCGAACTCACCTATTATGCCCTCAAGCCTCACATCAAGGTGGTAGCTCCCTGGAGGGAATGGCCCTTTAAATCCCGCCAGTCGCTTATCGAATACTCAGAATCTCACGGCATTCCGGTCACCGCCACCAAAGAAAAGCCTTACAGTACCGATAGGAACCTCCTCCATATAAGTTACGAAGGCGGGATACTGGAAGACCCGTGGGCCGAACCTCCGGCAGACATGTACACCATGATGGTGCCTCCGGAAAAAGCTCCGGATAAGCCGACCTATACCGAAATATCCTATAAAGGAGGAAATCCTGTTGCACTCAACGGGAGACCCATGAGCCCCGCCCGTCTTCTTGAGGCGCTGAATTCCATCGGGGGGAGTAACGGCATCGGCAGGGTCGACCTTGTGGAGAACCGGTACGTGGGCATGAAATCCAGGGGCGTGTATGAAACGCCGGGAGGCACGATCCTCCACACTGCCCACAGGGCAGTGGAGTCCATAACCCTTGACAGGGAGACCCTTCACCTGCGGGATTCCCTGATATCCCGGTATGCCGAGCTCGTCTATTATGGATATTGGTTCGCACCTGAAAGAGAGGCGATCCAGGGCATGGCGGACGGCATCCAGGAGGACGTCACCGGAGATGTGAGGTTGAAACTCTACAAGGGAAGCTGTTCTGTTGCAGGGAGGCGGTCCGAAAGGTCCCTCTACCACCCGGAGCTTGCGACCTTTGAGGAAGAGGAGATCTACGATCAGAAAGACGCAGAGGGGTTTATAAAACTGAATGCCCTCCGTCTCAGGGTGAGAAGGCTCTTAAGAGAGCCCCATGCCTGATCTTGGAGCATGGATCGCCCTTTCCATGGTACCGGAGGTGGGCCCGGTCACTTTCAGGAAACTCCTGTCCCTTTACAGTGATCCGGCGTCCGTTTTTGAAGCGTCGCTCAGGGAGTTGTCGGCCATTGAAGGGGTGGGTGGAAAGAAGGCGAAGAACATCAGGGATTTCTCCGGATGGAAGGACGTAGAGAAGCATGTCGATCAGCTCAGCCTGTGCGATGCCCGCGTGGTGACATTCCGCGACGCTGATTATCCTTCGATGCTCGGGCAGACGGAGGATGCCCCGGTCCTTCTCTATGTGAAGGGGTCCATACAGGAGGAGGATAGGTTTGCCATCGCCATCGTCGGATCGAGGAAATTATCACCCTACGGAAAACTTGTGACCGAGAGGCTCTCCTCTGAATTGAGCAGGTCAGGATTTACGATCGTGAGCGGAATGGCCAGGGGCATTGACACTGTTGCCCACACAAATTCCATCACAGCGGGAGGAAGAACTATTGCGGTCCTCGGCTCCGGCATCGACCGGGCGTATCCCCCTGAAAACCGGGGACTCATGGAGCGGATCACCTCATCAGGATACGTGGTGAGCGAATTCCCCTGCGGGACGGAACCGAACAAGGAGAATTTCCCCAGAAGGAACAGGTTAATAAGCGGGTTGTCCATGGGCGTTGTGGTGGTGGAGGCTGCAGCAGGAAGCGGCGCATTGATCACGGCGGGCTCTGCCCTTGAGCAGAACAGGGAGGTTTTCGCTGTCCCCGGCAACATCACCTCTCCCAACTCGGCGGGCACGAACGAGCTCATCAAAAGGGGAGCAAAACTCATCCAGAAGTCGGATGATATAATAGAAGAACTGGCGCCTATGCTCAGGGGCTACGTCAAAACAAAGGAGAAACTGAGGGTCGATGTCACCGAGGAAGAAAAAAAGCTCTGCAATATACTATCAGGAGAGCCGGTGCATATCGATGCGCTTTCAAGGGAGCTTTCCCTTTCTCCTGCGGCGACCCTTAGCACGCTGCTCGGTCTGGAGATCAAGGGCATTGTGAGACAGGCTGATGGCAAGAGGTTCTATCTTGTGCATTGAGAACTCAGAGAGAGAAGGCGTATTCCTGTGGCGCATAGATTTGTGAATCCGTCTCAGAACGAGCCATTGCATCCGGATGACGAAGAGCTCGATGCCATTAAGGCGCTCCTCGTCTCTCTTCTTATGAAAAATACCCCCCTTGACAGGGATGAGATATACTCATATGTATATGGTGAAGGCAAGAAAATCGTCTGGAACTGAAGGAGGTGGTCTGTGAAATCCCTTGTAATTGTTGAATCGCCTGCGAAGGCGAACACGATAAATAAGATTCTCGGAAAGGATTTTTCCGTAAAGGCATCCATCGGCCATATCAGGGATCTTCCCAAGAAGGAGATGGGCGTCAACATCGAGAAGAATTTTGAGCCCGAATACGTGGTCATCCCGGGCAAGGAGAAGGTGATCAGGGAGCTGAAGAAAGCGGCAAGGGAGGCCGATGCGGTCTATCTTGCTCCTGACCCCGACAGGGAGGGTGAAGCCATTGCATGGCACATCTCCGCGGTGATCGCTGATCCCAAATCAAAGGGAAAGAATGAAAAGATTTACAGGGTCACGTTTAACGAGATCACGGAACGCGCAGTGCGTGAAGCGATCAGGAACCCGGGGAGGCTGAATACCAATAAGGTGGACGCCCAGCAGGCAAGAAGGATTCTGGACAGGCTGGTCGGATATGGGTTAAGTCCCCTTCTCTGGAAGAAGGTGCGGCGCGGGCTCAGCGCCGGAAGGGTCCAGTCCGTTGCCGTCAGGCTTGTGGTTGACAGGGAGAGGGAGATCGAAGCCTTTCAGAAAGAAGAATACTGGAACATCAACGTCCGGATGGAGGGTCCGGTTCCTCCTCCGTTCGCGGCGAGACTTTACCGCCATCACGGCTCCCTTGTCATAAACCGGGAGGCTGAAGGAAAGGGACGCTTTCTCATCAGGACCTCGGAAGACGCTGCGAGAATCGCGGAGGAGATCGGACAACAGGCCCTTTCCGTCTCGAAGGTGGAGAAGAAGGAGAGAAAAAGGTCGCCGTATCCTCCCTTCACCACCAGCACGCTCCAGCAGGAGGCTGCACGGAAACTGAGATTTACGGCAAAAAGGACCATGATGCTTGCCCAGCAGCTCTATGAGGGGATCGAACTTGGAACGGAGGGTTCTGTCGGCCTGATCACCTATATGCGTACCGATGCCGTCAGAGTTGCACCTGAAGCTCAGCAGTGGGCCAGAGGATATATAGAAAAGAAGTTTGGTAAAGACTACGTTCCTGAAAAGCCGTCTGCCTATAAAAGCAGGAGCGGCGCCCAGGAGGCTCACGAGGCGATAAGGCCCACTGATATGAGCAGACCGCCGGAGGCCATAAAGCAGTTCCTCTCGAAGGACCAAAACAATCTGTACGCCCTCATATGGAACAGGTTCATTGCGAGCCAGATGTCACACGCCCGCCTTGAACAGACCTCCTTCATCGTCGAAAATGCCGGGAAGACCTTTGAGATCAGGGCATCCGGGACTGTGGTGAGGTTTGACGGTTTCATGGCCCTTTACACGGAAAGCAAGGACGAGATAGAGGAAGAGGAAGGGGGGATACTCCCCCAGTTGAAGGCAGGCGACGCGCTGAAACTCATAGAGGTAAAGCCCTCTCAGCACTTTACCCAGCCGCCGCCCCGTTATACAGAGGCTACCCTTGTGAAGGTCCTAGAGGAAAAAGGTATCGGGAGACCGAGCACGTATGCGGCAATCCTTTCGACTGTTCAGGACAGGAAGTATGTGCAGAAGATGGAGGGAAGGTTCTCGCCGACTGAACTGGGAGCGGTGGTCAACGACCTCCTTGTTGATAAGTTCCCCGAACTTATCGATATCGGTTTCACCGCAAAAATGGAGGATGAACTGGACAGCGTGGAGGAAGGCAGAATGAAGTGGGTTAAGGTGGTGAAGGATTTCTATAAACCTTTCAGCCGCGACCTTTCGGAAGCCACAAAGTCCACGGAGAGGGTAAAGCCTGCGGATATCCCCACGGATATCATATGCGAGAAATGCGGAATGCCCATGGTGATAAAATGGGGAAGACACGGAAGATTCATGGCATGTTCCGGATATCCGGGCTGCAAGAATACCCGCCCGCTGGAAGGCCAGGAGCCGCAGCCCCCTGCGCAGGTGACTGAAGAGAAATGCCCGGTATGCGGCTCGCCCATGGTGCTCAAGTCCGGCCGTTTCGGGAAGTTCCTTGCATGCTCCCGCTATCCTGAATGCAAGACCACAAAGCCCCTTTCCACAGGAGTGAAGTGTCCGGAGGATGGAGGCGATATCGTGGAGCGACGTACCAAGAGGGGGAAGTCATTCTGGAGCTGCGGCAATTACCCGAAATGCACATTCGCCACGTGGAGCAAGCCTGTTCCGAAGAAGTGCCCGAACTGCGGTGCTGGCTTTCTCCTCACAAAGAGGGACAAAACAGGGCAGGCCATACTCTTTTGCCACAGGAAAGAGTGCGGCTATCAGGAAAAACTGCTGACGGAAGACGCTGTCACGGCTGTCGTGTCCGGTTAGTGCCGGGTAGCCGCTGACTATGCGTCCCATCATCATAGGCATCGGCGG
Source organism: Nitrospirota bacterium (assembly GCA_963699545.1). GTDB lineage: Bacteria > Nitrospirota > Thermodesulfovibrionia > Thermodesulfovibrionales > UBA9159 > JAMCQB01. Next base: position 75,116 of record CAVOUE010000012.1, on the reverse strand, counting down.
TGCCCACAGCGGTGTCGGCAAGACCACGTGTGCCTCATTCCTTCTCCGTCACTTCAAGGGATGGGGAGCCATAAAATATACGAAGACCGGCCTCTATTCATCGATCACTGATGACAGGGAAACCCTTTCGGAGGAGGGCAAGGACACAAGGAGAACTGCTGGATGCCGGCGCTGAAAGGGTCCTTTGGGTCCAGTCCCCTCCTTCAGGCCTTGAAGACGTTCTCCCCACGGCAGTGGAGAGGCTGTCTGACCTCAGGGGAATCATCGTGGAAGGCAACAGCGCAATTGAGTTTTTAAGGCCGGATATTATAATATTCATATCTGGGAGCGAATCATCAACGATAAAGGATACCGCGAAGGGACTCCTCAGAAGGGCCGACGTGGTCGTCGCCGACAGAGATTTCTCCCTGGAGACAAAAAGGGGAGGCCAGAAGATTCCGGAGCAGTATTGACGATTCTGACTCCTTTCTCAGGTATATAAAGGAAATGATCGACAAGAAGGAAAAGATAAGGGCATCATTGAAGGAAGGTTCGACCGACGGGAAGATCTCCTGTCCCGGTGCGAGGGAGATCGCAAAAAGACTTTCTGTCACTTTCAAGGAAGTGGGCGACGCAGCTGACGAGCTAAAGATAAAGATTACGGACTGCGAGCTCGGTTGCTTCTGATGGGTGTCCTTCTCTTTGAGCTCAGCCTCACGTTTTATTTTGCGGCCACTATTGTCAGCATCGTGGAGCTCTTCAGGGGCTCAAAGGCCACTTCCCGATTGATCTTTATCTTTGCCGTGGTGGGGTTCGCTTTCCATACCGCAAACATCATCGCACGATACGTGATTGCGGGGCATCTCCCCATCGTCAGTCTTCATGAGGCGTCTTCGTTTTATACCTGGTGCATCGTCCTCATCTTCTTTTTTCTGGAATACCGGTACCGGCTTGATCTCCTCGGTCCCTTTATCATGCCTGTGGTGTTTGTCCTCATGCTCTCGTCGTCCGTCTTTCCGAGGGAAATAAAGGAATTGAGCCCCGTGCTCCAGAGTTACTGGCTGGGCATTCACACCTTTCTTGCTTTTCTCGGGGATGCCGCCTTTGCCATGGCCTTCGGCATCAGCATCATGTATCTCATCCAGGAACATCACCTTAAGACAAAGCATCTGGGAGGGCTCTTCCAGCGGCTGCCGAACCTGCAGATCCTGGATGAAGTGAACTACAAGCTCATAATCCTCGGGTTTCCTCTTCTCACCCTCGCCATCATCACCGGGGCTATCTGGGCGGAGAGTGCCTGGGGCAGTTACTGGAGGTGGGACCCCAAAGAGGTCTGGTCCCTCATCACGTGGTTCATCTACGTCCTGGTTCTTCACGCACGGTTGACTGCGGGATGGCGGGGGAGGAAAGCCGCTGTGCTCTCCATTGTGGGATTCATCAGCGTGATCTTTACCTTTTTCGGCGTCAATCTTCTCCTGAAAGGTTTGCATGCATTCGTATGAAGATCATCGTAATCGGATTAAACCATAAGACCGCTGACGTGGATGTCAGGGAAAAGCTTGCCTTTAACGGAGAGAAACTGGAGCAGGGACTGCTCAGGATAAGGCAGCTCCCCGGCTTTGATGAGGCCATAGTGCTTTCAACCTGTAACCGGGTGGAAATATACTCCAATGTGAACGACCCTGAGAAGGCATTTGCTACCATGAAGACATTTCTCTCGGATTTCCACGGGTTGGACAGGGCAGCTCTTGACCGGTCTCTGTACCTCCATAAGGATCGCGACGCAGTGAGGCACACGTTCAGGGTCGGGTCGAGTCTTGACTCCATGGTCGTGGGTGAACCACAGATCCTCGGTCAGGTGAAGGACGCCTTCGAGTTCGCCCTCGAGAAGAAGACCACCGGCATTCTGCTGAACCGCCTGATGAAGAAGAGCATATCCGTTGCAAAGCGGGTGAGGACGGAAACAAAGATAGCGGAGAGTGCTGTCTCGATCAGTTTTGCCGCGGTGGAACTGGCGAGGAAGATATTCACCGACCTGCCGGAAAAGTCTTTTATGCTGCTGGGAGCAGGTGAAATGGCCGAACTGGCGGCAAAGCACATGATGAGCTTCGGCGTGAAGAGCGTCACCGTTGCGAACAGAACGTTTGAGCGGGGATGCGAACTGGCGGCGGAGTTCAATGGCCGTGCGATCAAATTCGAGGACTTTCTGGAAGAAATGGTCCATTCTGATATCATCTTCTGCTCCACGGGAGCGCCCACCTACGTTCTCCACAGAGAGGAGATGCAGCGGGTGATGAAAGAGAGGAGGCAGCGGCCGGTATTCATCATCGATATCTCGGTGCCGAGGAATATCGACCCGGCGATCAATGATCTCGATAACGTGTATCTTTATGATGTAGATGACCTGCGGGGTGTTGTGGACTCCAATATCATGGAGCGGCAGAAGGAGGCTAAGAAAGCGGAGGACATCGTTGAGGAGGAGATCGACTCCTTCCAAAGGTGGGTCACCTCCCTCGACTCCGTGCCTACGGTGGTCGCCCTGAGGAATAAGGCCGAGAGCATAAAGAGAGAGGAACTGGAACGGCTTATGAATAAATTCCCTGATCTGGGGGAAAAGGAACGCAAGGCGATTGAGTACATGGCAACTGCCATTACGAACAAGCTCATCCATCCGCCGACAGTCGCCCTGAAAGATGACGTTGAGGATAAAGACGTCCTCATCGCCGCGGTGAGGAAGCTGTATGAGTTGAATGGGAACGATGAGGAGAAAAATGGGTAAGCAGAGGGTCATTATCGGAACCAGAGGAAGCAAGCTTGCCCTGTGGCAGGCGGAATGGGTCAAGGCCGAACTGCAGAGGCTCCACCCCGGTCTTGAGGTGGAATTGAACAAGATCAAGACCACCGGCGACAAGATCCTGGACGTCCCCTTGGCTATGGTGGGGGGCAAGGGCCTTTTCGTGAAAGAGATAGAAGAGGCGCTCCTCAGCGGAGGGGCTGATCTGGCCGTTCACAGCATGAAGGATGTGCCTACGGATTTTCCTGAAGGACTGTACCTTCCGGTCATATGCAAGAGGGAAGACCCGCGGGATGCCCTCATCACAAGAAAAGAAAACAATACATGGAAGATAAAGAGCTTCAGCGAGCTACCCGATGGCGCGACCATCGGAACAAGCAGTTTGAGGCGTTCATGCCAACTGCTCAGTATCAGACCCGACCTGAAAATTGAGCAACTGAGAGGGAACCTTGACACCAGACTCAGGAAGCTCGATGAGGGCCGGTTCGATGCCATTATTCTTGCTGCTGCCGGCGTGAAGAGGCTGGGATGGGCCGGCAGGATAACGGAGGTCATTTCGATGGAGATCAGCCTTCCCGCCATAGGGCAGGGAGCCATCGGTATCGAATGCAGGACCGGCGATGAATTCGTTAACAATCTTATCGCGCCGCTGAACCATTCCGATACCTCAGTGTGTGTCAGGGCGGAAAGGGCTTTCCTGAAGAAACTCGAGGGGGGGTGTCAGGTCCCTATCGCCGCCCATGCCAAGCTCGCCGGCGGAATGGTCATAATGGACGGCCTGGTGGGGAGAGTGAGCGGTGACAGGATCGTGAAAGCTCATATCAAAGGACGCATGGATGAAGCGGAATCCCTCGGTATTTCCCTTGCCGAAGACATCCTGTCCAAGGGCGCGAAAGAGGTGCTGGATGAGGTATATGGGAGATGTGCACCCCCGGTTGACGGCGAAATCAGCAGCTGACGCGACCCGGTGACGCGCCCCCCGGCCCGGTGAAGAAGATTGAAGAGGATATTCACCCTCGGAACTAACAGGAGAAGCGAAGAGGATTTTGTCGAAATCCTCCATGCATACGCAATCGAGTCCCTCATTGATGTCAGGAGTGTCCCAAAGAGCAAGATCCCGACCTTCAACAGGAACTACCTTGAGGGCCTCCTAAAGAACGAAGGGTTGGAATATCATTATCTCGGCGCTGAGCTGGGCGGGCTGAGGAAGGGCGGATACATCGCCTATACTGTCACCGACGACTTTATGCGCGGGATCGACGCACTGGAAGCGATTGCCGCACAGAAGCTTTCAGTGATTATCTGCGCAGAGCGGTTCCCCTGGAAATGCCACAGGAAATGGATCTCCAGGGAGTTGCACAGGAGGGGATGGCATGTCGAGCATGTCATTGACAAAGGCAAGGTGTGGGTGCCGAAATGAACAAGAAAGATTTGGCGTGATAAGAATCAGGCCACAGGAGGAAGGGAACAGGTGCATAAGACCGCTTTTTTGACGAAAGTTGCCGAGGTGATGAAGGGGATGATCTCCCATGAGAACATGATGGCATCAATTCAGCGCTCGTGTATGAGGAGTGAGGCCGAGAACCTTGCCCTGATGAGCGCTGAGGAAGAGAACATCGACAGGTTCGTCAACGGGGTGACGTGCGTTGGTGAACTTCACAGCACCGAGAAGGCCCTCGACGTTCTCGTTCTGAGGTATCTGAAAAATACCCAGTTTCTTGTCACTATCAAAGAAGACGATATCGACGTCTCAGGGCTCTCTGAACATCTCGACTACTGGAAAAGGACGCTGTTGTACAAAGCGCCGTAGGGTTTGCATTTCTCTTCATCTCTTCAGTCTTCCTGCTTGCCTTTTCTAGTCATGACAAATATGGGAAGTGGAGCCTGTCTAAAAAGTCAGTATTTGTCATCCTCCGGCTTGACCGGGGGATCCAGAACGTATTGAAAAGACTGGATTCCCGCCTTCGCGAGAATGACGACTTTTTATGGGAATGCCAGTTTTTAGACAAGCTCAGTGTCCCTGCGTTTCCTACATTAAGCAAAAAAAGAAGAGGCTTCCCCTTAATCGTCTGTACTATTGCGCAACCAGTTCGACGCGACGATTCTTGGCCCGTCCTTCTTCGGCGGCGTTCGAGGCCACCGGCGCCAGCGGGCCGACGCCGTTGGCAATCAGGCGTGACGCGGCGATGCGATGGTCGTTCACTAAGGCCTTCACCACAGCTTCGGCCCGCTGCTTTGAAAGCGTCATGTTTGAGGCGAGAGTTCCAACGTTGTCGGTATGCCCCACAACGTGGAGCTTGAGCGTCGCCTGCGAGTTTAAGAGCTTGGCGATTTCCTCGATCGCCTGCTTCGACTCCGGCTTGATCACCGATTTGCCTGTGTCGAAGTAGATGCCGTAGATGGACGCGTGGCCGAGTTTGGTGATGTCGATGGCGAGCGCTTCAGCCTTCACGACCACCATCTCTGTTTGCATCGGTTTCACCTCGACCACATTCACCGTATAAAATACCCTGGCAGGATCGCCATAAATATTGAACGCGACGACGACCACGTAGACATTGTTCTTAGGGTGGCGCGCAGTGAACAGATACGTTCCCGCGTCGTCCGGCGAACGCCCTCCGAGCTGTGTTAAATAGGTCCCCGAATACCCGAGGGTGACCGCTACCCTCCCTTCCTCGTTGCACTGTTTGGGCGAGCAGGCGTACAGGGTTTCGAAGCCGGACTGCTTGAGCGCGTCTTCGTAGCTGCGAGAAACGGCGAGCGGCGAAGCGCCGGCGGGAGCCTGGTACAGCGTCTTCACCACCTTGCCCTCGAGCTGCTCTTCTTTCTTGAATTTCTTTTCAGACTTATCGGCCGGGCCGAGAGGCACAGTGAAGGCCTCGAACTCCTGCCGGTTCTGGGCGCGGATCGTGGCGCCCTTGTAGCGGGCGACTACCGGATGGTCGGAGCTTCCGGCGATGTCCTGCGCGGTGGCGGAAGCGGTGAAGCCGGCGGCGAGCAACGTCATTACGACAGCGGCAAGATATTTTCTTTCCATGATGGACTCCTTTGCTATTTCTTTTCTCGCTTGAATGTGGCGGTGTGTAGCGGGCTTTTGAATATGAGCGTAGTCCCGTCGCAGGTATAGCTCCGGTCGGTGGAATAGTTGCCCAACGCGGCCAGACCTAATGCCTTGGTGTTTTTCTCCGTCGTGTGACCGTCTCGGTAAGTCTCTTTGACGGTCAAATCGGTTTTTCCGGCCTTCGTAACCGTGGCTGTGCCGTTACTCGTGGTGAAGTACGCTTCGACGACTCCCCGCCATAAATGGGTCTCGCCGTTTCCTTCGATAGGCTTCATGCCGTTGTAGTCGATCGTCTCCAAGCCATCGGGCTTGATGGTCAACACGATACCGGCGCCACCTTTGTAGCCGACTTCCGAAACGATCGACTCGGAGCGCCATGTGCCGACGAGACAGGAATCAATCGCGCCTTTGGTCGTACCCGAGATGGGCGAAGGCGATGGCTTGGGTTCTGACTTTTTCGAGCCGCAGTCGCCTAGTTTGTTTAAGAGATCGGCAAGGGTGTCCTTGAGGGCCTGGATTGTAAGCTTGGCTTCCTCGAGTTGATTTTTGAGCTTACTGCGGTGAAGTACTATTTGTCGGCGAGCTTCAAGGATTTTTGCACGCTCGTCTTCACCAAAAGCAGGATTAATAGAAGTGTTGTTGAGGTAAACCTTAAATTTATCGTCAAAGGTCTGAAGCTTTCGATCTGTTGTCGCAAAGCTTTGTTGAAGATTGGTAACTGACGCGACTTCGCTCACAAGCTCCTCTTGGAGCGTCTTGATATCTTCCTTAAGCTGCTCGCAGTCTTGGTCGCCTCTTGCGGGCGTCTGCGCCATCGCTCGCTGTGGAAAAGCAGCAAGGAGCACGATCACAGTGACGAGCCAATGAGCCATAATGAGCTGCGCGACTCGAGTTGTGCGTTTCATCTTTGTCATAGGCACCTAACAATGTTATTAAGCGACAAAACAAGTATAGCAGAAACAGGCTTTCTTGTATAACAAAATTTGACATAACCCATGAATATAATTATACTCACTTGTCGGTTAACACCGCAAATGGAATGAATACACCTATCGGAGAAATATTCTATGCTCACTATACCGCCTGAGACATTGACGCGATTTATTTCACTCCTGGAAAAGCGGGCTGTTCCTTCCACTCAGCGCAACTTCTATAAGAAATGGCTGCGGTATTACTTAGAAGATGAAGTACACCACACTGCATATTTCTCAAAGTGAGTATCGGCTACAACGGCTCTTAGGGCAGAGGCAATGAAACGACCGGCTTCACTCTTGTAAGGGAACTGGGGTAAACCTTGACAGGAGGTGATCATTTCCTTACACTAAGAGTAAGGAAAATAGTTCCTTACCAGGAGGCAGCGATGATAGTCGCCAAAGTTACATCCAAAGGTCAGATAACTCTGCCCAAGAAGGTCAGAGATAAACTCGGGGTGCATCCGGGAGAGGATGTGGGTTTTGAGGAAAATGAAGGGGTCATCATGATAAAGAAGGCGGTTACAAAGTCGCCTTTCGATAAATGGGTGGGCAAGCTCACGAAGCTCAAGGGGCAGTGCAGCGACGACCTGGTGAAGGAGCTTCGGGGCCATTGATCACCGCTGTTGATACGAATATTCTGCTTGATATCCTGATCCCGGGAGAGCCCCATAGTGAATCTTCAAAGAGGCTTCTGGACAGGCATCTGGCAAACGGAAAACTGATACTCTGTGAGGTGGTCTTCGCAGAGCTTGCAGCCCGATTTCCCTCGGAACAGGAGCTTAAACTGTTCCTCGCGGAGACCGGCATGAGACTTGTCCCGTCGAGTGAAAAGTCGCTCCACATGGCCGGAATGCGATGGGCCGGGTTTGCCAGAAAGGGTAAGAAAGACCGTTTCTCCTGCGGCAATTGCGGCAACGTTTTTGAGGCAGCCTGCCCTAAGTGCAGAACGGTGCTGACAAGAAGACAACTTGTCCTCGGCGATTTCCTTATAGGCGCCCATGCCCTCGTGCACGCCGACTGCCTGCTTTCCCGGGACCTTGGAGTCTATAAAATCTATTTTCATGATCTGAAGCTTGTGAGTTCAATATGAACGAGAAATTCAGGAACGCACAAAGAGCCTGTGAAAGCCCTTGCTCGCGCAGGGATATTATCCATAGCCCGCAAAAATAAGACATCATTATGCCTGACAAAATCCCTGAGGAGATCAAGAAAGAGATAGAGAAACTCGTCAGGGATCTCAATGAGCATAATTACCGGTACTACGTCCTCGACAGCCCGGTCATCGCGGACGAGGAGTATGACAGGCTTTACCGCCGCTTAAAGGAACTGGAAGAGAAGTACCATTATGTCCTTTCCGACTCCCCCACTCTGCGGGTCGGAGCCTCGCCCCTGGAAAAGTTCGGGAAGGTGAAACATTCAGAGCCGATGCTCTCACTCGATAATGCGTTCTCTTATGATGAAGTGAAGGAATTTGACAAAAGGGTGAAGAAGCTGCTCGGCACGGAGGCGGATATCGAGTATACCGTGGAGCCGAAATATGACGGTCTGGCAATAGAGCTGACCTACAGAAAGGGTGTTCTCCTCAGGGCTTCAACAAGAGGCGATGGCTATGAAGGGGAGGATGTCACCCAGAATATCAGGACCATAAAGGCCGTCCCCCTCAAAATAGAAGTCCGGGGCACAATCCCTGAGGAGATCGATATCCGGGGAGAAGTATATATGGAGCTCGATGAGTTCGATATGTTGAACAGGCAAAGGGAGCAGGGCGGCGAGCCCTCGTTTGCCAACCCTCGCAACGCTGCGGCGGGCTCGGTGAGGCAGCTTGATCAGGCCATCACCGTCTCGCGTAAGCTCTTTCTTGCGTGTTACGGGGTAGGGGCAGCGAAAGGGGCGCACTTCAGAAGCCAGTCCGAATTCGTCAAATGGCTTCAAGAGGCGAGGTTTCCAACCCCGGCGACCATGACGATCTCGACGGGCATAGATAAGGCCATTGTTGCGGTTAAGGAGATCGAAGAAGGCCGGAACTCTTTCCCCTTTGAGTCTGACGGAGCCGTGATAAAAGTGAATGACTTCGGACTTCAGAAGAAACTGGGGGTGAAGACGCGTGAGCCTCGGTGGGCAATCGCCTATAAATTCCAGGCGCATCAGGGCACCACACGAATAAAGGAGATACGCGGAAGCGTCGGCCGAACAGGGGTGATCACCCCTTTTGCTGTGTTGGAGCCTGTGCGTATCGGGGGCGTTACCGTATCCCGTTCCACGCTCCACAACTGGGATGAGATAGAGAGGAAGGATATACGGGTCGGGGATACGGTCGTTGTTGAGCGGGCCGGGGATGTCATCCCCCATGTGATCATGGTGGTGAAGGACAAGCGAACGGGAAAGGAGAAGAAGTTCCCTGTCCCCGAGAAATGTCCCGCATGCGCTTCAAGGGTCGTGAGAGAAGAGGGTGAAGTTGCGGTGAGATGTGTTTCTCTGCACTGTCCTGCTCAGGTCAGGGAGAAGATCATCCATTTTGCGTCGAGGGGCGGCATGGACATCGAGGGACTGGGGGAAAAGAATGTGGAACTCCTGTACTCACGGGCGCTCATTAAACACTTCGAGGATATCTACGTGTTGAAGAAAGAGGACCTCCTTGAGCTGCCGAGGTTTGCAGAAAAGTCTGCACAGAACCTTATAAATGCCATCGAGAGATCGAAACACACGACCCTCGCCAAATTCCTCTTTGCGATAGGCATCGTTCATGTCGGTGAATATGCTGCAAAGCTCCTTGCAAAGAACTTCAGGAGACTCGATGACCTCTATCGCGTAAAACCCGAAAGGCTTACCGATATAAAACAAATGGGTGAAAAGATCGCATCGTCTGTATCCATTTTTTTCGGTGATGAGAAAAACATAGCAACACTGGAATCCCTGAAATCCCACGGATTGAGGCTTGCGAATCCTGACTTCGTACCCGGGGGAAAAGGCGAAAGACCTCTTGAGGGGTTGACCTTTGTGATTACCGGCACGCTGCCGAAGTCAAGGCAGGAGGTAGAGGACCTCATCGAGACCAATGGGGGCCACGCATCCTCCGCTGTCTCTGCAGCTACTGATTTCCTCGTAGCAGGAGAAGACCCCGGCTCAAAACTGCAGAAAGCAAAGACGTTGGGAGTCAGGACGATTTCCTATGATGAGTTGATGAAGATGATCGAAAAAAGGACAGAGAGCCCGAAGTTGTTCTGAGGAAGGTCGGGTGGGGGAATGCACATGACTGATCGAAAACGGGTTCAGGGCCTCGAAGCGGATGAAGCCCAGGTCCACAAGGCGGAGGGATAAACTCATGCGTATCGACCATTACAGTTTTGGCAAGATCACTGTTGACGGAAAAGACTATACTTCGGATGTCATCATCTATCCCGGCAGGGTCGATTCATCCTGGTGGAGACAGGAGGGCCATGTTCTACAGAAGGCAGACCTGAAGGATATCCTCATGGCAAAGCCCGACATCCTTATTGTTGGAACGGGAAATGAGGGTGTTATGCACGTGCCTGAAGGGACCGTCAGTTTCCTTGTATCTCACGGCATCACGGTCCAGATCGAAAAGACCGGGAAGGCTGTAGAGCTTTTCAACAACCGTCCTCCCGACAAAAGAGTGATAGGCTCCTTTCATCTCACCTGCTGAAAAGAAACAAACAAGTGAGGTTATTGCGGGGACTGTGTCCCTTAATGTCGATGAAAGCTGAAACGAACGTGCAAACACAGCCGCAAGCGATACAGATTCGCAATCTGCTGATCGATCCGCCGCTTCTCCTTGCGCCGATGGCGGGCCTTACCCACAGCGCCCTCCGGCGGATTATGATCGGCTTCGGCGGGGTCGGCCTGTTGTCGACCGAAATGCTCTCGGCAAAAAGACTGCCCACGGAAAATCCCCGCATCTCCCCGTATCTGATCAGGACCGAAAGGGAAAGCCCGCTTTCCTATCAGCTCCTGACTTCCACTGACAAAGAGATAGGCCGGGCCATTGATGCGCTTCACGCATTTAAGGCTGACGCTGTTGATTTGAACATGGGCTGCCCATCGCCGGCGGTCAGCAAGTTCGGCGCGGGCGTCATGCTGATGGAACAACCGGATGAGGTCCGCCGCATCGTGGCCGAGGCCAGAAAGCGCACCGCCTTGCCCCTGAGTGCGAAAATCCGCCTCGGCAGCGACGCCGACAGCGGGAAATTAAAGACGTTCTGCTCCATGCTCGAAGGTGAGGGCGTTGATATGCTTACGGTGCACGCCCGGTTCAAACATGAGCCCTTTGCAAGAAATCCGCGATGGGCATATATAGCCGAAATAAAGGAATGCATTAAAATACCCGTTATCGCCAATGGCGGAATTTTCTCGGTAGAGGACGCGGAAAAATGCCTGAGAGTATCCGGCGCCGACGGATTGATGCTCGGACGGGGGGCGGTGATAAGACCCTGGCTCTTCGCCGAAATTGCCAGGACTGTATTCGGCGGCGATATCACGGAGCCGGCGGTGTCGCTGCCGGATGTTTACGCGGCCTTTCTCGAAGCCCTGAACGCGGATTATCGCCCCATATACCGCTTGGGCAGGCTGAAGGAATTTACCCACTACTTCGCCCGGAACTATAAATTCGGACACTCTTTGGCGTCCAGGGTCCAGTCAAGCAGCAGTATGGATGAAGCAAGGGAAAGGGCCGGGACGTTCTTTGCGAACAATAGTGAGGAGAGCATGGCCGCGACAGGGGCCAGAGTCGGCGACAATGAAAGCATTGGGTAACCGCCTGTGTGAGCATTCAGCGCTGCTTCGACAGGGCTAACAAAACTGGTCGTTACCTCTTTGAAGTGCATAATCGGGTCAACGCCCCAAAACACCGAATTGGGGGGCTTGACACCCACTATGCATCTGGTAAGCTCTAATATAAGACGTCATTCAACGAGAAAGGAGATCAAGGCGATGGATTTGAAATTGACTGGTTTGGAGGCATCTGCGGTAATGAATGCACTCCAGGGTTACCTGAAGGAGCTCGAAAAGGCTGGCGGAGAAAAGGGAATCCTGATCGAGAAAAAGGCGGTCAAGGATCTCATTAATAGGATGGAGGACATGCCCTCGGGAGAAGTTCCATAGAGAGAAATAAAGCTTTCATAGCGGTTTTTTTTCATACAGGGCGAGGGGAATTTCCCGCGCCCTTTTTTTTGCATGTTCCAGCAAGTGATCTCCACCTGTTTCGATTTCCAGGAACTGCGTCTTCGTCGGTGAAACAGCCATTCCGCAATCCTCCATAAAAGTGCTAAAATGACCCATGATCATCACCGATACCATCTCGTTGAATACAAAAGGGTTTACCGACATCATCGACATTACGGACAAGGTGCTCTCAGTTTTGCACGGGTCTAAGATCGAAAACGGTCTGGTCACGGTCTTTTGCACCGGCTCAACCGGGGCGATAACGACCATTGAATATGAATCGGGGGTGGTGAACGATCTTAAGAAAGCGATAGAGAAGATCGCGCCTTCCAATATCCCCTATGAACATGACAAACGATGGGGAGACGGGAATGGCTTCTCCCATGTGAGGGCAGCCCTCATGAAACCTTCTCTCGGCATCCCGGTGATAAGAGGCGAGCTGGCACTGGGAACATGGCAGCAGATCGTCTTCATTGACTTCGACAACAGAGGAAGACAAAGAAGACTGATCGTTCAGGTAATGGGTGAAGCACAGGAATAGGTCGGAATCTTGACAGGGTCGCCGGAGTTGATCGTGAGTGGCCTGTGATTCGTATCGGCATGTGTTCCTGGGCGGAGAAGACCCTTGTTCAGAGCAGGGAGTTTTATCCAAAGGGGGTCAACACTGCCGAAAGCAGGCTCAGATACTATGCAAACATTTTTGACGTTGTCGAGGTGGATTCAAGCTACTATGCCATTCCCGCAGAAAAGACGGTGAGGCAGTGGGCGGAGCGAACTCCTGCCGGGTTTGTCTTTCATGTCAAGGCGTATGCCCTGCTCACCGGCCACAGTGCCGATCTCATGTCAATCCCTCCGGAAGTGAGGGCCATGCTTCCAGCGGACGCGCTCAGAAAGGACCGTGTCATGGTGAAGGAGAAAACGCCCCTTGAAGCCGCCTTCAGAGTGTTCAAGGAAGCATTCAGGCCCCTTAAAGAGGCCGGCAAGCTGGGCATAAGCGTATTCCAGTACTCGCGGCACTTCATCCATAAACCTGAAAACCTTGACTATATTCTGTTCTGCAGGGAGGCCATGGGAAATGTGCCCATGGGGGTTGAGTTCAGGAATGGAAGCTGGCTCACTCCTGAAACAAGGGGATCAGTGTTCCCTTTCCTCAGGAAGCATGGCATAACTTACATCGCAGCGGATGAGCCCCAGTACGGCAACCTCGCCACAGTTCCCTTCATCCCTGAAGTTACCACAGATACCGCCTATTTCCGGTTACACGGGAGGAACAAGGAAACCTGGCTGAAGAAGGGAATAGGGACTTCATTGAGGTACCAATATTCCTATTCGGATGAGGAACTGAAGGAATTTGTCCCACCGGTCTTTGAAGTATCCAGGAAGGCAAAGGAAACCTTTGTGATGTTCAACAACCACGGCTCCCCGGCGATAAAGAACGCTGCGAGGTTGAGGCAGATAACGGGGCAGAAGGCGGAAGGGGTGGATGTTTCTTGATACCGTATATCGATTACAGCCTTTGCACAGGATGCGGCGCGTGTGTTGAACTTTACCCCCTGTTCTTCACGATGAGAGATGAGAAGGCATGGGTGATAAACCATGAAAAGTTCGTATTCGAAGAACACAAGAGCGTAATATATGCCTGTCCTTTTCGGGCCATAACGATTGAATGATCACAGAGAGGGTCCTTCCTGTAACGCTTGCCTCAAAAACTTGCTATAATCTAAAAAGGAGAAGGGGCGGTCTGCGCGTAAACACATCTCTTTTCAAGGAGGGCCATATGAAAGAGAAAAGGGTAGGCGTCATTAGCCATTATTTTTCGCACCTGGGAGTGGCGGCGGTAGTTCTGGAGGGTGAACTGACAGTGGGCGACACTGTTCACATCAAGGGCCATACCTCTGATTTCATTCAGAAAGTGGACTCCATCCAGATCGAGCATAAAGATATTAACCTGGCAGAGAAAGGCGCTGACATCGGTATCAAAGTGAAGGAACATGTGCGCGAGCATGATGTGGTCTATAAGGTAGTGGAAGAGTAGATGGTCTTTCGATGAACTTTTTCCTATGAGCCTGCCGAAGAGAAGACTTGGTCGAACCGGCGTCGAAGTGACCATCCTTGGCCTTGGCGGCGAAGGGATCCTCCGGACCTTCGGATATGAAAAGGAGGCGTATCAGTTAATCAATAAGGCTATAGACCTCGGGATCAGTTATCTCGAATCAGCGCGAGCCTATTCGGGAAGTGAATCGTATTACGACAAAGCCTTAAAAGAGAGAAGAGGAGATATTTTCCTTGCGAGCAAATCCCACGCAAGAGATAAGGAAGGCGCACTGCATCATCTCCGCGAGACGCTCACCACTATGAAGACCGATCATCTGGATTTGTGGCAGGTCCACGATGTGCGGACGGACGAGGATAGAGAAGAGATATTCGGTCCAGGAGGAGCTCTGGAGGCATTTGTCGAAGCCAGGGAGAAAGGTCTCGTGAGATTTGTCGGAGTGACAGGGCACCACGATCCGTCCATCATCAGGCGATGCATCGAGCAGTTCAATTTTGATACGGTGCTCATGCCGGTGAACCCTGCGGAGCCCCAACATGAAAGTTTTATCGATGCGGTGATCCCTGTTGCCAGGAAGAAAGGAATGGGCATTGTCGGCATGAAAGTCTATTTCAGGGGGCTGGCGGCAAGGTTGCCGGGATTTTCATCTCCGGAACCTTTTTACCGGTACGCCCTTTCCCAGGCCATAACCACCGTTGTCATCGGCTGCGACAGCGTTGAGCAGCTTGAGGAGAACGTGAGGTTTGCAAAAAGGTTCGAGGCAATGACAGAGAGGGAGCAGAAGGAGATAGTAGAAAGGATCGCCCCCTATGCCCGCCGGTTAATGTATTACAAGCCGTGAAGCTTCACCTGCTCGGCCTGCATGCCTTGAGGTTCAACTGGAGGTATCTGTTGCCGTTCCATTCGTTTATCGTGGGCGTGAATGCCGCATCCACTGATAAGGACGAACTGAGGTGCTCGATGAAGCTGCCCATGTCAAAACCTATGGCATCAAAGGACAATGCCTTCTGCTTTAATTTCATCTTGAGATGATTCTTACCCACAACACGCGGATTCACGACGTCCAGCTTTCTCGCGCCAAGGATGGGTTCAGGATTCCCGGACCCCAGAGGCTCAAGCAGAGACAGTTCTCTCACAAGGCCGGTATTCACATTGTACAGAGACAGCTCTGTATCGATTTCGATGGTCGGAGTGAAATCGTCGGCCTGAAGGGTATCACGCACCACCGCGTTCATTCTCTCTTCGAAGCGCACGATGTCTGATTCCTTCAGTTTCACTCCCGCTGCCTGCCGGTGGCCTCCAAAGGACAGGAGGAGATCGCTGCAGGCGGACAGACCGTTATACAGGTCGAACGCCGGAATGCTTCTTGCAGAGCCTTTTGCGACACCATCAGCCAGGGTAAAGATAAAGGTCGGCCGGTAGCATTCCTCCATGATCCTTGAAGCGACAATCCCTATGACACCTGCATGCCATCCTTCGCCGGCGAGGACGACAGCGGCATCATATCTCTTTCCCCTGAGCTGCGCAAGGGCCTCCTGATAGGTTTCCTCTTCTATCCTCTGCCTTTCAGAGTTTGTCCGGTCAAGCTTCTCCGCTATGGAGAGAGTCTCTTCATCTGAACCGGAAAGGAAGAGGCTGACGACATCCCCTGAATCACCGATCCTTCCCGATGCATTTATTCTTGGTACCAGCGTGAAAGAGAGAAGTCCCGCCCTTAACTCCCTGTCGCGGAGCCCGGATACCTCGATCAGCGATTTAATGCCCCGTCGGTCGGCGCTCTGGATGTGGCGCATCCCTTCCCTCAGGATGATCCTGTTTTCACCGGTCAGGGGTACCACGTCGGCCAGTGTCCCCAGGGCAGCCAGGTCAAGGAGGGCGAGGGAATCATCCACTGACAAAGGCAATGCATCGTCCAGGGCCAGCGCCTGCACCACCTTAAATGCGATACCGGCTCCGGACAGGTCCGAAATCGGGGATTTGAAAGCGGAGATTTTCGGATCAATGACCGCAACAGCTTCGGGCAGTTCCAAGTCTTGAGGTTCGTTCTTGGACTCCGAACTCCGAACTCCCAGCGTCGAACTTTTTCTTGATGGTTCATGGTGGTCGGTGATTATGACGTCTATTCCCCTTTCCGCTGCAGCTGCAGCCGTCTCGAAGGCCGTTATGCCGCAGTCCACCGTGATGATGAGTTTTGCCCCGAGCTTCCCGGCGACATCAACCGAGGGCATGTTAAAGCCGTATCCGTGGGTCATTCTGTTGGGGATGAAATAATGGACGTCCATGCCCATGGCCTTGAGGGCATGGGTCATGATGGACGTGGCAGTTAAGCCGTCGGTATCATAGTCTCCATGGACCAGGACCCTCTCACCGCGGTGAAATGCAACCTTGATCCTCTCAACGGCAGCTGACATGTCCGGAAGGTCGAAGGGATCTGAAAGGGTTGTGATTCCGGGAGAGAGGAAATCCTTTACCTCGCCGGGAGTCTTTATCCCCCTGTTGATCAGTACCTGCGCCAGAACAGGGGATATGGATGCGGCTTTAGACAGATAGAGGGTATATTCAGGATTCGTCCTCTTTATGAGCCATCGTCTGTTCATGATCAACTAGGAAATAAGAAATGGGGAATAGGGAATCGCGAACGTTTCCAGGTTCCCCGTTCTCATTTCTTAGTTCTCATTTGCGTTTCTTGAAAAGGCCCTTCTTTTCCCAAAGGAGCACGATGGGGCTTGCAACAAAGATGGAGGAATACGTGCCGATGATGACTCCGAGGATCATAGCGAGACTGAAATCGTGCAACACCTCTCCACCGAAAAAGAAAAGGGCGAGGGAGGTGAGGAGCACGGTAAAGGACGTGACAATCGTCCTTGAGAGGACCTCGTTGATACTCTGGTTCATGACCGCCTCTATGGGCTCCTTGAACTTTGTGCGGAGGTTCTCCCTTATCCTGTCGAAGACAACTACCGTATCGGTGAGGGAATACCCTGCGATGGTGAGAAGGGCTGTCACAAGGATGAGGTTTATCTCTCTTCCAAGAAGATAGAATACCGCGAGCACCGCAAGGACATCATGGAACGTGGCAACCGTGGCGCCCACCGCAAAGTCGAACTTGAACCGTATGGCGATGTAGATAAGTATCCCGAGCGTCGCCATGGCGATCGCCTGCGCCGCGTCGGCCCTCAATCTTCCGCCGACCTTCGGCCCGATCTCAGTGGTGGAATCCACCACATACCTGTTATCAGGGAACTTCTTGCTGATGATCCCCGTGATCATCTCCGAGACCTGCCCCAGCTGCTGAGTGGTCTTTTTCTCCCTGATGAGAATCTTCTTCACTGCGGGGAGATCCTGGAGGTCGAAGTCCTTGACACCGCCTTCTTCCAGGGCCTTTCTCACCTCGTGGAGGTTTACGGGCCTCTCGAACTTAAGCTGCATGGACGTGCCCCCCGCAAAGTCTATCCCCAGGTTCGCCCTTCCGTTCGCTATCTGGACAATGGTGATGATTCCTATGATCGAGAGTATCCCTGAAAAAACGAATGCGAATTTTCTTTTCCCGAGGAAATCGATCTTTGTATCCTTGATGAGTTCTAACATCCTGCCTCCTATATGCTCAGCTTCCTGACCTCTTGCCTGCTGTTGATGAGGTCGAATATCGATTTTGTACCTATGAGAGCGGTAAAGAGATTTATGGCAACGCCGAGGCTCAGGGTCACCGCAAACCCCTTTATCGGTCCTGTGCCGAACTGGAAGAGGACCGCCGCGGTGATGAGGGTGGTCACATGGGAGTCGAATATCGTCCAGAAGGCCTTGTCGTATCCCGAATCCACTGCCGCCCTCGGGGTCTTTCCTGTCTTCAGTTCGTCTCTTATTCTCTCGAACATCAGCACGTTGGAGTCCACCGCCATGCCGATGGCGAGGATGATTCCCGCGATGCCCGGCATCGTCAGCGTGGCGTTAAGGGACGCCATGGCGCCGAGGAGGAGCACGATGTTCAGGGCGAGGGCACAATCTGCGATCACTCCCGAAAGCCTGTAATAGATGATCATGAAGATGACCACAAGGACGGTCCCGATGATGCCGGCCATTTTTCCCGCCTCGATGGAGTCCGTTCCGAGGGACGGTCCGACCGTGACATTCTGGAGCATCTTTACCGGCGCCGGAAGTGCGCCCGCCCTGAGCACGATGGCGAGGTCCTTTGCCTCATCCATGGAAAATCTCCCCGTGATCTGTGCATTTCCACCGGATATCCTCTCCTGTATCACGGGGGCTGAATAGACGCTCCCGTCAAGGATGATGGCCAGTCCTCCTTTTAACGTTCGCCGCAGTGATATCCTCAAAAAGCTTTGCACCCACCGCATTGAAGGTTATGGAGACATAGGGCTCGTTGAACCTCTGGTCGATGTTCACCTTCGCCTCGGTGAGGAGGTCCCCCGTCATCAGCGCCTGTTTCTTCAGAAGGATCGGTCTTTTTCTGACCTCACCGGTCTCCCTGTTCACCGACTTCTCGAAGAGGATCTCGTCATCAGCAGGTATCTTTCCGGCAAACTTTGCCAGCAGGGCATCTTCTTCTCCCGGTCTGACGGCCGCAGGGATCTTCAGCTGCCACAGTCGATGCATCATCCACAAGCTTGAACTCAAGCTGTGCGGTCTTCCCGATGATCTCTATGGCGCGTTTCGGGTCCTTTATCCCCGGGAGCTGGACCACGATCTCATTGGTCCCCTGCCGATGAATGGTCGGTTCTGCGACACCGAACTGGTCGATCCTGTTTCGGATAGTTTCGAGTGCCTGGTCCGCCGAGGTCTCCTTTGTCCTGCCCGCTTCCCTCTCTGAAAGCTTATAAACGAGTTTTGTCCCTGTCTCTACAGCGGTGAGTGAGGGATAGTTGTCTTCAACAGCCTTCCTTACCTCTATGGAATTGGGCGAGACCGTGAGGAAGAGACCGTTCCTGTTCACCTCTGCAGCGATCTTCTTTTTCCCCAGTGTGTCCTTGATAGACTGTCCTATCCTCTCCGTGGTGATCTCCACGGCCCTGTCGCCCTCCACCTCAAATACGAGATGGACTCCCCCCTGAAGGTCAAGACCAAGCGTTATCCCCTTGTTCGGCATGGTGTTCTTCCACCACGCAGGCATGTACTGAAATAACGGCGTATTGGGAAGAAAGAAAACGAGGGCAAGAACAACGGTGATCCCGATGAGGATGAATCTCCAGAGAATCTTTTTCTTCATTGCGTATCCATAACCTCCTGAACCATTCTGATGGTATTTATGAAAAGATTGAATTCGCAGCCGAGGACGTGTTCAGCCTTCCTCATGCGCGCCGATATGCGGTCCGGGATCAGTCTTCCTCAGACGGAGGCCTGACGGCAGCAATGTTTCCCTTCCCGAATTTGACCTTCACATTCTCGGCGATCTTCAGCACAACGGTATTTGTTCCAACGCTTTCGACAACGGCGTATACTCCTCCCGACGTGATCACCTTATCACCCTTCTTAATGTTCTCCAACATCTGCCGGTGCTCCTTTGCCCTCTTCTGCTGAGGTCTGATGAGGAGAAAATAGAAGATGACGAATATCAGGATGAGGGGAAGAAAACTGGTGAGCATGGAACCTGCTCCTCCCTGTCCGGCCTGTGGTGCCGGCCCCATTGCATAGGCGATATCTGAAAACATAATCACACCTCCAGAAATTTAATCTAATATACTAAACATTTTGCCGTATTTAATCAAGCCGATATCAGCACTCGCCGAGGAACCCCACGACTGATATCCCCGCCTCTTCAGCCTCCTTCAGAAAGCGTTTCTTCTGGAGCACTATGCTCTTCCTTGCTTCCAGCGCCAGGACCCTCGCCTTTACCTCGACCATGGCCATCAGCGTATCGAGACCCACCACAGGGACGTCGAATCTCATGTCCTGAAACGGCTTGCTGACCTTCACTACGACCGCACCCTCCCGGGCGTAGATCCCCCTCGTTTTATCGCCTCGTCGGTTCCCTCTATGGCTTCCACCGCCATCACCGCCTGTCCTTTTACCACAACGGTCTGCCCGATATCCAGCCGTCCCATCTCCCTGGCGATCTTCCACCCGAACCTGACATCCTTCCATTCATCCTCCGTGAGGCCTTCCTCCGTCAACAGTCCTTCAGGCGTGAGCATGCTCTGGCAGAAATCGGTGGTGTTCAAAAGCGTGATGCCGTCTTTTTCAAGTTCTTTCGTGATAGCAAGGAGTATAGAATCATCGCTTTTGTCCCTCAGGGTGAAAAGGAGTTTCATTGCCCTGAGGTCCGGGGTGATATTGCCCTTGTAAAGGAGGGCCTTGGGGACCTTCCCCGCCATGACCGCCCGTTCAACACCGGAGCGCTTCAGGGATTCTATGATCGTGCCCAGTTTGCCCACATTTACCCACTTTATTTCGTCAACATGGGATGCCAGTTTCTTGTCGGCGAGGTGTTCGAGGGCGACGGCAACGACATGAAAGCCCTTGTCCCTTGCTTCAGAGGCGACGGCTTTCGGCAATTCGCCCATACCTGCGATGAGTCCGATGACTTTCGCATCTTTGCCTTTGCCTTTGCCTTTGCCTTTGTCTTTCATAGCTGAGTTCATGGCGTCAGCCCCTCAAAAATGTGGAATAGTCGCAGTACTCTTATTTATGACGAAGCGACGGTAAGGAGTTTACATGAAGGCCAAAGGCGGGGTGACCAAGGCCCCGATCAAATGTTTCTTCATGGCCGCTATCATCAGGATTTGCTCCAGAATCCTTTTCTTATCTGCAGATGCCTCTTTTGTTCTTCTCGATGAACTCAATGAGGTGCTTTATCTCATCCGTATAGGGCAGGTCTGCCTGAACCTTCTTAATGGCTTCCTTTAATGTGTGTTTTTCCCTGAAGAGTATCTTGTATGCCTTTTTTAGTTCGGCAACCGTTGTGTCAGTGAACCCATGCCTTTTAAGGCCCACCGTGTTCAGGCCAAAGAGCTTTGCCCTTGGTCCTGAGGCCATTGTATATGGCGGTATGTCCTGACCAATACCGCTGAAACCTCCGACCATTGCATACGCTCCGATCCTGGTGAACTGATGGATAGCGACAATGCCCCCGATATACGCGTAGTCCTCGACAACCACATGCCCTGCCAGTGTTGCAAGGTTTACCAGTACGACATTGTTCCCTATCGCGCAGTCATGTGCGACATGCACATATGCAAGAAGAAAATTATTGTTTCCGATTGTGGTGACGCCGTGTCCAGCAACTGACGCCCTGTGAATGGTCACATACTCCCTTATTATATTGTTGTTGCCTATCTTCACCCCGGTTTCCTCACCTTTGTACTTAATATCCTGAGGGGGAAATCCTATGCTCGCAAAAGGGTATATCTGGCATCCTTCACCAATTTCTGTTTTCCCTTCCACGACCACGTGAGAGACAAGCCTTGAGCCCTTTCTGATCCGCGCACCTTTGCCTATTATGCAAAAAGGACCAATGGATACATTCTCATCAATGAGCGCCTCTTTGTCGACAATTGCCGTTGAATGGATCTCTGTTGTCATCACGACTCCTCACCCTGATCTTTCTGCACAACCATTGCGGTGAAGTCGGCCTCTGCCGCGAGTTTTCCGTCCACCGTGGCAACCCCTGAGAACTTCCAGACATTCCCCCTCTGCTGGGTCCTGATGATCTCAAGCCTGAGCTGGTCACCGGGTACGACGGGTCTTCTGAACTTTGCCTTCTCTATGCTCATGAAGTATACCGTATCACCCTGCACGCCTGAAGCAAAGGCCATAAGTCCGGCAACCTGGGCCAGCGCCTCTACAATCAGGACCCCCGGCATTATAGGATTCCCCGGGAAATGGCCCACAAAGAACGGTTCGTTGATCGTGACATTCTTAATGCCCGTGGCTTTTTTTTCGGGTTCCATTTCCAGTATCCTGTCGACCAGAAGAAAAGGATACCTGTGAGGGAGGAACTTCTGTATCTCTTTTACATCCATCATGACTGCCTCCTTTCCAACACCTTGATCTTCTCTTCAAGCTCCTTTATCTTCTTGTGGAGTTCCGGGAGTTTCCCAAAAAGCGATACCGATTTCAGCCAGTCCCTGTGCGGGATAGTGGGACTGCCCGAGTGGATCCCTTTTTCGAGGTGACCGAAGACCCCGGACTGGGCCCCGACCATAGCGCCGTCATCGATCTTCGCATGGTCAGCCACTCCCACCTGTCCTCCGAGAACCACGTAGTTCCCTATCTCGGTACTCCCCGCGATTCCCACCTGGGAAACGATGATGGAATGCTCCCCGATGCGAACGTTGTGGGCAATTTGGACGAGGTTGTCGATCTTTGTGCCCTTCCCGATAAAGGTATTCCCTGTTGTCGCCCTGTCGATCGTAACATTTGCTCCTATCTCCACATCATCCTCGATAATGACGCCGCCGACCTGCGGTATCTTGTGATGTCTGCCGTCTTCCATCACGTAGCCGAAACCGTCGGCGCCCACGACAGAACCGGCATGGATTATCACGCGATTGCCGATCCGTACCTTCTCGCGAACCGTCACATTGGGATGGAGGAGGCATTGTTTCCCGATGACCGTATCTTCACCGACAAAGACTCCCGGATAGAGAACGGTGTCATCGCCTACCACCGCATTATCAGAAATAAAGACGAAAGAATGGATCGAGACATTGTTCCCTATCCTGGCCTTTTGGGATACGAAGGCAGCAGAGCTTATCCCGGCTGACTTATAAGGCGCGACATAAAAGTGCTCCAGTAATCTCGCGAAGGCATAGAGCGGGTTTTTTGCGATGATCTGCGGCTTCCCCATATCCGGGATAAGATTCCTGACGATGACGCAGGACGCCTTGCTCTCTGCACATTCCCTCAGATACCTGGTATTAGCCAGGAATGTGGCCTCTCCCTCCTTCACCTCATGGATGCCCGCGGCGCCCCGTATCTCTGTCTCGGGATCTCCCGCAGCTTCTCCGTCGAGCATTAATGCGAGTTCTTTGAGTTTCACAGAGAAATTCCGCGCAAAGTAACCCCCCTTGGTCTCCTTTCAGGAAAGGGGGATTCCGGAGTGGAGTGCACAAAAAATGTTTTCTTTCTCACGTGTGGCTGCTATTTCTTTTGCCTGGCCCTTGCCTCGTTAAAATTCTTGATTACCCTAGTGGTGATATCAAGATCTTTCCTTGAGAAGAGGATGATCCCTTCCACGTTCTCCAGGATGAGGGAGTATCCTTCCTCCTGACCGATCTTATCAACCACCTCCCGTAACTCTTTGAGGATGGATCCGGTGACTTCGGTTTCCTTCTTCTTCACATCGTTCTGGGCATCCTGGACCATCCTCTGGTAATCCCTCACCAGTCTCTCGATCTCCTCTTCCTTTGACTTTCTTGCTTCACCGGAGAGCACGGAAGCCTGCTTTTCGAAGTCCCCTTTCAGCTTCTCTATGGATTTCCCTTTCTCGTCAATGCTCGTCTGCTTCGTCTTTATCATGGATTCAAGCTCGCTCTTTGCCTTTTTGCCTGCATCAGACTCGTTCAGGGCAACCCTGAGGTCAACATATCCTATCTTCGCGATATCCGCTCCTGTCTTTCCGACCTCTGCTGCAGAGGCAACGTTCGCCAGAAGCGAAACAGAAACCACTGCACAGAGCACAAAAAAAACCATCACCGCTGCTTTCTTGCTCATCATATCCTCCCTTTCACATATTCACATGTTCACGTGGTGCACAGAAGACGTGGCGCGCCTGACGATGCCGCAGAGAGAGGGCGCTGGCCTTAGCACGTTCTCCGTTTGCTTAAAAGAAACTGCCGAAGGTGAATTCGATCTTGTTAGAGCTCTCTCCCTCTTGCTTCTTTAAATTATATCCCCATTCAACCCTTATGGGACCCATGGGGGAAATCCACCGGATCCCTCCGCCTGCGGTGTACCGGAGCTTCCCGGGGTTGATGGGCTGGTCTGAGTCATACGCATTCCCTGCATCGGCGAATACAACTCCCTTGAGCTTCAGTTCGGAGAGTATGGGGAATATGTACTCCGCGTTGAATATGAGCTCCTTTGTCCCTCCGATGAGCTCCCCCTGGTCGTCCTTCGGTCCGGCCTCGCAGTAACCGAGTCCTCGCACGGTGTAAATTCCTCCTACACAGAATCTTTCATAAAGCGGAAGGGTCTTGTCGAATATCCCCTGTGCATATCCAAGTCGACCCCTCAGCGCGATGGTAGTGCTCCCCACAGGGAAAAACCATGCTGAGTCTCCAAGGGTCTTGATAAAGGCATTATCACCGCCAAGGCCGGCAAACGTGAAATACACTGAGTTTCTCGACCCTCTTGAAGGGTCGAGGTAATTATCGCGGGAATCCCTCGTTATTGACGGCGTTATGCTGCTGGTCGTTGCGGTGCCTATCTGTTCCCGTATGACGCTGGAGGCGGTGTCGCTCACATTGTAGATGGTCGCCCTTTCGATGTTATACGATATGCTTGCACCCCAAAATTCGCCGAGCTCCTTTCCGAAGCCAAATCCGAAACCGACCGCTTTCTTGCTGTAATCGATGTAGTCTCTCTGTGTGCTGTACAGATCAGCAGTGAAGGAGATGGGCATGTCCATGAACCACGGGTCCTTGAAGGATAATTCATAAAATTGTGACTGACCGCCCA
The DNA here is from genome assembly GCA_963699545.1 of Nitrospirota bacterium. GTDB lineage: Bacteria > Nitrospirota > Thermodesulfovibrionia > Thermodesulfovibrionales > UBA9159 > JAMCQB01. The sequence continues at coordinate 50,445 of CAVOUE010000012.1, read as the reverse complement.
ATTCACCCCTCAGTTTGAGATACTGCCCGCGTCCGAAGAGGTTTCCCTGAGTGATATCCACCATTCCGATGAGCTTGTCCACAGAACTGTAACCACCACCCACGCTCAGGAACCCGGTGGCCTTTTCCTTCACCTTGACGTCGATGTCCAGTACCTTTTCTTCATATCTCGGCTTCGGGGCCATGTCCACCGCTTCGAAGAAGTTAAGGTTATTGAGTCTCTCGTAACTTCTTTTCAACAGGGCACTGTTAAACATATCGCCTTCGTCCATGCGTATTTCGCGCCGTATGACCTTATCACGTGTCTTTGTATTGCCGGATATCTCGACCCTTCCGATACGGTACATCTCCCCTTCTTCCACCTTGTAGCTCAGGGCGAGCTGTTTTGTGGCATCATCGGGAACGATCTCCGGGAAGACATTTGCCAGCGCATATCCGTTCTGCGTGTAGAGGTCCGTCATGGAAGAGATGTCCTTCCTTAATCTCTCTTTGCTGAACACCTGGCCAGGGGCAGAGGTTATCAGCCTGCTCAGCTCTTTCTCCGGGAAAACCTTATTCCCGGAGAGGGTCACCGCCGAGATCTTGTACTGGTCTCCCTCGGACACCTGAATGGTTATGCTCATGCCTTTCTTGTCAGGATCGAGCTGTATCTCAGGGTCAGATATCACGGCCTTGACAAAACCGTTATTAAAGTAAACGTCTCTTATCGCTTCGAGGTCAGCATTCATCGTCTCTTTCCTGTAGTATCCTGACGACGTAATGAACGAGTAAATTTTCCAGGTGCTTGTCTTCATCGCGCCCGTGATCTTTCCTGCCGAGATCACCTTGTTGCCGACGATGGTTATCTTCCTCACCCTGACCTTTTTCCCTTCATCGATCTGATAGGTGAGGTAAACTTCGTTCTCGCTCACCTTATTGATCACCGGGACGACCCTCGCGAGCCAGTAACCCTCTTCCTCGTAATAGAGCTGGAGCTTGCCTGCGTTGTCCTGGATGAGCGTTGTATCTGCGATGGCGCCTACGGTTATCGTGGTCTTCTCCTTCAGCGTATCGTCCTTTACCTCATCATTGCCCTGGAACTCGACGCGGATGACCGTGGGTTTTTCCTTAACGATATAGATCACCTTTATGCCGCCTTCCAGTGTTTCGATCTCTGTTTTCACGTCGTCGAAGTATCCCATCTTGAAGATGTTCTTAATGTCTTCGGTGATCTTTTCATTGGAGAGCTGCTCACCCGCTTTCTGGGTGATCTTTGATTTTACGGCGCCCTCTTCGATCCTCTTCAGCCCCTTCACTTCAATGGAATTCACGAGAGGGAGCTGTTCCTGAGCGATGGCGATGCTGCCTCCTATCAAGAGAGTCGCAAGATACATCAGCGCCGTAGCCAACACTCTCACCATCCGTCCCTCCTTCATGATCCGCGAAGAATTTTTTCGCGAATGAGCTAAAGAAAAATAGCGTGTTAGTATAGCTTTCTATGGGGAACTATGTAAATAGGAAAAATGAAGGGGGACGGATAGCATTGATATGCCCGCTGGATTTTTTTTGCGCTGAACGCATTCAGTTCATCTCCTGCTTTCCGTTGACAGATTTTTGCTTTATTTGATAAGCTGTTATACACTGCTGGAGGCCGAATCGCTTATCGCCCGGCAAATCGAGCAATCTGGCTGCAGGAAAACTGACTGATCATGCATTCCGATGAATGGATTTATGGCCTTAACCCTGTTCTCGAAGCCCTCACGGCGGGAAAGGATATAAAGACGGTGTATATTTCATCCGGCAGACATGAAAAGGTGGGGCACGTGAGGCGAGAGGCGGCGAGGAGAGGGATTCCTATAGAAACCCCTGATCCCACTTTTTTTGACCGCAGGTTCCCCAGGGGACATCAGGGGGTGGCCGCCAGGGGGGTACGGAAAGAATATATCGGTCTTGACGAACTCCTCGGGATCCCGGCGAAAAGGAACGAACCGGCATTGTTTGTTATCCTTGATGGTATAGAAGACCCTCGGAATTTCGGAGCCATACTGAGGTCATCGGATGCAGCAGGCGTTCACGGTGTCATTATCCAGTCCCACAGGTCGGCTGGCCTTGGCCCTGAAGTAGCAAAAACCTCTGCGGGAGCAGTTGAGTATATCCCTGTTTCCATGGTTTCGAACATCAAGCATGCCATGCGGGAGATGAAAGAAAAGGGAATAACGGTAGTCGGTTCTGAAGCGGGTGACCACCCGGCATTGTGGGAAGCGGACCTCACCGTTCCCCTTGCCCTCGTCATCGGCTCCGAAGGGAAGGGTGCAAGGAAGACGGTGAAGGAACATTGTGATACCATTGTAAATATCCCGATGAGGGGGAAGATCAATTCTCTCAATGCATCGGTGGCTGCCGGAGTAGCTCTCTTTGAGGTTTTGAGACAGAGATCATCTATAAAAAACAAGAAATTCTAAGGATTCTTGTGATAATATAATTTTTCCTTGCAAATTCAGGCTTGACCATTATATAATTGTTTTTTTAGATTAATCACTTGATTAAAAGACTCAGAGGTGAACTATTGCCTCTTGAAGCCACCGTAGCTCAGCTGGCAGAGCAGCTGATTTGTAATCAGCGGGTCGGGGGTTCAATTCCCTTCGGTGGCTCCAACTGAGAAGGTGGCAGGGATTAGGATTTTGGGATTGGTGAAAAACCGATCCTCAACCCAACCCCGAGAGTAGATGGAGAGGTACCCGAGTGGCCAAAGGGGACGGGCTGTAAACCCGTTGGCGTAGCCTACGGAGGTTCAAATCCTCCCCTCTCCACCATATGCTGAGAGAGTTTAAGTGATGGAGTTGTTTCTGAGTTTGGGCGTATGGCGGGCACGTATACGCCGGGCTAATAAACTCGACAAACTGAGCACAGGCAATGAGTGCGGGAGTAGCTCAGTGGTAGAGCGTCAGCCTTCCAAGCTGAGGGTCGCGGGTTCGAATCCCGTTTCCCGCTCCAGAGACAGTGATCAGCAGTCAGCGATGTAGCTGTCAGTAATGAAGAATACGATCTTAGCTGGAAGCCGAGCGCCGATAGCTAATTGCTCATTGCCTTGAGAATGCCCATGTAGCTCAGTCGGCAGAGCACATCCTTGGTAAGGATGAGGTCACCGGTTCGATTCCGGTCATGGGCTCCATGAATGTGGCAGGCGTGGTATCGAGCTGATGATCGGTAATGCAGGTGAATGTCAGAGACTGACAGTACTAGGTGCTTCATTGAGGAAGGAGGAAGATGGCAAAGGCAAAATTTGAGAGGACGAAAGCCTCATTAAACGTAGGGACGATAGGGCACGTAGACCATGGCAAGACGACGTTGACGGCGGCGATCACGAAGGTACTGGCGTTTAAGGGGCAGGCGACGTACCGGGCGTATGACAGGATAGACAACGCGCCTGAGGAGAAGGCCAGGGGGATAACGATAGCGACAGCGCACGTGGAGTATGAGACGGACAAGAGGCATTATGCGCATGTAGACTGTCCGGGGCATGCGGACTATGTGAAGAACATGATCACGGGAGCGGCGCAGATGGACGGGGCGATACTGGTGGTGATCGGCGGCAGACGGGCCGATGCCGCAGACGAGGGAGCACATACTGTCTGGCGAGGCAGGTAGGGGTGCCGTACATAGTGGTATACATGAACAAGACGGACATGGTGGACGACCCTGAGCTGTTGGACCTGGTGGAGCTTGAAGTGAGGGAGCTACTTATCGAAGTATCAGTTTCCTGGGGACAAGATACCGATCGTAAAGGGCAGTGCGTTGAAGGCGATGAGAGTCAGCGAGCACGGATCGGCAACGCGGCGGAGTACAAGAGCATACATGAGCTGATGGATGCGGTGGACAGCTATATACCGACGCCTGAGAGGCCGATAGACAAGCCGTTTTTGATGCCGATAGAGGACGTATTTTGGATATCGGGCCGTGGGACGGTAGTGACGGGGAGAGTAGAGAGGGGCATCGTGAAGGTAGGCGAGGAAGTAGAGATAGTAGGGTTGGGAGAGACGAAGAAGACGGTGGCCACGGGAGTGGAGATGTTCAGGAAGCTTTTGGATGAAGGAAGGGCAGGGGACAACATAGGGGTATTGCTGCGTGGGACGGGGAAGGATGAAGTAGAGAGGGGACAGGTATTGGCGAAGCCTGGGAGCATCACGCCGCACACGAAGTTCAAGGGGGAGGTATATATATTGACGAAGGAAGAGGGTGGCAGGCACACGCCGTTTTTCAATGGATACCGGCCGCAGTTTTACTTCAGGACGACGGACGTCACGGGGGTAGCGCACCTGCCTGAAGGGGTAGAGATGGTGATGCCTGGGGACAATATCAGTGTGGTGGTGGAACTGATAGCGCCGATAGCCATGGAGAAGGAACTGAGATTTGCCATCAGGGAAGGCGGCAGGACCGTGGGTGCAGGCGTCGTCACCGAAGTGATAGAGTAAACGACCATGAGAGATATAATACTTTTTCAATGCACGGAATGTAAGAACCGGAATTATTCCAGTATGAAGAACAAGAAGAATACCACCGACAAGATACAGATAAAGAAATACTGCAGGACCTGCAGGCGTCACACGATGCACAAGGAGACAAAGGCATAGCGACAGTTGATAATCAGCAGTCATGGATACAGGAGGTCTTTTCTGTCGGCTCAGGACAGGAGACTCAGGGACTGAATGAGGAATAGGCCAGTAGCTCTAACGGCTAGAGCATCGGACTCCAAATCCGAGGGATGGGGGTTCAAATCCCTCCTGGCCTGCCAATACAATGGTTCACGGCGGAGCGTGAACAGCGAGGGGAATAAGGGTTATGATGAACAAAATTAAGGAATTCTTCAAGAAGTGAAGATCGAGATCAAGAAGGTCGTCTATCCCAGCAGGGAAGAACTCATCGGCTCCACATGGGTTGTTATCATCATTTCGATAATAATATCCCTTTTCCTGGGAGTCGTGGACCTCGGTCTTTCGAAAATTGTGAAGGTCGCATTAAGGTAGGAGAATGACGAAAAACTGGTACGTTGTGCATACATATTCGGGCTTCGAGGAGAAGGTGAAGCTCAGCATAGAGGACAGGGCCGGGAAGAAGGACCTCAAGGAAAAGATATCAAGGATCCTTATCCCCACGGAGAAGGTCATCGAACTGAAGGCCGGGAAAAAGAGGGAGAGCGATAAGAAATTTTATCCCGGATATATCCTTGTGGAGATGGACCTCGATGACGAGACATGGCATCTGGTGAGGAGCACCCCCAGGGTCACCGGTTTCGTGGGCGGGACCAAGCCCATACCCATCCCGGAAGAAGAGGTCGAGATCATTCTCCAGCAGCTCGAAAAAGGGCCGGCGCCTCAGGTGAAGACACAGTTCCAGAAGGCAGAACCCGTCAGGATTATCGACGGGCCCTTTACCAACTTCTTGGGCTATATCGATGAGGTGGATATGGATCACGGGAGGTTAAAGGTGATGGTCAGTATTTTCGGAAGGCAGACTCCCGTGGAACTTCATTTCTTCCAGGTGGAAAAAGCGTAATTCGTTCATGACTCATAGCTCAGAGTTCATAGACGGAAACTGCGAACTGTGAACTATGCACTATGCACTAATTTTGGAGGGTTAGATGGCTAAGAAAGAAGTGATTGCTCAGGTTAAGTTGCAGATACCGGCGGGAAAGGCCAATCCGGCGCCCCCCGTTGGCCCTGCATTGGGTCCCCACGGTGTCAACATAATGGAATTCTGTAAGGCGTTCAATGCGCAGACACAGGCGATGGGTGACACCATCATTCCTGTTGTTCTCACGGTGTATCAGGACAGGTCCTTTACGTTCATTACAAAGACGCCGCCAGCGTCGGAATTGATCAAGAAAGCTGCGGGCATCATTAAGGGATCGGGGGTGCCCAACAAGGAAAAGGTAGGGAAATTGACGTCTGCCCAGGTTATGGAGATTGCGAAGACGAAGCTTCCGGACCTGAACGCCCATTCTGTTGAGGAGGCCGCCCTGATCATCCGCGGCACCGCACGGAGCATGGGTGTCGATATCGTTGACTGACAAGAAGAATGACCGTGAACTGATGAATAAGAAATTGGAGCTTGGAGGTTGAAGATGGGGAAAAAGATGGACGCTGCCATGCAGAAAGTGGAAGCAGGGAAGGAGTATTCCCTGGAAGAGGCGATCAAGTTTGTGAAGCAGGCCACGTATACAAAATTCGACGAGACGGTTGATATGGCCCTGAACCTCGGTGTTGATCCGAAGAAGTCCGATCAGATGGTACGGGGAACCGTCGTGCTTCCCCATGGTATGGGGAAGAAAGTGAGGGTCGTTGTTTTTGCAAAGGGAGAGAAGGAAAAGGAGGCACGGGATGCCGGTGCCGATTTCGTGGGAGCAGAGGACCTGGTTGAGAAGATACAGAAGGGTTGGCTGGATTTCGACAACGCGGTGGCGACGCCTGACATCATGGGTCTTGTCGGAAAGCTGGGAAAGATTCTCGGCCCAAGGGGATTGATGCCGAATCCGAAACTCGGGACGGTGACGTTTGATGTAACGAAGGCGGTGAAGGAGATAAAGGCAGGAAAGGTCGAGTACAAGACGGAAAAAGCCGGGATCATACATGTCCCCATTGGAAAAGTGTCCTTCGATGCCGAAAAACTTCTGGATAATGCACGGGTTATCATCGAGGCCGTTGTGAAGGCAAAGCCGGGTACAAGCAAGGGGAAATATCTGAAGAAGATCGCGGTGTCATCCACTATGGGGCCCGGCGTCAGGGTCGACGTGGGGAAGGTATCGGCAAGTAAATAAAGGGTTCAAGGGACCAGGGATTCAAGGGACGTTCTGGGACCCTCGAATCTTGGAATCCTCGCACCCTGCTTACACGGTTTTACGTGCGGACATTGTCCGTTTTGATATCTTGTCAGAGACAGTAGGTGGTTTCCTTAATTGTTTCGCTTCGTCCGCCTGCGGCGGACGGACGGGCAGCCTGCCGAGACAGTCCTTTGAAGCGCCTGTGTCGCGGCCTGTGGGCGGTTCAGAGGAATGGAAATAAAAAGAGAGTCTCTGGGAAAGGAGGATAGTCTGAGAAAGGAAGAGAAAGGACAGGTAATTGAAGAACTCAAGGAAAGGTTCTCAGAGGCTAAAGCGGTAATCTTAACGGATTACAAGGGCATGACGGTTGCAGAACTATTCGAGCTTAGAAGGCTCCTTCGCGGTAGCGGCGTTGATTACCGGGTGGTGAAGAATACCCTTGCCCGTCTTGCATCCCAGGATACCCCCGTATCGGTGGCAAAGGGTGCGTTCAAAGGGCCGGTGGCTGTAGCCATCGGGTATAAGGATCCTGTAACGACCGCCAAAAAGGTGATTGAGTTTTCCAAAAAGAACGAGAAACTCAAGCTCAGCGGAGGCGTGATCGAAGGGAAGCTCTATACAGCGCATGAGGTCAAGGCTATTGCAGCCCTGCCGCCGAGGGAAGTGCTTTTGTCAATGATCGCCGGCGCATTCCAGGCACCCGCCAGCAAGATGGCCGCTGCATTGTCGGCAACCGTAAGCAGTTTTGCATACGCGGTAAGCGCTTTGAAAACAAAACGTGAAGCGTGATGTGTAAAGGATGGGAAGTTCACGCAGATAACACATAACGGACAATATATTACAAAAGAAGGAGGTTTACATAATGGCAGTGACAAAGGAGCAGGTTTTTGAGTTTATCGACAACATGACAATTCTCGATATGTCTCAGTTCGTAAAAGAATTCGAAGAGAGGTACGGCGTTACCGCCGCAGCGCCGGTGGCTATTGCAGCCGCACCTGGAGCGGCAGCGGCAGCGGCCCCGGCTGCTGAGGAAAAGACGAGCTTTGACGTTATTCTCGTAGCTGCCGGAGACAAGAAGATACAGGTCATTAAGGTTGTGAGAGAGCTGACCGGCCTCGGTCTGAAGGAAGCGAAAGACCTCGTTGACGGCGCCCCCAAACCCGTGAAGACCGGGGTTGCGAAAGAAGAGGCAGAATCCATCAAGGCGAAGCTTGAGGAGCAGGGCGCGAAAGTAGAAGTAAAATAGAGTTCGGAGCAGTTGGTTCTGAGTTCGGAGCAGTTGTCACTGTCTGATTGCTGTCACCGAACTCTGAACCCCCGGCTCTGAACTAAAGAGAGAAGGAGACATATGGCCAGGGAGTTGAGAGAGAGAGTAAATTTTGGCAAGGTCCCGCTTTTTCTTGAGGTGCCGAACCTCATCGAGATCCAGAGGCGCTCCTATGAGAAATTCCTGCAGAAGGATCTTCCCATGGACAAGCGGGAAGACACTGGATTACAGGCAGCCTTTAAGGGCGTTTTCCCGATCATGGACTATAACGAGACCGCGTCTGTGGAGCTTATCGGGTACATGGTCGGAGAGCCGAAGTTCAGCATAAGGGATTCCCTGCAGAAGGGGATAACGTATGCGGCTCCGCTGAAGATACGGGTGAAACTCAACCTGTGGGAGGCTGAGGAAGGCGGCAACAAAAGACTGAAAGAATCCAGGGAGCAGGAAGTATACATCGGTGAGATGCCGCTCATGACCGAGACAGGGACATTCATCATCAACGGCACCGAAAGAGTCATTGTGAGCCAGCTCCACCGGTTCTCCCGGTGTCTTCTTCAGCCATGATAAGGGAAAGACCCACGCCAGCGGCAGGCTCCTCTATTCTGCCAGGGTTATTCCGTCCCGGGGGTCATGGCTTGACTTTGAATTTGATACAAAGGACATCCTCTATGTCCGCATCGACAGGAGGAAGAAACTTCCGGCAACCATAGTGCTCAAGGCGCTGGGATACAGCAATGAAGACCTTCTCAAGACGTTTTATCCCATCGAGACCGTAAAGATCAAGGGAAACACCCATACGAGGGTGGTGAGCGATGTCCTGGCAGGAGTGAAGGCGGTCAAGAACATCATCGCGTCAGATACCAAGGAGCTGATCGTTAAAGAGGGCAGTAAGATCACCAAAGGAGCCATCAAGAAGATGGAGACTGCAGGGATCAAGGAGATACCGATCCTGAAGGAAGAGATCGTCGGTCGTATCACCCTCAAGGACATCATCGACCCGGAAACCGGGGAGGTTCTGCTTGAGGGCAATGAGGCGATAACAGAAGAGATATTTAACAAGATACTTGCCCTTAAGATCGATACCCTCAGTCTCCTCTTTATCGACAACGTGAAATATCTCTCCTCGTTGCGGGACACACTGCTGACGGACAAGGTGAGCAGTCAGGGAGAGGCCCTCATCGAGGTATACAAGAAACTGAGGCCCGGAGAACCGCCGACGCTGAATGCGTCAAAGGACCTGTTCAACGGTCTCTTCTTCGATCCCAAACGCTACGACCTGTCGCCGGTGGGAAGGCTCAAGATAAACAAGAGGCTGAACCTTGATATCCCGCTCGATACCCGGGTCCTCACCGATAAAGACATCATAGAGATCGTGCACTACCTCCTCGACCTCCGCACGGGAAAAGGGGAGGTGGATGATATCGACCACCTCGGGAACCGGCGGATCAGAGGCGTGGGGGAACTTCTCGAAAACCAGTTCAGGATAGGTCTTGTGAGGATGGAACGCGCTATCAAGGAGAAGATGACGCTCACCGAACTTGAGACGGCCATGCCGCACGATATCATCAACGCAAAGCCGGTCATGGCCGCGGTGAAGGAGTTTTTTGGCTCCAGTCAGCTGAGCCAGTTCATGGATCAGACCAATCCCTTGTCAGAGATCACCCATAAGAGGAGACTCTCTGCCCTCGGTCCCGGAGGTCTTACCAGGGAGAGGGCAGGGTTTGAAGTGAGGGACGTGCACCCCACCCATTACGGAAGAATATGTCCCATCGAGACGCCTGAGGGTCCGAATATCGGATTGATCACCTCCCTCGCTTCCTATGCGAGGGTGAATGATTTCGGTTTCATCGAGGTCCCCTACCGGAAGGTCGTGAATGGGAGGGTTACCCAGGAGATTGAATATCTCTCTGCCATAGAGGGTGAAACATATAATATTGCCGAGGCGACATCACCGGTCGACAAGAAAGGGCATCTTGTCGGTGAGCTTGTCTCTGCCAGGGTGGGAGGCGACTTCAAGATGGTCCCCCCGCAGGAAGTGCAGTATATGGACGTTTCGCCAAAGCAGATCGTGGGCGTTTCGGCATCGCTCATCCCGTTCCTCGAAAACGATGACGCCAACAGGGCCCTCATGGGCTCGAACATGCAGAGGCAGGCAGTCCCGCTGCTCCAGACAGAAGCGCCCGTGGTGGGTACCGGCATGGAGTTCGTGGCTGCCCGGGATTCGGGAGCCCTGGTGCTTGCAAGAAAGGCCGGCGTTGTAGAGAGCGTGGATGCGTCAAGGATCGTGGTGCGTACGTCCGAGGATGGCGGGGGCGTTGACATTTACAGTCTTGTGAAGTTCCAGAGGTCGAATCAGGCAACCTGCATCAACCAAAAACCCATAGTGACAGTGGGAGATGTGGTGCAGCGGAATGATGTCCTCGCTGACGGTTCGTCCACTGACGGGGGGGAACTGGCCCTTGGCAAGAACGTTCTTGTAGCCTTTATGCCCTGGGGCGGGTACAACTTCGAAGACGCCATCCTGATAAGCGAGAGACTGGTGAAGGAAGATGTCTTCACCTCGGTGCATATCGAGGAATTCGAGCTTGAGGCGAGGGAAACGAAGATCGGGCCGGAGGAAGTCACCAGGGATATACCGAACGTGGGAGAAGAGGCCCTTAAGGACCTTGACGAGAGCGGAATCATAAGGATCGGCGCCGAGGTGAAACCCGGTGACATCCTCGTGGGCAAGGTCACCCCCAAGGGCGAGACACAGCTCACTCCCGAGGAGAAATTGCTGAGGGCCATTTTCGGTGAGAAGGCGGAGGACGTGAAGGAGAGCTGTCTCTACGTGCCACCCGGCATAGAGGGCATCATAGTCGACGTGCGTATCTTTTCTCGAAAGGGAACGGAAAAGGACGAGAGGGCCAAAAGCATAGAGGAAGACGACATCTCTCGGCTGCAGAGAGACCTTGAAGAAGAGGTGAGGATCAATAAGGAGGAAAAATTCAGAAGGATCAGGGAATTCCTTGCAGGCTGCAAGATACAGGAAGAGGTGAAGGATTCAAAGACGAAAGAGGTCATCTGTTCCGCGGGGAAAAAGCTCACCGAAAAGCATCTGGAGAGAATCAAGGATGAGCATCTTTTGCGTGTAAAGATTGCGGATGCGGATGTCAGGGAAAAGATCGAGACCATGAACCACGAGGCCAACCAGTACATCCGCTGGCTCGAGACGCGGTACGATGAAAGCGTCGACAGGGTCAAGAGAGGGGATGAACTTCCGCCGGGCGTGAACAAGCTTGCAAAGGTGTATATCGCGATGAAACGCAAGCTTCAGGTGGGGGACAAGATGGCGGGCAGACACGGGAACAAGGGTGTCGTTGCCATGGTGATGCCTGAAGAGGACATGCCTTACCTTCCTGACGGAACACCGGTAGATGTTGTTTTGAATCCTCTGGGAGTTCCTTCTCGAATGAACGTTGGACAGATCCTCGAGACCCATCTCGGGTGGGCTGCAAGGGCGTTGGGTTTTCATGTGGCGACGCCCGTCTTTGAGGGTGCGAAGGAGTCCGAGATAAAAGAGATGCTGAAAAAAGCGGGTCTCCCCTCGTCAGGCCAGATCACTCTTTATGACGGCAGGACGGGAGAACCGTTCAACAAGCCGGTCACGGTCGGACAAACGTACATACTCAAACTTCACCACCTTGTGGACGACAAGATTCACGCACGTTCCATCGGCCCATATTCTCTTGTTACCCAGCAGCCCCTGGGCGGCAAGGCGCAGTTCGGCGGCCAAAGGCTTGGTGAGATGGAAGTCTGGGCACTTGAAGCATACGGAGCTTCCTATACGCTGCAGGAATTCCTGACGGTAAAGAGTGATGATGTTACCGGACGGGCCCGGATGTATGAAGCGATTGTGAAAGGTGATGCGACTCTGGAACCCGGGGTTCCCGAGTCTTTCCATGTATTAATAAAAGAACTCCAGAGTCTTGGTCTTGATGTTGAGCTTCTGGAGAAAAAAAGCAAGGGGGAATAAGTCTTGGTAGAAGATGTCTATGCCCTTTTTCAGAGACCGAAGAATCCGACCGATTTTGAAGCGATAAGAATAAAGCTTGCCTCACCCGAAAAGATCCGGGAATGGTCATACGGGGAGGTGAAAAAACCGGAGACCATTAACTACCGTACCTTTAAGCCGGAGAGGGACGGCCTGTTCTGCGCGAAGATTTTCGGCCCGGTGAAGGACTGGGAGTGCCTTTGCGGCAAGTATAAGAGGATGAAGCACAGGGGTGTCGTCTGCGACAAGTGCGGGGTTGAGGTCATTCAGTCGAAGGTAAGGCGGGAACGCATGGGCCACATAGAGCTTGCGACGCCGGTGGCGCACATCTGGTTCCTCAAGGGGGTGCCCAGCAGGATCGGTATCCTGATCGATATGACCATGCGGCATCTTGAGAAGGTCCTCTATTTTGAAAGCTACATTGTCATTGATCCTGGAGATACGCCGCTGAAGGAAAAAGAACTCCTCACCGACGAAGAATACAAGAAAAAGACCGCAGAGTACGGATCCCGGTTTAAGGCAGGGATGGGGGCAGAGGCGATCCGGGAACTTCTCAGGGGGCTGGACCTTGATCCCCTTGCGGCCGAGCTGAAGGGAAAAATCAAGGAAGCTTCCTCCATAGGTGTCAAGAAGAAATTGACCAAAAGGTTGAAGGTGATCGAGGCATTCAGGCTGTCGGGGAATAGACCGGACTGGATGATCATGGATGCGGTACCCGTACTTCCCCCTGATCTGAGACCTCTCGTTCCCCTGGAGGGAGGCCGTTTTGCCACATCCGATCTCAATGACCTTTACCGGAGAGTCATCAACAGGAATAACAGACTGAAGCGGCTGATGGAGCTGAAGGCTCCCAGCGTCATCATAAAGAACGAAAAGAGGATGCTCCAGGAGGCGGTTGATGCCCTCTTTGACAACGGCAGGAGAAGCAGGGTGCTGAAGACCGCAACGAAGAGGCCCCTGAAGTCTTTGAGCGACATGATCAAGGGCAAACAGGGAAGGTTCAGACAGAATCTCCTTGGCAAGAGGGTCGACTATTCAGGCCGTTCGGTCATCGTAGTGGGACCCGAACTTAAACTCCATCAGTGCGGGCTTCCCAAGAGGATGGCCCTGGAGCTTTTCAAGCCCTTTGTCTTTAACAAGCTGGAGGAAAAAGGGTTTGCCACTACGCTGAAGGCTGCCAAGAGGCTGGTGGAGAAAGAACATCCCGAGGTGTGGGATGCCCTGGAAGAGGTGATCGCAGAGCATCCTGTGCTGCTGAACCGTGCGCCGACCCTCCACAGACTTGGCATTCAGGCCTTTGATCCCGTGCTTGTCGAGGGCAAGGCCATCAAGCTGCATCCTCTTGTCTGCACCGCATTCAATGCAGACTTCGACGGAGACCAGATGGCAGTTCATGTTCCCCTTTCGATTGAAGCTCAGGTCGAGGCGAGGGTGTTGATGATGTCGGTGAACAATATCCTTTCACCTGCTAATGGCAAACCCATTGTGGTGCCTACGCAGGATATGGTTTTGGGCATCTACTACCTGACGAAGGGAAAGGGCAGAGTCTATGCTGACCCTGACGAGGTGAAGGCTGCCCATGATTCCGGCAAGCTGGAAAAACAGGAAACGGTGACGGTGAGGGCGGACGGCCTCCTCGTGGAGACGACCTGCGAAGAAGTTCTCAACACCATGAAGAAAAAGTCCGTCATAAAAGGCAGGCGCGCGATATTCTCCGACCCTGAGGAAGTGAGGATCGCCTATGATTCCGGGAAACTGGATATCCATAAGGGTATTAATGTAAGAATAGACGGGCAGATGGTGGAAACCACCTGCGGAAGGGTTCTCTTCAGTGAGATCCTTCCCGAAGGCATACCGTTCCAGTTTATCAACAAGGACATCACCAAGAAGGAGCTGACGAAGATCATAGAACATACCTACAAGCAGGCAGGGAAGCGCGCCACCGTGGTATTTCTTGATAACCTCGAGAAGCTTGGGTTCGACCAGGCCACGAAGTCGGGGATATCCATCTGCATGGCAGACATGCACATCCCGTCCAAAAAGCCCGAACTGATAAGGGCCGCAGAGCAGGAAGTGATGGAGATACAGAAGCAATATGCCGACGGTCTCATTACCCACGGCGAGCGGTACAACAAAGTGATTGACATATGGGCGAACATCACCGAGAGTATCGCCAAGGAAATGATGGACGAACTGGGAGCAGAGGAAGGGAAGAAGTTGTCCGAGGAGGAACTCAATGAGAGGCGATCCTTTAACAACATCTTCATGATGGCTGATTCCGGCGCAAGGGGAAGCGCTGCGCAGATCCGTCAGCTTGCGGGAATGAGGGGTCTGATGGCAAAGCCTTCGGGCGAAATTATCGAAACCCCCATTACCGCGAACTTCAGAGAGGGGCTTACCCCGCTCCAGTACTTCATCTCCACACACGGAGCGCGAAAAGGTCTTGCTGATACCGCACTGAAGACCGCGAACTCCGGGTACCTTACCAGGAGGCTGGTGGATGTGGCCCAGGATGTCATCATTACCGAAGAAGACTGCGGTACGGCAGAAGGGATCACCGTAACATCCCTTATAGAGGGCGGTGAGATAATCCAGCCCCTTGAGGAGAGGATCGTCGGCAGGTTCTCTGTGGAAGATATCAATAAGCCTGATTCCAAGGAAGTGATCGTGAAGAAGAATAACGAGATCACTGAGGAGCTCGCTCAAAAAGTAGTAGAGGCTGTTGTTGACAGGGTAAAGATACGGTCGGTTCTCACCTGCCAGACGAAGTTCGGGGTCTGCGGCAGGTGTTACGGGAGGGACCTGGCGCGGGGTGACAGCGTTGAGATCGGTGAGGCCGTGGGCATCATCGCAGCCCAGTCCATCGGCGAGCCGGGTACCCAGCTGACCATGAGGACCTTCCATATCGGCGGCGCCGCGACAAAGGTGATAGAGCAGGCAGTGCTCGATGCCAAGAACAACGGCAAAATAAAGTTCCTGAACATAAATGCGGTGAGGAACAGAGAGGGCGCCCTCGTAGTGATCAACAGAAATGCCCTTATCGCGATCGTGGACGGTCATGGAAGGGAGAGAGAGAAGTACAATCTTGTCTATGGCGCGAAACTGAAGATTGAGGAAGGTCAGAAGGTTGAAGCCGGTCAGAGGATCGTTGAATGGGACCCATACTCGACACCCATACTGACCGAAGTGGGCGGAAAGATCGCCCTCGGTGATATCGTTGAAGGCGTATCGGTCAAGGAAGAGGTTGATGAGATCACCGGCCTTTCCCATAAAGTGATCATCGATTACCCTGCCTCCATGAGACCGAGGATCTCGATAAAAGACGAGCACGGCAAGGCGACGCTCAAGATACCAAGCTCCTCGAACCTTGCGCGGTACCTCTTGCCGTCCGGGGCACATATCCTTGTGGACAAGAATGATATCGTTTCCCCCGGGGATATCCTCGCAAAGATACCCAGGGAAACGACAAAGACAAAGGACATTACCGGAGGTCTTCCGAGGGTAGCGGAGCTCTTTGAAGCACGGCGTCCCAAGGAACAGGCTATCGTTACCGAGATCGACGGTGTCGTGGAGTTCCGCGGCGCTCACAAGGGCATGAGGGTTGTCGTTGTGAAGGGCGGTGAAGAACAGAGAGAGTACCATATCCCCAAGGGCAAGCATGTGAGTGTCCATGAGGGAGACTGGGTAAAGGCAGGAGAGCCGTTGATGGACGGCGCGGTGAATCCCCACAGCATTTTGGATATCCTTGGCCCCAATGAGCTTCAGAGCTATCTTGTGGACGAGGTACAGAAGGTATACCGGCTCCAGGGCGTCTCGATCAATGATAAGCATATCGAAACAATTGTCCGGCAGATGATGAGGAAGGTGAGGATCGAAGATCCTGGCGATACTGTATTCCTGATCGGTGAGCAGGTGGACAGGGCCTTTTTCCAGGAGGAAAATGAAAAGGTCAGGGCTGGCGGCGGAGCACCCGCCCAGGGCAGACCCCTTCTCCTGGGAATAACAAAGGCGTCCCTCACCACCGAGAGCTGGGTCTCTGCCGCGTCCTTCCAGGAAACGACGCGGGTGCTGACGGAGGCTGCCTTAAATGCCCAGATCGACGAACTGAGGGGATTAAAGGAGAACGTAATAATGGGCAGGATCGTTCCTGCGGGTACTGGTATGCAGAAGTACCGCCACACCTTTGTAAAAAGGGAATTGCAGCCGCTCCTTGCTGCAGAGCCTGCAGTTGAAGAAGAATAATTAGTCACAGTTCGAAGCGGCAGGTCAGGCGTTTTGCCTGGCCTGCCTTGTTTATTCATGAACGGGGAACCCTCCCATGAAGTGCGTTTCATCGCAGATGCTATGCTTGGCCGTCTCGCACGATGGCTTAGGCTCCTCGGATTCGACACCCTCTATTATCCCCACATAAGCGACAATGATCTCCTGAAGCTCGCACTCAGGGAAGGGAGGGTTCTCCTGACGAGGGACACCCACTTCCTCAAGATGAGGAACCTGAACAACCTTTTGTTTGTGCGGGCGGAGGATTCTCTGGCGCAGGTGAAGGAAGTGATGAGAACCTTCGCGGCGAAAGAACCGGGACCTGGCAGGTGTGCGCGGTGCAATGGTATACTAGGCAAGATTGAGAAGAAAGATTCTGTAAGGGACATGGTTCCGGAATATGTATTCGTTCACCACGGCACCTTCCTGAGGTGCAAAGCCTGCGGAAGCGTTTACTGGGAAGGGACCCATCTGAGGAGATTCAGGGAGATGCTCGATACGCTCTTCAATGAAGGGAGCAGAGAGGCTCGCGAACAAAAATGACACGAGTGAAACGTCAGTTTGTTTTTTCCCTCGTGTTGATCGTGGTCGTGATCTTTTTCGGAACCTCCGGGTATGTCATTCTCGAAAAATGGACGGCTTTCGATGCCCTCTACATGACCATTACCACGATAACAACGGTAGGATACCGGGAAGTGCATGACCTGTCGGATGCCGGCAGGGCATTCACTCTTGTCCTCATCGTTTTGGGAGTGGGCACGATACTCTATACCCTCAACAATTCGGCGAGGATACTGGTTGAAGGGGAAATACAGGAGATATTCGGGAGGAGAAAATTGGAAAAGAAGATCAAAGAACTGAAAGACCACTATATTGTGTGCGGGTATGGGAGGATGGGTACCGTGATCGGTAAAGAACTTAAGGAGAAAAACGCCAGATTTGTCGTGATAGAAAAGGAGCCTGTGGCCGGTGATATCGTCGAAAACGATGTCCTCTTCGTGAGGGGAGATGCGACAAAGGATGAGGTTCTGAAGGAAGCAGGCATCGAGAGGGCCAGGGGTCTCATATCCGTTCTGCCGACAGATGCGGAAAATCTCTATGTCGTATTGAGCGCCAGGGTGCTCAACCCTGATATGAATATCGTTGCAAGGGCAGGAGAGGAAGGCTCTGAGCAGAAGCTTCTCAGGGCGGGCGCCGACAGGGTTGTCTCACCGTATTACATCGGGGGTATGCGGATCGCCCATACTGTGCTCAAACCGTCGGTCGTCGACTTCATCGAATTCGCGACGTCGGCAGGGAATATCGACCTCCAGATGGAGGAGATCTGCGTGCGCGAAGGAGCAAGCATCGCAGGGACCACCCTGGATGAGTGCGGCATTGGCAGGGAACTGGGGATCATTATTGTGGCCATAAAGCGCTCGGGCGGTGACATGAGGTTCAACCCCACCTTCAGGACTACCATCAAGCCGGGGGATGTCCTCATAGCCCTGGGGGAAAGGACAAAGCTCAAAGTCCTTGAAGATATGGCGAATAAAGGGTAGCTTTTCTTGCTGTCATGATCCCGTTCTATTTCTGAATTACCTGAAAAGCCCGGATTCCCGCTCCCCGTCCTCTCATGGCGACACGTTTACCCCTGCGGAAGCAGTGGCGGCGACCCTATAAGAAATGCTCTCTCAAAGCACAGATCCGGATATGCCCACGGAAAAGTCTGATAGCCCTGTAAAGAAAGGATTTGAAATACGATGAGCAATGAAGCGAATAAGGTCATTTACTCCATGATCGGAGTGAGCAAGTATTACGATAAGAAACCGGTCCTGAAGGATATCTACCTCTCCTATTTCTATGGAGCGAAGATAGGAGTCCTGGGTCTCAACGGGTCAGGGAAAAGCTCCCTTCTCCGCATCCTTGCGGGAAAGGACAAGGAGTTCAACGGAGAGACGGTCCTTTCCCCCGGCCACACCGTAGGCTTTCTTGAGCAGGAGCCTGAACTGGATAACGACAAGACAGTGCGGGAGATTGTGGAGGAGGGAGTCCAGGAGGTAGTGGACGCCCTTAACGAATACAATCTCATCAATCGAGAAATTCGCCGAGCCGATGTCGGATGACGAGATGAACAAGCTCATCGAACGCCAGGGGAAGGTGCAGGAGAAGCTGGATGCCCTGGATGCATGGGACCTGGATTCGCGTCTCGAGATGGCCATGGATGCCCTGCGCTGTCCTCCGGGAGATACGCCGGTCAAGGTCCTCTCCGGAGGGGAAAGGCGGCGCGTGGCCCTTTGCAGACTCCTTCTGCAGAAGCCGGACATCCTGCTCCTGGATGAGCCCACCAACCACCTCGATGCCGAGACCGTCGCCTGGCTGGAGCACCATCTTCAGGGCTATCCCGGTACCGTCATCGCAGTGACCCATGACCGCTATTTCCTCGATAATGTGGCCGGATGGATTCTGGAACTTGACCGGGGGGAGGGGATCCCATGGAAGGGGAACTACTCCTCCTGGCTGGAGCAGAAGAGAAACCGCCTGCAGCAGGAGGAGAAGACCGAGAGCGAGAGGCAGAAGACCCTGCAGCGTGAGCTCGAGTGGATACGGATGTCTCCCAAGGGACGCCACGCAAAAGCGAAGGCGCGCATCAATTCCTATGAGGCGCTCCTCAGTCAGGATATCGAAAAAAGGTCAAAGGAGCTGGAAATCTACATTCCCGCCCGGACCCCGCCTGGGCAGTGTGGTCATCGAGGCTGATAACGTGAGCAAGGCCTACGGCGATAATATTCTTATGGAGGGGATGACCTTCTCCCTTCCGCCGGGCGGGATCGTGGGGGTCATCGGACCGAACGGGGCGGGAAAGACCACCCTTTTCCGGATGATCACCGGCCAGGAAAGACCTGATTCCGGCACCTTCAGGACCGGAGAAACCGTAAAGCTTGCATACGTCGACCAGAGCCGCGATGACCTCGATCCGACAAGACCATCTGGGAAGTGATCTCCGGCGGGGAGGATGCGATCCAGCTCGGCAAGACGGCAGGTCAACTCCCGGGCCTATGTGGCACGCTTCAATTTCTCCGGGATCGGATCAGCAGAAAAAGGTTTCGATGCTCTCCGGAGGCGAAAGAAACCGCGTTCATCTGGCCCGAATGCTGAAGGAAGAGGCAAATGTCCTTCTGCTTGACGAGCCTACCAATGATCTGGACGTAAACACCATGCGTGCGCTGGAAGAGGCATTGGAGAATTTTGCCGGCTGTGCCGTGGTCATCAGCCACGACCGGTGGTTCCTCGACCGCATCGCCACCCACATCCTCGCCTTTGAGGGCGACAGCAAGGTGGTCTGGTTCGACGGGAACTACTCCGAATATGAGGCGGACAGAAAGGCCCGTCTCGGAGCCGCCGCAGACCAGCCCCACCGTATCAAGTACCGTCATCTGGTCAGGGGGTAAGGGCCGGAACGGAGGACTGGATAGCAAGGCATAAGGGACATGGCGATTGGGACAAAAAAGAGGGAATATGTTTTATACTACTTCTATTGAGTTACATGAAGCGGATGCACAGGATTCGTGGCCTTTCGGAGTTCTTCCTGCTTTTGACAGCGGCTCTGGTTTTCTCCCCCACCGGCTTTGCTTTGGCAGCGGAAGAGCCGGTGAGGGGCGATGACGTTCTGCTTGAGACCTATCACAGGATCGAGCATGACCTGGAGAAAAACAGTTTTGGGTTTCCTCTCTCCCTAGAGTCTTGGGATCAGAATGGCAGGCTGCACGTGGATGTCTACGGGATATTCGAGCATCCCTTCAGCAGCGTTGTGGACGTGCTCAAGGTCCCGGCAAACTGGTGTGAAATCGCGTTCCTCCATCCCAATGTCAAGGCATGCACCTATCGGGAACTGCCCGGCTCATGGAGGCTGACCTTCTATACCGGCCGCAAAGTTTCGTACCAGCCTCCTGCAGACACCTATCAGTTCGTCTATCAGTACCGGAACGCTGAACAGCGGCAGGAATCTCTGGATGTCGTTCTTACTGCGCCGGAAGGCCCTTTCGGTACGAAGGATCACAAGATGAGGTTCGAGGCCTTACCCCTTGACAGGGGGAGGACCTTTGTACATGTCAGTTACGCCTACAGCCACGGGTTCTCGGTTCGTTTCGCGGAAAAGATCTATTTTGCGACAGTCGGCCACGGCAGGGCGGGATTCACGGTCAGCGGAACCGACAGCAGCGGCAACCCTGTCTATATAGGCGGAGCACGGGCAGCGATGGAGCGTAACGCGGTACGGTACTATCTGGCGATCCAGTCGTTTATGGATACGTTGCGATATCCCGAAGAAAGTCGCTTCACCATGAGGATCAGCCAGTGGCATGACCTTACCAGCCGTTTCAGGCGACAGCTGTTCGACCTGGACAAAAAGGACTACCTCACATTCAAGACAGATGAGCATAAGAACCAGGTGATTCTTCAGCGCCGGATCTCGGCGAGTCGTGAGTAGTGCCGAGGCATTTCAATCAGCCCGGGTCTCATTAACCAGAGGAATAAGGAGCAATCATGGCAAAGTACACAGCGACTATTGATGAAAATACACGTCAGAGGATTCATGCATTACCGAGGGCCGCACACTTCTCGGCCTTTATGCGAAAGGCCATCATGGTGTTTGTTGAGGAACTCGAAAAAGACCCTGAGCTTGAGCCTGGGGATTTCGTTATCGCCCGCACAGCCCGGAACAATGCATCGGACGAGAAAAGAAGATAAGCGATCACCTTCACTGTTGCCCTCACGCGCTGTATAGGCCTGGTTGGGAGGCGGTGATCGGGTAATCAAAAAAGAAAAGAAGGCATGAAGAAAAGCAGGATACTGATCACCTGTGCAAAAGGGATAGCGCCCTTTCTGAAGGAAGAGGTCCTTCAGCTGGGATTTCCGGTGCTCTCTGAGACCATTGCAGGCATAGCCACCGAGGGGACGATCGATGATACCCTCCGGCTGAATCTCCTGCTTCGCACGGCACATCGTGTCCTCTTTCACCTCTCGGAATTCGCCGCTCGTGATGCCGATGCCCTTTATCGCGCCGTGTCTGAAATGGCATGGGAGGACTATATAGCCGAGGATGGATATGTCTGCGTAACCTCCAGTGTGGATAATCCGAGCATCAGGGACTCGCGTTATGCGAATGTGAAGTGCAAGGATGCCATTGTGGACAGGATCAAGGAAAAGTGCGAGAGGCGTCCCGATTCAGGTCCTGACCGGGACAGGACCGTGGTCACCCTCTACTGGAAGGACGACAGCTGCTCTGTGTATCTTGATACCTCGGGAGAACCTCTCTCCCGGCGCGGATACAGAAAGATCCCTATGACAGCGCCCATGCAGGAGACCCTTGCTGCCGCTGTCATCCGGGCTACCGGATGGGACGGCAGCAGCCATTTCATCAATCCCATGTGCGGCAGCGGCACCCTCGCCATAGAGGCTGCCCTCGCAGGACTGAACAGGGCTTCGGGGATGGTGCGGGATAATTACGGGTTCATGCATCTCAAGGGATTTAATGAATCCCTGTGGAGCGATCTGCGTGCACAGGCAAAAAAAGCGACAAAAAAAACATTGAGCTCCAGGATCATTGCTACCGATATCAGGAGAGAAGCGGTTGAGGCGGCGAGGAAGAATGCTGCTACTGCGGGCGTGGAGCACCTGATCGAATTCGATGCATGCGAATATTTCGAGACCCCCATTCCCGACGGAAAGGGAATAGTGATCCTCAACCCCGAATATGGAGAAAGAATGGGGAAGGTCAAAGAGCTTGAGAGTGTGTACAAGGGTATCGGGGATTACTTTAAGCAGAAATGCAGGGGATATGCAGGATATATTTTCACCGGCAACCCTGACCTGGCAAAAAAGGTGGGGTTGAAAGCGCAACGAAGGATACCCTTCTTTAACGCCGCCATCGAGTGCAGGCTCCTTGAGTATGAATTGTACGAGGGCAGCAGGAAGGATAAGACAAGCAGTATCGTTACATAGCAACGGAGGCATTCCCGAGCTTCCAAGCGAGAAAAGCAGTCCTTGAGCCTGTCTAAAAACTACCATTTCCATAAAAAGTCGTCATTCCCACGAAGGCGGGAATCCAGCTTTTTCAATACATTCTGGATCCCCCGGTCAAGCCGGAGGATGACAAATACTGAGTTTATAGACAGGCTCCCTTCCCCCTTTTTTCGAAGAGCGTTTATAATAAGCGTATGGGTTTTCATCCGCCTTTTCGATTTGAACGTTGCGTTATAGGAGGTGAGTTTCCTGGGAAACAGAAAACGTATAAAATTCAGAAAGCCTCAGCCGCAGAAGCCCGCCGCGGACAAGACCGCTGCTGAAATCGTCAGGGAATTGAGAAAGGATGCGGTTATGTCCGATTACAGGGAACAGTCCCTGAGGATTCACGGCCTGATCTGCGCCAAATGCGGGAGAGAGTTCGATTTCAAGAACCGGAATCTTCTTACTGTGCACCATAAAGACGGGAATCACCAGAATAACCCGGCGGATGGCTCCAATTGGGAGAACCTGTGTGTCTATTGTCATGATGACGAGCACAGCAGGGGGCTTCTCGGAGATTACCTGACGGGGAAAGGAGGCCGCCGGCAGTCTTGATGAGAGGGTTGGTTTTTGTGCATCCTACGGCTTGGCAGACAAGTATCAATCAGCCCCTTGCATAAGGAGTACACCGACTTACAAACGTGGTTCAGCTAATTGCAACAGTGACGATTTTCGGAAGAAATCAGCGGCAATAATGAGTTCAGCAGCTTCGCGGCGGGACAACTGGTTGGGCAGCCTCGTGTTTTAAACAGGCGCTGACCCTATTTTGTTGTTCCAGGCTTGTGCGTAACATCGCCAACACGCGGTTTTGACATTTGCACATCTTCCTTGACCTTTAGCCATGAATCCCATCCATGCGACTTTGCCTTCATAGAAATAACCTTTCTTGCGGTATCTATGTTCGTATTCATAATCTCGCGGTTCACATTTTCAAGATACCTGACAAAAATAAGAATGGCGTTTTCGTTCTCCACTGGGACGAAAGTCATGGCAAAGCCACTTTCTTCAGACAGCTCTATTCGTTGTTCAGCGTTCAATTCAAGAGCAAGCCACTCTAACCGGGAAGGAGTATAAGGTTGTGCACCGGCGGGGAGTTTCGTCGGTCGGTTTTCGGAAAAAGAAGATAACGAGTGCACAAAGATTACAAACAGTACACATAGAATTATAATTGATGATTTCGCTTTCAAATTATTCCCTCCATTTTTCGTGGCGAGTCGCCTTACGAGGGTTGCGGTCTCCCGTGAGAAGCCGGCTCCGGCTCCATTCTCTTGATGAAGTAATACGGGGATTCCCATAGTGCACCCTACTTTTTGTAAAGGCGCTTTGCCTTTTCCCTGATGTCTTTGAGTTCTTCTATAAGCCGGTCAATCTCTCTTTCCATTGCGGATAGGCCGAAACAATCGGCAGTGATGATAATATCGCCGTCCTTATCTGTGCCGTGGTTATGCTTAATGTAAATGTGAGATAGTGCAGATCCCGGCGGGTCCCCAGCTTTGGGTCCGACTGACTTGAGTTCCAAAGAATAAGACATAGTTGCGTCCCTCCTTTTAAGGTCGATGTTTGAATATACAACGGGAACGAAGGAAAAGCCATAAAGACACGCTGTCCGGGACAGCTGCGGAGGTGCGAGAGGCGACATTTGACAGCATTAGGATGATACCTTCCAACGTATTTAGCGTGGTATCTATCAAATTTCTTATCTGGTACAAGTCTGGCTATTCCAGTCGTAAATATATCCTGGAGGACAGCTCAACGGGCCTCTTGGAGGCCTAGCTGGTTGGACGTTGACAGGATTAGTAGTAGACCTGTTATCTCTGATTAAATCATCGGCTGACATACACCTTCCCTCATTCTGCATCGAGCTTTTTACGCATCTCTGTCCAATGTCGCAGTCCACGTCAAACCTGCATCCGAATGATACTGACGGCACTGACAGCACCACTAACATTACCAAAACTAATATTTTCACGCTACACCTCCCATTCCCACGATAGACTTCTGGTTCTACTCTACATCATCTTTACTTTTTTGTGAAACGTGAATTACAAGAAGACACTTGGTTATCATTCCGCTATTTTTCTATGCCAAAATTCGCATCCAAACCCTTCCTGATATGCTCTTCATTCAGATGCCTAATATTAAGCGACCATCCGATAGCATCAAGCATTTCCACTGTTAATTCCCTCTTTCTGTCTTGAAGAAATATGGAAGACACCACTTTTTCCCATTTCAAGTCATCGCTCGGTATTTCCAAATCTTCTGAGACGCCGAACATCGTACTTCTTAAAGGATGTTCTATGCGCACACCAAGACCATTCTTAAGCTCGACCACAACCTGTATCGAGCCCCAATAGCCAAGCTTCTTATAGAAAAGAGCTGAGGAACTGAGGAATTCATATAGGGCATATAGGATGCGATAAAAATCCAATCGCCTGATCATAATCGACGAAGTGGCACCGTCCTGTTCTTTGATTTCCTTTTTTTCTAATTCGCCAATATCCCCTTTCCAAAGATAGAGGCCAAAGGTGTTGAGATGTGTATACTCAAACGCAACACCATGGGTTGGTTTTTCACCACTAGAGAAAGACAATTTGCGGACGCCATTTTGAATCAAATCGGGATTGTAGAATCTGACCGGAAAAGGTCTATTCCCAGGAATCCTAATGTCATTCTCTATACTCGCCATGTCTTTGTAAGGAATAAGAGGGTTCTGGGGGAAGAGCGGGATGGCCCTCAATGAAAGCACAGCAAAGTAGTGTGATTTGTCGCTGACATCTATGCCGCGCAATTTGCATGCATCACAAAAATAACGCTCAGATTCGTTAATTAGAATCTCTCGAAGTCCATCGGATTTTGTTCTTCTTGTGGCGAGCCACTCAATCTTGTCCCATGTAGCCTCTTCACTAGGCGTACTGTTTTGTCCTGTTCGGACGTAAGTTCTTGTATTTTTTGAAACCCTATGAGGAGTCAAATGGCTTTCTTCGACGCGAACCACTATGAACGTCTTACCGTTTACTGGATCACAAACGCGGACCTCCGGAAATATCGGTTCTCTGATGTGAGACAGCACTATATTTTCGATTTTTTCTTCATATTTTTGAAGCGGGTCAAAAGTAATTCCTTCAAAAGGAGGAATGGGTTTCCCCGCAGGCGCATTCACGCCGATAATCAGCAGCCCACCAAAAGTGTTAGCAAAAGCAGCAATGGTCTTTGCGATAATTTCATTGTTCGGGAAATCTTTCTTGTATTCAAGAATGAAACCTTCCTCATGACCTGAATTACAAAAATCCAGAACATCTTGATAACTAATTTCTTTGACCGATTTTGTATAAAGCATACGCTTGACAGAAACGCATTATTCCATGCGATGAAAACAATATCACTGGATCTTTCATAAATGCAACCGATTTCAGTTTGTACCCTGCACCATTATATCATGCCCACTATGTGAAGACTCCAGGAAGGACACTACCCGCCCATGTTTCGGACCTCAGTCGAGATTCACCTCTGTGCGTACTGAGCTAAGTATCCAAGCATAGGGCAAGAAGCGAAATTCAGGGGCAACGGGCTGAGAATTTCGTAAAAAAAGCGATTTTACGGTTTTCAGGAGAAATTCCGGAAAATCTCCGCCAAGAGGAGTAAGTTTCCGAGTTGCTAATCTGTGCAACATATTGTATATTGGAATCAAGAAAGGTGCAGAATCAAGGTTCTGCACGTAGTAAGGTCGTAAAAAGAAAGGGATGATGATTATGTTCGGTAAAATGAACATACATGAAAAAGGGCGGAGAACCGGCGAGTCTTGCAGCCTATGTGCTTGTGACGGCTGTTGCGGTGCTCTTTGTTCTATCGTTTACACATTATGCCGTTGCCGCGGAAGGCATGGCCATCCTTAAGGGAGAGGTCATAGCGGTTGACAGCTACGGGAGAACGCTCACTGTGCGGCCAATTGAGGCAGTAGAATCGTTCTCCATGTGGACGGGTGGTGGATACACATTCACCTTTGACCAAATGACAAATGTGATAAGATGTTACCAGAACAAGGCTCTCGAAGACATCGAGGTCGGTGAGAGGGTGACAGTGACGTACCACGAAGAAGGCGGTAGCCTTTTTGCGGATGCCATTGACATCGCTCCTCTGTTTCTGGCCTGTTATGACCAATAAAGAGGAACGGTGCTGACGTGACCGTGCTTCCAAAGAGAAGGCGCCGGAAAATTCCCGGCGCCTTCTCTTTGGACAGCCGTTACTTCTTAAGTCCTTTTACGATGCTCCGTTCCTGGGTTGCTCTGCCCGCGAAGGTTTGGAGTGCGGTGACCTGCCAATCAAGCGACCCCCACAGAGGAAGCTTGCGCAGCATCTGATCCAGCTCTTCATTGGAAGACGCTTCCACGATAAACACAAATGCCCTGTCTCCCACAGGGAGACCGCCAGCGAGAATTTTTTTCTCCTTCTCCAGCTTGATGAGTTGATCAAAGCTTGGAAGTATTATTTCTTCCAACACCTCGACTGCTTCTTCCGGAGAAGCAAATCCCGGCCCACCTGAACCGACTACCAAATACTTCATGGTGTTTTCTCCTTTCCCGTGCTTCTTATTAGCACAATTCACACAACATTCTTACATGACGTTATGTTGTGTAATGGATCCGTATACATTGTAGCATGCTGATACCTATTGTCCAGTGGATCGAAATCAGCGGTGCAGGGCCGAGAGTTATCCCGATCATTGAGCAATGAGCTGTGAAAGGTGTACACTCGCTTGCATTTCCTTCTCAGAATTACTAGAATTTCTTCAGGAGGTTCTTCTTGACTGAAAGCGCGGTGCAAACCTATGAAGTGATCATTGTGGGAGGAGGGCCTGCGGGGCTTGCCGCCGGGCTCTATTGCAAAAGAGCTGCTCTGAACACGGTCCTGTTCGAGAAAGGATTGCCCGGTGGACAGATCGCCATATCGAAAGACGTGGAGAATTACCCGGGCGTGGAGGGCATAACCGGATTTGATCTGGCGGAGAAAATGCTCCATCATGCCCGGTCTTTCGGCCTGTCCGTTCTGCAGCAGGAGGTTGCCGCAATAAGCGCCGGCCCAGATCTTCACGCGGTGCGGCTGGCCAACGGCGATCTGCTCCACACCGTTGCCCTGATCCTTGCAGTGGGCGGAACCGTGCGAAAGCTCGGCATACCCGGTGAGGCCGAATACCTCGGGAGTGGTGTTTCCTACTGTGGTACATGTGACGGGTTCTTTTTCAGAGATAAGACCGTTGTTGTTGTTGGCGGCGGCGACACGGCCGTGGAGGAGGCATTGTACCTGTCCAAGATCTCGAAGAAAGCATACCTCGTTCACAGGGGAAATGCGTTGCGGGCAGGCAAGATGCTCCAAAGTCGTCTTATGGCTGAGCCCGCGATCGAGGTAATCTGGAACACGCTTATTACGGAAATCAAGGGGGACGGGCGAACGGTCGGCGCCGTCTCTATCGAGAATACCGAAACCGGGGAAAAGGGGGAGCTTCCCACTGACGGTGTCTTTATTTTTATCGGCTATTCTCCCAACAATCAACTGATCCCCTCTGCGGTGCGGATAAACGAACGGGGCTTCGTGATCACCGATGAGAAGTGTGAGACGAGCGTTCCTGGCATCTTCGCTGTGGGTGACCTGAGGCAAAAGTTTGCCAACCAGATCGTGGTCGCTGCCGCCGATGGATGTATAGCCGCGCTGGCTGCGGCGCATTACGTGGAGATGCAAAAGGCCGTGACCGGGCCGTCCTGATTTTGTGTTTTGAAACGGGGATTTTTGTGCCGTGGAACTTCAGCACTCCTGAACTGTTGCGTTGTTCCAAGCGGTGGAAGGGCTATCCTGTGATATACTTCTATCGTGGAGCGGTTGCTAGCGCATATATCGTGGCCTGTGGTCATCATTCTCTGCCTGACACTGGGCCTTGCCCCTTTTAATCCACCCCACATCGTGGAAAAGATCCAGATGCTCATGAAGGGCTGTCTCGTCCGGACCATGGACTGGTTTGATCTCCTGCTCCACGGAACACCCTGGGTGATTCTTATCCTGAAAGGCATCGTTTCGATGAAGGACAAATAAGGTGGGCGAACCCTATAAGGGGATGCTCCGGACACTCTGAAGATGAAAAAGATCATCATCGCTGAAGACGTTCTGTCGCTGTTTGAGAGCAAAGAGAGTTTCCTGAAGCGGGCAGACGTCAGGATATTTCCCGCTGTCTCGAACGAAGAGGCGCTGGACATCCACAGGGCTGAGAAGGCCGATCTCATTATCGCGGATCTCGATTCGCGTGGCATGAGCGGCGAACTGCTGTGTTCGACCATCAGAAAGAGCGAGGAGCTCTGCAGGGCTTCAATGATCATGATGCACTCCGGCAGCACTGCGGAGAGAGGGAGGATTTCCGCATGCAGGGCGAACGCCTTCATAGAAAGATCTGCAGACCCTTCGATCCTGCTTGCAAAAGCGCGCCAGCTCATGAGTATTCCGGCGAGGGAGACCTACCGGGCCCCCATAGGCATCAGAGTTGAGTGCGGGAGGATCAAACCCTCCCTGGGCTACTCTGAGAACATTAGCATTACGGGCATGCTCGTCGATGCGGAAAAAAGTCTCCTGAAAGGTGAAGTGATATGGTGCTGGTTCGTCCTTCCGGATTCAACGCATGTGAGGACAGACGCAGAGATTGTCCGGTCTGCTGTCAGAGCGACGGAGCACGATACGAACCAGTATGGCATCAGGTTCCTTGACCTTGCTGTCGAGTTTAGGACCGCCATAGACGCTTACGTCGGGAAAAGTCACCAGAGGCCATGAACTCCTCTTTTCCGCGGGCTTTCTTCTGAGCGTCTTACGATGAGCTGTGAACGGTCAGCTCATCTCCGCTTTCGTTCCGGGTTATTTTTCTGTTGCTTTTTATGTCCGAAATAGTGTAATCTAATTGTACATACGAATCGTCCCGTCGCGGAGTCCCCATAAACCCCAACCCCAAGCTGTTCAGATACTACAGCCACGAAAATAATTTGGGACGTAGAGACCGGAAGCGGATTTTAGCTCCCGCCGCAATAGTGCAGCGGAAGCCGTAAGAAGAGACCTGTGCAGCGCACGATGATGAGCGCGAACGCAGCGTCTTCTGGAGGTGTATATGATGAAAGACAATATCAAGGGCCATATAGGTATGGTTTCCAGGAAGGTGCTCTTAATGGTGATTCTCCTCTCGTGTCTGATAGGAATACCAGGTTTTGCGCTGGTATTCGCAGCGAGAGACCTGGTCAGACCGGTAAATGCCGCGTATGCGGCAGAAGAGCTGAATCCTGTTATCCTGGAATGGATGAAGAACAACTCAGGGATGTCCGAACAGGTCCTCTCGGATATATACCGGGCCGCAGTGAACAATGTCAACGCCGATCTGATACTGGCCATCTGCATGGTGGAATCGAATTTCAACCCGAACGTCAAGAGCGAGAAAGGCGCTATAGGCCTTATGGGTATATTACCCCGGGCCTGGCTGGACGAGTTGAAAGAGCAGGGGATCGTGCAGGAGAAAGAGGATCTCTATCAGATATCGAATAATATAGCCTCAGGCGCATATGTCCTGCAGAAGTATCTGTCAAGAACCAAAACTCTTGAGAAAGCCCTGATCGCTTACGTGGGAGGGGACCCTGATTATGTGCGAAAGGTTATGAAGGCCCTGGGAGAACTTTATCTGGCAAAGTGGTCAAAGCCGGAGACTGCATAGTTTCTTGCCCCTCACGTTCTGAACCCCTCGATCAACAATCTTTTCTCCAGCCTGGGGATGAGCTATGAAGGGTGAGTTGTTTTCGCCTTATGGCCTTTCACCGAAAAAAGGGGAAGGTCACCCGCCTTCATTCAAATGAGCATTAACATGTGGCCCTGACCTTTATTCACCTTGCAGAGCGGCTTGTCATTTGCTTTCTTTTTTTTCTATGTACCGGGCCGTGTTTTATGGTATTCTTCTTTAGACAAAACAAACCGGTTGTTGGCAGGGTGTAGAGCGATGGCCTTTACCGGAGACTTAGAACTACTAAACATAGTTGACATCATTCAGCTGCTCAATACGACGCGGAAGTCCGGCACTTTTTCTGTTAAGGGAAGCAAGGGCGAAAGCCGGATTATCTTCAGTAACGGGTATATTGTCGGAGCAAGTCATCTCAACAACAGGGTCCGCATCGGCACAGTCCTGGTAAAAATGAACGCCATAACCCCTGAAGATCTCGAACAGGCGCTTGAAGTCCAGAAACGTGCGGGGAAGGACCGCAAACCCCTGATTGCCACCCTCATCGAACTCGGCAAACTGGGGAGTGACGAGGCATCCAGGGGACTGAAGAAGCTGATTGAGATGACCCTTGTTGAATTGATAGGCTGGACAAAGGGAACCTTCACCCTTGACACTGAGGCCATCGCCGTATCTCCTGAATGCAGTTATCCCATCAGCAGGATGGAGCAGGAGATAGGCCTTGATGCCCAGATGGTGTTGATGGATGCCCTTCGCATTTTTGACGAACGGGAACGTGACCGCCAGTCAGGGAAGACAGTCCCGTCAGATGAAGAAGTGTTCGCAGACGTGATTCCGTCGGAAGCGTCTGAGGGAGCCGGCGAGAAAAGCCCTGTCATTACTGCAGACGACCTGGGTCTGGGCGATCTCGACCACCTTGAGAGAAAAATACCCCAGTATCTTCCGGTGAATGAGGTTTTTGATCCCGTCGAGATCCACCGCCAGAAGATAAGGGAGACACTTGCCGCTTTTTCGGCCGAAGAGCAGGAGGCCTTTGTCTCCTTTCTGGAATCTGCGGAACGAAGAGGGGCTTATGACGGTTCGTACAGGCAGGAGGGCCGGACCAGGGCCCTTATCCTCTTCAGCGAAGACGAACTCATCAAACATTCGGTCATGACCATATGCAAGGACGAAGGCGTCCTCGTATTTGCCACGGACGGAGAAGAGGAACTCGACCGCATTATAGACCAGTGCCTCAAGATAAAGATCTTGCCCGTCCTGGTCTTCGATGACCCCGAAACACAGGAACGGTTGCTTTCCAAAGAAAAGATCGTCGGCCTGCGTCAGCAGATGAGGGAACGATATCCGCAGGTTTCAATTATTCAGATGGCCTCTCCGCTGGATTATGCCTTTACGTTACAGTCTTTTCATGACGGGGTCAGGGCGGTCTTTCCCAAGCCTTCAAAGGAGGTCAGGAAGGCAACGTTCATTGAAGATACGATAACATTTCTGGAAACCTTCAAATCTTATATCAAGGGCTTTTCCCATGACGCAGAAAGACCCGGCGTCGCAGCGGACGGCCAACTGAGCATGCTCAAAGACCGCATCGCTGGCCCTTCGAAACCTGCACGAACCTTCCGCTGTGTCCCTTGCCCTTCTTCAGAGTGTCTCTGAAATATGTGAACGGTCTATTACCTTTATTGTTCGTCCGACGGAGCTCATCGGGAGAAAAGGCCATAGGAGTGTATGCCGAAAAGGAACGAGGGACCGACTTCAGTCACAAGGCTGAAGATCCCTCTGACAAAGCCTTCGGTCTTCCGTGATGTGGTTGAAAAGGGAGCAGCCTTTTTTGTGGAGAGAGCGAGAT
Source organism: Nitrospirota bacterium (assembly GCA_963699545.1). Lineage (GTDB taxonomy): Bacteria > Nitrospirota > Thermodesulfovibrionia > Thermodesulfovibrionales > UBA9159 > JAMCQB01. Next base: position 18,452 of record CAVOUE010000012.1, on the reverse strand, counting down.
GAAGTCTTAAGGAAACATCTCTTTGAGGGGATCGGCGAGCCGCTGAGCCGGACGATAATCCTCCTTCCGATGAAGAGTCGCGGGAAGACCGTGACCCTGACCTACGGAGATTTCGGCGGGAAAGAGGCGTCACCCGTACAAAGTGATGTGCTGGAAATTCTGGCACAGTCGGCCGGCCTGGTTCTGGAAAATACGCTTTATCGTAAACAGCTCAACAAGGCGTCTCAGAAGTGAGAGGACCTGACACCGACAGGTAATTCTATATGATATCAAGGGAGAAACGACTATGGACATTGCCACCTTAACACAAATTCTTGAAATCGCTTTTGAAAAGAGGGTCTCCGATATCCACTTTGAGGTGGACAATCCCCCCATATTCAGGGCCCGCGGGCACCTGATCCGCTCAAAACTGAATAACCTGACCAAAAAAGACACCGAGTTTATCGCTTCTACCGTCATGGAGCAGCACGGCCGGAAGCTGCCTGAACACTTAACGGAATTTGATACTTCTTATACGTTGTCAAACGTGGGTCGTTTCCGGGTCAGCATCTTCCGTCAGCGGGGCAATATCGGCCTTGTGATGCGTGTCATCCCTCACCATATCGGCACGTTCGAGGAACTGAATCTCCCCCCGGTACTGGGGAATATCACAAAGGCCCCGAACGGCCTGATCCTTGTCTGCGGACCCACCGGCAACGGTAAATCCACGACCCTGGCCTCGATGATCCGGTATATCAACGACAATTTCAACTACAATGTTATTACCATCGAAGACCCCATCGAGTTTATTTTTCATTCAAATAAGAGCTGTATTATCCAGAGAGAAGTGGGCATCGACACCGAGAGTTTTGGCGGGGCCTTAAAAGCGGCCATGCGTATGGACCCCGATGTCATCATGGTGGGAGAAATGCGTGATCTGGAAACGATTGACGCCTGCATTAAGGCTGCCGAGACAGGGCATCTGGTACTTTCGACCCTCCATACGCATAATGCGGCTTCCACCATCAACCGCATCGTGGGGTACTTCCCCACCCAGGTGCAGGAGAATGTCCGCCACAGACTGGCAGAGATCCTCGTGGCCACCGTTTCTCTGCGGCTTGTACAGAGGGAAGAGCGGCGAAATCGTTCTGCCGGCCCTGGAGGTGATGTATGCGACGTCCACCATCAAGGCATGTATCCGGGATGGTCACCTCGATGAGATTGAGCAGTACATTGAAAAAGGGCGTGATGAATATCATATGCAGACCCTGGACCAGCATCTGATCCAGCTCTGCAGACAGGAAGTCATAACCCTTGATGAGGCAAAGCGGATTTCCCGCTCGACCGACCTGGAAAGAAAGCTAATTTACTATTAACCGGCATAGTGCGCTCCCAACACGGTGCTGCGCATTTTTATCGAGAACATCAGCTCTCAGGTCTGACCCTCGTTTGATCCCCCTTTTTTCACTAATTCCTCGAGGGCCTGGTGCTTTCCTTCAACACCCTTGGCCGCCCAGAAAATGCACGCGATCCATCCCGGCGATATGAGGAGGGCAAGAGCGTACGATACATACGCAATTGAGTTGGTTGTCTGATAGATACCTGTAAGGACAGGTGCCGCAACGATTCCCCCGAGCCTTCCAAAAGAAGTGGCCCAGCCGATGCCCGCTGCCCGCGAATGTGTCGGAAAAATTTCAGACTTGATCACATATTCCGTGACCCAGGCCCATGTATAGCTATACTGCATAAAGCACAGGGAAAGCAGTGCATCACCGGAGGTTTTGACAAAGATCATGCTTATGGCCGAAACAGGGTAGCTCAAGAAAGAGAGTATCCCTGTAGTCTTTCGTCCGATACCGTCCACCATGATCACAGACGTCAATCCACCGGCAAATGCGCACAAAAAGGCAATCATCATATAGAAGGGTACATCTGCCGGCGGGGTTTTCGTCATGGGGAAAAGCACCAAAGAGGCGAATGCAATGGAACCATAGCCCAGTGCGACCTGTGAGAAATTCAAGGCCGCCCCTAAAGCCACCCTCCAGGGGTACAGGGTAAATAATTCTTTTGTCTGATGCCACATAGTGGAGGTTCCGGGATGAATCGTGACCAGCCTGACTTCCGGTAATTCTTCCAAGCCCCTCTTTTTCATTACCTGTATTTCGATGGAAGTTACGATGTTCTCGGCCTCTTTAAACCGTTTCTTGTCGATCAGCCACCGCGGAGATTCAGGGAGGAGTCTGCGAACGACAAGCGCAAAAACAGCGAGTACAACGGCGAGTAAGAACCCGACCCGCCAGGCTATTTCCGGCGGGAAAAGCTGCAGGGCAATCAGCACCAGTAATGCAGAAGCTATTGCTCCGATCGGCCAGAGCGACATGATGAACGCATCTATCCTTCCCCTCATCTTTCGGGGAACGAACTCAACAACAGCAGAACTGATAGCCGCATATTCTCCGCCTATGCCCAGGGCAGCCATGAACCTGAAGAAGATGAACAGCCATATGTCATGGGAAAAGGCGCAGCCTACCGTAAAGAGCGCGTACCACAGAAGGGTTATTATGAACAGCGGTTTCCGGCCATAGCGGTCTGCCAAAAAGCCGAAGACGACGGCGCCTACCATGATACCGATCAGCCAGGCGCTTACGGTCATGGAGCCCTGCAGGGGAGTGAATTGCCAGATCTTTTTCAGGATACCGAGAACACTGCCGATAATGCTTGACTCGAGCGAATCCAGCAGCCAGGCGAACCCCAGGGCAAAAACCACTTTTGTGTGCCAGCTCGTCCACGGAAGGCGGTCAAGGCGGGGTGGGATGTCGCTTTCCACCTCTACGACATCAGTTTCCGGCATTTGGTTGCCTCTTGATTCCATGTGAATCACATGGTTCGCTTCAAACCGTCCCCGGGATACTCTCGAGAATATCATATGCCGGAACAGCGCAAAAGTGCAATAGCTCAAATGTTCCAAAGTGCCAAAGTATCACAGCGGAGAAGCGCGCAATATGTACGAGAGACCAAGGTCAGCGAACGGACAGGCAATGCATCCTCGTTCTATCAATCCGGCGATATTTGGAATATAATTACTGCATGAACGCAAGGACCCTTTCCCCGGAACATATATGCACCTATTAAAGGTCCTGGGCCCGCTGGAAAAACTGGAAACCCGGTTGTCTGAACTCTACAAACGGTTCAGCGAGAGATTTCAGAACGATGCGGAGGCGTCGGTCTTTTTTTATCAGATGAGCGTTGATGAGGGTGCACATGCTGACCTCGTGCGGTTTCAGCGCCGCCAGGTTACGGCGGATCCGGCACGTTTTAAAGAAGTGGACGTCGACATCTCCGAAATAGAAAAGATATTGTCCCATGCCGATCTTCTCCTGAAATCCGCGGAGAGGCTGACACTGGAGGAGGCCTTTGAGGCCGCAATCGGTATCGAGAGCAGCGCCGCCGATCAGCACTACATCACCGCAATAACGCTCTCGAACCCGGACACGGCCAGACTGTTTAAAAGCCTTACCTTGTTTGACGGCAGGCATTTTCTGGCCGTCGAGGACTTTGCCAGGAAACGCGGCTTCACCTTCGAAACAAAGAAGTCTGAACACATACAGTCGTCCGGACCCGGCGAGCCGGAGAAGGAAAAGAGGCCTGACAATGAGCAGACCGCTCCGCAGCGGCCGGTCGACATCCCTCAGGAGTTCGTTGACAGGATCAATTATGTGTATACATGGCATAAAAGCCTGGGGCATTACAGGTTCCTGGGTATCCGTGACTATGCTGCTGCAGGTGAGATCAGGCAATCATATCTTCGCATGGCAAAGGAATTCCACCCGGACCTCCATATGGATCTCCCTGATGATCTGAAGCAGAAACTGAATACGATATTTTCCTGCATAAACTCCGCATACTCGACGCTCGCGAATCCTGAAAAGAGAAAGGAATACGACAGGACACTGGGAGCGCGGGGACGGGTAAAATAACGCGGAAGGCAGTTTTTCCTCGACGCCAGTTCGTCCCGGCTGAAGTCAGCCTTCCCATGTACTTATCTCAGAAGGTAAAAAGTTTCTCTTCAGCGATCAAGAAGAGTTGAATTCGATCCGGGTTTTGATACACTTTAATCAAAGGCTCACAAACCGAAACTATCCGAGTAAAACAATGGACATGAGGGAGGATACTATGAAAGAGACATTGATCACGCTGGTTACTGGTGCATTGGTATTGGTGTTTGCGGGTTTTGCTTCGGCAAAGCCGGAGATCGAGGGCAAGGCCGTGGAATACAGTTCCGGGGGTGTGGTGATGAAGGGGTATCTTGCGTATGACAAGAATATCCCGGGCAAGAGACCGGGTGTGCTCGTGGTCCATGAATGGTGGGGACATAATGAGTACGCACGGAAGCGTGCGCGCATGCTGGCAGAGATGGGCTATACCGCCCTTGCCGTAGACATGTACGGAGACGGAAAGCAGGCGATGCACCCTGATGATGCAGGTAGATTCTCGTCAGAGCTCATGAAGAACTTCGACACGGCGAAAGGCCGTTTCATGGCCGCAATGGAGTTTCTTAAAGAAGCAGCCCACTGTCGACTCCGGAGCAGATCGCTGCCATCGGGTATTGCTTTGGCGGAGGTGTTGTGCTCAATATGGCGCGCCAGGGCGTTGATCTGAAAGGGCGTGGCAAGCTTCCACGGAGGTCTTGCTGCAGTGAAGCCTGCTCAGCCCGGCGGCGTGAAAGCCAAAATCCTTGTCCTGCACGGAGCGGATGACAAGTTCGTTACTCCTGAGCAGATCGAGGCATTCAGAAAGGAAATGAAAGATGCCGGAGCCGATTTCCGTTTTATCGCTTATCCGGGAGCTATCCACAGCTTCACCAACCCTGATGCGGATGAGTATGCGAAGAAATTCAATCTCCCGCTCGGATATAACGCAGAAGCAGACAAGAAGTCATGGGAAGAACTGCGGAGGTTCCTTGCTATGATATTTAAGAAATAGGCTCGTCGGGGAACATAACTATGAATGGCGTTCTTGATGCCGCGGAGGACCGCATTCTCGGCGACCCTGACGCACGAGAGGATCATCAGACGGGAAAGAAGAGATCGCAAGGCTTGGAGCCGAGTTGGAGGCAGTGAAGCGGGCCTTCGCTGAATTCAAATCATGGTTCTGATTCCCCGCCGTATTTCCTGCACAGCGGCTCAAGAAAGTCCTGAAGATCACCGGGAGCAGGTAATGTGTCAGGCAGCTCCACTTCCAGCATGCAGGCCTTGAATATTTTCCTGAGAAGGTTGATAACGCAGTAATTGATCATCTCATCAGGGAATGACCCTGACGCATTCTCTATCAACAAAAGCTCGGTATACCAGGTCTCCTTTGTAGGAGCGATCCCTGCGCAGTCATTCCCCCGAAGCGCCCTGGGGGTTGCTCCTTTTGCCAGTGCCAGGGCCCTGACCCCGAAGTTCACCAGTTGAAGTCCCCTCATGGAAGGATTACCAATACCATGTCGCCCCCTTGTAATGGCGGAAAAGCGGACTATATTAACACCTGAACAATATACCAGTGCGCCCTTACCCCTGCTTTCATCAGGGCGTATGACGAAATAGAGAAAGTCGTTCTTGTATTCATATGACTCTTGCATCGCCATCCTACGTTTATTATACAGAACAAGATGGGCTCTGTCTTGAAAAAGTGTATTTCTTCAAGGCCCGCAGCTCATAGGGAGAACAACGCGGTAGTTTCTTTGCAGGGAAAGGTTGTAAAATATATCCATGGAGAAGAAGGGCCAGCAAAAGAACCCGTGTCCTGACTGCACCTTCTGCCAGTACTGCTGCGATTCGCGTTGCGCCATATGCCGCTGTCCGTATCATACGAAAGGGAAAGAAAATAAAAAGCCGAAAATTCATACGCCCCTCTTCCTCAAATACTGATCAGCCCTAAGGGTTCCAGAGGTACATGAACTGCACCCCCGAGAAGAAGGGAAGGTCCTCCGCGTTTATGGAAATGAGGTTTACGACCTGTGGGCCCGACGGGGGCAGGTCGTCATATTCTGAGTATATGTTCGACTTGAAGGCCTTGGGGCGGACATAGGTTATCACTCTGGCCTGCTGAATATTGAGAGACTCTTTCATCGCCTCGACGGTCTCGTCCAGATATGCTACCTCGTCTACGAGCCTCGCCTCAAGGGCATCCCCGGCGGTAAGCACGCGCCCGTCTGCAAGGGCCCTCACCTCTCCTTCGGTGAGAACCTTCTGCCTGTTCGCGAAGACCACCCCGACGAAGCGGGCATACAGCCGGTCGATTATATCCTGGAACATCCTCTTCTCTTCATCCGTGCTGGGACGGAAGGGAGACCAGAAGTCCTTTTTCGGTCCTGACTTATAGGTCTCCTCCGATACCCCTATCTTCGCAAGAAGCCCCTCGACGTTGAACTTCATGGCGATGACTCCTATACTGCCCGTGACCGCGGTCGGACTTGCAATGATACGGTCGGCTGCTGCTGCGATGTAATACCCTCCCGAGGCGCCCAGCTCCATTATATAGGCGTTCACAGGTACCTTCTTCTTTTTCCTGTAACTCATGATCTCATGGTATACGGTGTCGCTTGCGGTAACGCTGCCTCCCGGCGAGTTGATCCTCACGATCACGCCGGCGATGTCAGGGTCCGCCTCGGCCTTGCGGAGTGCTTCCCTGAAAAAGGCGACTTTCGAGGGCCTTGTCCTGAGCTTCAGGCGGTCGGTTTCCTCCTTGAATGAGATTACGCCGTCAAGGTCCACAAGGAGTATCTTGGGCGAGCCCTCACCCTCGATCACCTTCTCTTCAAGGGGTTTCATCCCTGGCGTCAGGGAAAAGTTGAAGGCGCAACCCGAGAGGACCAGCAGCGATAGGACTGTGAGCCCTGCACTTCTTTTCATGTCCGGCTCCTTGTGGCATGCATAGGATACAACCAATAAGATTATAGCAGAGAAGGCAAAACACTTGAACTAAGAGCGCGGGGCAGACAGTGCACTTAATAATGGATGGATGTCACAAGAAAAGCAGCAGTGCCGTTAGGTCTGGACACTATAACCTCGTCTCCCTCTGCCCTTCCCAGCAATGCCTTGGCCATGGGTGAATCAATGCTGATGAAACTCCTGTCAGGATCGATCTCGTCAGGGCCGACGATGCGATACCGTTGTACGTTCCCGTCAGTATCCTCAAGTGCGACCCATGCGCCAAAGAACACCTTTGAAGTATTATCAGGTATCCTGTCCACGACAATCAGTTCGCTCAATCTCTTTGCAAGAAAACGAATGCGGGAATCGATCTGCCGTAACTGTTTTTTTCCGTAAATGTATTCCGCGTTCTCAGAACGATCCCCCATGGCAGCAGCTTCAGCAACAGCTTGAGTGACCTGGGGGCGCTTCACCTTCCACAAATATGACAGTTCCTCACTTAAACGCTTGTGCCCCTCGGGGGTAATATGCGGTGATACCCTTGCTTTGCTATGTAATGGGTTTCTCATAGTTCCTGAGCAGAGCAGTTCTTTTCAAGGGAAGCACTGAGTCAGCCGAAGGAATGTCTGTCGGGCTTTTTCCCGTGGACTGTTTAGCTTTTGTGCTTCCGTGTCACCGGACCGTCGGACCGTTGTCCTGCTTTTGAACCATGGGTCACTACCCGGGAGTGAGTCCGCACTTGTGCACTGCCGTTCTTCCGGCGGCGCTGCGGTTCACGCGCGCGGGCGGGCAAACTCGATGTCGCGCGCCGGCGCGGGCTTTTCGTAATCGAAGCCTTCCAGCAGTGCGACGCTCTATCTTTTCGCCGAGGACGCGCTCGATGCTGCGCACCGTGTCCTCGTCTTCACGGGTAATGAACGTGAAGGCATCGCCGGTCTTCGCAGCCCGGCCGGTGCGGCCGATCCGGTGCGTGTACGCGTCGGTCGTATCCGGCATGTCGTAGTTGATGACGTGGGATATGCTTGAGACATCGATGCCGCGGGCCGCGATGTCGGTCGCCACAAGGATCTGGTATGAGCCGTCCCGGAACCCGTCCAGCGCCGCCTGGCGCTTGTTCTGCGACAGGTTCCCCTGAAGCGATGCGGCCCGGTAGCCGGCCTTTTCCAGTTGCTGCCCCACGCGCTTGGCGCGGTGCTTGGTGCGCGTGAAGATCAGGACCGACTCCGTGTCGGTATGCCGCAGCAGTTCGAGGAGGAGCGCGGTCTTGAGGTGCTGATCGACCGGGTAGAGGGCATGCGAGACCGTGCTTGCGGGCGCGGCGTGATTGACCTGCACCGTGACCGGGGCGTGCAGGACCTCGTGGGCCAGCCGCCGGATATCATCGGGCATGGTTGCCGAGAACAACAGCGTCTGTCGCCTGGCAGGCACGTGTCTGATGATCTTCCGGATATCAGGCAGGAAGCCCATGTCGAACATGCGGTCCGCCTCGTCCAGGACGAGCACTTCTACGCCCGAAAGGTTGATCGTTCCCTGATTGATATGATCGAGCAGGCGGCCCGGACAGGCCACGACGATCTCGACACCGGCGCGCAGCTTCTGTATCTGCGGGTTCATAGCTCACGCCGCCGTAAATAGTGATGCTCCGCAGCCGTGTCTGGCGGCCCAGATGCCCGACGGCGGTGTTGATCTGCTCTGCCAGCTCGCGCGTCGGCGCAATGACGAGGGCGCGGATACGGCCGCGCGGTCCGCTTATCAGCCGCTCCAGGATCGGCAGCACGAAGACCGCTGTCTTGCCCGTGCCGGTCTGGGCAAGGCCCATGACGTCCTTTCCCTGGAGGACCGGCGGGATCGCCTGTTCCTGGATCGGTGTTGGCGTTACAAAGCCAGCTGCCTTTACCCCGGCAGCGATGTGGGGGTGAAAATTAAACGTTTGAAATTCCATAAGACTCCTTTTTTCTGCGTTCGGGGAAAAAAGCCAGGTTGTATGGTGGAGTACAACGACGTAGTTTTCATCCGGGTACTGCAGTTATTTTGATGCTTAAGAATAACACTTTGGGAAAACCCTGTCAAGTGAAAGAATCCGGTCAAGTGGAAACGTGCAGAAGCAGCATGGTCCGGAAGGCAGGAAGATGATAGGTCCGCAGGGGCGGCTTTCCCTCTAAAAATTGATCCCAACGCCCTTGCGATTTCCTTCCTGAAACCCGCGCTGACGGCATCAGATCGAGGACTGCAAAGTACTCCCGGAATCAAGGCCGCACAAATTTTCCATGTTATACGAACTTCGCCTTTAGTCCTTATGACCGCAAAATGCGAAAAGTAGAATATCTTGCCCTGTTGATTTTATTGAATATTGCCCTTTAAGAATTTTCCCCGGCTATGCTATATTTAGCCCATGAGGACAGCAAACAGGAAGTTCGTATAATCATTGTTGTGTTTCAGTAACTCAGGATTAATCTTATGACAAAATGCATATATTGTTTGGAGAGTAAACCTATAAAATCATTTACCAATACGGAGCATGTGATTCCACAATCGTTTGGAGTATTCAAGAATAATTTCACTTTAAAAAAGGTGGTTTGCAATGATTGCAATAAATATTTCGGAGAAAATTTAGAGCTCGATCTGGCACGCGACACTTACGAGGGTCAATCGAGATTCGAATTTAATGTGAAGGCCGCTAATAATTATAAATCCTACGGCAAGAAGAGTAGATTAATAATCCGTGTTGCAGGAGGGCCTTTGAAGGGCATATTTGCTTGCCGCGAATATTCGCCAGGCAGTAATAAGATTGTGCTTAAACCTCTTCCTCAAATGGGATTCAAACAGCCTAATGCAGATGAGTACGTCTACTACTTGTTAAATGAAGTACCTGACAAGAAATACTTGGAAGAGAATTTCGAGCTCAGCAATCCGCATGGCATACGATCATACGGAATGGATATGAAAAGACTGGAAGATAAACTTAGGGAGAAAGGCATCTCTCTTAATTCAGGCGGCGAATTTATTCCAAGACATGAAAGCGATACTTTGCTTTATCAAATTGAAGGAACAATAGATAGAAAAATATTTCGTGCAATATCAAAAGTTGCCTTTAACTATTTTGCATATTGGCAAGATAGTGAATTTATGTGTCAAAAGACTTTCAACACTACTCGGAGATATATTCGTTATGACGAAACTGCCTTATATCCGATAGTCGACGTTCTTGCCGAACCGATTTTGGCAGATGAAACAGGAGGCAGTAGGAGACTTGGCCATATCGTAACTGTGAATTGGGCGGCAGATAATGTCTCTATTGTTAGTCAGGTATCGCTCTTTAATTGGGTCAAATATACTATATGTCTGTCCCGCGATTATTCGGGAGAGCGTAGACCCATAAAGAAAGGACATTTCTTTAACACAAAGAACAAAGAAATACTTGAGCTCGGTTCACGAAATTGAACTGAACAACCAAATCCACTGGACAGCGAATAGCGGCGACGAAATCAATTGTGGTTGCCGCTGCCAGTGATGTTTCTCGTTAGATTGAGGAAAATATGAACCGATCATTTATTAATAAACTCCGCGACCCAAATGAATGGAAGACGATAAATACATAGCCATATACAGTCACTTTCGGTCTGAATTAAGCAAAAGCATATCGGGTCAACCATTACCTTTTAACTGGCTAAATCTGCCAAAGAGCGTTTCGGGAGAATTGATGCTATATTTCCCATACTTCCAAATGCTCGAAGATCATGCAACCGAGCTGGCCAATGTCATAAATCAGCTCTCACTTTATATTGATAAACTATCTGCCTGGGCCAAAGTTATCCTTGAATACACAGAAGAAGAGCGCTTTTATGTTATTCATGAATTCATCGAACCTCTTTGCAGCATGTGCATCAATTTACCTTATGTAATACGGTCGCGTTTTATTTTTTCTGTCACTCAGTTAAGTCACCAGGCGAATCGAACTATTTTAGGGCGAGACTGGAAAGATGATTTACCAGCCGATGATCAGATTTATTTTTCAATAATGGATAAGTATGCAGCAAATTGGCAGTCTTATAATAAACTAAAACAAGCACTGGAACGATTATCGGACAAGGAATATCAGAATGCTGTCGGTGATTACCGAAATCAATATCATCATCGGTTTCCTTCTCATATCGAGTTTGGACTCTCGAAAATTATGACTCGGCATGTAACTAATACCGGCCCTATAGCATATGCCTTCGGATATAGCAAACCTTTGGAGCTTAAAGATGTCATTCTCAAATTGAGCGAACAGCATGAAAGAGCCGTAGCGTGCTTCCGTTGTTACCAAAACATAGTCAGGGAACAAATGGAAAAAATTGCCACACAACAACAAAATCGAGGCGACAGTGAATAACCACTATGGTCTTTGCAAGTGCTAATTGCCCCTGCGCCTCATTTAGGTCGTTAGCTGGTCCATTATGACAGCATGAAAATTTATTAAATCTGCCAAGGAGAATCGTTTATGGAATGGAAACCTGCCACAAAAAATGATCAAGGCCTAGTCAATATACCCAAAAGATGGCTACACATCCATTACTACGAAGCACTGAACATTCTCTTTCGCTTCGAAAACTCTTTGCGCGTGTTTGTCTATGCGATATTGAAGAACGAATATTCGAGCAAATGGGAAGAGTGCAACTTCTCAATGCCTGGTGGAAACACGGCTAACATCAAGAGCGTCTCGGCTAAGCGTATTACTCAGGCAGACAACTTCGGATATCTCGGTTTTGATATCAAAGCTCGTCTGATGCACTTAACGAGCGGTGAGTTGGTAGAACTTATTACGGCAGATGCGTACTGGCCGAAATTTAAAGGACACTTTAAGGGAAACAAGGAAATCATAAAGAACAAGCTACTTGAAATAGGTACTATTCGAAACTCTCTTGCCCATTTTCGTCCAATGAGGGCCGAAGACGTTGGGGTAGTAAAGCAGAATTCCAGGCATACGTTGCTTGGGGTCGAAGCATGTCTCGCAAACCTTTTCGCACAATCCTTACGGGTTCCAACAAATACGACCGAAACATGGTATCAGTCAATTAGCACCTTAGGTACAAAGCAAATTATTACAACGCCATTCTACAGTGCAAATGAGGAGTGGGTAAATATAAAACTCACTTTCAAATCGCCGATTCTCAATAATTATAAAAGCTCTGAAAATTTTTACCATTATCAGCTTGTCAAAATTAATCCTCCGGCTATTCTTTCTAATTACAGCGGAATTAGAGATTACGTGACCTACATAAGTGAGTCACTTTCTTATCCCTTAATCGATGAAAATTCTGAAGTGATTATCAGTAAAGACATGAATCTTGTGTTCCGAAAAGATGTCCTTATCGCCCAAAGTGAAAAGATTGCGAAAGAGTTGTCGAATATTCTACTTAAAGTATCTGAAGAGTGCGACCTTCTGTCGCAAGACAGTTTGGCACGTGGCAGTCTGGTAGAGCCAGCATCCGGAATGTCGTGGTGGCAAGCCGGGCAAGAAGGTGCTAAAGGTCGTTGGATTCACCATTACGAAGACTTGTCACGACCTTATGAGCCCAGTGACCCAGATGAATACTGGGGCGCGCATTCTTTTACAAGCGACGTTGTTGCAGGTTGTCCACGTTATCCCTGGATGCCAGCTGACATATCCGATATCGAAGGCATTTTCGATTTCTAATAGGTCTTTAAAAGAAATCTCGGAATTGCATCAAACGGTAATCCTAATCCGCCGCTCAACCCAACTTGTTAGCGCGGATTTCTCTCGAAAATCTTTACTGTTGCAATAAATTGAAATGTGCAGTGTTGTCGGTGAACTCCGAACCCGAACGGGGGTCAGTTTTCAATGAGAAAGAGGGTCACTTTTCAGTGAGCATTTACAGTTGCTAATGGATGCACGTGCTTAAGAGATAATCCCGCACAGTTGCCTTCAACGTTCGCCCTTTATGTCCAGAGAAAGCCTCTAATGTCGATAAGTCGATGAAGATTGCGCTGATCTTCTTCAAACCATTTCTGTTCTAACCAGCTATGCACTTTCAGCGCCTTATAGAACGCTGCATATTTCCTTCTGTTGGGCTTGATTATTCGATAAGAGTCCGTGCCGGCAATCTTCTCAGACTTCAATGGTGGGACGGATAGCCTCTTGTTGTCCAGTGGACTCCGTCGAGCTGGCCTTATTTCCGTCCACCATTTGTATAGGGCTCTCATTTCCTTCCACGCGTGCTTGTGGATTTCATCGGAACTCCAGTCGATGACTCTGTCAGGGCGCTCCTTTTCTATAAAATCTACCAGCACTTGAAAAGTTGTATGTAAAAGGATCTCGTCCCTGTCATGCCACCGCTTGTCTAATGACTGTATTCTTAGCATCTTCATTGTCTTATTGCCAGTTCTCTTAAGGTCGGCATTTGTCAGTGCCGAGGGTTCATTCTAATATAGAAATCCGAAGAGCCAAAGCGGTATCTTGTTGCCTGCTCCTATCTCGATGCCGTCCAAGGCAAGAAACGACTGCTTCACATCCTTGATCTGAGAAAAATTCTTGCTCCTGCCCCCCACCTCAAAAGTATATTTGTGATTGACCAAGAAATCACCGGCTGTCGGGACAGACACTTTATGAAGGGTGCGAACCATATTCAGAAAGAAGGTTTCCCTCAGGTTGCCGGTATCAGCAGTTTCGCGGTCTTTGACGGCATAAATAAGATTCGGGTTATTAAGGTATATTTTTTCTGGCTTCTCAAGCGCCCTCATAGATTTCCCCGACTTCGAAACTGTCAGGATAATCCCTGCATCCTCAAGGTATTTAAGATAAGCCTTCAAGGTCCTTTCATCTCCGACATCGAGCAGCGTTTTAAGTTTCTTTAGGTCAGGGGTAAAAGGTACCGATGCAGCGATAATTGAAAGCAGCCTCTTCAGTTTCTTGATACTGTTTCCGCTAAGCGATGGGTATATTGCGATAAGATCGCTTTCAAGCGTTGTATGGATGTTCTGTTCCAAAGTGAGATAAAAAAGGACTTTGTCTTTATAATCCCTGAAGTAAGGATAATAGCCGTATTCTAGGTATTCAGCAAATAGGGCAAGCACCTTCCTATGTTTCTTCTCGACGGCACTGATAATGTGGTCTGCGGAACGCTGGTGATTGCCCACAATATCTTCAATACTAATGAATTTAAGCTCGATGCCTAGAGAAAGTTCAAGGAATTCCCTGAAGGACATGCCGTACATTCTGTAAATGACAGCCCTTCTACTGAGGTCATGGCTTCCCCTATAGATTTCAAGTGCCGAACTGCCAGACGCAGTTATCATAAGACCGGGAAATGTGTCATAGATGCTCTTCATTTCTGCCGACCAGTTCGGATACTTATGAATCTCGTCAAAACAGATGAGCTTGCCGCCGAGATTATAAAACTGTTCTGCAATTTCGTACAGGGATTGCCTTCCGACAAGGAAGTGGTCTGCCTGGACATAAATAGCTTCAGCGCTAAAGGTATCTTTCTTTGAGAAAGCGAGGATATGCTGGATCATTGCAGTAGTCTTTCCAACACCCCTTTGCCCTATTATTATGGAGAAGCGGCTTTTCAGTGGGTTGGCCTTCAGGAAGTAACGTACATAATCCTGCCTGTGTGTCCTGATAAAATTCTGACTGAGCCTGAAGAGATCGTCCAGCATCTTTCCTCCACGATAGTATTGTGGTACTACTATAACAAAGCTTTAATAGGAATGCAATACGGCTGAAAGTGACCCGGTATCATTGCGTCGTAAGAGATCTTCCAACAGACAGACAAGCGTGGCTCTAAGCTTCCGATAAGAGTTTCTTTTCGGTTGAAACTTTTCTTGAACATCGCAATCTCTGTCCGTTTCTTCCAGGATGTGCATTGGGACCGTGATTTTGCTTGGGCGCGGAGTTCTTTTGAAAATTGTGAGTCCCTTGATTCCTCTGTAGTGTTTAGGTGTCGATATACTCCGCACCCGAATGGGGGTCAGTTTTCAATGAGAAAAGGGGCAATATTTGGGTGAGAATTAACATCCAATCTGCACTCTTTATCGTGCTAAAATAAAACCGTGCCCGATGAACGATCTAAATTAGTCTATTCCACAGATCAGAAGCTGCCCCTGCCAGACAAAACCCGGAAGGCGAGGGCTGTCGAGAAGGCTTTCCAGGCAGGCCTGTCTCCTGCGCCGCAGAAGGTGACTGTCCGGCTTGACCGGAAGGGCAGGGGCGGGAAGTCGGTCTCGGTCATCGAGGGCCTCACGATGGCGGAGAAGGAAAGGGAGGCGCTGCTGAAGCAGCTGAAGGCGAGGCTCGGTACAGGCGGCACGACCAGGGATGCAGCGCTCGAAATCCAGGGCGACCACTGCGACGCGCTCATGGCGGCGCTGGGGAAGATGGGCTACAGACCGAAACGCTCAGGCGGATGAGAAGGATAAAGGATAGGGTCTCAAGGCGATTTTATTTCTCTTGACTAATCGATCAAGCACATGCTACCATAAAAATAGAATTTTAGAAGTTTTTGCGTTTATGAGGCCACAAAGACTTTTGACTTTGTGGCCTTTTTTTCTTGAGGCCTTCTGAGATTTGAGTTTACAGAGAAGGAGGTAAAAGAAATGGCACAAGGAACTGTGAAATGGTTTAACGACAGCAAAGGTTTTGGCTTTATTACGAATGAAGACGGAAGTGAAGCTTTTGTTCACCATACGTCCATCCAGGGCAATGGCTTTAAGAGTCTTGCCGAGGGTGACAAGGTCAGCTTTGATACTGAAAAAGGCCCGAAAGGTCCCAAGGCGATCAATGTCGTTAAACTGTAATTAACTGGAAAAGGCCCCTTCCAGACGGGAGGGGCCTTTTCATATTTGGGAGGAACATGAACAACAGATGAACAGCAGAAAGAATGCAGCAAGGATGGAAAGGCTGCAGCAGAGAGCTCGACGCAGGCTTTGTGGCTGCACAATTCCCTGAGGTTGCAGGCATCGTCATCAGCATGATGTATAATCAGAGGGGCATAGAAAAATCATTGCCCCGGACCGTTAATTTCTTTCCCGGCAGTTATGCGTTTTTCAGGGTAGACTGTTTGAACAAGGACTGTGTTGACGGAGGGTTCGATCTCACCCAGGTCATAACCGGGATGATCAGAAACCGCAGAGAGGCTGCAAAAGGAGAACTCAGTTGTGAAGGCAATGGTCCTTCAGCCGACCACTCGGCTATTGTCTACGAAGTTGCCATACAATACGCATAAAGACGCTGACATCTTCCTCTCGTTGATGTCAGCCGGGCTGAAAGAAATTCCCGCGCTGTTTTCCTTACGGCATTAAGAATGAGCAAAACAGAATTGCGCTGAAAGAACTGCAGGACGTCCCGATCACTCGATGTACAACTTCCCTTTGCCTTCAGCGATCGTCCTTGAATCAGGACCTTTTATGTGAGCCTTCGCCTCGACCAGCTTTTTCCCCTTCTTTACGATCTCTCCGTCCACAACGGCTTTCTCATTGGTACGAAGCGGGTCTTTGAACCTTACGGTGATCTCTGCGGTGACCGCCTTTATCCCCTGGGCCAGGACTGCTTTAATCATAGCCTCATCGAGGATGGCAGCGACAATCCCGCCGTGGACAATATCCTTATACCCCTGAAATCCTTTATCGAGGGAAAACTCTGCTGATGCCTTGCCGTCACGGAAGGAGAAAACGAGGTTGAGCCCGCCGGGATTCTGCCTGCCGCAGACAAAGCAGTAGTGATCATCCTCAAGTTTCATAGGACAGGGAGAGGTCGCGGATCATCGGTGAATGGGTCACTGGCATGGTTGAATTGTCAAACAACCCGATACCGGTCACTCTTTTACTTGTTCATCATCTCGAGGAAGTCTTTATTGGCCTTTGTGGCCATGAGCTTGCCGAGGAGGAACTCCATGCTCTCCACAGTGGTGAGGGGATTGAAGACCTTCCTCAATATCCACATCTTGTTCAGGGTGTCTTTGTCAACGAGAAGCTCTTCCTTCCTCGTCCCGGATGCATTGATGTCGATCGCTCGGGAATATCCTCTTGTCGACCAGTTTCCTGTCGAGGTGGAGTTCCATGTTGCCGGTTCCCTTGAACTCTTCAAAGATGACGTCGTCCATTCTGCTCCCCGTATCTACAAGGGCGGTGGCCATGATAGTGAGGCTCCCTCCGTCTTCTATGTTCCTGGCGGTTCCGAAGAAACGTTTCGGCTTCTGGAGGGCGTTTGCGTCAAGGCCACCCGACAGGACCTTGCCGCTCGCAGGGATGATCGCATTATAGGCCCGCGCAAGCCGTGTGATACTGTCCAGGAGTATGACCACATCTCTATTGCATTCCACCAGCCTCTTTGCCCGATCGATTACCATCTCCGCCACCTGGATATGCCTCTGCGGCGGCTCATCAAAAGTGGAACTGATGATCTCGGCGCCGGGCACCTGACGTTTCCAGTCGGTCACCTCTTCAGGTCTTTCGTCGATGAGCAGTATGATCAGATGGATTTCCTTGTGGTTCTTCTTTATGGCCTTGGCGATGGACTGGAGGAGCATTGTCTTTCCTGTCCTCGGCGCGGCAACGATCATTCCCCTTTGCCCTTTCCCGATCGGCGTGTCTCGCCCGGCCGCTCGACAGAGTCCACGCGGCGGCCGGTCCGAGCCGCCTCCCGCTCCTCCGCGCGCGCGGCGCTCAGGATGTTGCGGCAGCGCCGTAGTTGCCCTCGTGACAGTCGTAGGCGGGCAGCGGGGCGTGGCGTCCGTCGTCAGCGGCAGCGAGAACGTCCACGGCCGCGTCCAGGTGACGGGGTCGTCACCGTCACCGTCCAGCGCAGCG
This sequence comes from Nitrospirota bacterium, assembly GCA_963699545.1. Lineage (GTDB taxonomy): Bacteria > Nitrospirota > Thermodesulfovibrionia > Thermodesulfovibrionales > UBA9159 > JAMCQB01. The sequence goes on along the minus strand of CAVOUE010000012.1, from coordinate 747 downwards.
TGTCGGCGCGACGCGGCGTGAAGCGCTCCGTGATCTTCAGCGTGTCCGCGTTCGCGTTGCGGTAGACGCTGCGCTCCTTGAAGTTGGTCGGGTCTCGACCACGAGCGTGTCGCCCTCCCACCGGCCGCGCGCAGTCGCCCATGTCCATGCCGGATGGCCGGCTGCTGACGTGCGGGCGGCCGTCGAGCGGGATGACGCGCGTCTCGTGGATCATCTCGTAGCGGATGGCGACCATGCCCGGCGCCTGCACGATCTCGTACCGGTTGCCGTAGATCGCCGGCAGCATCGAGCCCGGGTAGCCGCGCGTGATGCAGCGGTCGTAGAGGCTCCGGTCCGTGTACGTGTCGGCCGGCCCGCGCGTTTTAGGATATTCGACAATTTTAAATCCTAACATAATCTCAGAAAAAATTAATCGTACCGTTCTATTGAAATTCAAGTATGGAAGGTCGTCACAGGAAAAAATCAAACAATTAACTGACTATGTGAACCAATCATCATTTTGTTTATATTCTAACCGATTAAGTGGCGATTATGACTGGATTTGTAATTTTATATTTGATTCAATCGAACAATATGAATTGGAATCTGATAATTTTTTAAATAGATTTTCTTCATTGATTTCAGATTTTAGATCTTATGAATCTAAAATGATTAAATCTTCACCATATTCAGTTTACGATGAGGAAGGAATTAAGGAGAAAAAGAAAAGGTATTTCAAATTTTAAGTTCTGTTAGAAAGTACCAATG
>CAVOUE010000011.1:0-75493 GCA_963699545.1 Nitrospirota bacterium | reverse complement strand
GCGTTCAGATGCCGGAAAAGAACGAAGACAAGCGCAGGGACGGCCACGGCCGATGCGATGACATACCATCGCTGCACGCCGAAACTCTTAAGAGAGGAGAGCCATCCTGTTCCGATGTTTCCTACTGCAACCATTATTGCAACGGAAAATATGGCGGAAATAGCATCAACTATCAGGAACGTACGGGCAGGCATCCTCATTATTCCTGCAACAAGGAATATCTTGGCCCTGACCCAGAAGATCTGTCTGCCCAGCAAAACAAGAAGCATCCCGTGCTTTTTGAATTTGATCTCAACGACGGCGAGAGTTTCGGGCGAGAGTACACGGTGCAGTCTTCTGTGACTTAAAATCGATCGGCCATATCTCCTGCCGATTGAAAAGATTATGAAATCGCTTGTCACAACCCCGGCATAGACCACCAGCAGCGCCGGCAAGGGCTCGACCGTATTTCTGGAGATAAGAAACCCGCACCACATGAGGATCGCATCCTCTGGAAAAGGGAATCCTACACTCCCTAAGATGAGGGCCATGAAAAGCCCAAGATAGGGGAACTGTCCGCCCATGTGCAACAACTCCGTCATGAAAAGGTTGTACCACAGAATTATTACACTGATATTACAGTGAGATTATTTGTCCGTTAATTTCAATTTCTTCCCTCAGTGAAAAGATGCATATGGCAACTGCTAGGAAACGAAGACCGTCAGGTGCTCCGGGAAAAGAGAGTAACGAGCTTGAAAGGACAAGGTACGGTCAAAACGTAACCTCGCTTTCATAACCATGTAACATTTTCCGGCTACAGTACCAGACAGAAAGATATTTCAAAGGCAAGACAAGGAGGTAACCGCGATGAAAGCGATTATTGATGTATCTGATGATGCGTACGTCATCCGCATCTACGGGAAAGAAGGCGATCTGAGTGATATCCACATTGTGGAAGAGATCAAAATGAGTAGCGAGTATTTGAACAAGATTACTGAATTCAACGGCAATGCACCTGAGACCGCCGCATGCCGGATTGTCTGAAAGGAAGACTAGCAATGGATTCCCTTTGCGTCGAATCGCCCCGAGTGGGGGAACTCATTACATCACGCGAGAGCCTGCAGCCGGATATCCTCGTCAAAGAGGTGGTAGACAGGTTCTTCAGGTCTACGGAACTCGATGCCATTGCGCTCCTCGAAGGTCAAAGCCCCGTGGGAATCGTGACCAGACCGAAGTTCTTCTTCACCGTATTAAGGAGGTACGGATTTGAGCTTTACGGGAGGAAGCCGATCATCAGCATAGCTGATACCGCCCCGCTGGTGATGCACGAGGATGAAAGACTCGACGTGGCCATAGACAAGGCACTGGAGCGAGCTCCGCAGGATATTTATGATGACATCATCGTGGTGAAAGACTCCGGCGCATATACCGGCCTTCTTTCGGTGAAGCAGATGGTCATACAGCAAAGCAGCGTGCTCGCGAACAGTATTATTCAGAAGGAAGTGGTCCATGCGAAAGCGAAAGAGCTCGAGAGGATGAGCCAGATGAAGTCCCAGTTTATTGCGCATGTCACCCATGAACTCAGATCCCCTGTGAACGCCATTATAGGATTGGCAGAGCTTATACAACTGTCATCAGAAAAGGGATACATGGAGCAGCTGAAAGACCGCCTCGCGCTCCTCATGTCCAGCGCGACCAACCTCAGGGCCATCGTCACGAACATTCTCGATCTTTCAAAGATCGAAGCGGGCAAGATGGAGGTCATCGTCGAGCGGTTCAATGTATTGACGATCCTCAATGAAGTGGGTGAGACGACCCGTGTCCTCGTTGGAAACAAGCCTGTGAATGTAGAGGTGGTCTCGCATATTGAGCCTGTATTCATGGTGTCCGATCCCGTTAAGGTGCGACAGATATTGACCAACCTCATGAGCAACGCAGCGAAATTTACCGAAAGGGGCAAGATTGTCATATCTCTCGGCAGCGAAGGGAAAAGGGTCAAGATTGAGGTGACCGACACGGGTGCGGGAATAAGGGAAAACGAGATGGACAAATTGTTCCTCGCCTTCAGCCAGCTGGAGGACACAATGACCAAAAGGCATGAAGGGACGGGGCTCGGATTGACCATCACCCAGAACCTGCTGCGCATCTTGGGAGGTGAGATTACTGTCTCGAGCACGTTCGGCGAGGGAACGAAGTTCTCGGTCTTTTTACCGGTGGAGCATACGACAAAAGGAAGATAAACAGCATGGAACGCAAGAGAGAGAAGAAAATGATACTCGTTGTGGATGACGACATGAAACATCTTCTCACCGCGAAGGATCTCCTGGAGGAGATGGGATATGAAGTGCGCATGCATCATTTCGGCTTCGGGGTCACCAATGTGGTGAGAGAGGTGCAGCCGGACCTTATTTTGCTTGATATGAACATGCCCGGCCTCTCGGGGGGAAGGCTTTCGAAAGTGCTCCTTTCGAACGGAAAAACCAGGGACATCCCCATCGTCTTCTATTCATCCAACGATGAGGACAGTCTGCGGCGGGCCGTGGCTGAACACGGTGTCAAGGGGTACATCGCCAAGGGAGATATTTTTGATTTGAGAAAAAAGGTTGCACGGTACCTGGAGGTTTGAATTGGCTGCTGGGCACTGATTGAACATGAGGAAGGCGGAAGGATAAATTCCTCTTTTGAAAGGAGGTAACGAAATGTGTCCAAGTTTGAAGGATCAGATCTGTGACTTCGCTGGGATCGAGCCGGACAGAATACACTGTGCGGACAAGAGGACCTGCCAACGGGGAGAATGGGAGAAATGTCCGGTCTTTATCGCCCAATTCTTCGTCTCGGCCGGCATTGCCTTTGAAGGAGTTGTATAGGTTAGCCGCGCATTACCGGCTCCGTTAGAAACATCCTGAGGCGGCCCAAAAGCATCGTGGGCCGCCGTTACAGTTTTGTTACAAACATTTAACATGGTTGTAACAAAACTGTAACGGAACAGGTGTATGCTTCATTCAGGAGAATAAACATGCACCTGAAGAGTGGAGCGGTCTGTCAATTTCTCAAGGGAAGTCCTGAGGGGGCTCAGTGCAGCGTGGCCAGCACGTTCGTCCGGTTCATGGAAGATGCGGACATACGGCTCTGTATGGGCAGGCACCATGAGGCATGTTCATATTATGTGCGCTTACTGCGAACCGTGGCCCTCTCGATATCAGGCCCTGATTCTGTCTTAGGGACACTTTAGAATGCTCAGTCTCTCTTATGAGGCGTGACTGAACACTCTTTGGGTCACGAGAACGGATTGATGACGCAAACGGTAATTACAGATGCGGAGATCAAATGTCCTTCCTGCGGTTCTGATGCTGCCTATAAGTATGGAAGGACAGGGGCAGGAAAGCAAAGGTTTCTCTGCATGATGTGCGGCATGCAATTTACGGGAAGTCCCAAGAGGGCTACCGTGAAAGACAAGCCGGTCTGTCCGCAATGCGGGAAGCCCATGAACCTCTATAAGATAGAAGGTTACATCATCCGTTTCCGATGCTCGGGCTATCCGGCATGCAGGACATTTAAGAAATACGTAATGAAGGAGGAATAACATGAGTTATTACGTCCACAATGTGCCGGGAAGGCTAAGGGTGAAAACCCCTGTTGTCAAGAGGAATAAAGAAGTTGCGGATGAGATCAGAAAGATCTTGAGCACAATACATGGCATCGCAACGGTGGACATAAATCTCACGACCGGGAGTATACTTATCAACTACAACCCCAAGACTGCGGACGACAAGGATATTGTCAATACTCTCCAGAGAAAAGGGTACTTTGACACTTCAAAAGCGCTGACAAATGACCAGTATATCCAGACGGCCGCTTCGCGGGCAGGCAGCCTCATCGGAAAGGCAATCTTCGGGACCTTTGTGGAGAGCGCACTCGAAGGGTCGGCGCTGTCATTGATCACACTCCTGATATAGCGGGGAGTCTGGCGGCTTCCTCCTCCTATCTCTCCCGTTATAATCTTTTATGTCTTATCCTTTTTTTTGGCTCTATATTTCACAGACTCTTAACAGGTATCTTCATTACGTTGCAACGTCCCTGATATACACTGGAAACCAGTACATCGTAAACGGAGGCGAAAGAAATGGCACTCAAAGCCTTAACAGAACAGCAAAAGCGATATGAAATGTGGGTTTTCAAACGCATCAATAACAAGAAGGCATTCTGTCATTGTTACAGAGGGCACAAGTGCATTCCCTCGAATGATGAGAGTTGCATGAGCTGTTACCAGAAAGAGTTCCCAAAGACTTGACAGGACCCTCATTAAGGTAACGTGGCATGTTCAAGATGAACCTTAAGAAGAAAGCAATACTCATTGTTGCCCGTATACTTTTCACGGTCATAGGGATTAATGCAGTTGCCACGGAGCTGAAAAAGCAGGCCAAGAAAGAGGCGGCATTGTGCAGAAGATCGTGCATTGTGAGGGACAGGCGACTTTTGGGATAGAGAGATATCCGTATGAATGCTCCCTGTCGAATGTCCGCAGCATAAGTGACCTTTGTGGGAGAAGGATCCATATCCACCACGATCTGTCCATAGATATATTCTGATCATATACCATTCCTGGCATATTCCGCTGCTATGTTCCCCGTCTGTTCGGAGTGGCGGCACATCGCATAAAACTATAGGCAAGTAATGAAAAAAAAGGCGCGTGCTCCTGCTTTTGATGATACACTTGAATCGAGGCAACCGACAGGGCCTGGTGAGAAGCATGGGAAAAGAGAACTCTTATGCCCAAAGAGGAGAACGGTAAAAAAGGCACGAGGAAATCATGGCAACTGCGTGTCCATACGAAAATGATACGGAACTGAGGCAACATTCTCAAGCTATCCGGATGCTTGCGAAGGACCTTGGCATGCCGGAGGAGGAGATAAGAAGCGTTTATGAGACCTTCTATTGCGCCATCAGGGAAGGAGCCAGGATCAAAGATTACCTGGTCGTCCTCGTCAGCCGCAATGTAAGGGATTCGATAAGGAAGGGCGCGTATTGGTCCAGATAATCTCGGTTGCAAACCTCAAGGGCGGTGTCGGGAAGACAACATCGGCGGTGAATATTGCTGCATGCTGGGGAGAGGCAGGGGAAAAGGTCCTTCTTGTCGATCTCGATCCTCAGGGCAGTGCGAGCATGTCTTTTGGTATCCAGAGTGATGGGAATGACCTCTTACAGGCGTTGCAAAAGACAGTTGCATTGCCTGTGCTGCACACTGAGGCCAATGGTGTGGATCTGGTTCCGTCCGGGCCTCACTTTGTGGCTGCGAGACAGAGATTTACGGGAACAATAGGAAATGAACTGCTGCTCCGTTGCCTGAAACAGATGCATGGTTTTGACTGGAGTAGAGTGATCATCGATTGTCCTCCCAGCCTGGGGATCCTCACCATGACTGCCCTGTGGGCGAGCAATCATGTGATCATTCCGGTTGAAGCGAGCTTCCTGGCGATGAGCGGTCTTACTCAAATGCTGGAGACAATATCATCAGTGGGGAGGCATCATCCTGGCCTCAAGCTGGGCGCAGTAATACCGTGCCGGGCTCATCCCAGACGCAATGTCCATCAGGCAATGATGGAACAACTGGAAAAGCTCTTCCCTCATAAAGTTTCTCCTGCAGTGCGTGAGAATGTGGCGCTGACAGAAGCTCCCGGACGTGGAAAGCCGGTGATACTTTTTGCTCCAAGGTCGAATGGCGCGGAAGACTACCGGCAGGTCGCATCGTGGCTTTCAGCACATCTCGTCTGACGGGGTTTCACCCTTCAGTTACTCAGGCCCGGTGGGATCCGCAACACTTGAGTCCCAAAGGCTTCCGGAAGTGTTGACCATCTCGGGATCGATGATTTTGACCACAATTTAACGCTCCTTTAATAGTTCGAACATATTCCTGTAACAATTGAACGCTAAAATGAAACTACAGTCACCAGCCTTTTACCGGCATGAGCGGCTGAAATACTCAGCAGGAAGGGAGATAACCATGAGGAAATTAGTAATGGCGGTTCTTGTTGTGGGTGTCGTGCTTGGTTGTGGATATGTCGCATATGCTATTCATGAATTGGGGGGAACTGCACCCGTTGTCTCAGGTGATGACGCTGGAAAACTCTACGTATATATAACCAAGCCGGCGCCCTATTATGAGAAGTGGAACCGTTGCCCGGGAACAGGCGAGTTCCTGGCGAGTGAAAGACCTCACGGCTCGTTCATGACCATCTATCTGAACGATGCAGCCTTAAAATCAATCAAGAAACCGGAGGGAATGGCGGATGGTTCAATAATCGTCAGTGAGAATTATACGGCAGACAAAAAACTTGACTCCTGCACCGTGATGTACAAGATAAAGGGGTATAACCCTGAGGCCGGCGACTGGTTTTGGGCCAAGTATGCTGCCAATTCCGGGTATGTGCTGGAATCAGGCAAGGCTGATGCATGCATAGCCTGTCACAATTCAAGGAAGGACAGCGACTATATGCATTGCGGCAGATAAAGGGGCTGGAAAGGTGGTAGGAGCGGTCAAGGCGGGCGTTATCATCGGACCAAAAGGTGTGATGAGATTAAGGAGATGACCAGCACAGTGGGGAAACCTGATCTAAGCAAAGTGTATGGCAGGATTCAGTATGTGGACAGGTTCCCTCATTACCGTGTGGAAGTAGTCGATTCGATGGCGGATTTGGACGTGCAGGAAGTAGCGTCCTTGCCGAATGGCCAGGGTCTTTGGCAGGTTGTGGATGAGTTTCCGGACTACAGAATCCAGATGGTCGACGCGTTCAGTGATTTCACGATCAGGTTTGTTAACTCGTTTCCCGGTCCAAAATGATAGGGGAAGGAGAAAGAATGCTTGAGGAGGGAGTGATATGACGATGAGAGAATCCAAAGGAGCAGTAAGGAAGAAAGCACCGGAGTCTGTGGTCCCTGGTGAGAAGACGGCGAAGAAAGGATCGAAAGCGCCCATGAAGGCCAAGACATCTAAACTGAGTTCTCGCGCTGAAGTGACGGAGAGGCACGGTACGCAAGAGGGAGCAGGAAAGGGACAGGCTGCAGAAGAGACGGCGAGGCCGCTCACGGTCCGGAAAAATTCAACGGAGGAAATCGGAGGCGTTCAAGAGGAGTACCCGGCATCCAGTCTCTCTTGCAGGATAACGTTCAGACTGCCGAAAGATGCGGTGGGTCAGGCCAGAAAGGTTACGGTTGTAGGAGATTTCAACAAATGGGATAGCGAAGCATCGCCGATGAAGAAGCTTAGAAGCGGCGACTTCGAAGCAACCCTTGAACTGCCGGCAGGGAAAGAATACAGGTTCCGGTATCTCATTGATGGCGATCGCTGGGAGAATGATTGGTGTGCCGATAAGTATGAACAGAATCCGTATGGATGCGACGACTCAGTGGTTATCGTCTGAACAGATTACATTGAAATGTAACGATGTCTTCATAAGTGCGTAACAGTGCTGTGGTTTACTATGGCAAGATCAGACAAAGAAATCAGACAGAGGATGACCACCATGATTCAGTACAGGATAGTACACCATGTTCCAGGACGCATCAGGCTTGAGGTACCCTCCATCAAGGGACTTTCCTTAAGTGTTCTCAAAGGATTATCAGGCATTCCCGTTCCGTGCGGCATAGAGGACATTCGCCCCAACCCCTTAACGGGAAGCCTCTTGATAAAGTACGACCCCGGCCAGATAGACATTGACGCCTATCTGAGGGACATGGCATCCAGCGTCACGATAGAAAGCATATTCAATAAAGGAGGCTGTAATGAACAGCATGGATAAGGCGCTGACGGCACAGCTGCCCCATGAACTTGAATTGCGTTGTCCCTACTCGGATATATCCGATGTCTGCAATGCCTCACTTTCTTCATTATTACCAACGCCGACGGTGAGAACGAAGTTTTGTAACACCGATGACTATGACTATTGCCCGATATTCCTGGCAAAAGCCTTAAGAAGGAGGCGGAAATGACATGTCGTGATTATGTATCTGAAGACTTGAGGTGTCTGAGGGGTATCCCTGTTACTCCCCGGTTCGGCAGCCTCTTTTGCAGGGGAAAACAGGAGAAATGTCCTCTCATCGTATGGGGGAACTCTCAGGCAGAGGTCCGGAATATCGTGCGGCCGAAATCATTCGTTAATCTATGGGGGAAGCCATGAAATGCCCGCATTTGGATCGGTGGGTGGTGGCAACATGCACGATCGGGGAGAGAGTATACGTGCCGAGCGTTTTCCAATTCGAGGAGTACTGCCTGACGAAAGACCACAAGAAATGCCCCTTTCGGGTGAAGGACGTCAGAGCAAAAAGAGAAACAACTGACGAGGTTCAGGTGCAAGGGTACGCATGAAATGTATCCCGTTCTGATGAATATCGCAATGCTTTCCAATATCCGGCCAGGGTCCGTCTCGGTTCTTGAAGATGTATGCGCACGTTTCTCCTGGCTGGCAATGGACTGTTCGGTTGTGATATCCCATGATAAAGAAAGGATTCAAAACATGCTCATCATCGTCACCTCGGGCCGGACGTTCTGCCCGAATATGCACGGTCTTTCAGGCAGAGATATGCATGACCTTGAAATGTAACACCTCCGTAATATCGCTGTAACAATCTTCTGATATTCTCAGTTTGTGAGTGTAGTTTTACTGGTTCTAAGCCTGATTCTTTCTGTAGTTGCAGTGATCAGCCTTCTCCGAGGCAGGCCGAATCTCTTTGTTTTTCACCTCATCCAAAGGGTCTTTGGTGAGAAAGAAAAAGGGAGGTGAAGAAAAGAATGAAAGATTAATTTAAGCCCTGTAACTGAAATTTAATAGAACTGTAACACAATTGTAACAATCAGAGCTTTATATTATAACGAAACAATTGCATACGAGAAAGGAGAGATGGATGAAGAATATTTTCGGCGTAATGGTGGTATTGGCGATAGCCTTGTCATTTTCCTTGGCAGGTGCTGAGGAAACGATAAATGGTGCGGGCGCAACATTCCCCTATCCTGTATATTCTGCCTGGGCATACGATTATAACAAGACAACAGGGGTAAAACTCAATTATCAGTCCATAGGTTCCGGCGGCGGGCAGAGGCAGATCACCGAGAGGACGGTTGACTTCGGCGCATCTGATGACCCTTTGAAGCCCGATAAGCTCGCAGGCGACAAACTTATCCAGTTCCCTGCGGTGATTGGCGGAGTCGTTCCTGTGGTAAACATCCAGGGGGTGAAGGAGGGCGAACTCAAGCTTGATCCGCAGACGCTTTGCAAGATATACCTCGGAGAGATCAAGTTCTGGGATGACGCGATGCTCAAGAAGAACAACCCAAAAGTAAAGTTGCCCCACAATGAAATGACCGTGGTCCACAGGTCGGACGGGTCAGGGACGACCGCAATCTTTACCAATTACCTGAGCGAAACATGTGCAGATTTCAAGAGCAAGGTTGGTGAAGGCAAGTCTGTTCAGTGGCCTGCGGGGATTGGCGGTAAGGGGAACGAAGGGGTTGCCAATTATGTGAAGCAGACCGCGAACTCCGTCGGGTATGTGGAATTTGCCTATGCAAAGCAGAATAAGCTGGTACATACACAGCTTAAGAATAAGGCTGGGAATTTTGTGACGCCCAGTTTTGAGGCCTTCGAAGATGCAGCCGACTCGGGTGATTTCGATGCAAAGAAGGATTTTTATGTCTGGCTGAACAACACCCCCGGAAAGAACGCCTGGCCCATTGCGGGAGCGACCTTTATTCTCCTTGCAAAAGAGAAGAAGGATTCAAATATGAAGGTCGTAAAATTTTATGACTGGGCGTTCAAGAACGGCGATAATAAGGCCAAGGAACTCATCTACGTGCCTCTGCCGAAGTCGCTGAAAGAAAAGGTCATGGCATACTGGAAAGCGAACGGTCTTTACTAGCTCTATCTTCACGGTAATTTGAAATTAAAGGGCCAGGTCTGTATCATATACCTGGCCCTTTAACACTCTTTCAATACAACCTTAAGGCAAGAGTGTGCGGAGAACGGCGCAATGACTGACAAGGCAACGGAAGGAGCAATATAATTGCCCATAATCTATAAAAAAAATGCGGTTGATTTCTCTTTTTCCCTGATTACGGCTCTCGCATCATTGACTGTCATTCTTCTTGTTATGGGGATTTTTGCGGTCTTGCTGCGCGAGTCTTCCCTTGCCGTAAGCAAATTTGGAGTTGTTAATTTTCTCACCTCTACTGACTGGAATCCGGTGAAGGAATCCTTTGGCGCAGCAACCACAATTTACGGAACAGTGATCACGACCCTTCTCGCCCTCATTATCGCGGTGCCGACCGCCATCGGGATCGCCATATTCGTCACCGAGATAGCCCCCAATTTCCTGAAAGGCCCTATCGGGATTGCTATAGAACTTCTTGCTGCTATACCCAGTATTATCTATGGCATGTGGGGCCTCTTTACGCTTGCGCCGCTCATGTCCCGCTACATTGAGCCTGCGCTCCAGAAGAGTCTGGGGAAACTCCCCCTGCTCGGGATCTTATTTCAGGGCACACCTATGGGGATAGATATCTTTACTGCAAGCGTTATTTTGAGCATCATGATTATCCCCTTTACCGCGAGCATTTCCAGGGATGCCTTTAATCTCACTCCCGCAGTGGTAAAAGAATCTGCCTATGCCATCGGCACCACGCAATGGGAAGTGGTGAAGGACGTGATTCTCCCCTATTCGAAGCTGGGGGTTTTTGGGGGGATTGCCCTCTCCCTTGGAAGGGCGCTCGGTGAGACCATGGCTGTGGCCTTTGTCCTCGGGAATAACCATCAGATAACCACCTCTCTTTTTCAGGCCGCTGCCACAATCACCGTTAGCCTTGCCAATGAATTTACCGAGGCAGACACTGATATGTATCTCTCTTCCCTCTTTTATCTCGCCCTTGTGCTCTTTGTGTTGAGTTTTATTGTTCTGGCCATCGCGAAGTTTTTCCTCCTCAAGGCCGAGAGGAGATATTCTCGATGAATCTGGAAAGGAAAAGGAAACTCGAAAGCCTGACGGCCCTTGTCCTGAGCACCCTTGCAGCAGGTTTTGGATTGTTCTGGCTCATCTTTATCCTGAGCGACGTCCTTATTCACGGCATTGGCGCATTGAACATCAGTCTTTTTCTGAATGACCCCACGCCTGCCGGCGTTACGGGCGGCGGATTAAGGAACGCCTTCATGGGACAGCTGCTGATAACATTCTTTGCCACTTTTATCGGGGTACCCATTGGAGTTCTGGGGGGGACCTTCCTTGCCGAATATGCAAGGGGAACGAGGATATCGCGGGTGATAAGCATTCTTGCGGATATCATGGTGAGCGTTCCCTCTATAGTGATAGGAACATTCGTGTACGCGATATTGGTGCGACCGGTAGGACACTTTAACGGATGGGCCGGCTCAGTTGCCCTCGCAATCATCATGATCCCTGTGGTCTTAAGAACGACGGAGGATATGCTCACCCTTGTCCCCTGGACCTTGAGGGAGGCGGCTTTTGCATTGGGCGCTCCCTATTACAAAGTGATCATTCAGGTAGTCTACCGGGGGGCTGCTACCGGTATTCTCACAGGCATCCTGCTCTCCATTGCGAGGGTTGCGGGGGAGACCGCGCCGCTCCTCTTCACATCATTCAATAACGCGTATTTCTCTCTAGATATGAACAGGTCCATGGCCTCTCTGACGGCGAGCATATTCCAGTACGCCATGGGGCCCTATGATGACTGGCACGCACAGGCATGGGCCGCATCTCTTATTATTACCCTGGTCGTTCTTGCCATCACTATCCTTGGGAGGCTTATAATAAAGTGGAGGTACAAATAGTGACAGAAAAGAAGGAAATCGAGATAAAGGATCTGAACTTTTACTATGCGGGGAATGTTCACGCGCTTAAACAGATAAACATGCACGCATACAAAAGTGCGGTCACGGCCCTGATTGGTCCTTCAGGCTGCGGAAAGACCACACTTCTCAGGTGCTTTAACAGGATGCATGACCTGTATCCCAGAAACCGGTATGAGGGAGAAATCATTTTTCAGGACAGGAACATTCTTTCCAATGGCACAGATCTGATAAGTCTTCGGAGCAATATAGGCATGGTGTTCCAAAAGCCGACCCCTTTTCCCATGACCATATTCGACAATATTGCATATGGCCTGAGATTGAAAGGGATCAAGAAGAGGGCAGATTTGTCAGAGAAGGTGGAAAAGGCGATCAGGAATGCTGCGCTCTGGGATGAAGTGAAGGACAAGCTGAATATGAGTGCCTACGAACTTTCCGGTGGCCAGCAGCAGAGGCTTGTCATTGCGAGGGCGCTGGCGGTGGAACCCGAAGTCCTGCTCTTTGATGAGCCTACTTCGGCCCTTGACCCAATATCCACGGCAAAGATTGAGGAGCTTATTGTCGATCTAAAAAACAGTGTGAGTATTATCATCGTCACACATAATATGCAGCAGGCGGCAAGGATATCTGATTGGACAGGCTTCATGATGCTCGGTGAGCTGGTAGAATTTGGGAGGACCGACAAGATCTTTACTACCCCCTCTGAAAAGCTCACTGAAGAATATATCACGGGGAGGTTTGGATAATGTCAATCTTTGATGATGAACTGCAGCATTTAAAGGGAAAACTTCTCAAAATGGGGTCCCTCGTGGAAGATGCGATCAAGGCTTCCATACAGGCCCTCTTGGACAGGGACAATGGCCTTGCGCAGAGGATCATTGAAAATGACCATCTCATAAATACACTCGATGTTGAGATAGACGAGGAGTCTATCCGGCTCATTGCTTTGAGACAACCAAAGGCGGGAGACCTCCGGTTCATCACGACCGCCATGAAGATCACTACGGACATCGAAAGGATGGGAGACCTTGCGGTTGATATTGCGGAAAGGGCCATAGAGCTTAACGACGAGCCAATGCTGAAGCCGTATATAGATATACCAAGGATGGCTGAAATAGCAAGGGGAATGGTGAAAGACTCCCTTGATGCCCTTGTCCGGGGAGATGCAAAGCTTGCGATGGATGTGATAAAGAGGGATGACGAGGTCGATCAGCTCAACCTTCAGGTCTTCAATGAACTGCTCTTCTTTATGATCCAGGACCCGCATACGGTGTCACGTGCAACAAGGATCACTTATATTTCAAAGTACCTGGAACGCATCGCAGACCACGCCACCAATATCGCTGAAATGGTGATCTACTTTGTTGAAGGGAAGATAATCAGGCACATGGCCCCGCCTTCTGAAAATAAATGATAACGGTGCCGGGGATCGACCGATGATAGTTTTTATTCCTTTATCTCGAAGATAAAATCGATCTCCAGGGGAGAGTTCAAGGGAAGAACAGGCACCCCTACGGCAACCCTCGCATGTTTCCCGCGATCACCGAAGATATCGCGCAGGAGTTCGGAGGCGGCATTCAGAACCTTTGGCTGGTCGGTAAAGTCGGATGCCGAGGCCACATAGCCGCTGAGCTTCACACACTGTGCCACTCTGGCCAGGTCTCCGAGAAATGCTTTGACATTGCTCAGGGCATTCATCACTGTTTGTCTGGCGTCTTCCTGGGCTTCGCTGACGGAGACGGATTCACCGAGCCTTCCCGTATGAACGAGTTTTCCATCGCGGAGCGGGAGCTGTCCGCTCAGGAAGAGGAGGTTCCCTGCTTGTACACAGGGAATATAGGCGCCCAGTGCGGCGGGTGCGGCCGGCAGAAGGATTCCCAGTTCTTTCAATCTCTCTTCAGGTGAATTCATAGAATCGATCCTATTATAGCTGTCTTCGGGCAGACCCACAACTGCTGGTTCTCTTCAGAAAAAGAAGGGAGCCCCGGAGGTGCAAGAAAGACAAGGCCGTTAAAGTATCTTTCCTCTGCGCGAGAAAAACTCGCTCAGCGCAACCCGTATCACCGCTCCCCTCGACCACCTCTGCCCGGTCTCTTTTGAGTATTCCCGGGCAAGTTCTTCCAGCGCCTCCAGCACCTCTTCTTCGAGATGCACAGAGGTCTTTACCAGCTTTTCATGTTCTTCGGTCATGGTTCAAACAAGGGAGATGTAATCTCTTCTGGAATTTTATCAGATTCCGGCTATCAAGGGAAGCGCTCTCCATAAACGAAAGAGCTACCTTTTATGACATCCGCTGCCCCACGGGGCAGACGTCTGGTATTATAGAAAGATGGATTTCAAGCTCTCGACGAATTTCATTTCACGAGGGGACCAACCCAAGGCTATTGAAGAACTGACCGCAGGAATCGGGAGAGGCTTGAGGCATCAGGTCCTTCTCGGCGTCACCGGTTCCGGCAAGACCTTTACCGTCGCTAATGTGATCGCACATATCAAGAAGCCCGCCCTTGTCATTGCTCATAACAAGACCCTTGCAGCGCAGCTCTACGGCGAATTCAAGGAACTGTTTCCGGAAAACGCCGTCGAGTTCTTTGTGAGCTATTATGACTACTACCAGCCCGAGGCATATATCCCGACCACCGATACGTATATCGAGAAAGACGCCATGATCAACGACGACATCGACAGGCTGAGGCATTCGGCGACAAGGGCCGTCCTTGAACGAAGGGACACCATTGTCGTCGCATCGGTCTCCTGCATTTACGGCATCGGCTCTCCCCGGGATTATATGGATATGCACCTCTTTCTCGAAGAGGGGATGCGCACCGAACGGGACGAGATACTGAGAAGGCTTGTAGATATGCAGTATGCCCGTTCGGATATCGAGTTCAAGAGGGGAACATTCAGGGTGAGGGGAGATATCGTCGAGGTCTTTCCGTCCTTCTCGCTCAACAAAGCAATCCGCATGGAGTTGTTTGGCGATGATATCGACGCAATCTATGAATTCGATCCCTTTACCGGCGCAAAGACTCAGGAGACTCGAAAAGGTTCGCCCTTTTCCCGAACAGCCACTGGATAACGCCGAGGGAGAGCATGGAGCCCGCTCTGAAAAGGATACGAAGAGGAGATGAAGGAGAGGGTCGAATATTTCCTGAAAGAGGGTAAATTGGTGGAGGCGCAGAGGATCGAGCAGAGAACGAGGTTCGATCTGGAAATGCTCGAAGGAATTCGGCTACTGCCACGGCATCGAAAACTATTCCCGCCATCTCAGCGGAAGGGCCGCCGGGAGAGCCCCCTTACACCCTGATCGATTATTTTCCCGAAGATTTTCTGATCGTTATCGATGAGTCTCACGCTACCAGTACCTCAGATCGGCGGCATGTACGAGGGTGACAGGTCAAGAAAGCAGACCCTTATTGACTTCGGATTCAGGCTGCCCTCCGCCCTGGACAACAGGCCGCTGAGATTTGCCGAATTCGAGCACCGGGTCACTCAGGCGATCTATGTGTCCGCAACCCCGGCGCCCTATGAGATTGAAAATTTCGAGGGGCCAGTCGTTGAACAGATCATCAGGCCGACGGGACTTATTGACCCTGAAATGAGGTGAAGCCTGCCTCGGACAGGTCGATGATCTTCTCGGTGAGATAAGAAAGCGGACGGAAAAGGGTGAACGGGTACTTGTCACCACACTCACAAAGAAGATGGCGGAGGACCTCACGGACCATTATACCGAACTTGGGGTGAGGGCGAGGTATCTCCATTCAGACATAGACACCCTCCAGAGGATCGAGATACTGCGGGACCTGAGGCTGGGCAAGTTCGACGTACTGATAGGGGTGAACCTGCTGAGGGAAGGGCTTGACCTCCCTGAAGTTTCACTGGTCGCGATCCTCGACGCCGATAAGGAAGGGTTTCTCCGGTCGGAGCGTTCCCTGATCCAGACCGCGGGACGGGCGGCACGGAACGTCAACGGAGAGGTGATCCTCTATGCGGATACTATAACAGGGTCCATGCAGAGGGCCCTGGACGAAACCACAAGAAGAAGGAAAATCCAGAAAAAATATAATGAAGAGATGGGAATAACGCCGGAAACCGTGAAATCCAGCATTAAGGACATCCTCAGTTCGATCTACGAATCGGACTACTGGACCGTCGCTGTTGCAGAAGAAATACCTGCCTACGGATATGACGAGGAAACCCTGAAGAGGCTTGAAGCGGAGATGAAGGAAGCGGCACAAAAACTGGACTTTGAGCACGCCATCGAGCTCAGGGAAAAGATCAAAGAGGTGAGGAAAAGGCTGATCGAGGTGGGCATCGGGAAGCCTTCTGTACCACCTGCAAAGAGGAGCAAGGGAAGGAGCAGAAAACCGTAATCAAGTGTATCCGTATATCCCAGCTCAAGAGGTTTCTGGCCTGAACATGAATATCAGAAACGCGTAAAAGCCGCGTAAGGCCCACAATGCCGGGAATTCTTCCCGGCATTTTTTGTTTCGCGTTAAGACGCGTCCCATCGTCCACGTCTTATCTCTTCCTGTTCTGCGGGATGCGGACTCCACCGACTTAATGATAGTTATCGCAAATTGAAACTAATGTGGCTTTCCGAAAGCAACGAAGCAAATAACCCGCTGGCGCAATCACCAAGGATGAAAATCAAACCAGCGTTATCGCCAGTCGGGTTGATTTACGTGTTCGGTAAATTCATTTCAATTGTTTTTTGTACTCTTCTGTCAATTTGGTTTCTATGGTAGATACCAGGAGTCTGGCTTCAGATGCGAATGTGGCAAATGCCTGGATTTTTTCCGATCTGAAAGTATAGCTGCCGTTTTCTATCGTAAACAGCGGTTCAAGCTGCGTATCTATCAAATCAACAAATTCTGGAGCAATAAAAGGAATAAGCTCATTTCGTAGACCGAGAAGCCTTACCATTCTGGTCGTCAGTGAATCACGAAAATCCTTATCATGACTTAGCCGTTTAATAAGATCATTTTTATTTAGGTCCGGCGGGATGTTTCCGATTACGGACTTTATTTCGCGAAGCGCGTCAAATTTGTTTTTGAGTGTGTCTACCAGAAGTTGCCTGACATAGGTTTTCTGACTGAGCCTCCAACCAATATAGGCTGCGATCAGAGGAACAACTAATAGTCCGAGTTTTTCAAGAAAACCAAAGAAGCTTTGCCAGAAAATATCCATTTTATTTGCCTCTATTTTCTACCGAACCAGTTATTAGATAGTTTCTCGATAACTCCGGAATCTTCCAGGCTCCGCAATCTGCCATAGACATCACGCTCAGCGTAACTGTTTGATTTATCGTGCTATCATGATTGGCTAAGATTACTTTTGTGATGTTATCGAGTTTTCTGTCTAACACGCAACCCCCCGGTGGCAAGTTTGTTATACCCTACCAGAAGTGTCCGAGTCAAGAGCGGAGATCCCGTCGATTTCCGGTCGTAAGCTCTGGCCGATGACAAGTTCCAGAAAAGCAAGATTTCAGGAAGTACATCTCCGTGCTCAGTTGCGAAAGAAAGTGTTTCCTTTGAGAGCTTTTACGGAACCCGGCGAGCTGACAAAAAGGATGGGAGCGGGCCTAGAAATATCAAGCGAACGTCCCGAACTGCAAGAACCAAACGAGCGAAAGCGAGAGACGGTGCGAAAAACATTCGCCTCTCACTTCGGTTCGGCGCCAAATATTTCACCCGCACATAGGCCTCGAGGAGTAAAATAGAAAGAAGTGAAGAAATCACAAAATGAAAAAAAAGGTGAGGTGAAATCACCTTGCATTAAGAGGTGTTCTCTCGATCAGAACAAAATCTGTCCAGAGTGCTATCGTAGCATTGATGAGATCGTTTCATGGCCCGATGCCGACAACCTTATGAGACGAAAGATACTTGAAGCCGCAAAGCTCAGGCGAGCCCGGATCAAAAAATGATCCAAATGGCCTCTCATGCAGGGAACAGACTGTAATCAGGGCTCTGTGACCCAGGAAGAATTACGTTCTCCTGCCTTACCGATCTTTCTCTCTTTATAGCATATTTATCGGTAGGAGGAAGTTATTGATACCTTATTAGAAAAGATGAGATAATTGAAATCTATGACTTTTTGCTTGTCTTTGCAAAGAAACCTGTAATTGTCCTTTCCACATTATCACTTGTGCAGTGTGGACACTTGATCTTTGGGTGAGCTTCATATTCCTTTATGGAGAGAAAAACTGTGAACTCTTTCCCGCAATCTTTGCAGGCATATTCGTAGGCAGGCATTAAGATCCCCCCTCTCGTCTTTCATGATTTCTGATTGAAGTGTATAGCATTCTGAGAAAGGTTGCAACTGTTTGTTTCAGCTCACTGTGCACGCGTCGAATGGGTAAATTCCCAGCGCGAACCAGAGCTGATTTCGAGCGCCTGTTAACCCCTTTTCCGGTCCGGAAAATCGGGCACATTCCCAGGAACGTTCTGCAATGGCAGCCAGGCCATCTTGTGCTATACTTTGTGAATAGCAGGATGAGAAACATAGTACGGTCTGCAAGGAGGGACAAAATCATATCTAAAGGATTTCCAGCGTGTTTTATCCTCTTCCTGACACTGACATTGACACCTGCGGGGCTGCCGGCAGGTGAAAAGGAGGCAAAAGAGATGGTTAAGAACATCCACTGGCTCGGACATGATACGTTCAAAGTTGCGGGGGATAAAGTGATCTATACCGATCCCTTCAAGATCAAGAAAAAAGATAAGGCTGACATCATCCTCGTCACCCACGAGCACTATGATCACTGCTCCCCCGATGACGTGAAGAAGATACAGGGACAGGATACGATCATTATCTGTCCGGCAGACTGTGCTAAGAAATTGTCAGGGAATATCAAGGTTGTCAAAGCGGGAGACACCATCAATGTCGCCGGAATCGATATCGAGGCGGTGCCCTCTTACAATACCAACAAACAATTCCACACAAAAGACAAGGGATGGGTAGGGTATATCTTTACGGTGAAGGGTCAGCGGATATACATCGCGGGGGATACGGATTATATCCCTGAAATGAAGACCTTCAGGGCGGATATCGCACTCCTGCCTGTCTCCGGCACCTATGTCATGACCGCAGAAGAGGCGATCCGGGCAGCGTTGGACATCAAACCGAAGGTGGCGATCCCGATGCATTATGGCTCGATCGTTGGCTCGAAGAGTGATGCCGAGAAATTTGCTGATGGTCTGAAGGGGAAGATCGAAGTGGCGATTCTCCCTGAGGAATAGGTCCGCATCCCGGTGAAACGGTATTTCCTCGGGGCACAGGGAGGCTGCGTGGGTCGGATAAAAACGCCGCTGGACGTCCCTCCAGGCTGGAATGTAATCTCCATGGACACGGTGGATTCCACAAATACCGTTGCCATGGAGATGGGAGAAAAAGACGCACCCCACGGGACAGTTGTGGTGGCTGATCGCCAGACAAAGGGAAGGGGAAGGCTCGGACGGGAATGGGTATCTCCATCCGGAAATATTTTCATGAGCGTTCTGCTCAAACCGACCGTCACGCCGGCAGAGGCAGCCCTGCTGACCATGACGGCGGGTGTTGCATGTGTACGGGCACTGAGGGAGGCCACCGGTCTTCAGGTCGAGATCAAGTGGCCCAATGACCTTATGGTGTCCGGCAAGAAGCTTGGTGGCATCCTTACAGAAATGAAGTCCAGGGGACCGAGAATCCTCTTTGCGGTGGTGGGAATCGGGATCAACCTGAATGCACGGGGTTCTGACCTTTCCCCGGAACTGAGCACTACTGCAACTTCTCTGCGGATCGAGACCGGAAGAAAAATCTTAAGAAATGGACTCATCTCCGGCATCCTTTGTGAGTTAAGGCTCTGGTATGACGAACTGTCGCAGGGGGACAGGGGGCGGATTCTTACAGAATGGAGAACGTCTCTCTCACACTTTGAGGAGAAATGTGAGGGTTACCGAGGCCGGCGGATCGTTTGAAGGTATTGCTGAGACCGTTGATGAAGAAGGAAGATTGATTGTACGATTGCCCTCGGGGATCCGGAAGGTGTTAAGCGCCGGGGACGTCACGATGCTCCGGTAGAGCACATGGGGATGCTTCTCGTCATAGATATCGGGAATTCTTCAATAGTTACAGGTATTTTTGCCGGTAAGCGTCTCTTTTGCCGGATCGATATCCCAACCCGCACCCTGCGTGATCCCGCCCACTACAGGGGCGAAATTGAGGCGTTCCTGGCGAAGGAAAGAGTGGAGAAACCCCTTGACGGAGTTGTACTATCTTCGGTTGTGCCGGAACTTACGGATGGCATTGCCCGTTCCGTGAGGGACATGAGTACCCCGGAACCCTTGATCGTGGCTCATTCCTTGAAGTCAGGGCTCACCTTTGACCTTGAAAGGCCGGACGAGGTCGGTTCCGACAGGATCGCCAATGCTGTGGCTGCTCTGGACGCTGTGGGATCTCCGGTGGCGGTGGTTGACTTTGGCACCGCAACAACCATTAGTGCTGTCAGAGACGGCCGTTTCCTCGGGGGAGCTATATTGCCAGGGATACGGCTCATGGGAGAAGCCATGCACAAGGGCACCGCGAAGCTTCCTGCCGTTGATTTTACTGCGAAAACAGGGGGTTTGATCTCTTCTGTGACTGCCTTGGGGAAAAACACGACTGCATGCATGATTTCTGGTATGATATATGGGACCGCAGGGGCGGTGGAGAGGATTATCCGCGGTATTGAAACAGAGGAAGGGTGCGGGTTCAAGGTCGTCGCCACCGGGGGATATTCATCCATGACAGTGCGTCACATGGAAAGGGAGTGTTTCCTGGATCCTGACCTGACCCTCAGGGGATTGCGATTGATTCACGAGAGGAATGCCTGATGCATGAATTGAGAAAAGACCCTTTATCAGGCAGATGGGTTGCGGTGATGAGCGATTCAAAGCCGCCTGACGATTACCGGTCGCATGCCGAAGATTCAAAAGAGACTTCGTGCGTCCTGTGTCCCGGAAGAGAGGGGGAGACGCCTCCGGAGATCGTTGCCGTAAGGGAGGGGGGCAGGTGGTGGACAAGGGTAATTCCCAACTTCAAGCCCATATTGCATGTGGAGGGCGATCTCGGCAGGAAAGGTCTCGGGATCTATGACAAGATGAACAGCGTTGGTGCCAATGAGATCATCGTCGACAGCCCTGAGCACAGCAGGCAGCCGGAAGATATAGGGGTCGATCAGATGCTGCGGATCATACGGTTGTACCGGGACAGGGTTGCGGACCTGGAAAAGGATCAGCGGTTGCGCTATATCCTGATATTCAAGAATTCGGGGAAGGGCGCAGGTGCCGCTTATAACCATCCCCATTCGGAGCTGATGGCGACGCCCATAATCCCCAAACTCATTAAGGAAGAGCTTGACGGCGCAAAACAATACTACGAGTACAAGGAACGCTGTATCTTCTGTGATATCATGAGGGAGGAACTGAGAGTGGGTGAGAGGGTTGTGTTCGAAACCAGGGATTTTTTCACTTTCAGCCCCTTTGCCCCGAAGTTTCCCTTTGAGTCCTGGATATTGCCGAAGAGACATGGGTGCGCTTTCCAGGACATCACGGACAACGAAATGGAGGACCTCAGTCTCATGCTTTTCACGGTTCTGAAGAAGATGCGCCGCACCCTCGGAGATTCTCCGTACAATTACGTTATCCACACGGCGCCGAACAGGATCCCGAGGCGCAATCACTGGCATACCCTGGGCGACGATTTCCACTGGCACATAGAGATAATGCCCCGCCTTGTCATGATGAGCGGTTTCGAGTGGGGTTCGGATTTTTATGTCTTGACAACATCCCCTGAGGATGCAGCAAAATATTTGAGGGAGGCTTGATATGGAGATCAAAAGGATTCTTTTTCCCACCGACATTTCTGAAGGTTCTGCACATGCAGTGCCCTTTGTGGCTGACCTGACAAAGCACTACGGAGCAAAGCTGTACGTTGTCCATGTCATGTATGATGTGGCGCGGGCTACGGGATGGTATGTTCCCCACATAAGCATGGACGAACTTTACAGGGATATTGCCTCCAATGCCTTGAAGGAAATAGAGAAATGCTGCGTCGAAGACCTCAGAGGATACAAGGATATTGAGTATATGGTATTAAAAGGAGTGCCTCACGAGGAGATATTGAAGTTTGCCGAGGAGAACAAGATCGACATGATCATTATGGGGACCCACAGCAGGAAGGGACTGGACCGTGTGATCTTCGGCAGCACAGCGGAGAGGGTAGTAAGGCACGCACCCTGCGCCGTTCTCACTGTGGGGGTTCCCCCGCAGAAGGAAGAAAAGGGGCAATAGAAAATAATGGACGTTTTTCAAAGAGTGTCATGAGGGTCTATCTCTCTGAAAATGCATTTATCGATATCCTCCTCAGTTCCGCTGAGGTCTACAGGAGAGAATGCCTCGGATATCTGCTCGGGTACCGGCTTGAGGACAGGTTCATCGTGGAGCACGCCTTCAGCTTTCAGACGGCAACCAGGCGGCACAAGGGTGTTGTGGTCCACGAAAAGAACCATAAGAAGATAGAACCTATCCTTGACAAGTTCGAAAAGCTGCAGATCATCGGCGACTTTCATTCCCACACCCAGTTCGGCCCCACCAAGGGGCTCCCGTTCCCCAGTGAAGAGGACATCGAAGGGATGAAACAGGGTCTCATTTATCTCATTATCGCCATTAATAATAACGAAAAGACCGTAGGGTGGGGCGAGAACAGGGATGGCACCATTTCCGGTTCAGCGGGAGATTTCTTCTTTAAGGTCTCAGCCCATTTTATCAATAAGAATACCTCAAAACGAGCAAGGATCTACTGCCCCTTCCCCCCGGGTTTCCTGAACTGATGCTGTCGTATTAGTGTGGAAGCCGGGGGAGTGAATCACTCTGGAGAAAAACCATTGCCGGGAAAAGGGATCGGAGGATTTTCCTCTATGTTCTGCAAGAGATATTAAATGGCAACCGCACCTGGTGTGGTCACATGATGCTCAGGACGCAGGTCTTGGTCGTTGGAGGAGGCCCGGCGGGTTCGGCCGCAGCGCGGTTCCTGGCCGCGCACGGTATGGATACCCTCCTTGCGGAGAGAGACGTCTGCTTTGTAAAACCGTGTGGAGGGGGTATCCCGTCAACTGTCTTCCCCGAGGTGGGAATACCTGAGACGACGGTGAGGAAGCATATCCACGCTTTGAGGGTCGTCTCTCCCGGGGGAGATACCCTAGATGTGCAACTCGATGGAGGCTCCATCGCCATTGTAGAGAGAGGTGATTTTGACCGTGTCATGAGGACTGAGGCGGAAAGATCAGGAGCGCGTCTCCTTGAAGCGGAATTTAGACATTTTGAGGATGTGGGAAGGACGGTGACCGCGCAATTGACGCTGGGTCAGCCTCCTCATCTCATGACGGTACAGGCAGATTATGTGATCGCTGCGGACGGCGTCAACTCAAGGGTGAGATCCGCGCTGAACATCAAGCCGTCTCCATCGGTCCTTACCGTTTCCGAAAAGATGAAGGACGAGGAAAGCGATGCATGTGAATTCTGGTTTGGCTCATCCCATGCCCCCCGGTGTTATTCGTGGGTATTTCCGCAAAAGGAGGGAGTTTCGGCAGGTACCGGGGCCTTTGGGCATGCCGAAATAAAGGGCCTGTGGCAGCGGTTTCTGGTGAGGAGAGGGCTGAAATCAGAGGGTCCCTTAAGGGGATACAGGATACCGTTATGGCAGGGAGATTTCTATCATTCAGGGAGGATTCTTTTTGTGGGGGATGCCGCAGGCCAGGTAATGCCCTTTACCTGTGAAGGCATCTATTATGCCATGAAGTCGGGAGAGTATGCGGCAAAGGCTGTGCTCGCGGGCAAGACAGGAGACTATAAAAGGCTGTGGGAACAGCGGTTTCAGAAGCGGTTCTCCCTTATGAAAAAACTCTGGGCGTATTTTCTGAAGAGCGACCGCCGGGCAGAAAAGATCGTCCAGGTGCATAAAAGGCCGGAAGTCCGTGACATATCCCTGGCCCTCTGGTTAAGAAAGGATCTGAGCAAGGAAAGCCTTCTTTCCTATGTCAACGTCTTCAGGAGATTCCTGAGCTAAGAGCTCTCACCGATGATTCGGGGCCGGAAATGAAATTCTTCTTCTTAGAGAGACAAAGCTACAAAGCCCCCCAATGGAAACTGTCGCTGACATTTTCCCTGATCATACACGTTCTGGCGGTGGTAGTGATCTTCTATGTCCCCCAGGCAAAAAAGGAATCAACGGCTCCTTTTGTGACCAGACTTGTCAGTCCGGAGGAACTGAGCAGGGCGTTCCCGCCTGAGCCTTCTGGAGGGAGGCCTCGAGGAGAAGGGTTACGGTTGCGGCCATCTCGGCCTGCGCCTTCGGTCCCGCGCACAGCTCAGCCCGCCACACCACGCAGAGAGATCCCTCCTGCTCCTTCCCCTTCTCTGAAACCCGGGCAGAGAGAAGCCGAAGAGGGGCTGGCTCCGGAGAGCGTTGCCAGAGGGCTGGGGGATAAGGAAGTTGCGGGGCAGGAGGCTTCTCCTGCCGCACCCGGAGCGAGCGTGCCGAGGGGGGGCGGTGCACCCAGTGCACAGAGGGGTTCCGCAGGAGCGCCTTCCCCATCGCTTAAGGAGAAGTTATTCGACAGGGAGATCGTGGAGAAATATGCAAAGAGAGAAGAGAGCAGGCACGACAACAGCATCACCTTTGATACAAGGGAATTCAAGTACGAAACCTACATGCTGCGATTAAAGAACCGGATCGAACGGATCTGGCATTACCCTGCTGATGCTGCAATGAGGGGGATATACGGCGATCTCGTAATACGGTTCACTATAACAAAAAATGGCAGGCTGAGCGATGTGGAGCTGGTGAGGACATCGGGACACAGAAGTCTTGATCAGGCGGCGATGCAAGCACTGAAAGAGGGTGAGCCTTACTGGCCATTGCCTGACGAGTGGGGCAAGGACGATCTGACCGTCACGGGACACTTTGTTTATTCGATTTACGGCGCGCACATCCGATGAAAGCCTTGCGTTATGCGTAAGGTCATTGATATGGAGTCATACAAAACATTTCCGTCATTCCGGGCCGTCTCAGGCGAATCACCAGGGATCCAGGCCTTTCTGGATTCCGCCTCGGTCCGCACCCAGGTCGCCTCGGTCGACTCGCCGGGGAGAGCGGATTTGCCGAGGAGAACGAGTCGCTGAGGTGACCCACTTTCGCCGAAATGACAAATGCCTATTTTTGAATATCCGCCGCTTTTCTTGTAAAGGGCCTGGGGTTTATGGTATTTTTTCACATGTTTTCTGTCGGCGAGCCGTACAGGAGGAAGGTGGACATTGGAAGAGAGATACAACCCGCAGAGCGTAGAGCTGAAATGGCAGAAATACTGGGCTGAGAAGGGGCTTTACCGGACCGATACGGAGGCTGCCAGGAAAAAATTCTATTGCCTTGAGATGTTTCCCTATCCCTCCGGAAAGATCCATATGGGGCATGTGCGTAATTATGCCATCGGCGATGTCATCGCCAGGTATAAAAGCATGCGGGGATATAATGTGCTTCATCCCATGGGCTGGGACGCCTTTGGCCTTCCCGCCGAAAACGCCGCCATAAAGCAGGGCGTTCATCCTCCGAATGGACATACGAGAATATCGGCTACATGAAGAAACAGTTGACAGCGCATGGGGCTCAGCTATGACTGGGACAGGGAGGTAACCACCTGCAGTCCTGAATATTACCGGTGGAACCAGTGGTTTTTCATCAAGATGCTCGAGAGGAACCTGGCCTACAAGAAATCCTCCTATGTCAACTGGTGCCGGTCGTGCGCGACTGTCCTTGCCAACGAACAGGTGATTGACGGGAAATGCTGGAGGTGCGACAGTGTGGTGATCCAGAAGGAGCTGGAACAGTGGTTCCTCAGGATAACCCATTATGCCGAAGAACTCCTTGCAGGATGTGAGAAGCTGACCGGATGGCCTGAGAAGGTCGTGGTGATGCAGAAGAACTGGATCGGCAAGAGTGAAGGTGCTGAGGTCGATTTCTCCATTGACGGACTGGAGGAGAAGATAAGGATATTTACCACCCGGCCCGACACCCTCTTGGGCGCGACCTTTGTCTGCCTTGCACCGAGGCATCTCCTTTCAGAGAAACTCGTGACCGACAAGGAAAAACTGAACGCAATGAAGGCCAAGTACGGGAAGATGGAAGAGAAAGAGGGTTTGTTTACCGGACATTATGCATCAACCCGATGAATAACGAAAAGATACCGATCTATGTTGCGAACTTCGTCCTGATGGAATACGGTACCGGCGCCATCATGTCTGTCCCTGCGCATGACCAGCGGGACTTTGAGTTTGCGAAGAAATACGGGCTTCCGATACGGGTCGTAATAGTGCCGGAAGAAAAGATTGTAGGGGCAGGGCTTGTCCCTGCCCAGGAGAGTGGGCAACCACAAGGGTTGCCCCTACAAGAGGCGTATGAAGATGACGGGTATTCTGGTGAATTCCGGGAAATTCAGCGGCATGAAGAGTGAAGTCGCTAAGGCAGAGATAGGGAAGTTTGTGAAGAAAAAGGACTCGGCAAGAGGGTGATCAATTACAAGCTCCGGGACTGGGGCATATCGAGCCAGAGATACTGGGGAACCCCGATTCCGGTGGTCTATTGCGACACATGCGGCATCGTCCCGGTGGCTGAAAAAGACCTTCCCGTCATACTTCCCGAAGACGTGAAGTTCACCGGCAAGGGCGGTTCTCCCCTGCTTGATTCGGAGGATTTTCTGAAGACCGCATGTCCCCGGTGCGGCGGAGAAGCGAGACGTGAGACGGATACCATGGACACCTTTGTGGATTCCTCCTGGTATTTTGTCGGTACTGTTCGAGAAAAGACGAAGATGCCTTGGACAAAGAATAATGTCGCTTACTGGATGCCGGTGGACCAGTACATAGGGGGCGTTGAGCACGCGGTCCTGCACCTCCTTTATTCCCGGTTCTTCACGCGGGTCATAAGGGATGTCGGCATCCTTGATTTCGATGAGCCTTTCACGAACCTGCTCACCCAGGGGATGGTATGCATGGAGACCCTTAAATGCCCCGAGCACGGATGGCTTTTTCCGGAGGAGGCGAAGGATGACAAGTGTCTGCGCTGCGGCAGGGAGGTAGCGAGGGGAAGGGTCGAGAAGATGTCGAAATCAAAAAAGAATGTGGTGGACCCCGACCATCTTATCAGCCGGTACGGGGCTGATACATCCCGGCTGTTTTCGCTTTTCGCCGCACCCCCTGAAAAGGACCTGGAATGGGCGGATAAGGGAGTTGAGGGAGCCTACAGGTTCCTGAACAGGATATGGGGAATTGCACAGAAGAACCGCGAAAGGACGAGCGGCAAGAGGCGAGGGCTTACGGGGAACGGACACGCAATTGATCCGCGTGCAGCCCATAGCCTGTCGCCTGATGCCTTGAGTCTTTTGCGGAAGACCCATCAGACCATAAAGCGGGTGAGCACGGATATCGAAAGGGAGTATCATTTCAATACCGCTATTGCTGCCCTCATGGAGCTGGTAAATGAACTCTCGGTCTTTCAACCCCGAAGTGATGAGGACCGGGATGTCCTGAAGCATTCTCTGGAGACGGCGCTTGTGCTCCTTTCTCCTTTTTCCCCTCACATTGCTGAAGAGTTGTGGGAGGCACTGGGCAACGAACCGAGCATATTCAGTCAGCAGTGGCCTCAATGGGATGAGGAGACCGCCAGGGAAGAGGAGATAGAACTGGTGGTCCAGGTGAACGGAAAAGTGAGGGCAAAGATGATGGTCCCTCAGGGGCTTCCGGATGAGGAAATAAAGCAGAGGACGATGGATGATCCGAGGGTCAGGGAATTTCTCGGGGACAGGACCATCAGGAAGATGTTTATTGTCAAAGGGAAACTCGTAAACATCGTGCTGTAGCCAAGGGAATACACGTGGCGATGAAAGGCATATATGCTTCTGAATTATCGTAAACAATGGTTGCTCATTTTCGTCTCGTTCCTTCTTTTGCCGGGGTGCGGATATACCATTCACGGGAAAACCGATCTCCCTTTTCAGGCCATACACGTCAGCAAGATCATAAACAAGACCTTTGAACCGAGGCTGGAAGACAGGATGCAGATAGCTCTCAACAATGAATTGATGAGGAGCGGCTTTGTCATCGACGGCAGTTCAGGGAACAGGATCGAAGGAAACATCACCACCTTTGTATTAAATACCCTTTCGGAAAAAGGTGGGGTGGCCGTGGAATATGAAGTGGTCATTAGGGGGGAATTCAGGCTCATTGACACGTCCGGCAAAGCCAGGGCATTGAGGCAACGCGGGGTTTTTATCGTTTCCTTCTCCAGTACGGAAAGTCTTCAGAATGTTATGGCCCAGAAGGAGTTGGCCACCGACAGGGCGTTGAATGACTTTGCTTTGGAGGTGGTCGCCTCCATTATCTACGACAGACCCGGTGTACGGCCCGTTCCTGCCAAAGAGGTGAAATGAGCATCAAGCATTTTATGCAAGAAATTGAGAAGGGCTTAAAGGCACCCATATATTTTCTTTACGCCGAGGACCCTTATCTTCTCAGAGAAGCCTCCATACTGGCCGAAGGGACGGTACCTGAAGGGGAGAGAGACTTCTCGGTCCATCTCTTTGACCTGGACGGCATTGATGATGTGCCGGCCTTTGAACAGATCATGGACGTGGTGAACACCCTCCCTTTTATGGGGAATCAGAAGGTCGTTATCATCGAGAACATCCAGGAACTTGCAAAAAAGGATATGAAGCATCTTGAACAGTATACCGTGAACCCTTCCCCCTACTCCGTTCTCATGCTTCTGCACAAGGGCAGCCCGAAAGCCCAGTTTAAGGAACTGATGAAAAAAGTCAAAGCCACACCCCTGGACGTCAGGCCCCAGGAACTTCCCTCGTGGATTAAGGAAAAGGCCTTGCGCAAGGGCTTCGAAATAACGACTGAAGCTGCTGAATATCTTCTGGGCGTTGTCGGTCCGGATATGGGGCTTCTCTCATCCGAACTGGAGAAGGTCACCCTTATGGGGAAGGGCCGTATAGATACCGCGGACATTATGGATATTGTCAGGGGGAGCGATGATTGTGATGTCTTTGATCTGGTGAATGCCCTGAGGGACAGGGATACGCAGAAGGTTTTCAAGGTGGCAAAGACACTTCAGGAAACTCAGGAGTCATATGGACTTCTGGGCGCCGTCAACTGGCATTACAGCCGCATGTCTTCCCGGGACAAGGGGAAAACGGCTTACTACGACAGAGTATTTGAGCTGCTCAATGAGGCAGATGTCCGGATAAAGACTTCCGGAGGAATTTTCCCTCTGGAATATTTGCTTATCAGGCTGCTGCGGATCTGAGGACCGTATTCGCCAGTTTCGCGAGACGGGATATCTTTCGCGAAGCAGTGTTTTTGTGTATCACGCCCTTTGATGCAGCCTTGCTGATGACCACAGCGGCTTCCACAAATGCCTCCCGGGCTTCCTCTTTGTTCTTCTCGCTTACCGCAGTCTCAACTTTCTTTGTGACCGTCTTAATCGCTGTTTTAACTGCCCTGTTATGAAGCCTGTGTTTTTCTGCCTGCCGTGCCCTTTTGATGGCCGAAGGATTCTTCTTCGGTGCTGACTTTCCTGCCAATGTTCCCTCCCCGAGTTGTTTTTCGTTAATTGAAAATAAATGCTAACACAATAACTGCCAAGAAATCAATGGTTCTCAGGTAACCACGTAACGCACAACAGGGATGTTTGCTTTCTGTACCGCCTCTGTTCACGCAGCAGAGCGCCCGTCTCCTATCGCCTGAACTTTTCGTACACTAAGCATAAACCATAGCCGGAAAAGACCGAAATCATCGGCATAATGGGGAGACGGAATCTGTGATATCCTACGGGACCTCCCGAAACCACGAGATAGTATGCCAGTATGCAGAGAATGGCTATTGCCGAAACACCGAAGGGAAAGTCTTTATGAAGCAGCGCCATAGCGGCTGAGCTCAATGACACCACCAGATAGAGTCCCAATATTGTTATCATGCTGAAGAAAAAGACCGGCGTTGTCCTTGCGAAGCCCTTGATCGTGACAAACAGGCCTTGATCCAGTATCTGACCGAGCAAGCCGCCAGACCAGGAATAGTGGTTAAACATGATGAGATATTCGGATATCCCGGGGTCAATAATCGTCCTGATCATACCCTTGACATGAATGAGACAATACGCAGCGGGATTATCTCAGGATTATTCTCATTCCTTCCCTTCCCATAGAGCGGTATATCGCTCCCTTGCCCCAGGAACTCTGCTCCGGATGTTTCCGCAGGTATATATCCTCATCAGGACAACCCATGCTGTGTTGCATCTCATAATACGGGATTCCCTGCTGAACCGCGAGCACGGATGCGGCCTGGTAACAGTAGAGATTATGATCAGAAACAGATGAAAACCCTGAATAGCCAGCCTCTCTATGGTTTCTTAATTGCCACGAGCCTATGATCAGGAGTGAGCATACCAGGAAACCGAGCGCATGAGCGATGAGCGCTGCCTTTCTTCTCCTGAATGACCAGACGAGCAAGACCACGACGACAACAATCGGCAGGTAGTAACCCGCCGGCCGAACATAGACAGAGGCAGAAAGGATGATCGAGGCAAGGACGAGTACCTTTGGCGATTCCGTCTTGAAATACTTTAGAAGGCAATACATAAACAAAGTGGTGAGAAACGCACAGAGCGTCTCTGACAAAAGCTTCGAGGCATAGAGAATGGATACCGGATCAATGGCATATATGAGCGCACTGAATGATGCAATTCCGGTGTCTTTGAAAAGAAGCATGGAGATATTGAACACCACATACGTGGTCAAACAACTCAGCACTATTTGTATTGCAATGGTCACGATTTCGGCATTGCCGAGGAGAATCCCCGGGATCAGGAGGACAGGATATCCCGGAGTTCTAAAAAGCTCGGGGACCCCATTGCTGGAGAACTGCCCATGGGCCAAGAGTTCCTTTGCCGACTTCATATACGAAAATGTGTCGGGAGTGTAGAAGAGGGTGTAGTCGCCGATAGTGAAAATGACAATAAGAGGGACTGCTGCTCTCACAATAAAGGCTATGAACAGTATATACACGAGGGGAGTGAGAATCTCTGCTCTGTTCTTTCTATTCATTCATCCGATGAAGAAGAGGCAATCCCCTTCCTCAGGAGGAAAAGGGATGCACGTACCCCCTTATCTTAAGCAGCGGCCCCCTCGCTGTCAATCCGTAAGATGAATGACCGTGAAGGGCCTGGCGTAAGGTATAATAATCCATTAACGAATCACCGCAAGAGAAAGAGGGGTGTTGAGGAACCATATGAAGCTTTCCGTGATCATACCATGCTATAACGAAGTGCACACAATCGATAAGATAGTAGAGGCGGTGAGGCGATCTCCTTACAAAGACAAGGAGGTTATCATTGTTGATGACTATTCCACTGACGGGACAAGGGAAAAATTAAGGGGTCAAGTGGGACCGAGCGTGGATAAGGTGGTGTATCATGATGCGAATCAGGGAAAAGGGGCGGCACTGAGAACGGGCATTAAAGAGGCAACAGGTGATATGGTCATTATTCAGGATGCTGACCTTGAATACGACCCCATTGAATATCCCAGACTTGTGGCCCCGATACTGGAGGGAAAGGCGGATGTGGTGTACGGTTCCCGGTTCGTGGGAAATGAACCGCACAGGGTCCTGTATTTCTGGCACAGAGTGGGGAATATGGCATTGACTCTCTTGTCAAATATGCTCACAAACCTCAATTTGACCGATATGGAAACCTGCTACAAGGTATTCAGGAGAGATATTATCCAGTCGATCACGATAGAAGAAAACAGATTTGGGTTTGAACCTGAAATTACCGCAAAAATCGCTAAAACAGGGTGCAGGGTGTTTGAGGTAGGTATCTCCTATTATGGGAGAACATATGCGGAAGGGAAGAAAATAGGGTGGAGAGATGGGCTCCGTGCAATTTTTTGTATTATCAAATATAATTTATTCCGCTAGGAGATCTTCATCATGAAAAGATATAAACCGGTCTCTCTCAGGAAAATAAAGACCTATCCCTTGTCTTTACGAAAAAGCAAGGTGGAAATTGAGCTCGCTGCAACGCCCCACAAGCACGGTGCTTCATTCAGAACGTTTGTGCAGGGTCTCCCCTCCCTTCTCGCCGCCTCAGACCTGAAGGCGATCGTGCGGTCCATCGTTGAAGCGCGGAAACGCCAGAGACCTGTTGTCCTTGGCATGGGTGCCCACCCCATTAAGGTGGGGATATCCCCCGTGATCATAGACCTGATGAAAAGGGGAATGATATCTGCCGTTGCGACCAACGGGGCCTGCATGGTCCACGACTTTGAGCTTTCCCTTTACGGCAGGACTTCAGAAGATGTTGCCTCCGAGCTCTGCACCGGCAAGTTCGGCATGGCGAGGGAGACGGGAGAGGAAGTTAACAAGGCAGTCAATGCCGGGGTGAGAAAGGGACACGGTATGGGAAGGTCTTTGGGCGAATACATATTCAGGGGCAAGAACCGGTTCAAGGACAGGAGCATATTCTCGGAAGGTTTCAGGCTGGGGGTCCCTGTGACCACCCATGTCGCATTAGGTACGGACATAACCCATATGCATCCCCAGGCAGATGGGGCGATGATCGGCCGGGGGAGCCTCAGGGATTTCAGGCTGCTGGCAGCGGTCATAGCAGATCTTGAGGGAGGCGTCTATATCAATCTTGGTTCCGCGGTCATTATGCCCGAGGTCTTCCTCAAGGCGCTGACCGTAGCCAGGAATCTGGGCAATAAGGTGGAAGATATTACTACGGTGAACATGGACTTCATCCAGCATTACCGGCCCAGAGAGAACGTGCTTTGCAGACCCACAATGATGGGCGGCAGGTCATATGCCCTCACAGGGCATCACGAGATAATGTTCCCTCTCCTTGCGGCAGCGGTTATTGAGGAGGCAGGATGAAGGTCATCGTGGATGTGGACAAGTGTATCGGCTGTGGCACCTGTGAGGAGATATGCCCTGCTGTATTTCACCTCAATGAAGTGATCGGCAAGGCAGAGGTGATCGACGCGGACGCGTGCGAATATGTGGGCTGCTGCGAGGCCGCTGAAGAGAACTGCCCGGTGGAGGCGATTACCGTTGAAGAGGAGTAGAGTTCCCCAGCTTTCTGGCAGCTGCGAGGAGAGAAAATCCGAAGGAAGACCTGTGAAGTCACAGATCTGGGGCAGCCCAAAAATGCCTTATTTTCCGGCGGGATTTGTCCTTGACATGCCACATTGGTAATTGCTAAAGTATTTTACCTCCTGCGTATGCAGGCAGAGAGAAGATAAAATCAAAAATAGAGAGGAGGGGGTATATGAATGCCCTCTATCAGGGTACGGGAGAGTGATTCTTTCGAAAATGCGCTCAGGAAGTTCAAGAAGCAGTGTGAAAGGGAAGGAATTCTCTCAGAGATAAAGAAGAGGGAGCATTACGAAAAGCCGAGCGTGAAGAAGAAAAAGAAAGCGATCGCTGCTCGTAAGAAAGCTCTCAAAAAAGTTCGAACGATTGCGAGATAGGATGTCCCTGCTCACGAGATTCGACAACGATCTCAAAGAAGCGTTAAAGGCGGCGGAAAGCGCGAAGGTCTCCATCTTGAGAATGGCGAAAGCCGCGGTCAAGAACAAGCAGATCGAAAAAGGCAGGGAACTGACGGACGATGAAATCGTTGCAGTCCTCTCCTCCATGGTGAAACAGGGGCGGGAATCCGTAGAGCAATTCACAAAGGCCGGCAGGATGGACCTGGCCCGGAACGAAGAGCGGGAAGTCGCTATTCTTCAATCCTATATGCCTCAGCAGCTCAGCCATGAGGAGATTGACAGGATCATTTCCGGTGCGATACAAGAGGCGTCTGCAAGCACTCCTCAGGACATGGGGAAGGTGATGCGTATTCTGATGCCCAGGGTAAAGGGTGTGGCGGACGGGAAATATGTCAATCAGCGTGTGAAGGAGTTGCTGGAGTCCGGGGGCACCCCCCAGTCATAATGAAGCTGAGAGATTTGTTCGACACAGCCATCGCAATCGGCACAGAAAACGATCCACGGGGAAAAGAGATTGTTGTCAGGGACCTTGAGGCGAGGGAAAAGGAGTTCAGCGCTCTCAAGGAGGACGATAGGGAATTCTTTGACCGGGAGTCCCTGAAGAACCCTTACTCCGACTCAAGGGTCCTGCACGGGACCGGTGAAGAGGAAATCAGGAAGCATCCTTGTGGGCATCGATATTGAGGTGGGCGAGGTCCTCCTCTGCGAGAAGCTCAGGGAAAGGGGACTGAAGATCGACCTGCTTCTCTCTCATCATCCCGGGGGAAGGGCATACGCAAACCTGTACGACGTTATGAGGATACAGTCAGATATCCTTCACAGGTTCGGGGTACCCATCAGCGTTGCCGAAGACCTCATGGACGGCAGGATAAGGGAAGTGGAGAGAAAGCTCATGCCGGTTAACCATACGAGGGCGGTGGATGCCGCGAAACTCCTCGGCATGCCTTTCATCTGTCTCCATACTCCCTCCGACAATATGGTCGCTACCTACCTCCAGGAGACCTTTGATAAGAAAGGCCCCTACACCGTGGCTGACGTGATGAATATCCTGAGGTCGATTCCCGGAATACAGGGAAGCCTCCCGTATCGGCACAGGACCGAAGGTCCTTCTCGGTTCCGGTACAAGGACGGCGGGCAAGATATTCGTGGATATGACGGGCGGTACGGAGGGTTCGAAAGAGATATCTTCAGAGCATGGCGTCCGGCGGGGTGAACACCATTGTGGCGATGCACCTGAGCGAAGAGCATCGCAAGGAAGCCGAAAAGAACCATCTCAACGTCGTGATCGCGGGACATATCTCCAGTGACAACCTTGGGATGAACCTCCTCCTGGATGAGGTCGGCAAGTCGGCCGGATCACCCCTTACCGTCCATGAGTGTTCCGGGTTCAGACGCATCAGCAGAACATGCGTAGTTAGAACATACTCCCTGAGAGTTTTCTTTTTATGAAGGATGAAAGGCTTCTTGAAGAGTTAAAGGCACAGGCTCGATATAGTGGATGTGATATCCGACTATGTCGAACTGAAACGAGCAGGCCAGAACTACAAGGGCCTTTGCCCTTTCCATTCAGAGAAAACGCCTTCTTTTATGGTAAACCAGGACAAGCAGATTTTCCATTGCTTCGGCTGCGGTATCGGGCGGCAACGTTATTAATTTTGTGATGAAGTACGAGAACCTGTCGTTCCCGGAATCCCTGCGGCTTCTTGCCAAGAAGGCCGGTATCGACCTGAAAGAGTACCGACTTCAGTCCGGAGATGACGGGCCAAGAGAGAAGCTGCTGGAGCTGCACACTGTGGCTGCAAAGGTGTTTACGGACAACCTCAAGAAGTCAGAGACCGCATCTTCCTATCTCAAGAAAAGAGGATTGACGGAAGACACGATTCATTCATTTTCCCTTGGGTACGCATTAAAGGACTGGCACCATCTTTCGAACTATCTGAAGGAGAAGGGGTTTTCCCGGTCCGTCATTCTCCAGTCAGGTATTGTTTCCTCCGGCGAGAAAGGGATATACGATACCTTCAGGGACAGGATAATGTTCCCCATCGTTGACCTGCAGGGCGGTATTATCGCATTCGGAGGAAGGGTGATGGATGAATCCCAGCCCAAGTATCTGAATTCACCGGATAGCCCCCTCTTCAAGAAGGGAGAAACTCTTTATGGTCTTGCCCATGCAAAAGACGGGGTCAGGAAGAAAGGATATGCTGTTATCGTGGAGGGATATTTTGATGTTATTGTCTGCCATCAATATGGGTTCACGAATGCCACAGCTCCTCTCGGTACGGCGCTGACGCCCGGACATCTTCAGCGGCTGAAGAGGTTCACCAAGAAGGCGGTCCTGGTCTTTGACGGGGATGAGGCGGGAAAGGCTGCGGCCAAGAGATCCCTTCCCATTCTGCTTGAACAAGGATTTACGTCGGAGATACTCCTGCTGCCCCCGGATGATGATCCGGACAGTTTTCTCAGGAAGAAGGGAGCGAGAGTATTTGCCGACATGGTCTCCGAAGCAGTGTCTCCCGTAGATTTCTTGATGAGTGTTTCAAAGGGGAGACAGAACCGAGATGGTACATGAAGCCCTCCAGATAATCTCGGCTGCCGGAGATGCGATCATGAAGGAAGCGTTGGTCAGGGAATTGTCGGAAAAGACCGGTCTGAGGGAAACGGTATTAAGGGAAGAGATGGAGGGCAAAGGGAAGAAGCTGAGGGGAAGGGCGCAGATTCCCTCTTCTCCCGATCCTTCTTCCCGAGGGTTTTGTTACGATGAGGAACTTCTCCTGTTGAGCGCAGTCATCTCATTTCCTGAGAAACTGGCCCCTCTTTTACGGGAGGTGCCGATGGAGGAATTCGGTAATCCGACGGTCAGGCGTATATTGGAAAAACTCGGCGCGGGAAGGAACAAGGAAAGCTTTGAATCCATACTGTCATCTCTCGGTGACGAAGAGAAGGCGCTGGTGACAAAGCTGACCTTTCATCCGGGATTCGATCATGAAGCGGTAGAAAGGAATATAGAAGACTGTGTGCGAAGTATGGCGGCGAGGAAATCTGCTGAACAGCGCAAAGAGATCCACGAGAGGATCAGACAGGCTGAAAAGAAGGGAGATCATGACCTGCTCTATTCACTGTTAAAGGAGAGACAGAGGTTGATAAAGGAGGCGCGGTGAGGGAAGGGTTTGATTATTTTGAAGGGCGGAGCGACAAGGACGATCTGGAATTCTTGAGGGAAGAGCCGCCGGAAGATGAGAAGATGTTCCTGGATGGGGATGACGTCTATGAAGAGGTGGTGAAAGAGGAGCAGAAGGTTTCCCTTGTTGAGGGGGAATATGAACCGGTGAGAATGTATCTCAAGGAAATGGGCACTATTCCTCTCCTGACAAAGGAAGGAGAAATAGAGCTTGCAAAAAGAATAGAAAAGGGAAGGGAGAAAATGACCCGGTGATTTTCTCCCTTCCCTTTGCGGTAAAGAAGCTCATAGACCTCGGTGACCTGGTGAAGACAGGAGAGGCCCCCATTGCGGAGATCGTACAGGAGGACGGGGACTCCGACGAATCCCTCAGGGATGAAGGGGAGAGGATATGTGCTATTGCCGGTGAGATACATGGGCTTTACGAGAAGTGGATCAGGAGTAAGAACAAATTGTCAGCAGCGATAGCAGAAAGAACTCGCCCCGGCAGGAGAGTTCGGACGAAGGGAGCCGGAACAAGGGCAAGGAAGGAGAAAGAGGGGAGGGCAGGCAAACATCAGGCCACAGGGAAATCGGGGAAAAGCGTCGCCGGGGAATTCGGGGAGGCGCGATACATGAGATTGGTTGAACATTACAGAGAGAAGATCCTGGAGAAGGTCAGGGACCTCAGGATGAGAGATGACGTGATGTATGCCTTTTCTGAGCAATTGGGAAGAGCGATACAAAAGGTGGAAGAGATCAAGAGGAAGAAGGACCGTGATTCCCTCAACAGGATAAAGGACTATGAACGCTCCATCGGCACCTACGCGGAAATGAAGAAACACCTGAAGGTTTTTACTGGGGGCAGGGCGGAGATATCTGCTGCAAAAAGCGGGATGATCGAGGCCAATCTCAGGCTTGTGATCAGCATCGCGAAGCGGTATATCGGGAAGGGGCTCAGTTTCCCTGACCTCATCCAGGAGGGGAACATCGGGCTGATGAGGGCTGTGGACAAGTTCGAGTACCGGAGAGGATACAAGTTCAGCACCTATGCCACGTGGTGGATCAGGCAGTCCATTACCAGGGCCCTTGCCGATCAGTCACGGACCATCCGGATCCCGGTGCACATGGTGGAGATCGATCAGCCGCATCTCAAAGGCCACAAGAGAACTTGTCCAGGAACTGGGAATGAACCCTCGCCAGAGGAGATTGCTGACCGGGTGAATATGCCCGTTGATAAGGTGAAGGCTATCCTGAAGATCACCAAGGAGCCGATATCCCTCGAGACCCCGATGGGGGAGGAGGAGGACAGTCATCTCCGGGACTTCATCGAAGACAAGGCCACCCTGTCCCCCCTTGATATCGCCATCAACGACGACCTCAAGATGCAGATCGAGAAGGTCCTCGGCACCCTCAATCCCAAGGAGGCGAAGATCATCAAGAGGAGGTTCGGTATCGGTGAAGATTTTCCCCACACCCTTGAAGAGCTTGGCCAGGAATTTGATGTCACCCGGGAGAGGATCAGACAGATAGAGGTGAAGGCGATCAGGAAGCTGAAACACCCCGCCCGGAGCAAGTGGTTACGCACGTTCATTGAAAGTCCTTGACCAAAAGACGGGAACGAGTTTATAGTAACGAGTTCAAAGTCGACAGTGCTAACGGGCTGCAAGCACAGGAGAGAAAGTTTAGTTTCACATTTTTTTTGCTCGCTACTCGTCACGTGTGACTTATTTCGGGCCCATAGCTCAGCTGGTAGAGCTACCGGCTCATAACCGGTTGGTCCCAGGTTCGAGTCCTGGTGGGCCCACTTGTGACAACTGTGCACTGAGGGCAGGGAAATGAGGATAGAATGAGTCCCACGTTTTCATTTCTCATTTCCTTTTTTGTCGGGAGGGTATGTGATAGAAGACCTTAAGCTTCTCATGGAACTGCAAGGAATAGATACGATCATCATCGAGAAATCCGACATTATCGAAACCATTCCGGGTAAGGTCGCCTCTGTTGAGCAGCCGTTGAAAGATGCCCTGGGAGCGTATGACAGGGCGAAGCAGAGGCTTGACGGCCTCGTGAAGAAGAAGAAGGACAGGGAACAGCACCTTGAAGATGTCAATGAAAAATTAAAGAAGCTCAAGGCGCGCATATCGGATATAAAGACCAACAAGGAATACCAGGCGCATCTGAAAGAGATTGAGTCGGCGGAAAAGGACCAGCGTACCGTGGAGGATGAGGTTCTCGCGGTGATGGAGGCGCTCGATACCACACAAAGAGAAGCGAAAGCCCTTGAGGTGACGGTAAAGGCTGAAGAGGAGAAGATCAATGCCTTCAGGAGGAAACTCCAGGAAGACGTTGCGGTCATAGAGGGGGAGATTGATGATCTCAGGCTTCGGAGAGAAGGATATGTGAAGGCCCTGGACAATGAAGCTTACCGTATGTACAGAAAGCTCTTTGAAGCAAAGAGGGGTCTCGCTGTGGTGGAAACCAGGGGGAGATATGTCAGGGGGTGCAACATGAATATCCCTCCTCAGCTCTTTGTGGAGATAAAGAAGAACGAAAAGATTATTCAGTGCCCTCAATGTAGCAGGATTCTCTACTGGAGAGCGGAAACGATTGAGGGGTGCAAGACTTCCGCACGCCCATCAGTAAGGGCGAAAAATCCCCTCCATCCTGTAGAAGACCCTTCGGAGGCTTGACTTATTAGAATTATAATTACTAAAATAAGAAAATTTAATGGTTATGGAAGATCACAAACTTAAAGTCTTCTGCACGGTCGCGGACACAAAGAGCTTCTCAAAAGCATCGGAGATCATACATCTCACTCAGCCAGCGGTCAGTTTGCAGATACAGGCCCTTGAGGAGTTGTACGAGACAAAACTCTTCGACAGGTCGTCAAGCACAGTATCCCTTACGCCCGCAGGTGAAATCCTCTACAAATATGCAAAAGAGATACTCGCCCTCTATTCGGCAGCGGAGAAGAATATCGGAGAGCTGACGGGTCTTGTGAAGGGAAGTATCAGTGTGGGCGCCAGCACCACCATAGGCAATCATCTCTTGCCCACGGTTATTGCGGACTTCCGGAGAACCCATCCCAAGATAAAGATCCATCTGTCTGTGGGGAATACGAAAAGGATTGTGGAGTTCCTGAATTCCGGGAATATCGATATCGGTCTTGTGGAAGGGGATGTGGCGCGTCAGAAACTCATAGTGGAAAAACTCATCTCGGATGAGCTTGTGGTAATCGTTCCGGCGCTCCACCCCTGGGCCAAGAAAAAGGATATCTCGATTTATGACGTGACAAAGGAACCGTTCGTCCTGAGGGAAGAGGGTTCAGGTACCCGCCAGATCCTGGAGAAATATCTCAACAAGCACGGCATCAGCACCCATGACATGAAGGCCTCCATGATGCTGGGAAGCACGGAGGCGATCAAAGAGGCCGTGGAGAGCGGCATCGGTATCTCTATCGTATCACGATGGGCGGCAAGGAAAGAGAACAAGTACGGAAGTCTTAAGCTCTTGAGCCTCAAGGAAGAAAAATTCTTCAGGGACTTCTCCCTGATCTTTCATAAGAACGCCATCGCATCCCATGCGGTGGATGAGTTCCTTACCTATCTGAAGAGTTACCCCTTCGAGAAACTCATCTCAGTAACGGTAGGGTCCCGGACTTTGACCGGATAACCAGGATAAGCACTTTACAGATCACCCATGCGAGGACAGCGCACGCAGGCAGGGTGAGAATCCATGCCATGATAATATTTCCGCCTATCCCCCACCGTACGGCAGACAGCCTCTTTGATGCGCCCACTCCCATGATGGTGGAGGAAATTATATGGGTGGTAGAAAGGGGAAGGCCAATCCTCGACGCAATCTCTATGATGGTGGCTGCGGAGGTCTCGGCGGCGAATCCGTTAATAGGCCTGAGGGCGACGAGACGCATCCCAAGGGTCTTTATGATCCTCCATCCTCCTGCTGCTGTGCCGAAGGCCATGGCTGTGGCGCAGAGGACGATTGTCCCACATCGGAACATGGAAGTCGGGAAGTTTGTAGTAACTCACCAGGGCCATGGTGATGATACCCATGGTTTTCTGGGCGTCGTTGTTGCCGTGGCTGAAGGCCATGTAGGCTGCAGAGACGATCTGGAGTCTGACCAAATAAATTACTCACCAGGGAAGGCGCAGCCCTTCTGAACAGCCAGAGGAGAAAAAGCATGAGGAGAAATCCCAGGATTACCCCGAGAATAGGCGAAACGATCAAAGCGATGAGCACCTTGTAGACCCCTTTTTGAATAATGACGCCTGTCCCGGCAGTGGCGATCGCAGCGCCAACGATGCTCGAGAGGATTGCGTGGCTTGAAGAGGTGGGAAGCCCGAAATACCACGTAATGATATCCCAGACAATGGCGGAAGCAAGGGCTGAAACAACGGTGATCTGTGTAACCGATGAGGCTTCCACAATGCCCTTCCCTACCGTCGTGGCCACCGCAGTACCAGAAAGGGCTCCCACCATGTTCAGTATTGCTCGCCATAGAGCACAGCCATCTTTGGAGTCAGTACCCGGTGGATACGGACGTGGCAATAGCATTGGCGGTATCGTGGAAGCCGTTTATGAAATCAAAGATTGTTGCAAGAATGTATTACACAGACGAGCAAGAAGAAGGTATCATGCATTTTTGAGGACAATGCCTTCCAGAACATTTGCGACATCCTCGCATCTGTCCGAAGCATCTTCAAGGTGCTCGTAGATTTCTTTCCATTTGATGATCAACAGGGGGTCTTTCATATCGTCGAAGAGCTTTCCAAGGGCATCCCTGAAGGTCCTGTCAATCCTGTTTTCGAGGCGGTTTATCTCGATGCAGTGTTCCTGGACATGGGAATAATTTTTTGCGCGCAGTTCCTTAATGGTTTTCTGCAGAACCTCCGTTGTTTGGTTAAGGTCCTTTGCCAGTTCCACTGCCTCCGGCGTAGGCTCGGTTATCTTGAAAACGATCATGCGGTCGACTCCGCCCCAGACAAGGTCAAGGATATCGTCCATCCGCGATGCAAGGGCGTGGATATCTTCCCTGTCAATGGGCGTGATAAAGGTCCTGTTCAGCTTTTTCATGATGTCGTGGGTGAGCATGTCGCCGTCCTGTTCAACCTCGTAGATCTCCTTTGCCCGCGCTTCAAGGTTGTCGAAGTTCTCCATGAGGGAAACGAGGAGGGAGGTGGCCTTTGTAAGGTTTGAAGCCGCCTTGTCGAATATTTCAAAAAAATCGATTTCTTTGGGAAAGATTCTCATTCCGAATGTCTACGATATACGAAACTCGGGATAAAGTCAATCGAACTCTTTTCATGGTATAATTTCTCCCATGTATGTATATCTGAACAATAAACTCGTCCCCCAGGCTGAGGCGCTGGTCTCCGTTTTCGACCACGGTTTTTTGTACGGCGATGGCGTTTATGAAACCATGAGGGCATACGACGGCGTGATCTTCATGCTGGACGATCATCTGATGAGGCTCCATCGCTCGGCATCCATGATCGGGCTGACGGTTCCGCTGGACGTGGACAGGATCAAGAACGCGGTGTATGACACCGTGAGCGCAAACTCACTGAAAAACGCCTATGTGAGACTCACCGTTTCCCGGGGTTACGGGCCGATCGGGCTCGACCCCGATCTCTGCGAGGCTCCGACCTTTGTTATTATCGTTGAGGAGATGAGGGACTATCCAAGAGCGTATTATGAAGAGGGGATATCAGCGATCATATCCCGGACGAAGCGGAACCTGAGAGACGCCATAAACCCGCAGATCAAATCGCTGAACTTTCTGAACAATATCCTGGCCAAGATCGAAGCAAAAAAGGCGGGCGCCTATGAGGCGATCATGATGAATGTCACCGGTCATGTCACTGAAGGTACCATCAGCAACGTGTTCTTCCGCAAGGACGACGTTCTCTGCACGCCATCTGTCGAGTGCGGGATCCTCGACGGTATCACGAGGAATATTGTTCTGGACCTTGCAGTGAGAGAGGATCTCATGGTGAGGGAAGGTAAGTTCACCGGGGAAGACCTCTCTGCGGCAAAGGAAATATTTATTACCAATACCACCATGGAAGTGATGCCGGTGGGTCAGCTCGACGCGGTCCGGTACAGCGCGGGAGAGACGGCGAAACTCCTGCATAAGGCGTACCGGGCGGAGGTAAGGGCGTATGTAACGAATGTGAAAGGCAGCGGCCC
This sequence comes from Nitrospirota bacterium, assembly GCA_963699545.1. Lineage (GTDB taxonomy): Bacteria > Nitrospirota > Thermodesulfovibrionia > Thermodesulfovibrionales > UBA9159 > JAMCQB01. The sequence continues at coordinate 32,679 of CAVOUE010000011.1, read as the reverse complement.
TTCTCTCTGGGGATACGAGTGAACAGGTCTGACATCGCACCGTTCATCGATCACACGCTTTTGCGGCCCGACGCAACATCTGGCGACATAGAGAGACTGTGCAAAGAGGCGCTGCGATTCGGATTCCATGCTGTCTGCATACATCCTTCCCGGATCCCCATGGCGAGAGATATTCTTTCCGGGGATGATGTGAAAATGGTCACCGTGATAGGGTTTCCGCTCGGTTCGACGTTCACGAAGGTCAAGGTCTTTGAGGCGATGGAGGCGGTCTTGCAAGGGTGTGATGAACTGGACATCGCGATGAATGTCGGGCTGGCAAAATCGGGTCAATGGGATGCCGTTGCAAAAGATATTTCTGATGTTATCATTGCGACCAGAGGATCCGTCCGTAAGATAATCATCGAGACAGGTTATTTGGACAGGGATGAAAAGGTGAAGGCATCAGAGGTTGCTCGCGATGCCGGGGCGGAATTCATAAAGACATCGACAGGGTTCGGACCCGGCGGGGCGACAGTGGAGGATATTCGGCTCATCAAGTCTGTGGTGGGAGATGATTGCGGCGTCAAGGCATCAGGCGGGATAAAGACCCTCTCTCAGATCAGGGAACTCCTGGCCGCCGGCGCAACCAGGATAGGGACATCATCAGGGGTTGCGATTATGGAAGAGTTTACGCGAGGATCAAGCGAAGGGGTGAGCATCAGCACTTGAAGCCTGAAACCCAAAAAACTGATGGCGAGGGCATTTCCCCGGGACCTCTATTCCTATTCAGGTATTGTTCTGAAGAGATAGACCGTTACCCCTCCGAACAGGACCGGCATGAGCCAGGCTGCGACGAAAGGCGGCAGGATGCCAGCATATCCCATGGACAGGGTTCCTGTATACCCCACCCAATAGAGAAGACTGATAAATATCCCCATGGCTGCAGTGATGAGGCCGCCCCCCATGTGTCCTTTCGACGCCAATGCAATGCCGAGGACAAGCATAATGAGGTTAATAAGGGGATACGAGATTCTCGAATGAATGTCCACCGCAAGCTTGGTGTTTCTGAAGCCCGCCTTCTTTAATCGAGCTGTATATGCCGCGAGTTCTCTGACATTCATCTCTTCAGGTTTCTGCATATCTTCCTTGAAGATGTCGGGGGAATCGATTATGTCGGATTGAAGCTCTTTATATGTTGCCACAGTACCATCCTTGATCTTATATTCAGTCACCCCTCTGAGGTACCAGATTCCTCTTTTCGGATTTTCCGCTGCGTCCCACGCAGGCTTCCACTGGGCGGAATCCGCCTCGATCCGTTCAGTAAGCATGTAATCATCCATTTTCATGATGCTCACTCCCTGGACGACACCCTTGTCCGGGAGGAACAGATCGATCTTGACAATGGCGCCTCTGGCCCTCAGCCAGACGGTTCCCTCCTTAAAGGTAAGGACATTCTCCCTGTTGGAGAGGGTATCCCTGAGCAGGTGAACCCTTCTTGAACAATCAGGGACAACATACTCACTTATCAGAAAACCGGCCATGCTCAGTAATACCCCCGAATACACAAACGGCATGAGGAGGGCCTTGATGCTGCCGCCGGATGACTTAACCGCGGTCGTTTCCTTTCTCCTCGCCGCCTGGCCAAAGACGAACAGGCCGCTTATGAGCGCTGCCATGGGCATAAGGTAAAGCAGGTATTGCGGTATATTCAGACCGGAATACTGGAGGAGATCGCCCATGGACGGCCTGTTGGGTATGAAGTCATTGATCTTGTTGATAAGCTCCATCAGACTGAAGGTAAGGCTGAGACCGCATGCGACAATGGCGAACAGTTTCGTAAATTCCTTGAGATAGTACCGCTGGATTATCTTCACTACCGCGCTCCTGCCTTCCTGAATGCCAGGAGGGAAGAGATGCCGATGATGAGCGTGGGGAGCCATGCACCTACGTAATGGGGGATCTTTCCGGTTCTGGCCATATTCTCACCGTACACCAGCAAGATATAAAAAACAGTAAAAACCCCGATGCCGATAGTGAGCCCCCCGAGCCTTCCCGACTTCCCGGAGACCAGTGAGAGGGGCGGCCCGAGGAACATGAGGAGCAGACAGAGTGACGGCAACGACAATCTCCTGTGCAGTTCCAGAACCAAGGGCATCTTCTCCTTCGGCTCTCTCCCTGCAGCCTCCCTGAGGAGCTCCCGGGGCGTCATTTCGCTGTTCTTCCTTGCGGGTCCTTCCATGGAGAGACTCAGTGAAAGGTTGTAGCCGCTGAAGAATATCTCGGTTGAGCCCCCGGGCCTGACGATATGGATAAAACCGTCCTTCATGTACAGGGAAAGATTGTATTCCCTGTCAGCGTATACCCTGCCCTCTTTTGCCGAAAGAACCTTCGGCTCTTTCCGGTTCCTGCTGTCATAGATGAAGATTCCCCGCATCTCAGCGGGCGCCGGCTTATCGCGAACGAGGATAACGACGTCCCGGAATGCAGTATTGAACATGCCGGCCTCAATAGCCATGGGCGCCTTCTGCGTAACGATACGAGCTATCGTATCCCTCACCTTGCCCGCGCCGAACGGTCCGAGAGAGAAGCTCACAAGGAGTCCCATGACAAAACAGAGCGACCCGAACACAAACACAGGCAGAGAAATTCTTCCGAAGGACATCCCTGCAGTCTTAAGGATGGTCAGTTCATTGTCGGCGTTCAACCTGCCGTACGTCAGCAGCGTTGCCAGGAGGAGTGACATGGGTATGGTGAGTATCATGATCTGCGGCTGCAGATAATAAATGATCCTTGCCATGTCGGACACGGATGCACCGACCCCTGAGAGTATCCGGCTCAGCCTCAATACCTTTTCCATCATCAGGATGAAGTTGAGGAATATGAGGCTCAAGAAGAACGTGAGGGCCAGCTCTTTCAGAATGGCCCTGTGGACGATTTTCGGAAGAAAGGGGCGCATGCCGTGGGGCATCCTCATACGAGCAGAGTCCTCTCTTCCGTCCAACGAAGCACTGGTATTACCCCCTGACTCTCCGGTTGTTCAACAAAGGTGATTTTCTCAAGGCCGGTCCTGCCTAGAGAAGACATCATTTTCTGAACATCAGGTTCTTGAAACACGGATAATGACGGATATTGTCATAGGTCCTGGATGTCTTAATATACGACCAGTTATTGTATCCTCTTTCCATGGCTAAATGGAGCCACTTGCACGCCTCAAGAGCGTCGTTCCTGGCTGCATGGAGTTCGGCCATGCTGTTCAAAGCGTAAATATTGTTCGGACTGAGCTCGAGGGATTTGAGGATATCCCTTTCCGCCTCTTCGTACTTCCCCATGAGGATAAAGGTGAACCCGCGGTTGTTATGTGCCATGCTGTTCCCCTGGTCCAGCTCTATCGCTTTGTTAAGATCGGAGATGGAGTGTTCATACTGGCCCATTTCCTGATAAGCGTTTCCCCTGTTAATGCAAGCCTGAACAAAGGAGGGGTTTAACTCGATCGCCCTGCTGAAGTCCTCAACGGAGAGAAGATAGAGACCTTTTTTTTGATAGGCGATGCCTCTGTTGTTATAAGCGCGGTAATTATCAGGGTGCTCTTCTATGGCCCTGCTGTACTTGGCAATGTCAAAATCATATTTCCATGTCTTTTCCATAAGGTAATGAGCCCATTTTACCTTGTTACCGTCTTATATTACAACATTGCAGGACACTGAAGCCCTGTGTACTGTCCTCCAATTCCACACCTTGTTGTAAAATGAACACAGGTCACGGACATCCTTATCTTCAAAATTCTTTGTTCTTTCATTGTGCCAGGAATGGCACATTTATTGCTCGATCAAAAGCGGGGCAAGAAATGTAATGTGTGAAGTGCTTTTTCCTTGACAAAGGGCATATGAGATGCTATATATTTATAAGCTCAATTGGCGCGGCTTTCTCATGTGGAGAGCCGCACGTGATCAAAAACAGCTGAGACTGTTACAGAATGGGAGGTGATAGGAGACAAGAAGGATAAGGAACACGAGACGCGGTGAGTTTGAATGTCACAGTCCGTCTTCGACGGAAAAATACTGAACTAACCAAGGAGGGTTAGGAAGTGAAAAAATACTTAGCTATACTTTTAGGCGCAGTTTTCGTTCTCTGTTTTGCGGCCAGCGCCTTTGCTATCCACGCTGAGATCCCTGCGGAGTCTCAGGCGGTGGTGACAAAGGGCGTTCAGGTCTATGTCGGCGGCGACATCAGGATAAGAGGTGAGTTCCGCCAGAACACCTCTGATTTTAATGATGATATCGGCGACCATCGGGCCAATTATGATGAGAGGGTCAGGCTGTCCGTTGAGGCACAGGTAACCCCTAATACGAAGGCCATGATCATGATCCAGGGAGCGAACGGACAGGATGCAGCCACGGCGTGGACCTGGGGTGACAGCAGCGCAGGCGCAAAGGGTACCTATGGAAAGGGTGATACCGTGAGAGGCACCGTGAATCTCCTAGAGGCATGGATCCTGCACACTGGTTCCGGACTTCTGGGAATGCCTGCCGGCGTTAAGGTCGGTCATATGCCGCTTGCCCTGGGCAATAAGATCTTCTTTGATCACACCCAGTTCGGCGATGATGCGCTCGTCTTTTTTGCAGACCCGACAAAAGAGCTCCATGTCGGTTTGCTTACGGTTAAGTTCCAGGAAGGTTCTGTAACGAAGAACGACGATTCGAATGCTTACGTTGCTCTTTTCAACTACAGGACCAAAGAGTGGGGCTTGAGCGGTGACGCGACGTATGTCAATGATCAGGCTATCGGCAACGATGGCACCGACCTCTGGAACTTCGGTCTGAGAGGCGATGTTAGTTTCAGCGGTTTCAAGATCTGGGCTGACGGAGAGCTCCAGACCGGTAAGGCGAAGGGCGCCGTATTCATTCCTTTGAACGATAACCATGATCTGAAGTTCAAGGGCTGGGCAGTTGACGCCGGAGTGAGCTACACGATCAGCGGCATCAACCTGTTGGCTGAGTATATCTATGGTAGCGGTAACAAGGGTAATGACCCCAACGATTTCAAACAGTTCGTTACCGCCCTTTCGAACGCGCAGCACTACACGTATGTGTATGACTACCTCACGATCAGCGCAGGCAAGTCCCTGACAGCAGCTGGAGGAGCGAGCGCGGACCAGGGTGCTGCGAATACCCAGTACGTAAGGCTTGGAATATCCGGCGGCCTTATGAAGGACCTGAGCGGCGAGCTCTATTACTACAACCTCAGGGCCAACCAGCTTCTGGCTGTAGAAGAAGCCAAGGGTGCAAGCAGGAGTATCGGTAATGAATTTGATGCCAAGATAACCTACAAGATCGACAAGAACCTCAACTACTGGGTTGAGGGTGGTTACCTCTTTGCCGGCAACTTCTGGAGGACTATAACACCAGTTGGCAAGGACCCGGACGACGCCTATTCGATCAGGCACGGAATCCAGCTCACGTTCTAAGCATCTAAGTCACGCAGTGTGATTGAGGGCGGGTCGTATGACCCGCCCTTTTTTTTGATTCGTTGAATTTCTTTCCCGTCCACATATTCAAGAAAATGCAACTCGATCGCGTGTATCGGTCATTCATTGCAGGGTATCTTTGGTTATTCGTGCGTTGATGTGAGGAGATGGTTGAGACCCAGCATCCTTAAACTCAATAACAAAAGTTACAGATTGCCACACATGAGGAACATGTCTTAATGTCGGCTGATGTATCGAGCACGTCGCGACAAGAACGCGGTTATGAAGAAGAGGAGATTCACCATAACAATTGTTGCACCCGTCGGAAGGTTCAGCAGAAAGGACGAGTAAATTCCGGCAATTACCGACAATACTCCGGCAATAGAAGAGAGTATCATCGTGTTTCTAAAGCTCTTTGCGATCTGGAGGGCCGTTACAGCAGGCAGTATCAGCAAAGCAGAGGTCAGCATAATTCCGACTACCTTCATAGTAAGCACAACTGTTATGCCCGTTAGAACAACAAGAAGCGAATTGATGTTCCCTACATTGATTCCGGATATCCTCGCAAATTCCTCGTCAAAAGTCGTCGAGAAATATTCATTGTAGAAAAGGAACACCACGGAAAGTACAATGACAGAAAGGATTATTGATGTAACGACTTCCGCACTGCTGATCGACAGAATATTGCCGAACAGAAAGCTGAAGAGGTCGACGTTAAAGCCGCCCGACAGACTGGCAACGATAACCCCTCCCGCGATACCTAAGGAAGATACAATGCCGATTGCTGCATCTCCATAGAGCCGGGCCTTTTGCATCAGCCTCATGATACCCAGTGAACTTGCCATAACGACCGGAATAGCAACAAAGGAAGGTTGCTGTCTCAGAAGCAGGGCAATCGCAACGCTTCCGAAGGTTACGTGCGCGAGACCGTCACCGATCAAGGAAAGCCTCCGCAGGACAAGGAGCACACCCAGAATTGAGCACACGAGTGCGATTAACGAACCTGCGATAAAAGCCCTTCTGATGAATGAATATTGAAGTGCAGCGAATATATCCATATCAGTCGTGCCTGTGGCATATCAGGTGCTGAGCAAATTCGCCGAAATAGTGTGCCATATTCTCTGATAAGCAAAAATTTTCGAAGCTTCCATAAAAGATGATCTTCTTATCGAGGTAAAGGAGCTTGGACGCATATTTCCCTATGCTCGCGACGTCATGGGTAACAAAAATAATTGTCACATCTTTGCTGAGGTTAAGCTCCCGAAGGACCTGGAAGAAGCTTCCTCTCGCTTCAGGATCAAGAGCTGTTGTCGGTTCATCAAGGATCAGCAGTTCCGGCTTATTCACCATCGCCCTTGCAACGAGGACCCTTTGCTGCTGGCCGCCCGAAAGCTCACCGATCAATGCATCCTTGATATCGATCACACCAGTCAAAGTCATGGCTTCATCTATCAGCTCCGCATCATCCTTCAGAATACGTTTTGGGAACCTCTTCCTTGAAAATAATCCTAATGAAACAATCTCTTTTACGGTTGCCGGGAAATAGGGATTGAAATTTGCCAATTTCTGAGGCAGATAACCAATCTTATGCCAGTCTTCGAATGCAGACGAATCTGTGCCAAACAGACTTACCGTACCATTCCCTGGCGGCATAAGACCAAGGATGATCTTGATAATAGTGGTTTTGCCCGATCCGTTCGGCCCAACGAGTCCAACGTAATCGCCTTTTTCTACAGCAAAAGTCACTTCGCACAGCGCCTCTACCGATCCGTAGCTGAAACATAAATTTGACACAGAAATTGGGCTCGTATTATTTGCATTCAAGGCCGATCCTCATGTTTTCAAGATCTTTTTTGAGTATGTCGAAGAAAGAGAGACCTTGTTCAAACTGGTCCCTGGACAAATTGTGAGCGGCATTGAGAAGCAGTATTTTAGCTTTGGTTTCACCGGCAAGAGTCTCGGCGATCTTGGGACTGGTCAGTTCTTCGTAAAAAATATATCTGATCTTGTCCTTTCTTATCTGCTCCACCAGCCTGATCAAATCGTTCGCCGTTGGTTCAGCATCCGGCGAGATCCCCTGAGCTGCCAGATATTTCAAGCCGTAACGCTTGGCCAGATAACCGAAAGCATAGTGGCCGCCATAGACGATTTCTCTGTCCTTGCAGGCCGCAAGGGTTGTCTTATATAAGCTATCCAACTCGGTCAGTCTATTGCTGTAATCTTCTGCTTTCTGCTCATAAAAATCCTTATGAGCACCGTCCTTCAATTGGAATGCTTGCACGACGTTTCTAACCATTATTTTGGCATTGTCGAAGTCCAGCCAGATGTGCGGATCAAGCGAGCCTGCCGGCTCGTCTGCATCATGGAAAAACCCCGGAATCATTTTTGTACCACGACTTGCATCGACAACAATCAGGTTCTTGTTAACAGCACCCTTGATGATGCCTTCAGCCCAGGGTTCCATAAATTTTCCGGTATAGACAAAAACATCGGCTTCGTTGATTTTGACCACGTCGCTTGGTTTGGGCTCAAAAGAATGGGCTTCTACTCCCGGTGGCAAGAGCAAAGATACCTCCGACTTGTCTGCGCCGATGCTCCTGGCCATATCATACAGCGGAAAGAGCGTTGTTATGACCTTGAGTTTCTTAATCGGGACAGGTTCTTCACCTCTCTTCGTGCACGAGGCAAAGGAACCGAGCAGAACGATAAGAATGAAGAATACCATCAACTGTTTACGTTTCACTTTCACCTTCTTTCTTGTTCAGGGTAACGCAATTCCTGCAGTAACCGTTTGCCTGGAAAATATGCGAAATTACCTTTCCGTTGTGTTTCCTTTTCACTTCTTTCCGCAGTTCATCGAGTGCGCAGAAGTTGATGTCCTCAACGCTGCGGCATGACAGACAAACGAAGTGGTGGTGGTGGGACCTGTTCGCACAGAAATAATAATACAGTTGCCGGTTAGGATGAGTGACCTTTGAGATGATATTCCTTTCCGAGAGTTCTCCCAAATTACGGTATATTGTTGGAAGGCCTATCCTTCTGAATTGTTTCTTCATTTTTGTCCATATTTCTTCCGGACTCAAGTACGCTGCTTCATTCATCAGGATATCGAGAATAGCAAGTCTTTTCGGCGTAATTTTGAGATTGAGACTTCTCAAGATGTTCGAAAAATCAGTATCTGTGACAGCGTCTTGTATCCCGGAGGTTATCATCTCTCTTCCCACAATCTCAGACTTTAAATAGAACTCATTTCTATTTAAGTAAAATGCGCCGAGAAAGTCAAGTCGGTTGTGGAGGCCTGTTCGTTATTTTCAGTCATAACTGGTTGAGGTTAGTTCCAAATCGGTAATATTTCCGCATCCTGCTGTTGCAGAAGATTCCCGGGAATCGGGTATAATACCCAATGGCTGAAAAGAGACGACCCAGTCTGAACTTCACCCTTCTCTGCGATGACGTGAGGCAGGAAACCGGGGGGAAAATAAGTCTGATGGGCATCTTCGAGAATGTCTATGCCACTCAGTTCCCTGCGGTACACCCGAGGCTCGCGACAGTGAACGAATGGTCTGACGGAAGAGGGGAGTTCGACACGACGCTCAGGATCCTTTCCCCTGATAGAAAGAACATTCTAAGAGAGACGATGACAAGACTGAAACTCGGTGACGCACGGTACAAGCACAGGGATATCTCCATCCATCTCAATGTGGAATTCAGGGAGCCGGGGGTGTACTGGATCGAGAATTATCTGGATGGTATACTGGTAAACTCGGTTCCGCTCCATGTCACCCTGGTTAAGGAAAAATCCTTTCATTAGAGTCCTATGGTGCAGGAAAACGTCGACCGCAAGAAACTCGTCGAAGAGAAGATCAGGAACGCTGAGGCTGAAGCTCGTACAAGTCTTGGCCTTATCAGACGGATGGTGAAGGACTATGTGATTCAGGAGAAGGGGTACGGTGACGAGGACATTGAGGTTGATGCGGAATTCGGGATCATCGTGGACAACAGGCAGACACCGGTATCGGTTGATTACATTCTCAAGGTCGGAGGCAGGAGATTCATGGTCATAAAATGTTCTCCCGGGGCGGTGGAATCCAGGGAGAGGCATCTTGTCTCTTTTGCGCGGGTTGTGGATGCATACCAGATCCCCATTGCCGTAGTCACGGATGGCGTCCATGCGCGGATACTGGATACCGTGAAAGGAAAGGTCATCGCAGAAGGGTTGGAGTCTCTGCCTGACAGACGGCAGGCTGTCGAAATGATGCGTTCGACGGATTTCAGCCCGTATCCTGCAGAAAGGATGGAGAAGGAAAAGAGGATACTCCTTGCATTTGAGTCGATCAAGTGCACGGAGGAATCCTGCGAATAGGCACGGATATTCATTCCTTCGCCGTGGGCCGGAACGATATGAGAATACTCTTGGTTGAAGATGAGAAAAACGTTGCGGACTTTATCAGGAAGGGACTGGAGGAGGAATTTTATGCGGTGGATGTTGCGGAGGACGGTGCGGAAGGGTTCCTGATGGCGACTTCAAATGAATATGATCTGATGATACTGGATATTATGCTTCCGGGAATGAAGGGGGTGGAACTCTGCAAGAGGCTGCGCGAGAAAGGACTGAAGCCTCCCATCCTGATGCTTACCGCCATCGATTCCGTTAACAGCAAGGTGGAATGTCTCGAAAGTGGCGCTGATGACTATCTCACAAAACCCTTTGCCTTTTCAGAGCTGCTGGCGAGGATAAGGGCCCTCCTGCGGAGGACATCTGATTCCGTCAGCGAGCTTTCCCTGGATGTGCTGCGTGTGGACCTCCTCTCCAGGAGAGTGTTTCGGGAGGAAAGGGAGGTCATCCTCACGCCGAAGGAATTCTCTCTCCTTGAATACCTGCTGAGAAACAAGGGCAGAGTCTTGTCGAGAACCCAGATTATCGAAAACGTCTGGGGATATGCGTTCGATCCGAACAGTAATGTCGTTGATGTCCACATCAAGTTCCTGAGGGAGAAGGTCGACTCCCCTTTTCAGAAAAAGCTGATACACACCGTAAGAGGAGCGGGCTACCTGTTAAAATCGGACGATGGCAATTAAGACCTTCAGATTTCGGCTCACCCTTATTTATACCGTTGTTGTTGTGCTCGTTTTCCTGGCCTCCGATCTCATCATCTATGGGCAATTCAAGAATAAGCGGTATGAGTCAATGGACAAGGAACTCCTCAGGGAGGCGACCACGGAATTCTCCCATGACATTGACCCCGTGAGCATCAGGCATAATGGGGAGATCATACGAAGGGTCGGGGATGAATACTATCAGATTGTGAGCCGCGGGGGGGAAGTGCGCATCAGCTCCCTGAACGATGGTGTCCTGTGGCCGCTGAACAGGGACCTGCTGGCAAGGACATTTAACGGCGGCCCGCAGTTTGATACTGTCAGGTATAGAAGTGAGAATTACCGGGTATTATATAGAGCGCTCGATAAGGACCATGTTCTCAGTATCGGGGATTCGCTCAAGGACGTGGAGGAAGAAGTGACGGCCCTGTCGAGACTTTCGATTATCTTCTTCCCCTTGATCCTGGCGGTAACCTCGGTGATGAGCTGGTTTCTTGCCGGTCGCGCGCTTTCCCCTATGGTGCAGATCAAATCGCTTGCAGAACAGATCCGCCGCGGGCGGTTGGAACAGAGGATCGCTGTCGAAGTGAAAGGGAGAGAGGTCGATGACCTCGTGAAGATATTCAATGAGATGCTGGATGGTATCCAACATTCCATGGAGGCTCAGAAACGGTTCACCTCCGATGTTTCCCACGAGATACGATCGCCCCTCACTTCCTTGAGGGGCAGCATAGAGGTCGCCCTGAGGAAGAAGCGGACGACTGAGGAGTATGAAGGACTCCTGAAGAATAATTTGTCTGACATCATCAGGCTTTCCAGGATCACCGATGACCTTCTCTTCCTTGCGAAGGCTGACAACAATATCCTCGATCTCAGAAAACACTGGTTTGATATCAATCACCTGTTGAAAGCTATCATCGAACGTCTGAAGTATGACGGTCGTTCTGTCGTCGAAGAATACGGAGAGGACCTGGAAGTGTACGGCGACAGCAGTACCCTGGAGCAGGCATTCAGGAACCTCATCAACAATGCGATCAAGTATACCCCCCTTGGCGGAACGGTGACGATTGCGACCGAGAAGGAAGGGGATTCCGTAAGGGTGACGATCAGCGATTCAGGAATCGGCATCCCTGAGGATGAGATCCCTTATATTTTCGAAAGATTTTACCGAGTGGACAAGGAGCGATCGAGGAAGATGGGCGGAACGGGCCTTGGGCTTGCGATTACACAATGGATAGTGAGTGCCCACAGTGGACAGATCCTTGTGAAGAGCACCATCGGGTCAGGAAGCGACTTCATCGTTATCCTTCCCAGAACGCACGGTTAAGCGACAAAATTCCCCGTTCGTTTCGAAGGGTCTTCCCGCCTGAACCCGGTGCTAACGGTGTCCTTTCCAATAGGGATTTGCAATGTCTTCAAAGGCAGAGAGTGAAGCCACTGACCCCTGGGATACGGCTACGACGATCTGCTTGAGCCCTCCCGTTATGTCGCCCGCCGCATATACCAGGGGCATCGAAGTCCTCATCTTGTCATCCACCTTTATATACCCTTCACTGTCCATCTCCAGCCCGAGTTTTTTTGCTATTTCGTTGTTCGGTTCGTATCCTATGGCGATAAAAACTGCATCGGCCTTGATATCTCTGGACTTCCCGGTCTTGAGGTCCTCTATCCTGACCTTTTCCACCACCCTGGTCCCGAGGATTTCCGTGATGCGGCTGTTCCAGAGGACCGGGATATTCCTCTGGAACACGCTCTGCTGGAGCCGCTCTTCGGCCCTGAAGGCATCTCTCCTGTGCACGAGGGTCACGTGGGCTCCGAGGCTGTCGAGATAGAGGGCATCAGTCAGCGCGCTGTTTCCTCCTCCCACGACGATCACATCTTTGCCATCTTTGAACAAGTAGCCGTCACAGGTGGCGCAGGAACTGACACCCCTTCCCGAAAGCCTCTTCTCGCCCGCAGAGTTCAGGCTCTTGCTGTCTGCCCCTGAGGCAATGATTATGACCTTAGCGGTGTAAACCCCCTGTCCGGTGGTTACCGCAAAGCCTCCGTTCTTCTTCTTTATGTCGGTCACATTTACTCCCTGAAGAATGAGCGTATATTCCATGGCCTGCCTCGCTATGAGGTCCACAAGGGTTCTTCCCGCAATGCTGGTAAATCCCGGGTAGTTCTCAACGATGGGGGTGATGGCGATCTGTCCTCCCACGCTTGCCTTCTCGAAAATGATGCTCTTCAGACCGCTCCGTTCCGCATAGAGGGCAGCGGTCAATCCCGCGGGGCCGCCGCCTATGATCACCACATCATAATCCTTCAGTGCCTCCCTTCCTGCCGGCTTCACATACTCCACCGGACTGCCTTCGATGAGGGACTCCATGAAATGCTCCTCAGGCTGAAGACCGGAAGCGGTAAGGGTTTCGCCCACAAAGGTCTTGGGCACAGACATAGCCCCAAGTCTTTCGGCAAGGTCTCTGTTCTCATAAATCTCCACGACCTCTGCCGATACCAGATCCTTTCTTTCAACGGCAGCTGAGATGGCATACAGCACCTGCTGGGGGCAGTAAGGACATGTGGGACTCACAAAGACCCTCACATGCCGCTTCTCTTTCAGCCTCTTCAGCCTTTGCCGCGAATCATCAGAGACAAAGGTCTTCCCTGTGGATACCATGAGCAGGGCCATGATGAAGGAGCGGCCTTCCTCTCCCACCGGTGCGCCTGTGTAACGGACAGAGTATTTGTCCGGCGCGATAAGGATGGTGGGTGACCTGGAGACCCCCGGCTTCTCGACGTTTCATCACCGATGCTGTAAAAGTGAGGTTTGATCTTGTCGGTCAGTTCTGATATCGCCCTTACGAGGTCTGCAGCGATCCCATTGAAGTCGTCATTCATTCCTTTCTGGGTAAAGACCTCAAGGGAAACCTCATCCTTCAACTCCCTGAAGGTATCTTTGAGAACCGCTTTTATATCCTCCGTGAAGAGTTCTTTCTCCATGAGGATATTGTATGATTATCCTGAGCCGTTTTCAATAGTGCGTCTTTTCCCGGAGGCTGGCTGAAACAGATATGGCTCTTCTTGCAGTGGTGGCGAGCGTTGAGGCGCCGGACCCCGGAGACCTCTTCTGGAATGTCCTGCCCCGGAAACGTGCGAGCACCGGTTTCTGTTTTCTCTGCTCCCCGTCTGTCAACCCACATGATTCCCCCTCTCATCATTCCTTCCCATGACTCTGTGATATAATTTCATCTGGAGATGAGAGAGGTTCAATGGAGGTTTCTTGAACATTCATAAGGATGTTTTGAGCCTTATCGGCAACACACCTCTGGTAAGGATCAATAAGCTCTGCTCTGCGGATGACGCTGAGGTGTGGACAAAGCTTGAAGGACACAATCCCGGTGGTTCTGTGAAGGACAGAATAGCCCTTTCCATGATCACAACGGCCGAGAAAGAGGGAAAGCTTCGACCCGGGGGCACCATTGTTGAGCCTACCAGCGGCAATACAGGAATAGGCCTTGCCATGGTTTCGGCGGTGAAGGGGTACCGGTTGATACTCACCATGTCCGAGGGGATGTCCCTGGAGAGAAGGAACATCCTTCAGGCGTATGGGGCTGAACTTGTCCTCACCGCGGGTGAGAGAGGGATGCTGGGTGCAGTGGAGAGGGCGGAGGAGATTTACAAGAGGAATCCAGACTATTTCATGCCCCTGCAGTTCGAGAACCCTGCAAATCCCGCAGCTCACCGACATACTACCGCACTGGAGATTATCAGTTCTTTGGGGGATGTGCCCGATGCCTTTGTGGCCGGTGTGGGTACAGGGGGGACAATAACGGGTGTCGGAGAAACCCTGAGAGAAAGGCGCACCTCTGTATGGATCGGTGCGGTGGAACCCCAGGGTTCTGCTATCCTCTCCGGCGGAGAACCGGGATCCCACAAGATCGCCGGCATAGGCGCCGGTTTTTATCCGGGAGTGCTGAACACGAGGATCTATGATGAAGTGATCCCCGTTACCGATGATGACGCGATCGACACGATGAGGCAGCTTGCCCTCAGGGAAGGTATCCTCGCAGGCGTCTCTTCGGGCGCGGCCATGTGGGCTGCGATGAAAGTTGCCAAGAGACTCGGGAAAGGCAAGAAAGTTGTGGTGATATTCCCTGACCGCGGCGACCGCTATCTCAGTACGGGCATGTTCACTGCGGCATCAATCAGCAGCACCGGCCCGTAGAGCCTGTTACCAAATAAGGAGTTCGCTTCGGTAGACCAGAAGATATCTTCCGGATCAACAACCGCCGAGTCGTTGATCCGCCGTCCGAAATTGCCAAAGTGATGACGAACAAAGCCCTTCACATCAGAGGTAACATCCCAACGCATCGGATTGTTCAGTAAGGGAAGACCGGGATAGTTCGGTATAAGAAAGTGCTGACGTTACCCCGTTGCTTTTCTCCCTCTGACGATGGTATCCTATAAATCCCCACTGGTGGAGTAAATTGAGTGTTCGCGGGAGGGGAATTGCCGGTATTTATTAAATTACTTGACAAAACAAAATGGTTCTGGTAAGCTTTCAAAGTTTTCCCGTAGAAACCGCGAAACCTTAGTTTCGAAAGTGAAAGCAAGAAAAAATTGGAGGAAAAGTGCCGACGATTGCACAATTGGTAAGGCAAGGACGCAAGAAGCTTGAGACGAAGACGAAGAGTCCTGCGCTGAGAAACTGTCCCCAGAAAAGGGGTGTCTGTGTCAGAGTGTATACAACGACCCCAAAGAAGCCGAACTCGGCGTTGAGGAAGGTTGCCAGGGTGAGACTGACCAATGGCATGGAAGTGACCTCCTATATCCCGGGCGTCGGACATAACCTCCAGGAACACTCCATTGTAATGATCAGAGGCGGAAGGGTGAAGGACCTTCCCGGCGTCAGGTACCACATCATCAGGGGTACCCTTGATTCTGTCGGTGTTGCCGACAGGAGACGCGGCAGGTCGAAGTATGGCGCCAAGAGGCCGAAGTAACGGAGAGAAGAGATGCCAAGAAGAAGAGTAGCAGAAAAGAGAGAGATACTTCCCGATCCGAAATATAGCAGCAAGCTGGTGAGCAAGTTCATCAATATCATGATGGAAGACGGTAAGAAGTCCACCGCCGAAGGGGTCATTTACGGCGCTTTCGACGTTATAAAGGAAAAGTCCGGGAATGACCCGCTCAAGGTATTTAAGACCGCGATAGAGAATGTCAAACCCGTTCTGGAGGTCAAGCCGAGAAGGGTCGGTGGCGCAACCTACCAGGTCCCGGTAGAGATCAGGCAGCAAAGGCGCGCAGCCCTTGCCTTCAGGTGGATCATCAATTATTCCCGTGCGAGGAATGAGAAGACCATGAGGGAGAGGCTTGCGGGGGAGTTGATGGATGCATTTAACAGCACGGGCGCGTCCATCAAGAAAAAGGAAGACACCCACAGGATGGCTGAGGCGAACAAGGCCTTTGCCCATTATAGATGGTAAGAAGGATAGAGGAGCCCGCATTTGTCCAGATTCCCTTTAGAAAACACTCGCAATATTGGTATCATGGCCCACATCGATGCGGGAAAGACCACCACGACCGAGCGTATCCTCTATTACACCGGGGTTACCTATAAGATAGGCGAGGTCCATGAGGGCACCGCTGTCATGGACTGGATGGTTCAGGAGCAGGAAAGGGGTATCACCATCACCTCTGCTGCCACCACATGTTTCTGGAAGGATCACCGGATCAACATCATCGATACGCCGGGGCATGTGGATTTCACCATTGAAGTCGAACGGTCATTAAGGGTCCTGGACGGGGCCGTTGCTGCCTTTGATTCCGTGGCTGGTGTTGAACCCCAGTCAGAAACGGTATGGCGACAGGCCAATAAATACGGTGTGCCCCGGATCGCGTTCATGAATAAGATGGACAGGGTAGGCGCGGATTTCTTTATGAGCGTGAAGTCCATGGTGGACAGGCTTGGAGCCAACCCTGTTCCCATACAGATTCCCATAGGCTCGGAGGACAAGTTCAGGGGTTCCATTGATCTCGTGCGCATGAAGGGGATCTATTTTGATGATGAGACCCTCGGGGCAAAATACGTGGAAGACAGTATCCCTGACGGTCTGATGCCTCAGGCGCGGGAATACAGGGAAAAAATGCTGGAAGCGCTGGCTGATGTGGATGAAGGAATAATGGAGAAGTTCCTCGGCGGCGAGGAGATAAGTGAGGACGTGATCAAGAGTGCCATCAGGAAAGGTACCATCGATTTGAAGCTTACCCCGGTCATCTGTGGTTCTGCGTTCAAGAACAAGGGAGTTCAGCTCCTCCTTGATACCATCGTGGACTATCTTCCCTCGCCTCTTGATATCCCGCCGGTGACGGGAGTGAACCCTGCTGACGGCGCAGAGGTTGCGAGAAAGGCTGCGGATAGTGAACCATTTGCTGCCCTTGCATTCAAGGTTATGACCGATCCCTTTGTGGGACAGCTCACCTTTATGAGGGTATATTCTGGTGTCCTGGGCGCCGGCTCGTATATTTACAATTCGACAAAGGATTCCAGGGAGAGGATCGGAAGGCTCCTGCGCATGCATGCGAACAAGCGCGAGGACGTGAAGGAAGTCGTAGCAGGGGATATTGCGGCGGCGGTGGGACTGAAGAGCACGCTTACCGGTGATACCCTGTGCGATGAAAAGACCCCGATAGTCCTTGAGTCCATCGAATTCCCTGACCCTGTCATCTCTGTTGCCATAGAACCCAAGACAAAGGCTGACCAGGAGAGACTGTCACAGTCCCTTGCCAAGCTTGCACAGGAAGACCCCTCCTTCAGGGTGACTTTTAACGAGGAGACCGGTCAGACCATCATATCCGGCATGGGGGAACTCCATCTCGAGATCATCGTTGACAGGCTGCTGAGAGAATTCAAGGTGGGCGCCAACGTGGGGAAACCCCAGGTGGCTTACAAGGAGACGATAAAGGTTCCGTCCAAGGCCGAGGGGAAATTTGTGAGGCAGAGCGGCGGCCGCGGTCAGTACGGGCATGTTTATATAGAGATCGAACCGGTCGAGGCAGGTAAGGGCTTCGAATTCGTTAATAAGATAGTCGGTGGTACTATTCCGCGGGAGTACATACCTGCGGTGGAAAAGGGCATAAAAGAGGCGCTGGATACCGGCATCCTTGCGGGATATCCGGTGGTGGATGTGAAGGCAACGCTCTATGACGGTTCCTATCACGAGGTTGATTCGTCCGAAATGGCGTTCAAGATAGCGGGCTCCATGGCGTTTAAAGATGCCGCAAAGAAAGGCGAAGCCCGTTCTCCTTGAGCCCATCATGAGCGTGGAGGTTGTCACTCCAGAGGAATACATGGGTGAAGTAATGGGAGACCTGAACTCACGGAGAGGAAAGATCCAGTCCATGGAAAAAAGGGGTAATGCCCAGGTGATCAGGGCTGAGGTCCCTCTTTCAGAGATGTTTGGCTATGCAACTGACCTTAGGTCAAAGACCCAGGGACGGGCAACCTATACCATGCAGTTCGCTCACTATGAAGATGTGCCTAAGGGCATTGCCGATGCGATCGTAGCTAAGGTTAAAGGAGAATAAAGGAGGAGAGATGGCAAAGGCAAAATTTGAGAGGGTAAAGCCTCACGTAAATGTAGGGACGATAGGGCATGTAGACCATGGGAAGACGACATTGACGGCGGCGATCACGAAGGTATTGGCGATTTAAGGGGCAGGCGACGTACCGGGCGTATGATCGATAGACAACGCACCTGAGGAGAAGGCAAGGGGGATAACGATAGCGACGGCGCACGTGGAGTATGAGACGGACAAGAGGCACTATGCGCATGTAGACTGTCCTGGGCATGCGGACTATGTGAAGAACATGATCACGGGAGCGGCGCAGATGGACGGAGCGATACTGGTGGTGAGTCGCAGCGGACGGGCCGATGCCGCAGACGAGGGAGCACATACTGTTGGCGAGGCAGGTAGGGGTGCCGTATCATAGTGGTATACATGAACAAGACTAGACATGGTGGATGACCCTGAGCTGTTGGAGCTGGTGGAGCTTGAAGTGAGGGAGTTGCTTGTCGAAGTATCAGTTTCCTGGGGACAAGATACCGATCATAAAGGGCAGTGCGTTGAAGGCGATGGAGTCAGCGAGCACGGATGGCAATGCGGCTGAGTACAAGAGCATACATGAGTTGATGGATGCGGTGGACAGCTATATACCGACGCCTGAGCGGCCGATAGACAAGCCGTTTTTGATGCCGATAGAGGACGTATTCAGCATATCGGGGCGTGGGACGGTAGTGACGGGGAGAGTAGAGAGGGGCATAGTGAAGGTAGGGGAGGAAGTAGAGATCGTAGGGTTGGGAGAGACGAAGAAGACGGTGGCCACGGGAGTGGAGATGTTCAGGAAGCTTTTGGATGAAGGAAGGGCAGGAGACAACATAGGGGTACTGTTGAGAGGGACGGGGAAGGACGAAGTAGAGAGTGGGACAGGTATTGGCGAAGCCTGGGAGCATCACGCCGCACACGAAGTTCAAGGGGGAGGTATACATATTGACGAAGGAAGAGGGTGGCAGGCACACGCCGTTTTTCAATGGATACCGGCCGCAGTTTTACTTCAGGACGACGGACGTGACGGGGGTAGCGCACTTGCCTGAAGGGAGTGGAGATGGTGATGCCCGGGGACAATATAAGTGTGGTGGTGGAGCTGATAGCGCCGATAGCGATGGAGAAGGAATTGAGGTTTGCCATCAGGGAAGGCGGCAGGACCGTGGGTGCAGGCGTCGTCACCGAAGTGATAGAGTAAAAATCAATGAAGAACTGGAAATGAAAATGAATCAGAAGATAAGAATAAAGTTAAGGGCGTATGACCACAGGATACTTGACCAGTCGGTGAAGGAGATCGTGGATACGGCTCAGAGGACAGGGGCGAGGATAGCGGGACCGGTTCCCCTGCCCTACAAGGATGAGCAAGTATACGGTGCTTGAGGTCTCCCCATGTGGATAAGAAATCCAGGGAACAGTTTGAGATTCGAACGCATAAAAGGCTGATCGATATTTACGATCCCACCCCGCAAACGGTGGATGCGCTGATGAAACTGGAGCTCGCTGCCGGCGTTGATGTGGAGATTAAAGCTGTGATAGGCATACTGGGCAAGAAACTGGGTATGACCCAGATATTCATTGAGGGTGGCGTCGCGGTGCCGGTCACGGTCATCGAGGCGGGGCCCTGCAGCGTCATCCAGGTAAAGACCCGTGAGAAGGACGGTTACGAGGCGGTGAAGGTCGGCTTCTCTGAGATCAGGAAAGAGAAGAAGGTGAACAAGCCGATGTCGGGGGTATTCAAGAAGGCAGGGGCAAAACCTTACCGTTTGACAAAAGAATTCAAGATGGGCGACCTGAAAGTCGGGAGATTTCGTTACCGTCGGCGCATTTGCCAAGGGCGATACCGTAAAGGTCTCGGGAGTCTCCAAAGGCAAGGGGTTTCAGGGAGTCATGAAAAGGCACAACTTCAAGGGTGGTCCGGGCTCACACGGTTCCATGTTCAATCGTGCGCCGGGTTCCATCGGTGCAAGTTCTTATCCCTCAAGAGTATGGAAGAACAAGAAACTTCCCGGGCATATGGGATCAGAAGAGGTGACGGTGAGTAACCTGACCGTAGTGGATGTCCGGCCGGATCAGAATTTATTGCTCGTGAAAGGCGCGGTTCCGGGAGCAGCAGGTACCTATATCGAGATCAAGAAGGAAAACTGATATGCCAGAGAGAGAAGTCAGGGATATACACAATAAGGTGACGGGTTCGGTGAATCTCCCCGAGGGAATATTCGGACTCCCGGTGAGGAAGGACATTCTCCATGCATCGGTGGTAAACTACCTGGCGAACCAGAGACAGGGCACCCACTCCACCAAGACAAAGGGCTTGGTAAGCGGTGGCGGGAAAAAGCCGTGGAAGCAGAAGCATACAGGAAGGGCCAGGGCAGGGAGCATCCGCTCACCCCTCTGGAGAGGCGGAGGGACCATTTTTGGTCCGCAGCCCAGAGATTATTCCTACCGGCTTCCGAAGAACCTGAAAAGGAGGGCAGTGGGAGAGGCATTCTCTGCAAAGGTTTCGGACGGTGCCATGACCATCGTGGAGTCCATTGCTGTGGAAAAGCCGCGGACAAAGGAGATGGTTACAATCCTCAGGAATCTGGGCCTTGAGGGAAAGAGTGTCCTCATCGTGCTTCCTGAAAAGGATGACAATATCCTCCTTTCGGCAAGGAATATCCCCGGGGTGAAGGTTTCGAGGGTAGCGGATCTGAATCCCTACGAAATGCTCACGCACGAAACGATCCTTATCACAAAGGGAGCCCTTGACAAAGTCCCGGAGGTATGCAAACTATGAGGAACGTCCATACCGTCATTAAGAAACCGCTGTTCACGGAGAAAGGCGCACGGCTCAAGGAAGCTGAGAACAAGCTTCTTGTCGAGGTCGCAAAGGACGCCAACAAGATTGAAATAAAGAAAGCGATTGAGGAGATCTTTAACGTTAAGGTCGAAACCGTTGCGACCATTACGACCAATGGAAAATGGAAGAAACACGGCAAGTCTATCGGCAGAAGGCCTGACAGGAAAAAGGCAATAATCACCCTTAAGAAGGGTGAGAAACTTGAATTCATTGAGGGTGCATAAATGGCAGTGAAAAAATATAATCCGACATCACCCGGCAGAAGATTCCAGACGGTATCCGACTTCGGTGAGATTACCACTGACAAGCCCTATGAACCTCTGCTCAGAGCGCTCAAGAAGACAGGGGGCAGGAACAGCTATGGTCGCGTTACTGCCTGGCAGAGGGGCGGAGGAAACAAGAGGCTCTTCAGGGTGATCGATTTCAAGCGGGATAAACACGGTGTTCCGGCCGTGGTAGAGACCATAGAATATGATCCGAACAGGTCGGCGAGGATCGCCCTGCTGAGATACAGGGACGGTGAGAGACGCTACGTTGTCTCGCCGCAGGGGCTGAAGGTCGGCGATGATGTTATTTCAGGCAAAGGGGTTGAGATCAAAACAGGCAATGCCCTTCCGTTGAATGAGATCCCCCTTGGCACCTTCATCCATAATGTTGAACTGCGGCCGGGAGGGGGAGCAAAGCTTGTCCGCAGTGCCGGTTTGTCGGCACAGCTCATCGCAAAGGCAGAAGACTACAGCCACGTGAAACTCTCTTCAGGAGAGGTCCGGCTTATTCCCTCATTGTGCATGGCTACTATCGGTCAGGTGAGCAATCCTGAGCATGAGAATATCTCCCTCGGCAAGGCGGGAAGGGTCCGCTGGATGGGCAAGAGACCTCATGTGAGAGGGGTGGCCATGAACCCGGTTGACCATCCGCTTGGCGGCGGAGAGGGAAGAAGTTCAGGCGGAAGACCCCCGTGCTCGCCGTGGGGTAAACCGGAAGGTGTAAAGACCCGGCAGAACAGGAGAACCGATAAATTTATTGTTAAGAGGCGAGGAGGTAAATAATGCCCAGGTCCTTAAAGAAAGGTCCTTTTGTGGATGTGAAGTTGATGAAGAAGGTGCAGCTGATGATGGATTCCGGAGAGAAGAAGATCATCAAGACGTGGTCGCGCCGCTCCACCATTATCCCCGACTTCATCGGGTTTACCTTTGCGGTACACAACGGCAAGAAGTTTATCCCGGTATATGTGACGGAAAATATGATCGGACATAAATTGGGCGAATTTTCACCCACCCGGACGTTCAGGGGTCATTCAGGCTCAGCGAAGGCAGAGGCAAAGGGGTAATAAATGGACGCTAAGGCAACATTACGATATGCGCGGATAACTCCCGCGAAAGGCGAGGAGAGTGGTTGACCTCATCAGGGGCAGAAAAGCCGGGGAAGCCCTGATAGCCCTGAGGTTCATGCCTTACAGGGGATCTCATTTTGTGGAGAAGATCCTCAAATCAGCCATGGCAAATGCCGAACAGAAGAAGGCGGCGAACCCCGAAGAAATGGTCATAAGCATGGGGGTTGTCGACCAGGGCCCGGTGATGAAAAGGATGGAGCCCAGGTCCATGGGTCGGGCAAATGTCATAAGGAAGAGGACTTCACATATAACACTGGTAATATCGGGAGAATAAAGGAGGTAAGTTTGGGCCAGAAGACGCATCCGGTAGGGAACAGGTTAGGCATTACAAGGACATGGGATTCGCGGTGGTATCTGAAAAAGGGGTATGCCGACCAGTTGATAGAGGACATCAACATACGGAAGATGATAAAGGCGAAGCTCTATCACGCAGGAGTCGCCCGCATTGAGATAGAGCGGATGGGCCAGAAGATCAGGATCATCATCCATACCGCCAGGCCGGGGATCATCATAGGCAAGAAAGGCGCGGAGGTCGAAAAGCTGAGGAAGGAACTGGAAGGCCGTTACCGGACGGGAAGCTGCCATTGATATCAAGGAGATAAGAAAACCGGAACTGGATGCCCAGCTTGTGGCAGAGAATATCGCCCTTCAGCTTGAAAAGAGGGTGGCCTTCAGAAGGGCCATGAAGAAGGCTGTTGCATCTGCCCTGAGCGTTTCGGGGCGCTCTGGGAATAAAAGTTGCCTGCGCCGGAAGGCTGGCAGGGGCTGAAATTGCGAGATCCGAATGGTACAGGGAAGGCAGGGTGCCTCTTCACACCTTCAGGGCCGACATTGATTTTGGTTTTACTGAGGCGAAGACGACCTACGGGAAGATCGGGGTTAAGGTCTGGATATACAACGGAGATGTATTCCCCGAATCGATGAGAGCCGGGCAAGGTCAGCAGGTTGCCTGAGGATCGCAAAGAGGTGAACGATAAATGTTAATGCCGAAGAAAGTCAAATTCAGGAAGATGCAGAAAGGCAGGATGAACGGCAAAGGCCTACAGGGGTTCTGACGTCTCCTTTGGCGAGTTCGGGCTCAAGGCCCTCGAGCCGGGATGGGTTTCCTCGCGTCAGATAGAGGCCGCCAGAATTGCTATCACGCGGCATGTGAAGAGGGGATGTAAGGTCTGGATACGGATATTCCCCGATAAACCGATAACAAAGAAGCCCGCTGAAACGAGAATGGGGAAAGGCAAGGGGTCACCTGAATACTGGGTGGCGGTGGTGAAGTCCGGACGGGTTCTCTATGAAATGTCGGGAGTGACCGAGGAATTGGCAAAGTCAGCCCTGAGGCTGGCTTCATACAAGCTTCCCATTGCGACCAAATTTGTGAAAAGAGAGGAAAAGGTCCTATGAAGCCCTCGGCCGTCAGAGCATTATCCATTGATGAACTGAAGCAGAAGGAACAGGAACTCAGGAAAGAATTGTTCAATCTCAGGTTCCGTCTCGCCACGGGCGAGGTGGAAAATCCCATGCGCATCCGTGCCATCAGGAAGGACATCGCAAGGGTTCTCACGGTAATGACTGAGATGCAGAGAGGAAAGTAGCCATGCCGAAGAAGGTATATACGGGAAAGGTTTTGAGCGACAGGATGGACAAGACGGTGGTGGTGGGCGTCACGCGGCTCTATCAGCATCCGGTCTATAAAAAGACGGTGAAAAAGGTGACAAAGTTCAAGGCCCATGACGAGGAAAACAAGTGTAAGGTTGGAGATACGGTATCCATAGTCGAGGCCAGGCCGCTGAGCAAGGAGAAGAGGTGGGCTGTCCTAGAGATCATAGCAAAGGCGTGAAAGGTTAAAAGAGATGATTCAACCGAGAAGCATACTTGAGGTGGCTGACAATTCGGGAGCAAAGAGGGTCCAGTGCATAAAGGTTATGGGCGGCTCTCTCAGGAGGTATGCGAGGCTTGGCGATATCGTGGTGGTGAGCGTTAAGGAAGCGATTCCTGACAGTAATATCAAGAAGGGTGAGAAGGCCAAGGCAGTGGTGGTGAGGACGAAGAAAGAGCACAGGAGACCTGACGGTACCTATATACGGTTTGACCAGAATGCGGTGGTGCTGATCAATGCTCAGAATGAGCCCATCGGCACCAGAATATTTGGTCCTGTTGCCAGGGAACTCAGATGGAAAGAGTTCATGAAGATCATTTCGCTGGCACCCGAGGTTCTTTAGACGATGGGCGTGGAGGTTACATGGGGTTAGGAATTAAGAAAGAAGATACGGTCCTGGTGACCGCTGGCAAAGAGAAAGGCAAGAAGGGAAGAGTCCTTTCGGTCATGCCGTCGAAATCCCAGCTGATCATAGAAAAGGTGAACATCATCAAGAGACATATGAAACCGAACAGGAAATATGCTCAGGGCGGGATCATCGAGAAGGAAGCGCCTGTCCATATATCAAATGTGATCCTTGTATGTCCGAAATGCAGCAAGGCAACCCGGATCGCCAACCTCGTTATGGAGAGCGGCAGGAAGGTACGGACGTGCAAGAAATGTAAGGAGGTCATAGACCAGTGATGGCTCCACGACTGAGGGAGAAATACACGAAGGCTGTTGTACCGGCTTTGATGAAGGAGTTTTCCTACAGGACCATCATGCAGGTTCCGAAAGTGGAAAAAGTGGTGCTGAATGTCGGGCTTGGCGAGGCTATTCAGAATATCAAACTCCTGGATGCGGCACAGAAGGAGCTTTCGATGATTAGCGGTCAGAAAGCGGTGACCACAAATGCCAAGAAATCCATTGCCGGATTCAAGCTCAGAAAAGGGATGCCGATCGGGTGCAAGGTGACCTTGCGGGGGAACAGGATGTTCGAGTTCCTTGACAGGCTTATCAGCGCGGCGCTTCCGCGCATCAGGGATTTTAAAGGGGTCTCTCACCAGGGCATTTGACGGAAAAGGGAATTATTCCCTGGGAATAAAGGAGCAGTTCATATTCCCGGAGATAGATTATGACAAGGTCGAGATGGTGCACGGGATGGACATCGCCATATGCACATCTGCGAGAACGGATGCAGAGGCGAAGGCCCTTCTGAAGCATCTGGGGATGCCTTTCAGGAAATGAGCTGCATGCGTGCAGATTGTGGATGTATGAGCACGGGTCTTTTGGTCATACGTCTGAATTCAACGATCGTTAATGTGACGGAGAGGTGAGAATGGCAAAGAAATGCATGATAGAAAAGCTCAAGACACCGCCCAAGTTCGGGGTAAGGAAATACAACCGGTGCAGGGTGTGCGGAAGGCCAAGGGGTTTTCTCAGAAGGTTTGGAATGTGCAGGATCTGTTTCAGAACACTGGCGCTTCGGGGTCAGATCCCCGGTGTGACAAAATCAAGCTGGTAGAGGTGCGAAAATGATGACTGACCCGTTAGCAGACATGCTCACGAGGATAAGAAATGCGGCCCTCATCAAGTCGGAGAAGGTCGATGTCCCTGCTTCGAGGATCAAACTGGAGATCGCAAAGATCCTCAAGGAGGAGGGTTTTATCAGGGCATACAAGATATTGAAGGACAAGAGGCAGGGGATCCTCAGGTTGACGCTCAAATACGCGGACAACGACAACGTTATCTCGGGCCTGAAAAGGGTGAGCAAGCCGGGGCGAAGGGTGTATGTGGGCAGTAAAGAGATCCCCAGGGTAATGGGAGGGGTCGGGATTGCCATCCTCACCACGCCCCAGGGAATATTGAGTGACAGGACATGCCGTCGTGAAAGTGTCGGCGGAGAAGTGATCTGTTACGTCTGGTAAGGAGAGAAAAGGATGTCAAGGATCGGTAAGAAACCTATAGATATTCCCGGCGGGGTGGACGTGAAACTTGACGGGAACACCATCAGGGTCAAGGGACCTAAGGGGGAACTGAACTGGAGCTGCCCTGAGGCGGTGAGCTTCTCGCTGGCTGAAGGCAAGGTGCTGGTGAAGCGGGCCGGGGATTCCAAGCCGGAGAGGTCGTTGCACGGACTTTCAAGAAGTCTTGTGGCGAACATGGTGACAGGGGTTTCCCAGGGCTACCAGAGGGTTCTTGAGATAACCGGTGTGGGGTATCGCGCCCAGGTTCAGGGAAACAAGATCGTATTTACCCTTGGGTATTCCCATCCCATAGAGTTCCAGCTTCCTCCGGGGGTTGCTGCGGCGGTGGATCAGAAGCAGACAACC
This sequence comes from Nitrospirota bacterium, assembly GCA_963699545.1. GTDB lineage: Bacteria > Nitrospirota > Thermodesulfovibrionia > Thermodesulfovibrionales > UBA9159 > JAMCQB01. The sequence continues at coordinate 6,132 of CAVOUE010000011.1, read as the reverse complement.
CTTACCGTTACAGGGATCGATAAGCAGCAGGTGGGTCAGGTGGCGGCAAATATCAGGGCTTTGAGGCCCCCGGACGCGTACAAAGGGAAAGGCGTCCGCTACGCCGGTCAGAGGTTAAAGCTCAAGGTTGGGAAGGCTGGCAAAAAATAGGTGATGGGAGGTTGGTGGCTTGAGTAGAGAGACAAAAGAAAGCAGAGACAGGCGTCACCAGAGGCTCAGGAAAAAGGTCGCTGGGACACCTGAGAGGCCGAGGCTTACGGTGTATAGAAGCCTGAATCATGTATATGCGCAGGTCATAGACGATACAAAGGGAAATACCATTGTAGCCGCTTCGACCCTCGACAAGGAACTGGGTGACCAGAAGAGTCACAAAGGCAATGTGGGCATGGCCAAGAAGGTGGGAGAACTTATCGCACGTCGAGCCCTGGGAAAAGGGTTGAAGAAAGTGGTTTTTGATAGAGGCGGATATCGGTATCACGGTCGGGTAAAGGCTCTGGCCGACAGTGCCAGAGAAGCGGGACTAGAGTTCTAATCTTTATGTGCAGGAGGCAGAGTGGCAAGGATTGACCCAGAAGGACTGAACCTGAAGGACAAAGTTGTTTACATCAATAGAGTTGCGAAAGTCGTGAAGGGCGGAAGAAGGTTCTCTTTCAGCGCTCTCGTTGTTGTTGGTGACGGCAGCGGCATCGTCGGCATCGGAAAGGGCAAGGCTGCTGAAGTTCCTGAAGCGATACGGAAGGCAATAGAACAGGCAAAGAAGTCCCTGATCAGGTTCCCGGTAAATGAGGGGACCATCCCTCACCGGATCATCGGACAATTCGGTGCAGGTACTGTCATCATGAACCCGGCGCTGAAGGGGACAGGGCTGATTGCGGGCGGTGCGGTAAGGGCTATTCTTGAGGTGGCAGGGATTCAGGATGTCGTGGCAAAGGCCCTTGGCGGGCACAATCCCTTTAATACGGTGAAAGCGACCATTGACGGGCTCTCAAGGCTTAAGGACCCCCACGTCGTTACGAAGATGAGAAGAGGGTCAGAGGAGGAAATGGAAGCTCAGGACACATGGAGATTCGCCGGGGCGAAAAGGAATAACATACTATGAGGATAGAAGATCTCAAACCAGCAGAAGGCAGCAGGAGAGGTGACAGGAGGGTCGGACGGGGTGTCGGTTCGGGCCTCGGCAAAACCTCAGGCAAAGGTCATAAAGGGCAGAAGGCCCGGTCCGGCGGCACAAAGGGCGCCGGCTTCGAAGGGGGCCAGATGCCGCTCCAGAGAAGGCTTCCGAAGAGGGGGTTCACAAACTATCCCTTTTCCAAAGAATATGCGGTGATAAATCTGAAGGATATCTCGAAGGTCGAGGATCTGAGCATGATCACCCCCGATGTTCTCCGCGAAAGGGGGGTAGTGAAGGATCTCAAAGACGGCCTGAAGGTCCTCGGCAATGGCGACATCAAGAAACCCATCACGGTGAAGGCTCATGCTTTCAGCTCGGCTGCCCGGGAGAAGATCGCCGCTGCAGGCGGCAAGGCAGAGGTGATCTGATTGCGGGTCCTCACAGCTTTCCAGAATATATTCAAGATACCCGAACTGAAGAGCAGGGTGCTCTTTACCCTGGCTCTCCTGACGGTGTACCGTATCGGCTGCCATATCCCGACCCCCGGGATAAACGGCGAGGAACTGAGCAAATTCCTTGCGGACAAAGGCGGCGCGCTCATGGGCTTTTTCGATATGTTTTCGGGAGGTGCTCTGTCCAGGGTTACCATATTCGCTCTCGGTATCATGCCTTACATCAGCGCTTCCATTATCTTTCAGCTGCTCACCGTTGTCATTCCCGCCATCGGGAAACTGGCAAAAGAAGGGGAGGCGGGGCGGAAAAAAATCATCAAATATACGCGGTATGCCACTGTTGTCATCAGCGCCATTCAGTCCTTCGGGATTGCCGTGGGACTTGAGAGCATGGCCCAGGGAGTATTCATCCAGAACCCCGGCTGGTCTTTCCGTTTGCTCACGATGATCACCCTCACTTCCGGGACAGCATTCATTATGTGGCTGGGAGAGCAGATCACCGAACGGGGTATCGGAAACGGGATATCCCTCATTATTTTTGCGGGGATCGTTGCCCGGTTCCCCAATGCGGTAGTAAGCACTTTCCGGCTTGTCCAGGCGGGTGAACTGTCAATCTTCTTCGTCATCTTCCTTGTGGCCATGATGGTTGGAGTGGTGGGGGCCATTGTGTTCATCGAACGCGGACAAAGGAAGATCCCGGTACAGTATGCAAAAAGGGTTGTCGGAAGGAAGGTCTATGGGGGACAGAGCACCCATCTCCCCCTGAAGATCAACACCTCCGGGGTTATCCCTCCCATATTCGCCTCCTCGATTATTATGTTCCCCGCAACGGTGGCCGGGTTTATTGCGGTACCGTGGGTTCAAGGGGTGGCGCAGCAGCTTTCCCCCGGTTCAACAGTTTATACCCTGATTTATGTCGGCCTGATATTCTTCTTCAGTTATTTCTATACCGCTATTGTGTTCAACCCGGTTGACATTGCGGATAATCTGAAAAAATATGGAGGGTATATCCCCGGGATCAGGCCGGGACAAAAGACCTCGGAATACATCTACAAGGTTCTTTCCAGGCTGACCTTTATCGGCGCAATCTACCTTGCCATTGTGTGCGTTATCCCTGAGGTGCTTATAAAGAAATTCAATGTTCCGTTCTATTTTGGCGGCACGTCCCTCCTGATCGTCATCGGTGTTGCCCTGGATACCGTTTCCCAGATAGAGTCTCATCTCCTGACCCGGTCGTACGAGGGATTTCTGAAGAAGGGAAGGATCAAGGGAAGGAGATGAAAGAGGTTGGTGCAGCAAAAAAGGATATGTTCGGGAGAACCGCAGGGATCCCTTTTATAGTCGGGTCTTTGAAAAAGAAATAGAGGGTGTGCGGGGATGATCATCCTGAAGTCTCCTGAGGAGATTAAGAGGATGTCCCGTGCATGTGTCATCGTGGCGGAGGCGCTCAGAGCCCTGGAAGAGATCGTTAAACCAGGGATCTCGACGAAGGAGATCGAGCGGTTTGTCGAGAAGATAGTGCTGGACAGGGGAGCTGTCCCTGCTTTCAAGGGATACAGGAACTATCCTTCAAGCGTCTGTACCTCTGTGAATGATCAGGTCGTTCACGGTATTCCCTCATCTGTGGCATTGGATGAGGGGGACATCATCAGCATCGACCTGGGGGTCTATCTTGACGGATTTTACGGCGATGCAGCGGTTACCTTGCCTGTGGGAAAGGTAAGTCCGCTGGCCGAGAAGCTTATCAGGGTTACGAAAGAGGCCCTTGCCCTCGGCATAGAGAGGGCGAGGCCCGGCAATAGGGTATCCGACATATCCCATGCGGTACAGAAGCACGCGGAGGCGAATGGCTTCTCTGTCGTGAGATCCTTTGTCGGCCATGGGATTGGCAGGTCTCTGCACGAGGAGCCCCAGGTCCCGAACTTCGGAGAACCCGGTCACGGACCAAGACTCAGGGAGGGGATGACCCTGGCCATAGAACCTATGGTGAACGCAGGGAGCTATGAGGTTTCTGTCCTTGATGACGGCTGGACCGCGGTTACTATTGACGGCAGCCTCTCGGCGCATTATGAGCATACGGTTGCCATAACGGGAAACGGGCCGAGAATCTTGACTAAAACTGACTAAAGTCATTATAATTTAAAGCTAATGCCAAAAGAAGAGAATATAGAGGTTCAGGGAACGATCGTCGAGACGCTCCCCAACGCGATGTTCAGGGTCGAGCTTGAAAATGGGAAGGTTATCCTTGCATATGTATCGGGGAAGATGAGGATGCATTTTATCAAGATACTCCCCGGAGATAAGGTGTCGGTTGAGCTCTCACCCTATGACCTTACCAAGGGCCGGATAACCTACCGGTTTAAATAGGAAAAGGTGCCCAAATTGGCGTGCAGAGGAAATGTTCTGATGTAGTTCTTGATCTTAAACGGGCAATAAAGGTGGATGAAGACTATGAAGGTCAGGTCATCAGTAAAATCTAAATGTGCGAAATGTAAGGTAGTGAAGAGAAAAGGCGTGATAAGGATCATCTGTGAGAACCCCAGGCATAAACAGAGACAAGGATAGGAGGAGGGATGGCGAGAATCGCTGGTGTAGATTTACCCAAGAACGAGCGGATAGAGATCGGTCTTACACGGATATTCGGCGTCGGGAAGATCACTGTCTCAGAAGATTCTGGCGAGACAGGGGTCAACCCCAATGTGCGGGTGAAAGACCTGAGAGATGAGGACATTGTAAAGATAAGAAATGTCATCGACAGGGATTTTAAGGTGGAAGGTGACCTCAGGCGTGAAGTGTCTATGAACGTAAAACGGCTCACCGACATCGGCTCATTATAGAGGGCCAGAGGCATCGTCTCGGTCTGCCGGTCCACGGGCAGCGGACAAAGACCAATGCGCGCACACGGAGAGGCCCTAGAAAGCTGGTTGTGGGCAAGAAGAAGGAGGCATAACGATCTATGGCTCAGAGGAAGAAGACTTCGAAAAAAGAAAAGAAAAACATCCATACCGGTTCCGCCCATATCCAGGCAACCTTTAATAACACCATCGTGAGTATTACCGATCAGAACGGTAATGTGGTCGCGTGGTCGAGTTCAGGAAGTCTCGGATTTAAGGGTTCAAGGAAGGGAACGCCGTATGCCGCGCAGATGGCCGCAGAGGCTGCTGCAAAAAAGGCGATGGATTTTGGCATGAAGCAACTGGATGTGTTCGTCAAAGGACCCGGTGCGGGAAGGGAATCTGCTATCAGGGCATTGCAGGCTGCCGGTCTTGATATTAATCTCATCAAGGACGTGACGCCTGTTCCCCACAACGGGTGCCGACCGCCAAAGAGGAGGAGGGTGTAGTGTCGAGATACATAGGGTCAGTATGCAGGATGTGCCGGAGGGCAGGGGAAAAACTCTTTTTCAAGGGTGATAGATGTTTTACTGAGAAATGTGGGGTAGAGAGGAGAAAATATCCCCCGGGCCAGCATGGACAAAGGCGGGGAAAACTCTCTGATTACGGCGTGCAGTTGATGGAAAAACAGAAAGTGAGAAAGCCGTACGGACTCGTCGAAACCCAGTTCAGAAGATATTTCCATGAAGCAGAACGGCGCAAAGGCATTACAGGTGAAATCCTTCTCCAACTCCTTGAATGCCGCCTTGACAATGTAGTGTACAGGATGGGGTTTTCCGCAAACAGAAGGCAGGCGAGACAGTTGATCACGCACGGCCATTTTAAGGTAAATGGGAAACCTGTGAGCATACCCTCCTATAGCATACGGGCGGGTGACGTGGTTGAGGTCAGGGAGTCGAGCAGAGATATACCGTCCATTCAGGAAAATCTGGCCAAGGCCGAGCACCGCGGGCTTGCCAGCTGGCTCGAGATGGACGCGGCTAACTTTAAGGGGAAGATTGCGCATGTTCCTTCGAGGGAGGAGATACAGCTTCCTGTACAGGAACAGCTTATCGTTGAATTATATTCCAAATAAAACGAAGTTAAAATTTAAGGCATAGGAGGCCTTATGGATTTAAGAAAAAAAGGCTTTCAATTACCCGATAAGATTCGGTTTGATGAAGAGACATTGACCGATACCTATGGGAAACTCATCGCAGAACCTTTTGAAAGGGGTTATGGCCCGACGTTAGGGAATTCCCTCAGGAGGGTCTTGATTTCGTCTCTGGAGGGTGCTGCGGTCACTGCAGTGAAGATAAGGGGCGCGCTCCACGAGTTTTCCCATATCACAGGGGTGAAGGAAGATGTTATGGATATTATCCTTAACATAAAGAAGCTGAGATTCAAGATGTATACGGACAACAAGAAAATCGCTACCATTAAGGTGAGCGGTCCAAAGGAAGTAAAGGGCGGGGACTTGCATGTGGACTCAAGCATTGAGGTGCTTAATCCCGAACAGGTAATCGCCACGCTGGATAAAGGGGTATCCTTTGAGGCTGAGATGTACATCAGAAAAGGAAAGGGATATGTATCTTCGGAGTTGAACAAGGAAGAGGATCTCCCTGTGGATATGCTTGCCATAGACTCGGTGTTCAGTCCCGTCAAGAAGGTGAACTTCTCTGTTGAGAAGGCCAGG
>CAVOUE010000010.1:0-193446 GCA_963699545.1 Nitrospirota bacterium | reverse complement strand
CCAGACCTGCCGGCCGGCCGACTCCTGTACGCCAGCAGCGAACTCGGCAACGCCCTCACCGGCAGCGCGCCGCCGGCCTGGGCGGTAGTGTGGACGCTGGCGAGCCCGATCTGAAGGTACCGCGTGGCTGATGTAGAAGCGCTCGCGCACCTGTACGGCATCGAGCCGGGTCTGCAGACCATGCGACATCTGGGGCGGGGACGGCACCAGGTTACACACCAGACGCCGCGCGCCCGCTCGCCGCCATGCACGTGCCCGCAGCGACCGATGAGCAGGCGCGCGATGCTGCACGTCGACCGCGCGAGGATCTGGGCCGAAAGCGTGCCGCCCGCGCCGGGCAAGCGCGGGCCTCGGGAGCGGCCGCTGCAGCTCATGCTGCGCCTGCCGGCGGCGCTGGACGGATACGCAGCCGCTGCGTTGGCGTCTGGACAAGGAGCACGGCGCCTGCCACGAGGGTGTGTGCGAGCCGCGCGCGTTGGCGGAGATCGAGCGCACCTATTTCTTTGTACGTCGGAACACGCTCAAGCCACCCAAGGGGGGTTATCATCGAAAGGAGAAGGTGGAGCTCGGCGTGCTCGGGAATCCTTGACTGAATGAAAATGGTGCATTTGTCAGGGTCAAGACCTGCTGCGAGGAAGTTCAGGATGATATCCCGTGTAGAGTCCTTTATCGCCTCAGGCTGCGCGTAGCCCGTGGTGAGGGCATGCCAGTCAGCAACAAAATAGAAACAGTCATACTGGTCCTGCAGACGGACCCAGTTCTGGAGAGCTCCCACAAGGTTCCCTATGTGTAGCTTACCGCTGGCCTGCATTCCGCTCAAAACCCTGTCCACATTACCTCCCGAAGCCGAATGGAAAATGTCTTTTATTATTAATGCATCGCTGACAGTCTGTCAAGAAAGGACATGCGAGTAACGCATCTACAATAAGCTTAGTAAACTGAGGAAGAGACCTACCAGGGGCATGACAAAGTAATTTGCTATGCCTGTGACGATGAGCAAGATGACGATCAAGAAGCCAAAGGGTTCTATCCTGCTGAAGGTCATGGCCTGTTTGTGGGGCAGCAGTCCGACAAGGATCCGTCCACCATCGAGGGGCGGAATAGGGATGAGATTAAATGACGCCAGCACGACGTTAATTATTACACTGGATTTGAGCATCATGCCTCCGGGTACCAGGACCTTTTCCGCAATGTTCTCTGGGAAGAAGGCAGCAGATGGCATGAGGACGAATTTCAGCACAAGCATACTCAGGATGGCGAGAAGGACGTTGGTGACCGGCCCCCCTGCGGCCGAAAGCGCCATATCGCGTTTCGGGTTCTTGAAGTTCATAGGGTTGATGGGGACCGGTTTTGCATATCCGAAGACAAACTGTCCGTTGGTGAAAACAAGGAGCATGAGGGGCATCAGTATCGTACCGAAAGGATCAATGTGCGCGAGCGGGTTCAGGGTGAGTCTGCCCATCATCATGGCGGTGGGGTCACCCAGCCTGTTCGCGATAAATCCATGGGATACTTCGTGAAAAGTGATGGCGATCAGCACGGGAAGTGCGGAGAGAGCCAGCTGTTGTATCATGCCCGGAATGTCCAAGAAGGTTCATCTTTCCTTAAATCGGATTTGATCTCTTGCCGATCATGTTCTTCGCAACCACATTATGTCAGATTAAATCAGGAAAGGTAAATAGGGATGTAAAATTTGAGCACAATCATATATAATGTACGCAAGTGATGACTGCGGTTATCGTTATACCTGCCCGTTATGATTCTACCCGTTTTCCGGGAAAGCCTCTTGCCCCCTTAAAAGGGAAACCTGTCATCCAGCATGTGTATGAGAATTCAAGGGGATCGCTCCTGTCACAGGAGGTCATCGTGGCAACCGACAGCGAGACCATATTTGAGGAGGTGCTCTCCTTCGGAGGAAAGGCGGTGATGACGTCACGGGACCATGTGTCGGGGACCGACCGCATTGCAGAAGTTGCCCGGTCGCTCCCCTGTGATATAATTGTGAATGTGCAGGCCGATGAACCCCTGATACGGCCTGAGATGATCGATGATGTCATCGCTCTCCTCTCCGACAAAAGAGCGGACATGGGAACCCTGGTAAAAGAGATCCGGAATCCGGATGAAGTCATGGATCCCAATGTGGTGAAGGCCGTCTTCGGGCCGGACGGGTTCGCACTCTATTTTTCCCGTGCGCCGATCCCTTATCACAGGGACGAATGGAAGGACATGGACAAGTTCGAGATTCAACGTTCGAAGTTCAACGTTTTCAAGCACATCGGCATCTATAGCTACAAGCGTGACGTGCTTATAAAACTCGCGGGCATGAGACCCTCAATGCTTGAAGAGAGAGAAAAACTCGAGCAGCTTCGTGCCCTGGAGAATGGATTCATGATAAAGGTGAAAGAGACATCGTCAGAAACTATCGGGGTTGATACCCCTCAGGACTTGGAAAGGGTGGAAAGATGGCTAAGTTTATCTTCGTAACAGGTGGTGTGGTTTCGTCCCTGGGAAAGGGAATCGCTGCGGCTGCGATCGGTGCGCTCCTTGAGGCAAGGGGGCTGAAGGTCACCATCCAGAAGCTGGACCCTTACATAAATGTTGACCCGGGTACCTTGAGCCCGTTCCAGCACGGTGAGGTATTTGTAACCGACGACGGCGCTGAGACCGACCTTGACCTCGGCCATTACGAACGGTTCACCCATATACGGACGTCGCAAGGCAACAACTTTACGACAGGGAAGATATATTACAACGTGATCACGAAGGAAAGACGGGGCGATTATCTCGGGGACACCGTCCAGGTGGTTCCCCATCTCACCGACGAGATAAAACAGGCGATCAAGTCGGTAAGCGACAACAATGATGTGGTGATTGTGGAGATTGGCGGCACCATAGGAGATATCGAAAGCCTGCCGTTCCTCGAGGCAATAAGACAGATGCGGTATGATGTGGGAAGGGGAAATGTCCTCTATGTCCATCTGACTCTGGTGCCGTACATCAAGACGGCCGGGGAACTCAAGACGAAACCGACCCAGCACAGCGTAAGGGAATTGCGGGCTATCGGTATCCAGCCTGACGCCCTGCTCTGCAGGACGGACAAACCTCTTCCTCCCGAGGCGAAGAGAAAGATCGCCATCCACTGCAACCTTGACGGAGATGCAGTGATCAATGCCATAGACGTGGAGACGATCTATGAGGTGCCCCTTGCCCTCAGCGCAGAGGGGCTTGATCAGCAGATCATCGAGAAGCTGAAGCTCCCCTCCAAGGAAAGGGACCTGGGACTATGGAAGGATATCGTGCGGAAGATAAAAGAGCCGAAGCATGAGGTGAGCATTGCCATAGTAGGAAAGTATGTGGGGCTTAAGGATTCCTACAAAAGCCTCATGGAAGCCCTTACTCACGGCGGCATCGCCAATGACGCGAAGGTGAACCTCCAGTGGGTCGATTCCGAGGAGATCGAGGTTCACGGCCCCGATACCTTCCTTTCGGAAGTTGACGGTATCCTCGTCCCGGGCGGCTTCGGGTACCGGGGGATAGAGGGGAAGATAGAGGCGATCAGATATGCGAGGGAAAAGAAGATACCGTATTTCGGCATTTGTCTCGGTATGCAGTGCGCGGTGATCGAATTTGCGAGGAACGTCTGCGGCCTGGATGCCAACAGCGCCGAGTTCAATATGAATGTGAAGGATCCCGTGATCTATCTCATGGAGCGGTGGTTTGATTTCAGGAGGGGCAGGATTGAGGAGAGGACCGAAGTCTCTGAGAAAGGCGGAACCATGAGGCTCGGTTCCTATCCCTGCATCCTTGAACCGAATACCCACGCGTCCATGGCATACAGCGCGAAGGAGATAGCGGAACGCCACCGGCACCGGTATGAGTTCAACAATGCTTACAAGGGCATCTGCACACGGCACGGCATGAGGATAAGCGGGACGAGTCCCGATGGAGAGCTTGTGGAGATCGTCGAGATAGAGGACCATCCCTGGTTTCTGGGATGCCAGTTCCACCCCGAATTCAAATCAAGGCCTACCGAGCCGCACCCTCTCTTTAAGGCATTCATCGGCGCTGCCCTGAAGGAAAAGAGGTCCCTCTTCCCCTCTGTGTCGGAGGAGAAGGGATGATACCGCTGGATATCAATGGTATCGCCATGGGAGGAGGCAGTCCCCTGGTGGTCATTGCGGGTCCCTGCGTGATCGAAAGTGAGGAGACGACCCTCCACACCGCAAAAAAACTGAAAGAGATATGCGGTGCCCTTGGACTTCCCTTTATGTTCAAGAGCTCTTACGACAAGGCAAACCGCACATCCCTTTCCTCTTACCGGGGACCGGGGATCGAGAAGGGGCTCAGGACGCTGTGGACAGTGAAGCGCACACTGGATATCCCTGTGGTATCAGATGTCCATTCCGTGGGCGATGTTAAGTCTGCTTCGGAAGTTCTGGACGTGCTCCAGATTCCGGCGTTTCTCTGCAGGCAGACGGATCTTATCCTTGCCGCTTCAGCCACCGGGAAACCGGTGAACATCAAGAAGGGTCAATTTCTCGCTCCCTGGGACATAAAGAATATCATCGAGAAGTTTGTTTCCACCGGAAACCGTAAGCTCTTTATCACCGAGAGGGGCACGTCCTTTGGCTATAATAACCTCGTGGTAGACTTCAGGGGATTGCCCATCATGCGTTCCTTCGGCCATCCCGTGATATTTGATGTGACCCACAGCCTTCAGCTTCCCGGCGGCAAGGGGAGCAGTTCAGGCGGCCAGAGGGAATTCGCAGAGCCTCTTGCGAGGGCTGCGGTAGCGGTGGGAGTTGACGGAGTGTTTATGGAGGTCCATCCCGAACCCGAGAAGGCCCTCTGCGACGGCCCGAATATGATGCCCCTGTCCGGCCTGGGGAAAATGCTTGCATCCCTCAAGGAACTGCACGAAATGCTTGGCCGCTCCGTCGTTTCCGACAGAGTGACCACAGGAAAGTGAGACGAATGAACCGTGTCGGGAGTAACAGTTGAAAAGTGTGCTCAAGTCTCTTGCGTTTGTGCTCAGTGTCTCCGGATGGTTGTTTGCCGGCCTCCCCGTCGGGAAGATCAGTGCTGCTCAGGAAGTACCGCATTTCACAAACCACGACATTGAGCAATACAGGGAAGCGTCCGACGGAGGGAGTTCAATGCCAAACCCTGTCGGGACCGGAACAAAGAAAGAGGCTGCTGCCCGGTTGCAGAAACAGAAAGAGGCAGAATCCTGGTGCAGGAAGGCGAGTGTTCGTCGAAAGAGGATCGAGAAAGATCAGGAGGATGTTCAGGATCTGGAAAAGGCACTGGAAGATCTGAAGGACACAACGGGTAAGAAGAAAGCGGGTCTGGAGAAAAAACTCGGTCAGGTGAGGAAACATCTGAGAAACTCCGAGAAGGATCTCGCCGAACTGGGGGATGAAGCGCATCGAAAAGGAATTCCTCCGGGATGGCTTCGGTGCCAGTTTGAATGAGAGGGTGATGAGCCGTGGATATACTTGATATTGCAAGAAAAGTCCTGAGGACAGAGGCGGAGGCTGTTCTCGCCCTTACCGGAAGGCTCGACAGCGCTTTCGAAAAAGCGGTGGAGATCATTTTCGGAAGCAAAGGAAGGGTTGTTGTCTCCGGCATGGGAAAGTCAGGCCTTGTGGGGAAGAAGATAGCGGCGACTCTGGCATCCACAGGAACCCCGGCCTTCTTTTTGCACCCGGCGGAAGCAATCCACGGGGACCTGGGCATGGTCACGTCGGATGATGTGGTCGTTGCCATATCCAACAGCGGTGAGACCGATGAACTGGTAGGTCTGATCCCCTTCCTGAAAAGGTTTAATGTGGGCTTGATCTCCATGACCGGTAACCCACGCTCAACCCTTTCACGGGTCGCCGACGTGAATCTTGACATCTCCGTGAAAGAGGAGGCGTGTCCCCTCGGCGTCGTCCCTACGGCGTCCACCACTGCTACCATGGCTATGGGCGACGCCCTTGCGGTGGCGCTGTTGATGAAGAGGGGGTATAAGGAGGAGGATTTTGCCTTTTTCCATCCGGGAGGGAGTTTGGGGAAGAAGCTCTTTATAAAGGTTAAGGATCTCATGCATTCAGGGGGCGCCCTTCCTGTGGTATCGCAGGAGACGCCGATGATAAAGGCGGTCATGGAGATATCATCAAAAAGGCTGGGAGTGACGGTCGTCGCGGATTCCGACAGGAGGGTCCTTGGTGTTGTTACGGACGGTGACCTGAGGCGGGGGATAGAGAAGTGGGGGAAGGCGGTCTTCGATATGAAGGCCGGAGAGGTGATGACGCGAAACCCCAGAACGATCCCGGAGGATGAGCTTGCGGCAAAGGCCTTATCCATAATGGAAGAGTATTCCATCACTGCCCTGGTGGTCCCTGATGATGAAGGGAAGGCAAAGGGCGTAATCCATCTCCATGACATCCTGAAGCAGGGGATCGTTTAATTGAAGAAGACAGAAAAAGAACTGCAGGAAATCGCAAAGGGGATACAACTCCTGATCCTCGATGTTGACGGAGTCCTCACTGATGGAAGGATCATCCTGGACAACGACGGGAACGAACTCAAGGCATTCAACGTGAGGGACGGGCACGGCATAAAGATGCTCGTCAGTGCGGGGGTCCGGGTTGCGATCATTACAGGAAGGCACTCAAAGGTGGTGGAACGGCGAGCCCAGGAACTGGGCATCACCGAGGTTTACCAGAGATGTCATATCAAGACCGTAGCCCTTGAACACATCGTCGGGAAATATGGACTTACGGAAAACGAAGTGGCATATGTGGGGGATGATATCGTGGATATTCCGATCTTCAGAAGAGTAGGGATGCCCATCGCGGTGAATGACGCTACGGATGAAGCAAAGAATTTTGCTGCGATGGTGACGAAGAGCGGAGGCGGCAGGGGCGCGGTAAGGGAGATATGTGATCTTCTCCTTATGGCAAAGGGACTCTGGGGAACCGTGACGCGAGAGTATTTTGAGACTTAATCTGCCGACCATAATCACCCTCAGCAGGATCGTCCTCATCCCCTTTTTTGTTCTTATTGCTCCGGACAGGCCGTTCCTCGGGGCCCTCATTTTTGGTGTCGCGTCGGTCACCGATTTTCTTGATGGCTACCTTGCACGGAAGACCGGACAGATCACAAAGTTCGGGATCATCCTTGATCCCATAGCGGACAAGTTCCTTGTCGTATCGGCCCTCATTCTGCTTGTGGACATGGCGCGGCTCTCAGCGTGGATCGCCATTGTGATCATTGTCAGGGAATTCCTCGTCACCGGGCTCAGGGCAGTCGCCCTATCAAAGGATATCATCATCCCCGCCGAGATGGGAGGAAAGCTGAAGACATTCTCGCAGATAACCGCTATCCTCTGCCTTATTATCAGTATGAATATTTTCGGTATCGATCTCTATGATGTGGGGATTGTGTTCATATGGATAGCGCTGATCCTGTCCATCATATCAGGGGTTCAGTATACGGTCTCTTTCTGGAAAAGGGTATGAAGCTGCAGCTGCTTCTTCTCATCATCGGTTCTTTTCTCATGGGTTCAATCCCCTGCGGTGTGCTTGCAGCGAGAGTGAAAGGGGTCGATCTGAAAAAAGTGGGCAGCGGGAATATCGGGGCGACAAATGTGTTGCGGACCACAGGGAAATGGCCGGCGCTTCTTACGCTGGCCGGTGACATGCTGAAAGGCGTGATCCCGGTCGCGGTGGGCAGGTACCTCCTGAATGATCTCACCCTGGAAGGAATCATAGGCCTGTCCGCAATATTGGGGCACAACTTTTCCGTGTTCCTCAGGTTCAGGGGCGGCAAAGGGGTTGCTACCAGCATAGGGGTGCTTCTCGTCTTTTCACCGAAGGCAGCACTGGTGACCGTGGTCATATGGCTGGCGGTAATCGTTTTCACGCGATATTCTTCCCTCGGGGCCATCGTCTCCTTTGGGGTGCTCCCCCTTACCGTCTATTGGGTGGACTATGCAAGGGAAAGGCTGATGATCTCCCTGATGATGAGCGCCTTGCTAATGCTGCGGCATGTTGATAATATAAAGAGGTTGATACAGGGCACGGAACCTAAAACAGGCAAGAGGGCATGATGCAAAATCTCCGGAATCATACGTTCATTCTCGGGACGGCTCTAATAGCCTTTCTGTCCTTCACCGTCATGCCGTTCATGTGCGGCGTTGCTCCCTGTCATGCAGGTGAGGAACTCTATGAATCGAGACTGGATGAGGGCCTTTCCACTACTGAACCGTATTCGTATCTCCTCATTACGCTGGCGCACCAGAACAGGGCTCAGGCGAGGGAGCTGATTGAGAAGGCGAGGCGCTACTCCCCTGACCTCCCGGCAGTGTATTTTGAAATGGCGAAAGAAGGATTCAGTCCCTCGCCAAACGGGATACTGCAAGGGCTTGACTATTTCAGGGAGGGGATACGGGCGTATGGGAGGAACTTCTGGTGGGCTTTCAGCCTGGCGGGGTTGACCGCTGTGAGCTTTTCCCTCTCCTTCTTTCTTTCCCTTCTCGTGGTCCTTATCATACGAAGTCCCATGGACGGAGGGCTCATTGTCCACGAGGGCTCGGAGGAGAAGAAGCGATTGCTTCTCCTCCTCATTCCACTCGGTCTGGCGCTCCTTGGTCCTGTTGCCCTTGCCGCGGGTGTGTTCTTTCTGGTCGGATTATACTTCAAGAAAGAGAACAAGGCGCTCGTATATGCATCATTCCTGTTTTTTGCCGCCTCTCTTTTCCTTATGAGGGAGCTCTCTCCCTTCTTGTTTTCGCCCTCTTCCCTTAAAGCCGTTGTGGCGGTCAATGAGAGGAAGGACAACCGTTATGCACTGTGGTCCCTCAAGGGGAGGGACGACTTCCCTTCAGCGTTTTCCTATGCCCTGGCCCTTAAAAGGGAAGGGCGTTATCAGGAGGCGATTGAAGTATACAAGGACCTTGCCGGGCGTATGTCGAGGCCGGACCCTCGGGTATTAATAAATCTCGGCAATGCGTACTATGGCATCGCGGACATGGATGCAGCAGGAGAGGCCTACCAGAAGTCCATCGGAATCGCTCCGCTCCCTTCAGCGTATTACAATCTCAGTCAGCTTTACCGGGTGAGGCTTGATTTTACGAAAGGGGACGAGTATTTTCAGGGGGCTGCAAAACTTAGTCCTGAGGCGGTGACGAGATTCATCTCTGTCACAGGCATTGGTCCGAACCGCTTCATGGTGGACGAGACCCTTCCCTTCTCCGCACTATGGGGGTACGCGATGGAGAGCGGGGGCATTTCCCTTTCAGGTTTTGACATGCCGGTTCTTTTCCTTGCCCTTGCAATGATACCGGGGTTCTACGTATTGGCCAGAACGTTGAAATACCGTGCGCAGAGATGTAAACGCTGCGGCGCGGTCTTCTGCTCCAGGTGCTCGCGGACTGTGGCATGGGGCGAGATGTGTTCCCGCTGTTTCAGCTCTCTCATTAAGATCGACGAGATGGATTCCCGGGAAAGGGTGGCACGCTTGCTTTCCATTTACCAGAGCCAGAGCAGACGGAGGAATACCGCAAAGCTTATTTCCTATATGATACCCGGGGGCGGCCAGATCTTTGCAGGGAAGATACTCGCAGGATTTCTTTTCCTCTGGGTATTCCTTCTTTGTCTCATACTGCTTCTCATAAACTGGCTGTTCCCCGAGTGGGGAGTTTTTCCCTTCAGGCACGGCTGGATGACTCCGCTCATGGCGATAGTCATGATGGTGTCTTATATCGGGGCTGTCCTGCACATCAAGAGGAGGATACGGAAAGGATGGCTTTAGAAGGCTCTCTCAGAGATTTTGGCCTTGCTGACATTCTGCAGCTGATCTACTTCCAGAAGAAAACGGGCATTCTCGCGCTCAGCGGTGAAATGGACAGGGTCCGTCTCATGTTCTATGAAGGAAATGTGGTATCAGCAGAGTCACGGAAGAGGGTTGAGGAGAACAGGTTTGGCAAAATACTCCTCAAGAAGGGTGTCATCAGGGAAGAGGACCTGAAGGCCAGCCTTGAGGAACAAAAAACGACCGGTGGGAGGTTGGGAGATATCTTTCTTAAGAACGGACTTGTGAAGAAAGAG
Source organism: Nitrospirota bacterium (assembly GCA_963699545.1). GTDB lineage: Bacteria > Nitrospirota > Thermodesulfovibrionia > Thermodesulfovibrionales > UBA9159 > JAMCQB01. Next base: position 183,349 of record CAVOUE010000010.1, on the reverse strand, counting down.
GATATTCGCGATACGCTGGTTTCCCAGATGACCGAGACCGTGGTCCAGCTGTTTTCATGGAAGGAAGGGACCTATGAGTTTCAGGCACAACAGGTTGCTCTCAGTCAGGATATCCCTGTGACCCTTGACACGCAGCATCTCCTCATGGAGGGTCTGCGCGTGCTTGATGAATGGTCTTTTGTTGGAGGGAAGATAACGCTCGATACCGTATTTGCAAAGACCGGCAAGACTGAGGCTTCCCCGACCGATGCGGAGGAACGTCTTCTGAAATTCGTGGACGGGGAGAACGACGTCAGTATCATCGTCGACCTCAGCGGTGTGGATGATTTTGAAGCGTCCAAAGTCCTTGTCTCCCTTATGGAACGGGATATTATTGAGCCGGTCACTGTCTCCGCTGTGGTGGCCGAACCGGTTTCGGTATCGCAGGAGGCGAGGGAGTGGGCATTTGCAAGGTTCCTCTATCCCGTTGTTCTCATAGTGGCCATTGTGTTCTCGGTGATCGCTGCCAGTTTTCAGGAGACGTGGTCTCACAAGGGGATCACCGCTTTCTGGCATGGCGATTCCCTGAAACGAACGGTAACGTTAAAGAATATGGATGGGCTGAGATTCATGGCAGAAGCATACAAGTTCAAGAACGGCTCGTATCCGGCAAACCTCGTCGAGATCGGCGACGCCCGGGACGCGTGGGGGAACCTGTATGCTTACAGTGTCGGGAATGGAAACATGATTATTCTCAGTGCCGGGCCGGATGGGAAGGTAGGCACGGCGGACGATATTTACTGAGTGGACCGTGATTTAAAAGCGTTCAAAGGGTCCGGGAGTCGTGAGAACACGCGAGCGAGAATCCCTTCATCCATATGTCCGGCATAAGACCTTATCTCACAAGTAACCGTGAAATGTCATGAGAAGGCGCAAGACGGGTAAGGCTATTGTTCTTCTGAGCGGAGGCATTGACTCATCCACCACCCTTGCCGTTGCAAAATCCGGGGGGTATGATCTTTACGCCCTGAGTTTTGATTACTGCCAGAGGCACAGGAGGGAACTGGAATCGGCAAAAGCGGTGGCGAAGAGCCTGGGCGTTAAGGGCCATCTTGTTATAGCCTTTGATCTGAGGGAAATAGGCGGCTCGGCCCTCACGTCGGACATGGAAGTGCCGAAAGAACGCTACAAACCACACGTCACTGGTGATAACTCAAGAGATAAAGCCAAATCCAGGGGATCGTCGCTCATTGGCCGTCACCCATCAGTGATTCCCGTCACCTATGTGCCTGCCCGGAACACCATTTTCCTTTCGTTTGCACTGGCGTGGGCAGAGGTCCTTGGTGCCGCCGACATCTTCATCGGCGCTAATGCCGTGGACTACAGCGGCTATCCTGACTGCCGGCCCGAGTACCTGAAGGCATTTGAGGATATGGCAAACCTTGCCACAAAGGCGTCTGTGGAAGGGAATCTCCGGTTCAGAATAAAGACGCCTCTCCTGTTCATGACAAAGAAGGAAATAATAATGAAGGGAGTTGATCTGGGGCTTGATTATTCTCTCACATGGAGCTGTTACGACCCGCAAGAAGAAGTTCCCGCCCCGGCGGGGCGCCTGCGGGGACAAAGGTCAAAGTTCAGAGTGAAGGGTCCTGAAAACTCCGAACGCCGAACTGTTTACATGCCCTGCGGAAGATGTGACAGCTGCAGGTTCAGGGGAAAGGGCTTTAGGGAGGCAGGGATCAAGGACCCCCTCCTTTCACCGCGATAAGAGGTAAATATGAAAAGTGCTTTCCTTTCGAGTGCACTGTTGCGAGAGTGCGAATCTGCTTGACTTTACTCGTTGACTTCGCTATATTTATGTCATACGTTGCCAGTATTGGAGGTGAAAGACATGGAAGAGAAGAAGAAGAAAAGAATGGCGATCATTGCGTCAAAAGGAACACTGGACATGGCATATCCCCCCCTGATCCTCGCATCAACTGCTGTTGCCATGGATGTGGAGGTGGGGATATTTTTCACGCTCTATGGCGTGGATATCGTAAACAAGAAGAAGTATCGTTCCCTTCAAGTAGCTCCCATCGCAAACCCCGCAATGCCTTCCCCTATCCCGATCCCGAACATCCTGGGCATTCTGCCGGGAATGACGGCCATGGCGAGCATGATGATGAAGCGTATGATCAAGAAGATCAACTGGCCATCCATTCCGGAGCTCATGGATGTCTGTCTCGAATCCGGAGTGAAGATGATCGCATGCACCCCTACTCTTGAGATGACCGGAGTGAGCAAAGACGATCTGGTGGAGGGGGTAGAGGTGGCGGGAGCGGCGGAGTTCCTGGACTTTGCCCTTGATGCAGATATAAACCTGTTTGTCTGATTCCGAAACAAATTCGGTTCCAAGCACAGTACACGGAAGTGAGGTGAGAATATATGAACAAATCAGATGCGACTGCGAGCCTTGATCTGAAGGGGCTCAGCTGTCCGATGCCGGTGGTGAAGACGAAGAAGGCGCTGGATTCCCTGCAGCCCGGCCAGGTTCTCTTTGTGGAGGTCACGGACAAGGGCTCAAAGGCGGACATCCCTGCGATGCTCAGACGGACCGGCAACGAACTCCTCGAGGTACAGGACAAGGGTGATGTCTATGCATTTTTCATCAGGAAGAAATAAATGAAGAGGGAGGGACGTATGATGCTCAGTAGAGTTCTCTCTATCGCCCTGACGCTCTGTTCTTTCCGTATCTGTCAGCTTTGCCGCTGAACACGGTGTGTATGTGAAGGTGGTCGAAAAAGCAAAGGGGAATTTTGATGAAGTAAGCAACAGGGTTGATTCTGCCCTGAAGAGTGCCGGATGGGAGATTCTTGCAGCTTATACCACCGGGGTTCCTGACGGGCTGCACTTTTCGTTCAAAGGTCATCGTTTTCAGTTCACCTGCCTACGCAAAATCCATTCTCTCAAACGGGGTAAAAGCCGCATTTGCATTGCCCCTGAGGGCAGGAATTTACGAGGATGAGACCGGCATAAACGTGGCGGTTCTCAATCCTGCCTCGATAAACAGGACGATGATCCATGAGACGAAACTCGACGACCTTTCACTCTCTACGATCAATTCCATCGTTGACGTCATCTCAAAGGACGTTCCGGGCAATGTCGTGAGAAAACAGATTGGCGAGATAAGGGAAAGAGGAAAGGTCGGCGGTATGGGTGGTGGCGACTTCACGGACAAGATAGAAGAGGTTTATGCGGCCACGGACGGTTCTGATGCCACCTTCAAAAAAGTTCTCGGAGAATGTCAGGAAGGGAATCCTCGAAAACAAGAAGAACTGGAAGCTGCTCTATACACTTGACCTTTCTGCCCAAGGTGCAATAATCTTTGGGGTAACGGAAGCAAAGATGGAGAGACGGGCTTTCAAAATTGCGGGGGAGAAGCGGTCCTCTGATTCTTTCAAATTCCCTGGCATTGACCATAACGCTGCCTTTCCGATCGAGGTGATCGTGTATAAAGAGGGTGGCAAGGTAAAAGTCGTCGTTCTCGACGGGATGTACAGGATGAAAGTCTATTTTGAAGATGCCGGCAAATGGGCATTCATGAAGAACATGGGGATGCCGGGTCAGATACAGGAAGAGATCGTTGAAATGGTGAGTGCCAATCTGAAATAAGGAGGGAGGTGAGATAAGGAGAGCAGTGGGGGCAAGAGTAAGGGATTATCAACATTCACAAAGGAGGCAGTGATGAGAAGGTTTTTTGTGATCTTGGCAATTTTAGGGATCGTTGTAACGGTGGTATCCCCTGCCATGGCAACAAACGGCGACAATCTAATGAGTATCGGCCCCATTTCCAGGGCCATGGGAGGGGTGGGCATCGCGGCGCCGCAGGATGCCATCAGCGCGGTCTTTGCGAATCCAGCTGCCATGTGTTTCGGGCCTTACTGTCCCGGGAGCGAATTCAATTTTGCGGGAACCCTGTTCATGCCGAATGTTGATGCAAAGGTAACTATCGCCGGCCAGGAGTTCAGTGCCGACAGCGAGAGCAACGTGTATGCGATACCGGCCATCGGACTTTCTGTCCCGATCAACCAGAACTGGAGATTCGGCCTTGCGGCCTACGGCGTATCGGGTCTGGGTGTCGACTACAGGAATACGAGCCTTGATCAGCCCCACTACCCTCCCTTCGGGGGCAACCCGCTGATTGCCGGGGCAGTATACCCAGCTCCAGATTCTGAAATTTGCTCCCTCCGTAGCATATCAGCCCAATGAGAAGTTCTCGGTCGGTCTTGCAGTGCATATTGACTATGCGAATCTTGACCTGAGGAGCGGCACTTCCTCCAACTATGGCCTAGGTGTTCAGCTTGGCGCAATTTATAAAGTCGCGGACATCGTCTCCCTCGGGTCTAACCTATGTTTCCCCTCAGTCGGTCAATCATGAGAAGGTGAAAGATTTTGACGGCGACGGAAGAGCTGATGACCTGAAACTGCAGTCCCCGCAGCAGATCGGTCTTGGTGTCGCCTTTGAGCCGATCAAAGGCACCCTGCTTCTTGAGGTTGATGGAAAATGGATAAACTGGCAGAATGCTAAGGGATATGATGACTTTGACTGGAAAGACCAGTGGGTCTTTGGAGATGGGTGCTCAGTATAAACCCATAAAACAGCTCGCCCTTCGCATCGGATACAATTATGGGAACAACCCTGTGAGAGAGCATAACAATTTTGTCGGCGCTACCCCGACGGTCCTGCAATGACGTCTGTTCAGGGTAAATCCCTTCCTACCTACTACTATGAGACATTCAGGATCATCGGGTTCCCTGCCATTGTGAAGCAGCATCTCACCTTTGGCATAGGATACGACATCTCGAAGCAGTTTGCGATTAATGCCGGCTATACCCATGCGTTTCAAAGAGCAGATCAAGGAAAGTGGTACGACGTTCGCCGGCCAGCCGGTGACCCTTGAGTCGAACCTGAGCGAAAACAGCCTCGAATTCGGATTTACCTGGAGATTCTAAGCATCAGAAAGGGGGACCCTGTCCCCCTTTCAATTCCTTTTTTCCTCTGATTGTGTCGTGTCTTCATTCCTTCCCCTTTCAATCGGTGGTACTATTGTTTTATCGGAAAATGAGATGGTATAATGAAGTTATGGGTCTTTTGTTTAGCAACAGTGCAACTAACGAAGAAAAGAGGTGTCTTGACCTCGGAAGACCCCGGAGGTTGTTATAAAAGAAGGTAATTTCTGGTCACCATATATCGCGGGGGCGGGCCTCGGACTGACCCTCCTTGCGACGTTCGTCATCGTGGGGTGGGGCCTGGGCGCCTCCAGTGCTTTTTCCCTGCTGACGGGCGTCGGCATGGGCAAACTCAGTCCCGAGTACGCAAAAAGCCTCGAATATTTTTCTCAATATCTGAATAGTCGAAGCTCCATTGATGAATTGGGTCCTCTTTGAGATCCTGGGGCTATTCCTGGGTGCCCTTGCAGCCTCTCTCGTAGGCGGAAACTTTAAGTTTAAGCTGGATAAGGGCGAGAGTATGGGGAAGGGAACAAGGCTGCTCACTGCATTTGGTGGGGGCATTTTGATCGGTTTTGCGAGCAGGCTGGCGAGGGGATGCACAAGCGGAGTTGCCCTGTCGGGCGGGGCACAGCTTGCGATATCGGGCTGGATATTCGTTATCTCCATGTTCATAGGCGGCTTCATCGTCGCAGCACTTTTCAGGAGGTTGTGGTCATGATAGCACCTTTATTATTCAGTCAGGGCACAGGCCTTTTGCTGGCCGTCATATTGGGAATCTTCTTCGGTCTCTTTCTCGAAAGGGGAGGCCTTGGCAACCCCCACAAGCTCACCGGGGTGTTCTATCTCACCGATTTTACCGTCCCGAAGGTCATGTTCACCGCGATCATTGTTGCGGCCACCGGATTATATCTTCTGTCAGACCTGAAGCTTCTGGACATGAGCAGGATATGGATCGTGCCGACCTTTTTCTGGCCTCAAGTTGTGGGAGGGGCCCTCTTCGGCATAGGCTTTGTATTCAGCGGATACTGTCCGGGAACGGCTGTGGCAGGCTTTGCATCAGGGAGGATTGACGCATTGGTCACGATGATCGGAATAGGGGCGGGCTCTCTCTCATTTGCGGTTCTCTATCCTTTCCTCGAAGGTTTTTATGTGTCCTCACCCATGGGAGATGTAACGCTGCCAAAGGTGATGGGCACCGGCCACTGGATTGTGATGGCCTTCGTGTATGCCCTGGCGGGAGGAATGTTTTACCTGATGGAGTGGTACGAGAGAAGGAGCTGATCCGGACCGACCCTCCTGAAACACTGTGCAGGTCCTTTTCTCTTTTCCTCTCTTGTAACTCTTCCTTTATCCCGTATATAATATCTTCGCGGATGCATTGCGTAACTCCATTACGGCTCATTCCCGGGGAAAATGGGTCCGGGGGAAACAGGCATAGTCATAATGCTTATCGGCTACAACACGAACGTGCCCTATAAAGGAAAGGTTTACCATGTCCAGACCGAGGATAGTGGTCTGATGAATCCCTGTATCATAACACTCCTGTTTTTCCAGGGAGCCATCCTTCGCTCCGTCAAAACGGGCTATTCACATATTGTCGGGCACCCTCATTTCAGGGAGCAGATCAGGGATCTCATGAAGCATCAGCATCGGGAGATGATACGGGCGCTGATTAAAGGGGAATGTGAGGTCAAAAAGCCCGGCGAAACTGAACAGGTCCTTTCCGGGAATGAGGAAAAGGATGGGGTGACTGCGCCGCAGGAGCCCAAGGCCGGGGTGCGCGCCAAGAGTCTTGATGAAATTCTGCTTGAACATATTTCGAGGAAGGTAAAGAAATGACGACCCAGGAAGGACTGACGAGGGATGTGAAACAGCTGGAGCAGCACGCACGGGAGATAAGGAGGGAGATCATCAAGATGCTGACGGAGTCAGGGTCGGGCCATACAGGGGGCTCCCTTTCGGCGGCAGACATTGTGACCGCCCTTTATTTTTGTAAGCTGAGGCACAGACCCCGGGACCCTGAATGGAGGGAGAGGGACCGTTTTATCCTCTCCAAGGGCCATGCGGCCCCGGTGCTTTACGCTGCTCTCGCCCTTACCGGATATTTTGACCGCGGGCTTCTCAAGACGCTCCGGAGAATAGACAGTCCCCTGCAGGGACATCCCAGTTCGAAGACCCTCAGCGGGGTGGAGGTTTCGACCGGTTCTCTGGGCCAGGGGCTTTCTCTCGCAAACGGTATTGCGCTGGGCCTCAGGATGGACAGCCTCGATTCACGGGTGTACTGCCTCCTCGGAGACGGCGAGCTCCAGGAAGGCCAGGTGTGGGAGGCTGCCATGACCGCAGCCCATTACGGTGTGGACAATCTCTGTGCCATTGTCGACAACAACGGACTGCAGATAGACGGCTTTTGCTGCGACGTCATGAAGATCGAGCCCATCACTGACAAATGGAAGGCCTTTGGCTGGAACGTGATGGATATCGACGGCCACAACATGGAGCAGATCATTCATGGGCTGGACGAAGCGGAAAAAGCGAAGGGGAAACCAACAGTCATTGTGGCCAGGACAGTGAAAGGGAAGGGCGTCTCCTTCTTTGAGGGAAAGGCGGAGTATCACGGCATAACGCCCACCAGGGAAGAGCAGGAGAAGGCCTTGAAGGAGCTGGAATAATGGGAGAGAGAAAAGAGGGCACGGTACCGGACGACAAACCAAAGGCGATGGCGACAAGAGATGCTTACGGCGCTGCGCTTCTTGAACTAGGCAGGACAAGGGAGGATGTCGTGGTGCTGGATGCCGATCTGTCAGGCTCCACAAAGACCGCCAAGTTTGCCAAGGCATTCCCGGAGAGATTCTTCAATATCGGCATATCCGAGCAGGACCTGGTCGGAACCGCCGGGGGACTTTCCCTCGCGGGTAAAGTCCCCTTCGCTTCCACGTTTGCTATCTTCGAGACGGGAAGGGCATGGGAGCAGATACGCCAGAGCATCTGCTACTCGAAGCTGAACGTGAAGCTCGTTGCCACACACAGCGGGATCACCGTGGGTGAGGATGGAGCATCTCATCAGGCGCTGATGGATGTCTCGCTGATGAGGGTCTTGCCCGATATGACCGTGATCGTTCCTGCTGACGGTGGAGAGACAGAGCAGGTGATCCGGTCCATCGCGGATTATTATGGTCCTGTCTATGTGAGACTGGGAAGGGCCAAGGTCCCTGCGGTAATGCCCGCGGACTACCGGTTCCAGATCGGCAGGGCTTACACCTTTCATACGGGAAGGGATGCGAATATCATTGCCGCCGGCTTCATGGTCTCCGTATCCCTGGATGCCCGGGAGATGCTGAAATCTGAGGGACTTGATGTGGGGGTCGTCAATATGTCGACCATTAAACCCCTTGATGCGGAGGCCGTGCTGGCAGCGGCTCGGGCATCGAGGCTGATCGTAACCGCTGAAGAGCATTCGGTCATAGGAGGACTGGGAAGCGCGGTATGCGAGTTCCTCTCGGAGCGGCATCCGGTGGTGATCAAGAGGGTCGGCGTGCAGGACACCTTCGGCCGTTCAGGCAAGCCGGAGGAGCTTCTGGCGCTGTATGGGTTGACCGCGGAAGCGATCGTGAAAATAGTGAAGACATCCCTATGATACATTTTCAGGATGTGTCGAAATTTTATGACACCGCCACCGCCCTCAGGAACCTGACCCTTTCGATAGAGAAAGGTGAGATGGTTTTTGTCACCGGTCCCAGCGGCGCGGGCAAGTCTACCCTCCTGAAGCTGATCTATGCGGCGGAACTGCCCGACAGCGGGAGAATCACCGTCGCCAAATGGGAGACCGGGAAACTGGACGACTCCACGATCCCCCAGCTGAGAAGGAGCATCGGCATCGTCTTTCAGGATTTCAGGCTTTTACCGAACAAGAACGTCTACGACAATGTGGCGCTGGCCCTCAGGGTGAGGAAGATTCCTGAAAAAGAGGTAAAGGCCATTGTCTTCGATGCACTCAAGATGGTGAATCTCAGGCATAAAACCGACAGTTTCCCCTCCACTCTGTCCGGGGGAGAGCAGCAGAGGGTAGTGATCGCCCGGGCCATTGTGGGCGACCCGATCATGCTCCTTGCGGATGAGCCCACAGGGAACCTCGACCCCGACACCGCCGCAGGCATCATGAGGATATTCAAAGAGATAAACGTGCGGGGGACAACGATCCTCATCGCCACCCATAACAGGGAGCTTTTCAGAGATACGGGGAAGAAGGTATTCAGGCTTGATAACGGCAATATGGTGAGTGAAGAGAGGGGATGAGACCATGACGTATTCCGTAAAGCTGGCGCTCCAGAGTCTGTGGCACGAGAAATGGATCAATCTCCTTGTCGATGTTGACCATCGCCATGGGACTTCTGGTCCTAACCCTTGTGGTGTCCTCCATTTACAATGTGAATCTTTTTGCCAGAAAGCTCCCGGAGAAATTCTTCATCGTCGCCTACCTGAAGGAAGGGCTGACCGAAGAGGCAAACCCAGCATATCATGAGCGCGATAAAAGGCCAGGGGGCCATAGACAGGGTGAAGTATATTTCGAAAGACGAAGCGCTCAAGGAGTTGAAGGCATCGCTGAAAGACGCCGATTATATTCTGGAGGGTCTGGATGAAAACCCGTTGCCTGCTTCCATCGAGATACGGATGAAAAAAGAGGCGGTCGGCCCGGAGTCGGCGAAGTCCTATGCGGACTCCCTCAGGAAGATGGAGGGGATAGATGATGTCCAGTACGGCGAGAAGTTCCTTCTCTCCCTCCATTCCATGAAGAGCGGGGATGGAGACCATAGGCCTCATCCTCACCATGGTGATGCTTTCCGGGCATCGTCTTCATCTGCTACAGCACGGTGAAGATCCTCTTTCTATCGCAGGAAGGATGAGATAGAAACGTTGAAGCTCCTGGGTGCGACGAGAGGGTTTATCAGGACCCCTTTTGTGATCGAGGGCGGCGTCATCGGCACCGTGGGCGGTATTATCAGCATGATCATAGCTGCCGCCTTCTACTACAGCGTGTTTTACAAGTTGAGCGCCACGGTGCCCATCATAAGGGCCGTGGTATTTCCGGCTGACCTCTTCCTGTCGCTGCCCGCAGTAGGTCTTTTCCTCGGGATTACCGGTTCCCTCATAGCCATGGGAAGGATACGGTTTTAGCAAAAGCCGAAATGCAGAGAATACACTGCAAAGGGTAACGCGAGCTCCTTATCGCTGCATCTCTCCTGTCTGCTGTCTGTTGTCTGCTGTCTGCCGGTCTGTCTCCTGCCGGTGGCGGGTTCAGCCGAAAATCCTAAGGAGGAATATCGCAAGATCCAGAAGGAGATGGAAACCCACAAAGAAAAGCTTGAGAAGGCGAAGCGACATGAACGGTCTGTCCTTGAAGACCTGGACAGCATGAGCAGGAGACTTTACCAGATCGAGGCAGGACTTAAGAGAGCAGCAGCGACGTGTACGGCAGACGGAGGCAGAGATACACAAGGTCGAGAAAGACATCACCGTTATCAGGGGAGAGATGGAGAAGAAGAAAAAGTGGCTCAAGATGCGGATTAAGGCCATGCAGCGATACGGACAGTCCGGAGACATATTGTTTCTTCTCACCTCGACCGATGATATGGCGGGCCTCATGAGGAGGTGGAGATACCTGGAAAGGATCAGCTTCAGGGAGCGAAAGGGTATAGAAGAATATGGCGAAGAACCTGAAGAGACTGGACGAGAAAGAGAAAACGGCTGCAGGCCCTCCGTGCGGAGTTGAAGCGCGGGGAGGAAAGGATCAGGCTCACCGAGGCTTCTCTGGCAGAGAAAAAGAAAGAAAGGGAGATGCTCCTGGCATCGGTGAGGAAGGAGAAGTCCAGCCATGAAAGACTCTACCGCGAGCTCCAGGAATCATCAAAACGGCTTCTGGAGGTCATCAGGAAGCTCGAAGAGCAGGAAACGTATGAAGGGAAAGGGTTCTCGGACCCTGAAGGGCAGTCTGGTCTGGCCGGTGAATGGCAAGGTCGCCATCCCCTACGGCAGCCAGAAGGATCCCAAGTTCAATACCCCGGTGTTCAGAAACGGTATTTACATCAAGACCGAAGAGGAGTCGGTGAAAGCGGTCTACAGCGGCAAGGTGGTCTTTGCGGACTGGTTCAAGGGATATGGCAATCTCGTCATCATCAACCACGGCGAAGGGTACCATACGCTCTACGGAAATCTCTCAGAGACTTTTTTGAAGGTTGGAGATATAATAAAAGAGAAAGATACCATCGGCAAGGTGGGGGAGTCAGGGATGTTGAATGCCCCTTCTCTGTATTTCGAGGTGCGGTACAAAGGAAAACCTCTCGACCCGATGCAATGGTTAAGGAGAAAATAGATGGAGGTTACGAAGATGCTGACGAAAAGGGAACATGCTCATTGCCTGGGCGCTGGTTCTCACCGTTGCCTTGGCAGGGATCATTGTGGGAAGGTGGTCGGTAGGCCTGGTGAGCGCTGAGGTTGAGGGATATGAAGTCGTCAAGATCTTTACCGAAACGCTGTCCATTATTAAAAAGAACTATGTGGAAGATGTAAAGACGAAGGACCTTGTGTACGGCGCCATCAAGGGCATGTTGAATTCCCTTGATCCCCACTCAGGGCTTTATGAACCCTGAGGCGTACAAGGAGATGCAGGTGGATACCAAGGGCGAGTTCGGGGGACTCGGTATACAGATAGGGATGAAGGATAACGTCCTCACCGTGATCGCTCCGATTGAAGATACCCCTGCATACAAGGCAGGGATAAAGGCCGGGGACAGGATCAGTGAAGATCAATGACGAGATCCACAAGGGATATGAGCCTGCAGGACGCGGTTCAGAAGATGAGGGGACCGAAGGGGACATCGGTGAAGATCACCATCATCAGGGAGGGCTGGAAAGAGCCGAAGGACTTCACCATAGTGAGGGATATTATAAAGATCAAGAGCGTCAAGTATAAGGTGCTGGAGGACGGGATCGGGTATATTAAGCTCACGCAGTTCCAGGAACAGACCGCTTCCGACCTCTCAAATGCCCTGGCCAAGCTGAACGATGAGAAGGTGAGTGCTCTGGTTCTTGACCTCAGGAACAACCCCGGCGGTCTTCTGAACAGCGCGGTGGATGTGTCGAGTCAGTTCCTCCCTGCGGGCAAGCTCGTTGTGTACATCAAGGACAGATCAGGGGAGAAGAGCAGAATATAAGTACAGGGGGGAACCGCCCCTCCTATGACAAGGCCACCATGGTTGTGCTGGTGAATCAGGGCAGTGCGAGTGCGTCCGAGATCGTGGCAGGCGCCCTCAAGGACTGGCACAGGGCGGTGATCCTTGGAGTCCAGACCTTCGGCAAAGGTTCTGTCCAGAGTGTCATACCCCTGAGCGATGGATCCGGTCTCAGGCTGACCACGGCGCGGTACTATACTCCCAGCGGCACATCCATTCAGTCAACCGGGATCACCCCGATATCGTGGTGAAGATCGAAGCAAAGAACGGTACGAAAGAGCATGCGGTGGTGAGGGAAAAAGACCTGGAGAGGCACCTCAGGAACGACAAGGAGGAAGAGAAAAGACCTGGTCGAACAGGAGACAGCTCCTCTGGAGGTGTCAGAGAAGGATGATATACAGCTTCAGAGGGCCATAGACCTTCTCAAGACGTGGAAGGTGTTCAAGGAGCTGCCCAAGGCATCGTAACAAGAAAGCGTATAGGGAGTAGCGCATAGCGTGAGGCTCACTAGGTCATTGAAGAGTGTTTTCACCGACTACTTCACACTGCCTGCTAGCTACCGACAAATGAGAGATGTCACGGATCATCGTTGATATAGAGACCGTGGGCAAAGACTTTGTCTTCCTTGACAAGGAGCACGCAGGAGTATCTTCTGAAATGGGCTGAGACCGAGGATGAGGTTAAGGAAGTGAAGGAAAGCCTTTCCTTTTATCCCCTCACGGCGGAGGTCGTGGCCATCGGCATGCTGAATCCCGACACCGCGAAGGGAGCGGTCTATTTCCAGACGCCCAACGAACCGCTTTTGCCCTTTGAAGAGGAGGGCATCACTTTCCAGACCGGCGCCGAGCCGAAGACATACTCCGGAAGTTTTGGGAGGTGATAAAGGGCTATGACCAGATCATCACCTTCAACGGCAGGTCCTTTGACTGCCCCTTCATCCTGATACGGTCCGCAGTGCACAAGATAAAACCATCCAGGGACCTCATGCCCAACAGATATAACGGTTCCCATATCGACCTCCTTGACCAGCTCACCTTTTATGGCGCCTCGAGAAGAAAATTCAGCCTGGACATGTGGTGCAGGACGTTCGGTATAAAGAGCCCGAAATCCGGGGGCATAACCGGTGATGACGTGAAGAAGCTGTATACGTCAGGAAAGTATATTGACCTTGCGAAGTACTGTCTCGGAGATCTTGAAGGCGACAAAGGAGGTTCTCACGTACTGGGAACAGTACATCCGGTTTCCTTCTGAAAGGACTCATGAGAAATAAGAACTCAGGGATAAGAACAGGGAAGTGTTCCGGTTCCCATTCCGACACGATATCCATGAGGAATGCGGCGTGTTTGGAGTGTTCGATCACCCGGAAGCCTCCAACCTCACCTATCTCGGCCTTTATGCCCTGCAGCACCGCGGCCAGGAAGGCGCCGGAATATGCTCGTCCGACGGCAAACAGATATATATCGAGAAGGCCATGGGTCTTGTCGCGGACATATTCACCGAGAAGAGACTGAAGAGGTTGCCCGGACATCTGGCCATCGGGCATAACCGCTATTCCACGGCAGGAAGCAGTGTTCTGAAGAATGTCCAGCCCATCGTAGCAAACTTTGCCCTCGGCTCACTTGCCCTTGCGCACAACGGCAATCTGGTGAACGCGCCTGAACTGAGGAAGGACCTTGAGGACGAAGGAGCGATATTCCAGTCCACATCGGACAGCGAGGTGATCGTCCATCTCATCGCCCATGCAAAGGGAGACGACCCGTACGACAGGATCATCCAAGCGCTGCACAAAGTGAGCGGCGCATACAGCCTTCTGATACTCAGGGAGAAAGAACTTATTGCGGTGAGAGATCCTTACGGGGTGAGGCCCCTCTGCCTGGGGCAGGTGGACGGTGCGTACGTGGTTGCGTCGGAGACCTGCGCCCTCGATCTGATAAACGCGACCTATATCAGGGATGTGGAACCCGGCGAGATGCTTATCATTAATGAAAAAGGCTTGAAGTCGGTGAGGGCCATGGCGGCCGGCAGGAAGGCCCATTGCATCTTTGAGTTCATATACTTCTCCCGTCCCGACAGCTACATCTTCGGCTATCAGAACGTGAACGAGGTGAGAAAGGAATTCGGCCGCCAGCTCGCAAGGGAATTGCCCGTTGATGCAGACATCGTGGTTCCCGTCCCCGACTCGGGGGTGCCGGCTGCCATCGGGTTTTCCGAGCAGAGCGGTATCCATTTCGACTTCGGCCTCATACGGAACCACTATGTGGGAAGGACATTTATCGAGCCGAAGCAGAGCATCCGTCATTTCGGCGTGAAGATCAAACTGAATCCCGTGAGGCAGCTCCTTGAGGGGAAACGGGTCGTGGTGGTGGATGATTCCATCGTGAGAGGGACCACGAGCAAGAAGATCGTCAAGATGCTGCGGGAAGTGGGAGGCGCAAAAGAGGTCCACATGAGGATAAGCTCTCCTCCCACCCTCGCTCCCTGTTTCTACGGCATCGATACCCCCACGAGGCAGGAGCTCATCGCGTACACCCATATGATCGAAGAGACCAGGAAGTACATCACGGCGGATACCCTCGCATATCTCAGCCTGGAAGGTCTGAAAAAGATCGTGCCCGACTCCGGCGATTACTGCTCGGCCTGCTTTGACAACGAGTACCCCATCGGGTTCCCTGGTGAACACCTGGAACAGATGGAGATGATGTTCCGGTAGACAAGGAAGGAGTGATGCGCATTGCCGCCTTCCGCTCCCCACGATATTTTCCGACAGTTCCAGACTGTTTCTTCGGGAACGCTTTCGCCCCGGCCCGCGCGGGGCGGGCAAGCCACAACGCTTTCCGGCCCACCGGTAACAGAATATGCTGACCGAAGCCATCAGGGCGATCTACACAACGAACCTTGGTGTCAGTCGGGGGGAACGGGTCCTCGTATTTACCGACAGGATATCCGGACGGGAGATCCTCGATGCAAGAGACCAGTGCAGAAGAGAGCGGCTCAGGGATATCGCGCTCCTCACTGCCGAGATCGGGAAGTCTTTTACCGGAAAGATCGTGTTTCATGAATATCCTGCTATCATGAGCCACGGCGCTGAACCTCCTGAGGAATTGTGGCGCCTTGCCTTTGGAGGCAGGGTGGTGGAAGCATTGATGGAGGCAGGACTTCTGCTGCCGCTCCTCACGAAGGAGATTCTCCGACGAAGAGACGAAAAGGGCGGAAGCGGTGGTGAAGAAGTGCGGCGGTGCAGCGGTCAACGCGGTCATAGCCCTGTCCAACTATTCCACGAGCCATACACGGTTCAGAGACTTCCTCACAAGGGTCTGCTGCGCGCGGTACGCAAGCATGCCGCTGTTTGAGGCATCGATGCTTGAGGGGTCGATGGACGTTGACTGGAAAGCGCTTGCGAAAAGGACGATCGCCGTTGCAAAAAAGGTCAATACCGCAGAGACCATAGAGGTTGCGACCCCCCACGGCACTCATATCTCCTTCTCAAAGAAAGGGAGGAAGGCGCTGCCTGACACCGGGATACTCACAAGACCCGGCTCCTTCGGCAACCTTCCCGCAGGCGAGGTCTATCTCGCACCCCTGGAAGGCACTGCCAACGGGAAGCTGGTCCTCCAGTGGGGCCCGACCATGGAGCTGCGGTCCCCGATCACCCTGACGGTGAAGAATGGGTCCGTTGTCAGGGTTGACGGCGACGAGCCCTATACTGAAGCACTCAGGGCCAAACTGGATGAGAGAAGGGAAAACAGGAATATCGCAGAGCTGGGGATAGGGACGAACGACAAGGCCAAACGGCCTGACAACATCCTTGAGTCTGAAAAGATCCTCGGCACCGTACATATTGCATTAGGAGACAACAGTTCCTTTGGGGGGGCGGTCAAGG
Organism: Nitrospirota bacterium; assembly: GCA_963699545.1. Taxonomy (GTDB): domain Bacteria; phylum Nitrospirota; class Thermodesulfovibrionia; order Thermodesulfovibrionales; family UBA9159; genus JAMCQB01. The sequence goes on along the minus strand of CAVOUE010000010.1, from coordinate 167,269 downwards.
CGCCGTTTCATCAGGACTTTGTGTTCTTCAGGCCGACGGTTGTGCTTGTGGATAAAGACAGGAAAAGGACGACGCTGATAAAGGATGGAAAATTTGTCGAGTAACTTCGTCTGCCTGCCCCAGTCCTCCATGAATCCTGCAGATAATGAGGTGACACGTATGGACAACATCATAGTCTTCATAACCGCTTCCGGCGAGGAGGAGGCGGCTAAGATCGCCCGTGCCCTTGTGGAAGCGCGCCTTGCCGGATGTGTGAATATGGTGAAAGGGATACGCTCCATCTACCGCTGGAAGGGGAAGGTGGAAGACGAGTCCGAGGTCCTGATGATCGCAAAGACGCGGAGGGAACTTTTTGAGGCCTTCCTCAAAAAAGTGAAAGAGCATCATAGTTATTCGGTCCCTGAGGTGATAGCGCTGCCCATTGTCGAGGGATCAGCGGATTACCTGAACTGGTTGAAGGAAGTGACCGGCTGAAGTGTCCATGAAAAGAGACGAATACTCAGAGGTGATCTGCAGGAGGTTCTGCACGTTCTATAAGGAAGGCACGGAAGGACTGGCCTGTGGCGCCTATGATTTCCTGGCAAGGAACCTCACTGCCGGTGAGATCAGGTCAGGCGTTCGGGATGCAGGCCTCCGGGCGGATTTCTCCCGGGACAAAGAACTCAGGGAGGTTGTCTGTAAGCACTGTGATTTTCTTGTGGACGGCTGCGACTTCAGGGAAGGGCAGGGTACGCACCCCTGCGGAGGGTATGCGGTCGTCGAATGGCTTCTCAAAAAGAGCGCCTGAACTTCAGCACGTGCTGCACAGTATGGCTCAGGATGACTATATCTTTCCGACGGGCGCGAGGTAGAGGGTAAACTCCTCAGTGCCGTCGACACCGAGGAGGCTGTCCATGAGATCCTGGTGGTAGGCGGCAATGGCACAGGTGCCTGCTCCAATGGCCTCGCATGCGAGATAGAGGTTCTGACAGACGTGGCCTGCATCAATGGCGATGACCTTGTGGGCAGCGATGGCATAGCGCCACTCCATGCGGTAGGGCACGGCGGTCCAGATGAAAGTCACCGGTGCGTTGCCCGGAATGGGCTGCCCCAGTGCCGCATTTACGACCTTCTCGGCAAGGTCCTCTTCCCCGCGTTCGAACACAAGCTGGTGTTCAAGGGGAAGGTAGCGGTAAATACCCGGATCAAGTCCCGCGACATTCAGGACGCAGAGATATGTTTCGAGGGCATGCCGGCAGCCGGCTGAGGGCACGGTGCGGAAAGCCGTTCCCGCATCAACTTTCTTCCGAACCCCCTGCGTGGCCCAGAGGAGAAAGGAGAGTTCTTCCAGGGTGAGGGGCTCAGGCTGAAATTGCCGGTGGCTCCTGCGGTTCTGTATTGCCGTCATGAGGTCCACCCCCGGGATAGAGTGCCACTGGCCTTTCGGCACGAGGTCAACCCGTTTCTGGTCCTTTGCGCAGGGCTTCTCGATAGGAGGCGGCGGCGTACCCGTCCTTTGGTCTGTGGCCGAAAAATCAATGGTCAGGCGCACACTGTCTTTCAGAAAATAGCGGAACAGTTCAATTTCCTTTTCTTTCATCCATTCACCCTCTTCCTGCAGAGGGAAGCGGAGAGCATCCTTCAAGAGCGACTGTGCAGAGGACCAGCAGGGCGGCAATCGTATACGCCTTCATGATAGCAGTATAGCAGAACGGTGGAAGGGTCGGAGACTGAAAGGGGCTTTCACGAAGAAATTCGGGATGGCCCCCTGATTCAGCTGGCGTCCCCAGCGGGCTTCGAACCCGCGTTACCGCCTTGAAAGTTAGACTGAGGACAAAATTCAGAGAGTTTCTGACTTGGGGTTAAGGATAGATCACTGAGTCGTAAGAATAATTGGCTGTTACGTCATTTCTGCATAACAACTGGGGACACATCCCACTTTTCTTGTTCGTCTTCCAGGTATTTTGGTGAACAGCTTCTATCTGTTCACGCTGATGTTTGGTTCTTCCTGAAATCGGTAACCGTTTCAATTTCCGATAACTGCGTAGTCCCCCTTCTACCACGCAAAAGTAGAGTGAATTGTTGCTATGACTTTCCATTTCAAATATGCAGTAGCCGCAATTTTAGACACTGGGCAATACGGGGACAAACAAATATCAGCAGGAAGCGCTAATGCGCTTCGTAGCCTCCGTGCTAAAGTCGGTTGCATGGTTCACCTTTCAATCACCGCGCCGCAAAGCATTCATTTCTTTGTTCTTGCTATACTGCCGGAAACGGTCTATAAGAACCCACTATAGAAAAGCCCTGTTGGAAAAGCTATAATTTCTTGTTAAGGGGTAGTAGGAATGAATCTTAAATGGCTGTGGTTGAGGTCCTTGCCGAAAAGTGCATTTGTTTGGAGAGGGAGGTCTTCTTCTCGACGAATTGCCTTGACCCTTGATGACGGTCCGTACAAGGATACCACAGATGACTTATTGAATATTTTAAAAAAAACTAAAGTAAGGGCCACTTTCTTTCTATCAGGGTCTCAAATAGCAAAACGCCCTGACTTACTTTTAAAAATCTATTCTGATGGACATGAAATCGGAAATCATTCTTATAATCATAAACCATTAAGTGAGTTAGGACTGAAAGAGATTGTCAATGAATTAGCCCTAACACAAGACATCATAAGAAAACACGTAGGCTGTTATCCGAAACTTTTTAGACCACCGTATGGCGATTTCAATTTAAAGGTGATACTGGCCGCCCTTAAATGCAAGTTAACCACTGTACACTGGACGGTAGACCCGAGAGATTATTCTTTAAATAAGCCTTCTCAGGTTACTGAAAAGCTGAGAGAGACTCAATTTAGAGGTGGCGAAATCGTACTCTTTCACACTGATTGTTATGCAACCCTAAAAGCATTACCAGACATTATTCAAGATCTCTACGTTCAGGGCATTCAAATGACTAACGTTTCGGAAGTCATATGAGTTCGAGACTCAAAGATTCAATGAGAGAAACCGGTTTTTTATGAACAGGCCTGCAGTATCAGTCATCATACCAACATTGAATAGGCCTGCTTTTTTAGAGGAAGCTGTGCAGTCGGTCTTGGCTCAAACTGTTTCCGATTATGAGATAATTATCATTGACAATGGCTCTGAAGGAAGGTTCCAAGCGAGGATCCAAGATCTCAGGCGATTTGGCGCTCAAATAGCCACGTACCGGTTTCCGTTAAACAGAGGGGCTTCCGTGGCAAGAAATTTTGGGCTGGAGAAAGCAACAGGTATTTATGTTCTCTTTCTCGACGATGATGATCTCTTGCATCCCCACATGCTGGAAGCTAATCTGTCAGTTTTTGAAAAAAACCGAGGAGCTGATATCGTAACATGTCTAAGCAATGCCTTTATCGACTACAGTTCGCTTGAACACTCCTTACAGGTTGATTGGAGGGAAAGAGGTGCAGATCTCTTGAAGGTTACATATCCATTAAACCATCCCGATTACACACAACTGGAACGTATACCGTTCTCCGCATTGCTGCACTTTACGTTGATTATCAATTCGTGTCTCGTGAAAAAAGATTGTATAAAGAATATTCGCTTTCCAGAAGATCTTACAGTGGGAGAAGACACATATTTCTGGTTAGAACTTGCATCACAGGGATATGATATTGTATTAAACAGGCAGGTCTGTGCTTATGTACGTTTTCATCCTCGTAGTAGCCGCTTGAACAAGGATTATGATAACGCCAGCATTAAGTTCTTCAACAAGGTACTATCGAGCGGGATGCTGAGAAACAGAGATGATCTTTTTCTCGTTCATGCTCAGCTCTTTCTGAAGTTTTTCAGGATGAAGAGGTTGGAAATGATCAGGCATCTTCTTTTTACGTTAAGGTCACCCGATCTGATTCATAAATATCTGCGCTCTTACTGCAGAAAAGAAGCGAGAAAGATGCGATCTCTTTACAGGTTTCTTGAAGAGTCTCGCAATCCTCTCACCGCAGATTATCAGAAAAGCGGACAGGCTAGAAAGTAAGATGTAAGTACAATAAACGAACCTGCAACCATATAGTAATGAGGCAATTATAGAAAGAATTGCCAATTCCTTTCCATGGTCAGAAGTATTATGATATGGTAGTAGCCCGATAGTGAAGTGCTTTGCGATACGCAAGGAAAGAATGAAACGAGATAATATCTTTCAGAGGACAGCTGCACGTTCAGGCGACTTTGAGTTTAACTCAGAGGTGGCCAAAGTGTTCGATGACATGCTCGTCCGTAGCATACCTTTCTATCATGAACAGCAATATATGATCGCAGAGATTGCGAAGAAATTCTGGATTCCCGGAACGAAAGTCTATGATTTGGGATGTTCGACGGGCACGACCTTAGTAAACATATGCCAAAGGATCAAGGAATCTGCGCGCCTTATCGGATATGACAACTCTGAACCGATTATTAGGGAAGCAAAGAGAAAGATCAAAGCATTCGGATTTGAGAATCGAATACAGCTTCAGAATTACGATCTCAACAAGGATCTGTCGAAGCTCTCTTTGAAGAATGCAAGTGTGGTCACCCTTTGCTGGACACTTCAATTCGTCCGTCCTTTACAGAGGGACAGTTTGATCAAAAAGATATACAAAGACTTGGTTGAAGATGGCATATTGTTAGTCACAGAAAAGGTCCTGACAAATAATACACACATGAACCGCTTTTTTATAGATTTGTACTACGATTTCAAAAAAAGGAATAAATACTCTTCTAAGGAAATTCAGCGGAAAAGAGAATCGCTCGAGAATGTACTTGTCCCCTATCGTATTGATGAAAACATCGAGTTGTTTCGCCAAAATGGCTTTGAGATTGTGGAAATCTTTTTCCAGTGGTACAACTTCGTCGGAATTTTATGTCTGAAGAAACCTTTATAACGTAAGAGTAGATTTAAAGGCCATGCCATGATAGCAAATCGCATTAAGTCAATCGCAAAAGCAGTACTCCCCGGAGATATTCAACTCTGGCTTTGGCACCGGGTGAACAGGGTGATTCATCGCCCACGATTATGGCAGCTCAAACCCGTGAGCGGTGACTGGGGATATGATCGGGGTCTCCCTATTGACCGTTATTACCTTGAGCAATTTCTTTCTGCCCATACGAAGGATATCCATGGACATGTGCTTGAGTTTACGGATGATTCCTACACTCAGAAGTTCGGGGGCGCTCGGGTGACCAAGAGTGACGTAATGAATGTTATTGAAGGAATGCCGAAGACCACCATCGTTGCTGATTTGACCTGTGCAGATCACATTCCTTCTGAGCAGTTTGACTGCATTATTTGTACACAGACGCTCCAAATGATATATGATGTGAGATCGGCATTAAGGCATCTCTACCGCATCCTGAAGCCTCAGGGAGTCTTGTTGGTCACATGGCCAGGAATCAATAAGATTTGTAGACGAGAGGGTGTTGACCCATGGGGTGAGTACTGGCATGCAACGAGCCAAGCGATACGGAGGTTATTTCAAGAGTTCTTTCCTGCTGACTCTTTTACCATTAAGACGTATGGCAATGTTCTGTCTGCGATCACTTTTTTGCATGGGTTGTCGAAACAAGAATTACGTCAGGAAGAGCTGGACTATTTTGATCAAGACTATGAAGTCCTGGTAACTGTGAGAGCAGAAAAACCAAATTCAGCAGAAGCTGCTGAACGAATATAACGATGATGAAAACCTTGTTAGAAAAATCTTTCAAAAGTGTAATCAAGCCCAGAGATGGCGTTGTTACACAATCCTCGACGGATATTTTTTTCGATGCGCAGCGGCCCCTCAAACCAACGCCTTGATGAGCCGCCCTTTATCCTCATCTTCGACATCTATCAGGACGTATCTTCCAAATCAGCGATCCAGCAGGTAATAACAGGAAATTCCTGGCACTGAACTTCCTCTACTAAGGAAGTGCTTTACGCTCAACTTAGGAAATATGCGGAGATTAAAGGCTGCCTCACTTTCAAGACTCTTTACAAAAATCACCTCTTTTATGGATTATACAGTATCCCCCGTTGGAACTAAGAGAGGGGCACTCTATTTACGTATACATGTAACACTGAAGGAGTACGATGCGTGATTATTCGATAATAGAAGACCTGAAGAAACAGATAGGCGATCTTGAGTTTCAGATAGAACAATTCAAAATTGAACTCAAGCAAAAAGGCGAATTACTCGAGATGATGCAATCATCCAGGACGTGGAGATTATCGCAGGCGTGCGGCAAACTGGTTGGAGTCGAATCTTCATGGCGAAGGAAGCTCTCCCTCTTTGCAGGGAGATTTGCCAAACCCCCTCAATATTTTGTCCCATCAGCAACCATAACCGATACGCACTACCAGACGATTAATGATTTTCTCGCAGCCTCACTATCTCAAAAAGGAATCTTTATTATCATAGCTAATCCGGCGATGAGAGACAAGATTATTTGTAGAAGTGATCAATTAAGCCACCGTGCAATAAAACTGGCACACGAATTCAGTGCCATGGGATTTGCGATACTCTATGTATTCACCGAGTTGGTAAGGGATACCAGCATAGAAACTTTTGAGCGCGTCGGTGAAACCGTCATGCAAATGCACATTTCTTTGTTTTCAAACCTCTACCGATTCATATTTGAGGGGTGCACTGATTTCCCTCTGCTTGGCAAGACGCTTTTAATTCAAACTCTACATCCCCATATCCCTGAGATAATCGGCTATGCCAAAGGTAACAAATGGAAGACCGTGTATGATATCCTCGATAACTGGGAAGAGTTCTATAAGGAGGGTTGGCTTCATTGGTATAGCAAGCAGATTGAACAATTTATCGCCCATAATGCAGATGTCAGAATTACGGTCAGCCCTTTTCTTAAAGAGAAATTCAGTCCTTATGGTGCTGTGCATATAGTGTGTAACGGCTATTCCCCCAATCTCATCACGGATTACACAAGACATCTGGATAGGGGCAGTATAACGATTGGGTACTTCGGTCATATGGAGTACCGGTTCGACTGGAAAATGCTCTTTTCGATCGCACAAAAACGCAGAGACTGGTTGTTTTATCTAGTAGGTTTCTTGCCCAAAGGAATTACACTACCTATCAACGTTGTCCATCTCACACCGGTCAAACCCGTCTTTCTCTATGCCTATGCGCGAAACTGGGATGTCGCGATCGTACCGTTCAAGATGAACTGCCTCACCATCTCTTGTGACAATTTAAAAATATACGAGTACTTGCATTTCAGATTGCCTGTCGTGGCGCGGGGCGTTGGAGAGCATATAAGGAATTATCCCTATGTGTATTTAGCGGGAACAGAGAAAGAATTTGAGGAACAGATCGCTTCCGCTGCCTCGGTGACAATGGAAGCAGAGGTTATCGAGGATTTTCTTAAGCAAGCAGAGTGGGCGAACAGGGCACAAGAGATGGTGCGCATTATCCAATCAAGCTAATCCTTCTATAAGGAGCTTACTTTTTGAAAATACTCTTCATTCATAAATACTGCGGGAGGGGAGGTGAAAAATTTCGGCATCGGCGGGAGTTCCAAACTCGTACACCCGGGAGTATGTGTCGGGGCAAAACCTATAAACGTAGAAGGACTCAAAATGTCGTCAAGTTCATCATGAACATATTTTGCAAACAACCTGATCAAGAAAAGTGCTTTAAAATTCTAAGTGTGTCCGTAAAAGTCTCTGATCATGATATTGATTTCCGTATCAATACTTCCTTGGGGGCAATGGGTGTTGAATTGGTGGAAGATGCACCTTTGACTAAGGAGGGCTACAAGAATTTAAAATCAAAATACTCTGCGCAAGAAAGATATGAATACTTGAAGGGACTTATCCAGAGTAAATCTGAGAAATACAAATCTTATGGCAAGACCAAGACAAAGTCGTTAATCATTTACAATACTGATGGGAAACTTGGTCTTATTGACTCAATCACCGCGTTGGTCATTAAATATTGTCATACGAATACAATGATTTTTAATCACATCTTTTATCTCAATCCAAGGCCGGACTTTGCCGCCATATTAGTTTTATTTTATCCTCAAAACAAAAGAGTTCTTGAAGCTGTTTCTTCAGCAAATGAAGCAGAATTACTCAGAGACGGCTACACAACTCTAATTTGATAATGCTTAACAATACCATGGAGGCCGACGCCGAATAGACGTGGTTTGATTTTCATTCATTCCTTTTTCCGGCGTAGCTTATGGCTGTCGTTAGGGTTAATGAGGGGACATTGACGTGATCGAGAATCCTAGGCAATATAAAGCCAAGGAAGCAGAATTTCACCTCCGACAAGCAAAGAAACACTATCAGGAGGATGACGAGTTTTCTTACTTTCTTAGTGCTTTTTTGTCTGCAGCTCGAAGCATCACCTTCTATATGCAGAAGCAATACGGAAAAAAGACTGGGTTTCCAGAGTGGTACTGCATGGAACAAACAAGGATGGTAGCAGATGAAGAGCTAAGGTGCTTAAAGGAGGCTCGTGTTGAAGATGTGCACCGAAAACCCGTTCATATAGGGACCACTCGCGCAGTTTCGTGTAGTTTTGACGCGATCTTGGTCAAAGAGGGTGATGAACTCTCTCCCGATGCAGAACCCGTTGTACCCGAAAAAGCAGTTGAGTCGCGGAATGTCACTCTCAGGCGCTATTTCGTCGATCGAGAGGACAACGATGTTATTGAATTCTGCTCATCACAGTTAGATAAACTCACTGCGTTGGTGGCAAGGTGCGCAGCAAAGTTCCCTAATAAGGCAAATTAACTTGGACCGTAAAAAGCTGCCGCGCTCCTTAGCGTTGTGTTACTGGATACTTCTCCCGCATGAAGTCAAAATCATCCCCTTGGAAACAAAAAATTGATCCTGCCTTCGATAAGATAATCAAAAATTTATCCAATTATTTGACCTCGCCGAATTCCCTGCCAATTCCGGATGGTCAATTCTTACTGATGAGTGTCTCAGAGAGGCTATCAAAGTGATCGAGGCAAAGGGGACTGCTGCAATTTTGCTACGATCCGATGAAACAGAAAAGAGGTTACAGGCTGTAACCTCTTGAATTTACTGGCGTCCCCAGTGGGATTCGAACCCGCGTTACCGCCTTGAAAGGGCGATGTCCTAGGCCAGACTAGACGATGGGGACATGAGCCGCGATGGATTCGAACCATCGACCCACGCCTTAAAAGGGCGTTGCTCTACCAACTGAGCTAGCGGCCCTTGAGTCTAATAGAATACACGCAGGATGAATTCCTTGTCAATTAGGACGACTGCGTACGAAAGCAGTTGCATTTGTGCCTTATTGAAAATATAATACCGCAATGCTCGCAAAAATACAGAGCGCCAGCGTGGTCGGTATCGATGCCCACATGGTCGAGGTGGAGGTCGATATAACTGCGCGGGGCCTTCCCCATTTCTCGATGGTCGGGCTTCCTGACCTTGCGGTGAAGGAAAGCCGTGACAGGGTGAGACCGGCCCTGAAGAATATCGGGTTCAACTTCCCTCTCAAGCAGATCACCGTGAACCTTGCGCCCGCTGATCTGAAGAAAGAAGGGTCTTCTTTCGATCTCCCCATTGCCATAGGGATCATTGCCGCGGAGGGCGTCATCGACCCGGAACTCCTCAAGGGGTATCTCTTCACCGGTGAACTTTCCCTTGACGGCAGGATAAAGCCCGTGCGCGGGGCCCTCTCGATGGCGATCCTCGCGAGAGGGCTGGGATTGAAAGGACTTGTGCTTCCGAGGGAGAACGCGCCTGAGGCCGCGGTCGTGAGCGGCGTGAATGTCTTCGGTCTCGAAAGCCTCCCTGAAGTGATCGAATTTCTGACTGCAGTCGAACCGAAGCTCCCCCTCACCATAGACCCTGTAAGGGCACTTGAAGAGAACTCGGTGTATGAAGAGGACTTCTCCGAGGTAAAAGGCCAGGAGCACGCAAAAAGGGCCCTTGAGGTCTCTGCTGCGGGCGGTCACAACGTACTGACCATCGGTCCGCCAGGGTCCGGAAAAACCATGCTTTCGAAGAGGCTTCCGACCATACTCCCGGGAATGACCTTTGATGAAGCGCTCGAGAGCACAAGGATCCACAGTGTTGCAGGTCTTCTCAAGGACGGGCAGCCGCTTCTGGCAATACGACCATTCAGGGCCCCGCACCACACCATCTCGGATGTCGCCCTTATAGGAGGGGGACAGGTGCCGAAGCCGGGAGAGGTAAGCCTTGCACATAACGGTGTCTTGTTTCTGGATGAACTCCCCGAGTTCAAAAGGAATGTCCTTGAAGTCCTGAGACAGCCGCTCGAAAACGGGGAGGTGACTGTATCAAGGGCAGTGGCTTCGATCACATATCCGGCTTCATTCATGCTCGTGAGCGCCATGAACCCCTGCCCCTGCGGCTACCTGGGAGACCCGAAACATCAATGCACGTGCGGTCCGGGGCAGATCCATCGGTACCGGAGGAGGGTATCAGGGCCTCTCCTGGACAGGATCGACATACATATAGAAGTGCCTGCGGTGCCCTATAAGGAGCTTTCAACTGAACTCTCAGGGGAGAAGTCGGAGACTATAAGGGAGCGGGTAATGAAGGCGAGGGACCGGCAACTCGAACGGTTCAGGGGAGACAGGATCTACTGCAACGGCCAGATGAAGACGAGGCACATCAAGAAATACTGCAACCTCAAGGATGATGCCCGCGGTCTTCTGGATACGGCGATGCAGAAGCTCGGCCTGAGCGCCAGGGCATACATGAGAATATTGAAGGTCTCGAGGACGATCTCAGACCTTGAGGGTACGGCAGATATCCAGAGCCATCATGTTCTCCGAAGCCATACAATACAGGACCCTTGACAGGGGAGTATTTTAACCCATCGTGTTCATGAGCTTTTTCCCCCAGGAGAGGTTATGAATTATCCGGGCCAAGCTGAAAAGGGCTACTGAAAATAATACTTGACAATAATGTTTGATTAGATTATTCTATGAGTATGGAACTATCGAACTACGCAAGAATCTTCAAGGCCCTGTCGAACGAGCAGCGGCTGAAGATATTTCTGATGATCTACAAGAACTGTTGCATGCCTGAAGGGTCCAAGGTTGCGGCCGAATTTCGCATAAAAGGGGAGTCGTGCTGCGGAGTCGCTGGAAGTCTTGAGAGGGCGTTTACAAAGATCTGCGACCGCATGAAACTTTCGAGGTCAACAATATCGCATCATTTTAAGGAACTCCAGAATGCAGGCCTTATTACCTGTGAGCGCGAAGGCCAGATGTATCGCTGCAGGGTCAACAAGGAGGTAATTGATACCATGAAGGATTTCCTCAAGTAGTTTTTTTTGGCTGTCTTGTTCGAGTGTTGTCGAATAATCATAGACTGAAAGGAGGTGAGAGAGATGGAAAAAGAGTGTTGCAATGTGAAGGTGACCGAGACCGAAGACGGCCTCCGCATAGAAATTAAAGGAGAGGGCGTCAAGGAGAACGTTGCAGCCGCCTTCAAGAACTGTTGCGGTGAAGAGACCGGCAAGCAAGGGTTTCAGTTCTGCTGCGGCTCAGGCAAATGATCATCTTGCCTGCCTGATGGCATAGCACAAAGAGAGGGAGGGGCATTCCCGGAGGGCCGCCCCTCCCTCCGGATTATTGAATGCTGATGACCTGCCATGTTTATGGAAGAGTCTTTGAAATAGCCTTGCAAGTATGAGACAATAGGATACGTCCTTATCTCGTCAAGGAGGAAAGACATATGTCAGCAGGTTTGATTGTTCTTATCGTTATCGGTATTTTAACGCTCGGGATTATCGGTGTTGGTGTAGCTGTCTATAACGGACTGATCACTGTCCGGAACAACGTCCAGAAGACATGGAAAAACATCGATGTTGTTTTGCAACAGAGGAATGACGAACTGCCGAAACTCATCGATGCCTGCAAGGCGTATATGAAGCATGAAAAAGATCTCCTCACGAAGATTACTGAACTCCGGACGGGCTACACCATGGCAAAGGAAATACAGGAAAAGATCAGGGTCGAGAATGAGCTGAGCAAGCTCCTTGAAAAACTGAAGATGGTCTGGGAGCAGTATCCTGACCTGAAGGCGGTGCAGAGCTTCCTCCAGATACAGGACAGGGTCTCGGCGATTGAATCGAAGATCGCCGACTACCGTGAAGCGTTCAACGACGCGGTGAACATCTTTAATATCCAGATCGAGCGTTTCCCAGACCTCGTCCTTGCCCGCAGTATGAACTATCAGAGACAGACGTTCCTTGAGATACCTGAAGAAAAAAGGAAAGATGTGAAGATGGATTTTTCCTGATCGATATCACACGAGCGGGAGGAGATAATGAGCAAGATCTGTCCGAATTGCCAGAAATCCGTTAGTGAGGGAGAGAGCGAATGTCCCTATTGCGGGATCATCTTCTCTAAATGGAGGCCCCGGCAGAAAGCGCCTGAACCGAAGCAGGAACCTGAACCCCCGCCTCGGGTTACTATCGAGCCGAAAAAGAAAAGGAGCGCCATTCCCATTGTCCTCATCGGAACTGCCCTTGTCATTCTGTCTGTAGGCGGCTTTTTCTTTTTCCGCAGTGGTGGTATGAGAGGGGTGAAGAGTATTGCCCAAAAGGTCCAGGGTAAAGAATGGAAATACCCGCCCGGTAATGCAGAAGAAACGGCGCGGGCGATGAGCGTAGAGCAGCTTATCGGGGCTTGGGGAACGGTGCCGGATCGTACTCAGACCGCCCTCCATGCAACCTATGCGAAGGCACTGGGGCTCAAAGGCAAAGACGCTGCAGGTGCGACAGGAGTTCTGGCACCCTACGTGACGGATAAAGACCTCCACCTGCGGCAGGGAGCGATGGAGGGGCTGGCCGGTATCGGTGAAGTGGGGTTGCCGCATCTGGTGCGTGCCCTTAAGTACTGGGATACGTCCGACCCGAACAACGTCACCATCCGTTGGGATGCAGCCATGGCGATTGCAAAGATGGGACCGAAAGCGAAAAATGCTGAGAACGATCTTCTCGCAGCCATCATGAACCCTCAGGAAAACGTCAATGTGAAGGGTGACGCAGCCGTTGCGCTGGCTGGAATCGGCATTGATGCTGTCCCTTCCCTCAACAAGGCACGATGCTATTTTTATGACAAACAAGGAACATCTCCGGCAGAGACGAGTGTATTAAGGACCATCAACCTTTCTCTGCAGAGAATGAATGCCCCTATGGAATCCTGCAAGGGACTTGAACCTAAGCAGGCCGACTCCGTATCGGGCAGCGCCTTTCTCAGTACATCACAGATCAGCCAGATGCAGGTGCCGGAGCTTATCGAAGCTCTGAAAAAAGACCACTTTCATACCGGAGAGATTGCTGATGAGCTTGCCAGGAAGGGGGCGCGGCCCCAGGCGATCCAAGTGCTCGACTCGTTGCTGAGGGACAGGACAAGGATCACTGCCTCGGGAATAAGAATGGCCCTCAGAAAGTTAGGCGCTCCAGTTACGTACGCGTGGGAGAAGAACTCCTTCCTCCCGATCAAGGAAGACACTATCGGGCATATCGAATGGTCTGCTGAGGCAAAGGGAGATGCGGTTTATTCATCAGGGAAGATCTATGTCGGACATGATGTCATAGCAGGACTCTCAAGAACTCAGAAGGGACTCGTTACCCTTCCCGCCTTTGTAAAATACACACTCAGAGTGAAAGGCGGAAGCCTGAGTCAGCCGATCGAGAAGACATTCGATGCAAACACAGCAGGAGAGCATTCATGGGACAATGTCATGCTCGCATCAGGCATTGGTCCCGGCAAGTACTCGGTATCACTCTTTCTCCACGCGCAGTTTGTAAAGGATGACGGCACCGGCCAGATCCTGAATAATAACGCGGGATTCATTGAAGTGGAGAGATGAAGGTCTCAGCGCTCTATTGAATGTTCTGTTCAGTGTTGGTGCGGCGCTGACACTTGCCGCTCTATCTGTTTCGTTGATTCTTATGAGGGGGATAGTGTGAAATCCGGACTTGTGTTCGTCGTGGTGGTTATCCTTCTCTTCCTTGCTGCAGGCGGCATCGGCTACATAATCAGCCTCTTCAACAGCCTGATCCAGGTCAGGAACAACATCGGCAAGGCATGGGCGAATATTGATGTCCTCCTTATCCAGCGTAACGAAGAGATCCCGAAACTGATCGATGTGACGAGGGCCTATGTCCGGTATGAGCAAGGCATCCTTGAATCACTAACGAAACTGCGTACGCTCTACGGTTCAGCAAAACGGACGGATCAGAAGACGAAGATCGAGAATGAGATGGTCGAAAAGATGGGGTCCCTGAAGGCTGTCTGGGAGGGGTACCCGCAGCTCAAGGCAAATGAGTCGTTCCTGCAGCTTCAGCAGAGGATCTCGAGCCTCGAATCATCCATCGCCGACCGCCGTGTCTTCTTCAACGAGACGGTAACGATTTATAATACACAGAGAGAGATCTTCCCTCAGGTCATCTTCGCCTGGATGCTGGGTCTCAGACATCACCCGCTCCTTGAAATCCCTGAGGAAAGGAGATTATGACAATCTTTTTCCTGGTCGTTGGCCTTGTTGTTTTGCTGGGCCTCATCTTTTTCCTGCCCTACGACTGGTGGCAGAAGCCGCCTGCCAGACAGAGTGACAGACTGATAGGCAAGCTTCTTCCTTCCCTCAACATCAGCATAAGGAATATCGTCCTGCGGGCCATATCCCTTGTTGTTTCGGTCCTTGTCTATCTGTATTCGATCATCTGGATTCCGATATTTGCCGGCGTATTGATATGCGGTGCACTGCTGCAGGCAATTTACTCGATGATATTTAAAAGGGGAGAGGCGCGTCAGCCTGTCTCCGGGCTTATCATTCTTTTGTTAACAGGAAGCATATTTGCCGTGGGTATAATTGCACCGTTGCGGCTGGCCCCCATCGCGGGGTATTTAGCGCTTGGCCGACCTGCCGGGAATTCCTGGGAGGTGCTCACCGTAGGGAAGGGATGGACAACAATGGACGGCATCATCGGCCTCTGCGGTATCTTCGGGGTTGCCTCATGGTTGCTGGTTGACGCGACCTGGAGGTTCAGGCAGGTCCGTCAGGTGGAAAACCTCGCAACATCGAAGGTCGGAGCGCTGGCGATCGGACTGGTGGAGGTAAGCGGCACGGTCAGACCACTTGCCGGAGCGGGGCGGGAGCCTGCGGTGGAACTTTCCTACGGCATGTTCAACTACCTGGTTCCAAGCCAGCGGATAGAGCGTTTTTTACTTGAGGACAAGACCGGTTCGGTACTTGTGGACGCCACGGAGTGCAGGGTCAGGGCCGGCTGGGTCTCGGAGGTGGCCGCTATTTTCGGCGTGAGGGAGATCGTCTTGGGAAGACGGAAGGTCAGGGACGAATTCAGTGATGCCATCAGACTGACCCTTCAGTACGGAGACAGCGTCTATGTTATCGGTAACGCTGAAAGGGATGAGTCAGGAAGCCTCGTTATAAAGCCCGCGACCCGGCCCGGCTGGAACGAGGTGCTCTGGAAGACATTGTTCGGAGCCATCCGGCCGCCCAGGGGAAAGGACATCCACGACGTGTTCTTTATCACTGACGGTGATCAGCAGAGCGCCAAAAGGCATATCATGAGAGGGTTCAGAAGAGTGCTTTTCTGGGCGCTCGTCTGGATAACCTCATCGGTCACGGTCATGTGGACCGCCCAGCAGCCATGGCGGCAGGCTCCGCCGCCCGATTCCTGGCGCAGCGCTTACTGGCGGGGCCCTGAACCTGGATCAGGCGATGGAATCGACTATTCCCGCGACATGAGGCTTTTCAGGTTTGAAAAATATGTGAAAGGGCTGACGCCGCAATCTCTTGATGCCCTGTCGGCGATAATCGAAGCGATAGGATATGAGAATACCCGTTTCAGAGAGCCGGCCATACAGGCGCTGATGATGATGTTCGCCGCAGCCGGTCCACAGGCTGAGGAAGCGATACCTCATCTGATCAAAAGTCTCGGGGACCGCCGCGCACAGGTAATACAGCTGTCTATCATCGCGCTAAGCCGCTTCGGCCCCCGGGCAGCGCCGGCCGTACCTGCTCTCATCGAACAGCTTAAATGTCAGAAAACAAATACCTATGAAGTCTCTCCGAACATTATCCGCTTTCAGGCAGCACGAGCGCTCGGGAGGATCGGTCCGGCCGCGAAAGATGCGATCCCTGCCCTCAAAGAGGCATTGAGCGATCCCAGTCCGGCTGTCCGTGACGCTGCAAGATATGCTCTCAAACAAATAGAATGAGGCCGGTCTAATTCCCGACCTTCCATTGATTATCCTCCTTGACCATCGTGAACGACATGCTCATGGTGGCGTCGCCCTGCTTTTGGGACTGTTTGAAGGTGATCCTGCTGCCTTCCCGGCGGGCCTGGAATTCGTCGATATTCATTCCGCTGATCATCCCCATCGCCATATCGACCTGACCGCTCCGCTCCATCTCCGCAAGGGTGGCCCGTGAGATGTACGTCTTTGCTTCAGTGATGTTACCAGAACGATATGCCGCGGCACAGCGTTTATAGACGGCGCGCGCGGCCCTTGTTCTCCTCATCGTCAGCCGCCGGGGCGGCTGACGGCTGCGCAGTGGTCTGAGATACCCCTGGAGACGGCGGAGGAGGCGGAGCAGCGGCCGTCTTTGTAAGCTCAAAGCACCTGATGCCGGCGGTCGGCTCAAAGGATTCGGGCCGCTTTGTCTTCCCCGGCTCTCCGCTGCAGAGCTTCAGGGTCGTGCCGCCATAGATCGAGAAGGCGCCTACAGAGGTCTTTCCTGCATAATCGCCCGCTGAGGATTCCGTCAGATCGATATCAAGGACACCGGCCCCCGGAGGCACCTGAAGCCCTCTTTCATCCCCGCCGAGTTTCCAGTGAATACCTGCCTTCCCTCGGTACCAGCGGCCTTCCGGGTCGACTACGTGAACGTTATAGCCTTCCGAGAAGCTGAATGTCCACCCCGAGCCCCGGCCAATTTCTCTCCCCGACCAGGTACCGAGCAGTTCGTTGAAGTTCGAAGGACGAACGACATCGGATGATTGCGGAGCGCCTTTATCCGCCGGCGGGGCGGGCGAAAATACCCCAATCTCCGGCGAAGACAACATCCCCTTGATAAGAAGAAATGACGACAGCAGTGGAGCTCCGAAAAGGGAGATTGCGAGGACAGGGACCAGGACATATCCGAGTACCGCAGTCCCAAGCCACTTGATCTTTTCGCCGGCTGTTGCAGATAGGGAAACATCGCCCTTGAGTGTTTTCAGGTCCTGATAGATGAGATAGGAATAGATCATGACAAAGGGAAGGAAAAGGAACGACAGGAGAGGCCCGACGAAAGGGACGAGACCAAGGAGTGTGGAGATGAGCCATATCAAAAGGAGTCTGACAAAGACATCGAAGCCATACCCTCTCACAAATTCCTTGCTCTTGAGAAGCGCCCGCATGCCCCTCTCATCCTCCTCAATAAAGATGAACTGGCCGAAGATGAACCATACTGTGAAGATCACGCCGGGTATGAAAAGGAGGAGAAAGCCGCCGGTGGTCAGGAATCCCAGCACCGAAAGAAGCCATATAAGCCCCCCAACCTTTGGCCACCCACTGGTGAGGGCCCCCCTGACGGTCAAGGTGTCGTCCGTCACGGCATAAAGGAGTCCGGACATTCCCCAGAAGAGCGTAACCATGGAAGTGACAATGCCGATGGTAAGAGAAACTCCGAGCAGGATCGCTTTCAGATCAGGAAGGACAAGGGTAAGAGCAAAACCAGTCCCGCCGAAGACCGCCAAGGGCAGGATGAAAAGAAGGATCATCAGGAGGTAAAGAGCAATCAGGGTACCGAATCTCCCCTTGCAAACTTCCCAGGTGCGGCCGAAGAGTTCGCCGATGCCCGGGAGACCTCCGGGGGGACCCGGACTCCGGCGCATCACTTCGGGAGCGGCAGGTTCCGATGGCTGCTTCTCTTGAGCACTATCAGGTGCAGTTCCCTTGTGAGCGGCCTGTTTGCTCCTCTCGGCTTTCCACCGCTCATACTCCTCACGGTTCTTGAACTGCGCCATATCACACCTCCGCGGACTCTATACGTTCCAGTTTAACAGAAGGGATGGGTACAAGTAACCCGCTCTTTTGTCAGTCAGATCATCTTTTATCAAGAGCGCTCAGAATGATATTGACCCGATCATCCATGCCTGTCACATCACGCGGCAGGCAGAGGAGTTTGCTTCTGACGCGCTCATCCTGACAAAGGCCGAGGATCAGGTAGTTGAGATGTTCAAGGTACCCCTCATTTAAAGCAGCCTTCCCTTCCTGATGCACCAGAGGGATGCCTGGCTGTATCAACACGAGCAGCGCGAAAAACCTGTTCGTTGCTTCGAAACAGCGAACAAGGTATCTTTCCAGACCGACGAAATCCGCCTCTGTACACCCCTGGATGTCTGCCAGCGTATAAGCGGCCATGTCCAGCGGAGTCCTGTCCGTGATAAACCGGCCTTGCCCTGCATTCCATACACGCTCTGCTGCATCCAGTATTTCGTTCTGGATCCAGAGCCTCTTCTTGAAGTCCAATGGACCGGAGGGATCCAAGCCGCACTCCCTGAATACCTCCGAGGTACCGGTCCTGACAAACGGGATCCCTGTTCTTTTTGAGATCTCTTCGGCCAGCGTTGTTTTTCCCGTCCTGTGACTTCCGCACAGCCCTGTGTTCATATCCCTGTTCACGGCAGAAACGTTTTCCGCACCAGCTGTTGAATCATCCGGTCGGTCCTGGTTCGGTCATAATTGTTTTGAGGAGATATCCCTGAAATAGTCTATTGTCGGTTTCAGCCCCTCTTCCAGGGACACCTTTGGTGTCCATTTGAGTCTCTCCTTTGCCAGGGTAATGTCAGGCTGCCTTTGTGCAGGGTCATCCGGAGGAAGCGGTTTGAAGACGAGCTTTGATCTTGAACCCGTCAGTGCAATTACCCTCTGCGCAAGTTCAGATATCGAGAACTCAACGGGATTGCCCAGATTGACCGGGCCTGTCAAGTCATCCGGGCTCTCCATTAACTTAACCAGGCCGTCTATGAGATCGTTGACATAGCAGAAACTCCTTGTCTGACTGCCGGTGCCAAAAACCGTGATATCCTTCCCCTGCAGCGCCTGCACAACGAAGTTGCTCACCACCCTCCCGTCATTAGGATGCATCCTCGGTCCATAGGTATTAAATATTCGTGCGATCTTTATCCTTAATGCATGCTGTCTGTAGTAGTCAAAGAAGAGGGTTTCTGCACAGCGCTTCCCCTCGTCATAGCATGACCTCGTGCCGATAGGATTCACATTCCCCCAATAGGTTTCCGGCTGCGGATGGACGGCAGGGTCTCCATAGACTTCCGAAGTCGACGCCTGAAGGATCTTTGCCTTGACACGCTTGGCGAGCCCGAGGATGTTTATGGAACCGTGGACAGAGGTTTTTGTAGTTTGAACGGGATCGAACTGATAGTGGACCGGGGAAGCCGGGCATGCAAGATTGTAGATCTCGTCCACTTCAACATACAAGGGGAAACAGATGTCGTGCCTGAGGACTTCGAAATAGGGATTCCCGATCAGGTGCGCGATATTCGCCCTTCGCCCGGTGTAGAAATTGTCGACACACAGTACGTCGTTCCCTTCGCGCAAAAGCCTTTCGCACAGGTAAGACCCGAGGAACCCTGCGCCTCCCGTCACCAAGATTCTTTTACCCGAATAGTTCTTCATAGGTTCCTTATTAGAAAGAGGTACGATTACCCACATGCCTCCCTGAGCCGCATGAGCAGCTGGAATATCTTTAAGGTCTCTTTCACGGTCCGGGAACCGGTCCCGCAGGAAGGGGTAAGGAGCGTCTGAGATTCCAGGATACCGGAGGGAATATGCTCCTTGAGTTTCCCGAACCTGGCGCTGAATGTATGTATGAGCGATTCCGGGGTCTCTTCACCAATATCGTCGGTGGTC
Organism: Nitrospirota bacterium; assembly: GCA_963699545.1. Classification (GTDB taxonomy): domain Bacteria; phylum Nitrospirota; class Thermodesulfovibrionia; order Thermodesulfovibrionales; family UBA9159; genus JAMCQB01. The sequence continues at coordinate 147,353 of CAVOUE010000010.1, read as the reverse complement.
GGTACGATCCCCAGGCAAGATACCCGCCGTCTTCGAGAAATCCCCTGATCTCGCTGCGGTAGATTGCGAGGTTGTCGAAATAGTGGTATGCGTCGAAACTGATCACCTTCGCGCCGCTCTCTATGGCAAGGGTCCAGTCAGCATTGGCGCAGCAGTGGATCCCCGGTATCCCCCCCGTATCACTGATCGCCGCCGCAGTCTCTTTGAGGAGTCTCAGCGTCTCTTCCCTGCTCACGCCGAGGTAGGTACTGCTGCCCAGAGCAGAGAGAATCGGCTCATCCATGAATATAAAGACGTTGTCAGCATGCGGTCTCAGCTGGTCTATCTGCCACCTGGCCTTGGCCTGCAGAAGCAACAATGATATTTCGCGCAGCTCTTCATCAAAATAGACAAGCTTACCCTCCCCGTCCTTGAGTCCGAGAGTGAAGGTCAGGGGACCGGTGATCTGGCCCTTGAGGGTATCGAAACGTCTTCCCCTGATCATTTTGAGGAAGACATGGAGTCCCCGCGCGTAGTCATCGGAGATCGCGATCCTTGCCCCGTCCCTGCATGTTTCATAAAACCGCTCCAGTTCATCGCTCTCGTTCCGTCTGACAACGACAGTTTCGGTGGTCATATTAATGTTGATGAAGGGCATGCCCTCGGAATACTGGGGTATCATCCACTCCAGGAACGAAGCATGGGGAAGCTGGGGCCAGAAAGGGATGTCAAAACTTCCGAGGATGAGCTTGCATGCCTCCCCGGGGTCAAGATGGGGAAGGCTTCCTATGCCGGTCGTGGAAAATGGTTTCATCATTCTGGAATGATACATCAATGCAAAAAGGAAAGGCAATGAAGCACGGGTCCGGGGGTGTTATAATATAAAATGAAACCAAGGCTCTATCTGAAAGTGGGCGACAGGGTCAGGCATCTGAGATATTTTGCCTGGGGCAGGGGTGTGGTGGTGGAAGAGAGCCATTCAACCCTTGACGGGGGTTTCTGTCTTGTGAGAGTCCTTTTTGACGACGGTGTCGAAAGATCGTTCATAAACGACCTTGATAATGAATGCTGCTGTTACTATGCAGGCGTCCGCATGCTCCAGGTGTAAAGTTTTAAGTTAGGTTTTATTCCTAACTCTAAAAAATTAAAAGAAAAATCTTGACAAATCTGCTCCGAGATGCTTTAATTTCCTTATGGCTCCACTGGCTCCACTGCCCGGCATTGTTGCCGAGGACAGGCCGTCTGTTCTCGTGGTAGATGACCTCTGGTCGAACATTGAACTGCTGGAGGCGATCTTCACAAGCGCAGGGTTTGAGGTGTTCAGTGCATTAGACGCCTCCTCGGCCCTTTCCATATTCGACACCCATAAGATCGACATAGCCGTCCTTGATGTAATGATGCCCGGTATGGACGGATTTGAACTCTGCAGAAAACTGAAGTCCATGACCGAAAAGCGGTTCTTTCCCATCGTGCTCCTGACGGCCCTTACCGACAGGCAGAGCAGAATAACCGGGCTTGAGTGCGGCGCCGATGACTTCATCAGCAAGCCTTTTGATGCCACGGAGCTCACCATCAAGGTGAGATCCCTCATAAAGCTGAAGACCCTCCAGGACGAACTGGAACATTCAGAGAACGTGGTACTCACCCTGGCGGTAGCGATGGAGGCGAGGGACCCCTATACCCGGGGACATTCCACCCGGGTCGGGGACATCTCCATGGCCTTTTCCTCCTTCCTCGGATTCAGCAGGAAAGAGCAGGAACAGATGAAAAAGGCGGGGATACTCCACGACATAGGGAAAATAGGGGTGAGCACGGACCTTCTTTGCAAGGACGGGAGACTGACCGATGATGAGCTGGAAGCGGTAAAGCGACATACGCTCATTGGGGAGGAGATATGCAGACCCCTCGTCTCGGTGAGGGCGATCCTCCCTGTCATCAGGAGCCACCATGAGCGGTGGGACGGCGGAGGTTTTCCGGACGGCCTCCGTGGTGAGGAGATACCCTTGACCGCCAGGATGCTCTCCATAGTGGATTCCTTCGATGCCATGGTATCGAGAAGACCTTACCGCGAAGGAAGGTCGGCATCCTCGGTCGTGAAGGTTCTCGCGGATGAAAGGCATACCGGACAGTGGGACCCCACACTGGTGGATCATTTTGTCGAAATGGTAATCCGGATGGACCTGCAGGGAGAACGGGAATGGTCAGGCTTGCGATAGCAGGCGGCAACATCGCCGGCAGCACTGTGATGTCCATGCTCAGGGGCGACCCGGACATCGAGATCGTCGGGATTTACGAGAAGGACCCTGAGACACCCGGAGCGGTCCTTGCTCAAAAATGGGGTATCCCTCTTTTCTTCGATATCAGCATCCTTGCCGAGAAAGCCAGACCAGAGATCATCATCAATGTGACCGGAGACGCCAAACTCAGTGATACCATGCGAACGTTGTTCGAGCGCATAGAGGTCATCGACGCCGCAGGGGCGAGGTTCGTGTGGAAGACCATCGAGAAACAGAAAAAGGCGATGATCGAACTTTACAAGGCCATGGAGGACCAAAAGAGGATACTCTCCATTGCAGAAACCGCCGGCAGTGCGGAAGACCTTGAGGAATTCGTCAGCTTCGTCCTTGACAGGGCACTGGAGATAAACGACTCACAGGCAGGGAGCGTTGTGAGGGTGGAGGGTGAGGAGGTACATCTCCTTGCCGCCAGGGGGCTGAGCAAGCGCTTCACCGAGAACAGACACTGGAGGGCGATGCCCGGTGGACTGACCGACGCGGTGATAAAGAAGAAGGAGATCACCGCCATCAATGATATCTCGGATGTAGACTTTACGAACAACCCTGCCCTCATCCGTGAGGGGATACGGGCGGTCCTTGCATGCCCTGTCCTCTTCAATGACCGTGTCTGCGGTATCCTGTACCTTGATGATTTCAAGCTGCGGCAGTATTCCGAGCGTCAGAAACGGGCGATCAGCCTTGTGGCGCGGATCCTCGGCATTCTCATGGACCGGCCGGAACTCCTTAAGAAACTGAGAGAACAGGAGGAGGAACTGTCAAGGCTCGGGGAGCAATTCGAGAGCAAGGTGAAGGAGAGGACGGAGGAACTGGAAAGAATGAACCGGGAACTGGAAAGTGCCAGCCAGCACAAGTCCAGGTTTATCGCGAACATGAGCCATGAATTGAGGACGCCCCTTAATTCCATCCTCGGTTTTTCGGAGGTCCTCGAGGGGAAGGTCTTCGGCGAATTGACCGAGAATCAGGAGAGGTATGTGAAGAACATCCATTCCTCGGGGAAACACCTCCTGGAACTGGTGAACGACGTCCTCGATATCGCCAAGATAGAGGCAGGAAAATACGAGATGACCTATGAGACGTTCCTCGTCGAAGATTTGATCGCCGAGATCTTCAACGTCATGAAGCCCATGGCCGACAGGAAAGCGGTTGGCCTCGGTCTTGCCATAAACAACAGCGTGGATACCATAACCGCGGATATGATGAAGCTCAAGCAGGTCCTTTATAACCTCATCTCCAACGCCATAAAATTTACCCCCGAGGGCGGAAAGGTGAGCCTGGCGATCGCGAAGGAAGCTGGCCATGGCGACTGGGAGGATCAGGAGATAGTGACGTTCGCGGTCAGTGACACCGGGGTCGGCATCCGGTCCGATGACCTTCAGCGGATCTTTGATGAATTCGAGCAGGCAGACAGCGCTTTCTCGAGGCAGTACGGCGGGGCAGGGCTCGGTCTTGCCCTTACGAAAAAGCTTGTGGAACTCCACGGGGGACAGGTGAAGGTGGAGAGCAGGCTTGGAGAAGGAAGCACGTTCGTGGTTTCCATTCCTCTTATCACTCAGCTACAGGAGAAACATGCAGAAGAGGTGGAGGCGGTGAACCTCGACTTCCCCTGGATGAACGAAAGGGCGCCCCTTATCCTCGTTGTTGAGGACGATCCCGCCAGTGCCGAACTCCTCACCATACACCTCACTCAGGCAGGCTACAAAGTGGCTCATGCATTTGACGGCGAGGACGCGGTGGCAAAGGCCGTGGATCTCAGACCCTTTGCTATCCTCCTCGATATCATGCTGCCCAGGAAAGACGGCTGGGAAGTGCTCCAGGAGTTCAAGAGCAATGAGGCCACTTCAAATATTCCGGTCCTGATCCATTCCATCATCGACAACAAGGACCTTGCTTTTGCCCTTGGCGCAACAGATTATCTGATGAAACCCCTTGACAAGGACTCCCTCCTGGACAAGCTACAGGGGTTAAGCATCCTGAAGGGCAAGAAACATCCCACTACCATTCTTATCATCGCCGCGGACGGAGAAACAGAGCTCTTGGAGAAGGGCTTTGATCCCGGGGAGTTCCTTATCTATTCTGCAAAGGAGGGCAAGAGGGGACTTGAGCTTGCCTCCGCGCTGCGTCCCGATGTGGTATTGCTTGACTTCGAGCTGCCTGACATGCTGGGTTTTGATGTGGTGAAGGAGATGAAGGAGAATCAATCGACACGCAATATCCCCATTTTCATCCTCACTGAAACGGACATACCGGTGGAGGACAGGATCAGGCTCATGGGGAAGATCGAGTGGATCATCAGAAAAAACAAGTTTGACATTAAGGAGCTCATCGATCACATCACGGAAATAGAGGTCCTCTATCCAAAAAGGGCGGGACTGGTGGACGACTTGACCGGGATATTCAACCACCGTTATTTCCAGCTGCGCCTTGCCCAGGAGGTGGAGAGGGCGGTGCGGTACAAACAGCCTCTGAACCTCATGGTCCTCGATGTGGATTTCTTCGGCCAGTACATGAGGGATAACGGCGAGCATACGGGGAACATCGTGCTGAAAAAGATCGCCGAACTCCTTTCAAAGAACATACGGGGATCCGACGTTGTAGTGAGATACGGCGGAGACGCCTTTGCCGTAATCCTGCCCAATACGGTCCTTTCTGCGGCCCTCTCTTTAGGGAACCGGTTCAATGCTATAATAAAGAATTACCCCTTCTCCCACGAGGAGACCCAGCCCAGGGGAAGGCTCACTGTGAGCGTGGGGCTGGCCTTTCTGGACGGACATTCGCCTGAGGAGCTCATTCTGAGCTGCGAAAAGGCGATGGCCCAGGCCATAAGGAAGGGAGGGGACAGGGTAGAGATATATGCAAAAGAAGGTGAAGGGGAGAGCAAGGCTTCTGAGAAGGCGAAAGATTTCCTTTCGTAGCAGTGTGTGCGGAAAGGGGGTCGCCCGGACCCGTCTAGAACAGGAATGAGCAGCAGAGCAGGGATCTTTTATGACACATTTCAAAGCCCTCTTGGACTCCTTGTCCTTGTGTTTTCGGGCAAAAGGCTGGCGGAAATAGGGTTCGGGGGGGAGAAACCTCCCCATCCGAAAGGGAAGGCCCCTGAGTCATTCAGAAAGCAGTTGCTCGACTATTTTGAGGGAAGGCTGAGGGAGTTTCGGCAGGACATCCAGTTCTTTCAGGGCACGGATTTCGAAAGAAGAGTCTGGCTTTCTCTGAAGGATATCCACTATGGAGAGACGCGGACATACAAATGGCTCGCGGAGAAGGCGGGAAGCCCGAAGGGTTCAAGGGCAGTGGGCCAGGCCCTCAGCAAGAACCCGCTGCCGATCATTATCCCCTGCCACCGCGTGATCGAATCCGATGGCTCCCTGGGGGATACTCGGGGGGAACCGATATCAAGAGAAGGTTGCTCGATCTGGAATATTACTATCTCATCGGGGAGAAATAAAGGGGAAGAGATATGACTTCCTACCGTTGTCTCATATGTGGCGAAGCCTATGCCGGTAGTGAAAGGCCTTCTCACTGTCCTTTTCCTGCGGTGCGAAGGGTAGCTATTTCGTAAATGCGGCTGACTGGGCCGATGAAAATCTAGGGATAGGCGAGTTGTCTGATGTATCGAGAAGGAACCTCGAAACAACCCTCCAGCTTGAAGTGAACAATGCCCCCTTTTACCGGGATGCCATGCTGAAGACAAAGGATATTGAGCTTCAGGGGATATTCAAGTATCTCTCGAAGGTCGAGGCCGAGCATGCCTCCGTGGTGAGGAAGATCCTCAAGTGTGATATGCCTCAGCCTGAAAAGGGGAAAGAGGTGGCCACCGATGATGACAGGGAGAACCTCAGAACGGCTCACGAAAGGGAAAGGGGTGCAGCAGCCCTGTATAAGAAATTTGCCGAAGAGGCCATGGAGCCGAGGGTGAAAAAGGTATTCGCCGCCCTTTCAGAGATAGAATCGGACCACCTTGGTTTAGAGGACGACCTCCTGAACAGAAAATAGCCTGACGCTATCTGATATACGCCTCGGTGACGTATCTCCTCATCATCCTGTGAGAATTGAAGTAATAGGCGTTCTTCCCGATGGCGTTCTGCATGATCCGCATCCAGGTGCGCCTGTCGTTGTAGAAGGTGGGGATGATGATGTTTTCGAGCTTGAGGTAAAGGTCCTCCGCATCACGCGTATCCATACTGCTCTCAGAGACATTGTTCTCTTTCTCTGTGGGCTGCGGACCGATGGCCCAGCCGGTGAAGCCTTCTATATGACCTTCGATCCACCAGCCGTCCAGGACGCTGAAGTTGGGAACGCCGTTATGGGCAGCCTTCATGCCGCTGGTGCCTGATGCCTCCAGGGGCCTCAGGGGAGTGTTGAGCCAGATATCAACGCCGGACACGAGCTTCAGGGCCATGTCCATATTGTAGTTCATCAGGTAGGCGATCTTGACGCTGTCCTTAAGGTTCGCCTTGATCGCAAAGATCCTTTCGATGAGCTGTTTGCCTTCTTCGTCCCGGGGATGGGCCTTCCCGGCATAAACAACCTGTATCTTCCCCGCGCCGATCCTCTTGAGCCTCTCGATGTCACTGAAGAGAAGGTCCGCCCTCTTGTAGGCGGTCGCCCTCCGGGCAAACCCGATGGTGAGGATATCAGGGTTCATTTCGACCCCTGCATTGGACCGGACGAAATCCATGAGGGCTTTTTTCGCCTCACGGTGGACCTCCCAGAGTTCTTCATCAGGAACGCGGCCCACCCGCACGAACAATTTCAGGCTCATTCGCCCAGCCCGGAAGGTATTTGTCATAGAGCCTCTTAAAGCTGTCGCATGTCCAGGTGTAGGAGTGAACGCCGTTGGTTATCGCATGGATCTGATATCCCGGGAACATATGCTGGGACACCTCGCCGTGCTTCTTGGCGACACCGTTCACAAATTCGCTGAGGTTCAGGGCAAGGAGAGTCATATTAAGGTCGTCTTTACCCCCAAGGCCCTTCAGGACGTTCAGCGGAATCGGCTCTCCCAGGACCTTCATCACACTATCATAGGAGAACCTGTCATGCCCCGCTTCAACAGGAGTGTGGGTCGTGAAGACGCAGAGATTCTTCACCCTCTCGACATCCCATACGAGGCGCTCATCCCATACTTCTTCTATGTCACGCTTGTATTCCTTCAGCAACTCCAGGGCAAGGAGGCTCGCATGCCCCTCGTTCATGTGGTATTTCTTGATCTCGAAGCCAAGCCGGCGGAGCATCCTGGCGCCCCCGATGCCGAGGACGATCTCCTGCTTGAGCCTGTACATCCTGTTTCCGCCGTATAAAGAGGAAGTGATGTCGCGGTCCCCGGGGCCGTTCTCCACGACATCCGTGTCCAGGTAAAAGACCGGGATGTTCCCGCCCGTCAGGCTCTTCACCTCATAGATCCACGCCTGGACATACACATCCCTTCCCTCTATCTCCACCGTTATTTGTTGAGGGAGAAGCTCCATGAACAGGGAAGGGTCCCAGCTTTCCGGCGATTCGGTCTGCCTGCCTTTTTCGTCGAGCATCTGGTGAAAATAGCCCTTCTTGCACAGGACGGTGACAGCAACCATGGGAAGTCTCAGGTCCGCAGCTGATTTAACAGTGTCACCCGCCAGCACCCCGAGGCCGCCGCTGTAGGTGGGCATATCGGTCCTGAGGCCTATCTCCATGGAGAAGTAGGCGATCTTCGGTTCCTTTGTAAGCTCCTGTATACGGTCCTTACTCATACGATGGTCCATTGCTGAGGCAGAAAGAGCCTCTCATAGGTCGCCATGGCAAACCGGTCGGTCATCCCCGCCACGAAATCGCACACCATCCTGTGCCTGTTCAGTTTCTTCTCCGCAGGGATGTCCCTGAAGACCTCTTCTATGTGCTCAAGATAATATCTGTAGAGATCACCGAGGAATCTTCTTTGCCTTCATAAACTCTCCCAAAATCTTTCCACTTTCGTAGACCCGCTCATAGAGGAAGTCCCGCAATGTGTACGTCGCCACAGAGACCGCTTCGCTCATGGCCAGTTCCGCCAGGTCCTTCCCGAGGGAGTTAAATATCACGTCCTTTACCATCGTGTCTATCCTTCTGGAATGGTTGTCGCCGAGGACCTTCAGGATATCCCTTGGAATATCGGACCTCTTGATCACGCCGGCCCTCAGGGCGTCATCAAGGTCATGGTTCACATAGGCTATGATGTCCGATACCCTGACGGTGAGACCTTCAAGGGTCTCTGCCTTCTCTCCGGGAGCATCGGGGATGATCAACCCCTTGCCTTTGGAATGTTTTACTATGCCGTTCCTCACTTCATGGGTGAGATTCAATCCCTCGCCGTTCCTTTCGAGGAAGTCCACCACCCTGAGACTCTGTTTATAGTGGTCAAAGCCCCCCGGGTGTATCTCCCTCAGCACAGATTCCCCGGCGTGACCAAAGGGAGTATGCCCGAGGTCGTGTCCCAGTGCAATAGCCTCGGTGAGGTCCTCGTTCAGGCGGAGGGCCCTTGCTATGGTCCTCCCGATCTGTGAGACCTCAAGGACGTGGGTCAGCCTCGTTCGATAATGATCTCCCTGCGGCGCAAGAAAGACCTGGGTCTTGTGTTTTAATCTCCTGAAGGCCTTTGAATGGATGATCCGGTCCCTGTCCCTCTGGAAACAGGTCCTGATCTCCCCCTCCTTCTCACGCTTCAGTCTGCCCCGGCTCCGCGAGCTGAGGCAGGCCTTCGGATGGAGGATCGTCTTCTCTATCTCTTCTGTCTGTTCCCGGATGGTCATGATTGAATGACCTCTACTATAACACTCTTGTGCGCCCCTCTGTCACGTCCCATTTCTGCTCCTCGCGGTATAATATATCCTAAGATCACATATGCCAGTGAACGTCCAAGGCCGTCGCGGTTCTTCCTGGAGATGTCGTACACTCTCATGGCTTTTTTCCAAAGTATATCACAAACCCCGCATGTCACCGGCGCACCCATCTCCCAGCCTTTATGATACAATTATGCATGAAAAGAGGAAGGGGCAAGGTCTATCTCGTCGGCGCCGGGCCAGGAGACATCGGGCTTCTCACCGTGAAAGGCATGAAATGCCTCCAGAAAGCGGAAGTGGTCGTCTATGACCTGCATCTCAATCCCCAGATCCTTAACTACATCAGCCAGGACGCTGAATTCGTCTATGCCGGGAAACGGGGCGGACACCATACCATGACTCAGGATGAGATAAACGATGTCCTTGTGAAAAAAGCAGAGGAAGGGAAGATCGTCTGCAGACTCAAGGGAGGTGACCCCTTTGTCTTTGGCAGGGGCGGCGAAGAGGCGGGTGTCCTTGCGAAAAGGGGTATCCCTTTCGAAGTGGTCCCCGGAGTGAGTTCTGCCATTGCAGCTCCGGCATATGCCGGGATCCCGCTCACCCACAGGCTCTATTCCTCATCCTTTGCGGTCATCCCCGGCTATGAGGATACCACCAAGGAGGAATCAGCCGTTGACTGGGCAAAGCTCGCAACGGGGGTCGGCACCATTGTTGTCCTTATGGCAGTGAAGAACCTCGACATGCTTGTTCGGAAACTCATGGAGAACGGCAGGAGTCCTGAGACCCCCGTGGCTGTTGTCCGGTGGGGAACCAGACCGGACCAGAAGACCGTCGTCAGCACATTGAAGGACATTGTTTCGGATGTGAAAGGGCATGAGATAAAGCCCCCCGCAGTGGTGGTGATCGGCGATGTGGTGAAGCTCAGGGATACCCTGAAATGGTACGAGGACAAGCCGATGTTCGGCCACAGGGTCCTTGTCACAAGAGAGCACTCGGCAGGGTTCGAGTCCCTCGAAGAACTTGGCGCCGAGATCATCGAATTTCCGACCATCGAGATCGTTCCTCCTGATGACTATAGCGGTCTTGATGCGGCTATTGCACAGATACATTCCTATACATGGATCATCTTTACCAGCGCAAACGGTGTGAGATATTTCTTAAAGAGATTTTTTGAAAAAGAAAAGGATATAAGGGACCTCAAGGGGATCAAGCTGTGCGCCATAGGGTCAAAGACCGCCGGCGAGATAAAGAAATACGGGATGAAGGTGGATCTCGTACCTGAAGAATTCCGTGCGGAAGGGTTGATTGAGGAATTTAAGAAAGTCGGCGATCAGCAGTCACCGGTCAGCGCTCTGAAAGGAATGAAATTCCTGTTGCCGAGGGCGGAAACGGCGAGAGAGGTTTTTCCGGAAAAGGTGAGGGAACTGGGTGGGGAGATTGATGTCCCTGTTGCCTACCGGACGGTCAAGCCCGAACTTCACGGGAAAAGACTTAAGCGGTTCCTGAAGGAGGGCCGGATCACGGTTGCCACCTTCACAAGCGCTGCCACTTTCAATAATTTCGTCGGGCTTATCGGCAGTGACGCCTTCGATCTCCTCAAGGGTGTCTCCATTGCCGTGATCGGACCGGTGACGGCGAAGGCCATCGAGAAGGCCGGGCTGAAGGTGGATATCATGCCGGAGGAGTCGACGATAGAAGCCATGGTTCGGGAGATTATAAAAAAGAAGGCTCGCCGGTAATTTGACGTGCCGATGGGTTGACAGGTCGGCCGAGTTTGTCTCACCTGCTGCTGATCGCTCTTGATGCCGTGCACCCAGTGCGAATTACCCAAAGAGGGGCTCTCCGAAGGCAGCGTATCAAGCCCCCGCCCCGAAGGGCCACCCTCTGATACAGGGTGGTCTCGTTGTGCAGTATGTTGTTTACGCTTTATGCAGAACGTTGATGGTCTTCTTGTCGTCGGCTGTCTTGATTACACAGGTTGCCGTCTTCCCGCTGCTGGTGGTGGAGTAAAAATAGTAGATGTTGATACCGGCATCGGCAATGATCTTTGATATCCTTTTCAGCGCTCCTACCTTGTTTGCCATCTCCACCATGATGATCGAGGAATCCTGTACGTCATCAGCGCCGATCTTTTCGAGGGCCTTCTCCGCCTTGGCCAGATCGTCCACGATCAGGGTGAAGATTGCTTTACGGCGTGCGCCGCTGGCAGAATAGCCGGTCCCGGCAAGGATGTTCACATTCGCCGCTGCAAGAGCTGCGGCAACCTTTGCGGTCAACCCTATACTATCATGGAAGGTTGCGGTAATCTCTTTCGCTGTCCTGGCGGTGAATGCAGGCACTGCAAGCTTCTTTGCTGTCGGTCTTGCGGCTGTCTTCGCTTTTTTTTGGGTCACTTTCTTCGCTGCTTTAGCCATCGTTCTTCCTGCCTCCTTAAAATGTATTCCTGCCACCCAAGGATGGCAGGTAAAAAGCTTCCTGCAAGAATACCGCTTATAATGTACTACATCATCCGGTTGCAGGACAAGCCATCGACCTGCCGGCCCTCAGACCGATTCCGGCGTGTGATCAGATGCGAAAGGCGCGGAGTGCAGGAAGAAGTTGAACATCGAACTTCAGCTGGTGATGACGACCTTTTTTACAAGAGGGAGGGATGAGACACCGTCGAGAATTGTCTTCGGACTACTTTCGTCTCTGAAGGAGACCGTGATGCTGTACGTTGATACGGAACGTTCCAGGTCCCTCTCATAGTCGATACGGCTTACGGAAGCCCCGCATTTTTCGATGACGGATCTGATAGACCCTTCATCGCCCCGACCTTCCATCACGATGGTCATAAACTTATAGGAGAGTCGCGGCATCTTATCTTCAACCCTCCTCAAAAGCCAGAGCGAAAGGTAGGTGATCACAAAACTTGCAAGACCGGCAACGTAGAGACCGCTTCCTATGGAGAGGCCGATGGCGGAGACGATCCAGAGGCATGCGGCGGTGGTAAGTCCCTGGACGTTCAACCCGCTTTTCACGATGACCCCTGCGCCGAGGAAACCGACACCGGTGATGGCGCCCGCTGCGAGCCGCGCCGGGTCGACGCGTATATAGGAAGGATCCCATAAACTCAGGTAATGATAGTACTCGGACACGGTCATGATGAGGACCCCGGCAACGCAGACGAGAAGGTGAGTCCTGAAGCCCGCCGCCCTTCCATGAGTGGACCTCTCAAAGCCGATAATGCCGCCTACAGCCGCACCGAGAAGGAAACGTAGGATTATTTCGGTGGTGGTGATCATGACGCTATCGTTACCTTCAGGAATCTTCTTTTGCCGACCTTAATGATATATTCACCCTGTGACAATTTCATGTCGGGATCAGCGGCTGTCCCATTATTCACTTTCACGCCACCCTGCTTAATAAGCCTTATCGCCTCACCGGTGCTCTTCGAAAGCCCTGTATTCTTCATTATCTGGGGCAGCCAGGTCTGCCTCTCAACTTCCATGGCACCTCCTGAAACGCTTCCTCCCTCCAGCGAGATCGTTATCGTCGGGATTTCATCAGGCAGTTCCCTGTCTATGATATGTTCAAATTCTCCCTTCGCCTTTATGGCCGCCTCTTTTCCCCAATATCTTTCGACCATTTCCAACGCAAGGTCTTCCCTTGCCTTTAGGTCATCAAGCGTGCCATTGTGTATCCCTTGCTTCAAAGCGGTCAGTTCTTCTATGGAAACATGACTGAGAAGCTCATAGTAACGCAGCATCAGCTCTTTTGATTTCAATCTCATAATCTTGGGGAACATGCCGGTAGCTTCCCGATTGTTCTTGTCGATCTCAAAAGGAGGCTCGTTTATCCCAATATAATTTCCGAGACTCTTCGACATCTTCTTTACACCGTCCGTGCCTTCAAGGAGCGGCATGATCACAAGACACTGCGGTTCCTGGTTATACTCTTTCTGGAGTTCTCTTCCCACAAGGAGATTGAATCTCTGATCGGTCCCGCCCAATTCCACATCTGCCTTGAGCATCACCGAGTCATATCCCTGTACCAGCGGGTAGATGAATTCGTGTATGCTTATCGGGCCCTGATTGGCGAATCTATTCTTGAAATCCTCTCTTTCGAGCATTCTCGCGACGGTGTAATGACTGGTGAGCTTGATCATATCCTCCACGGTCATGGATGACATCCATCGGGAGTTGAAGTCTATTACAGTCTTCCGGGGGTCAAGTATCTTGAATATCTGCTCTTTGTAAGTCTTTGCGTTCTCGAGTACCTTCTTCCTTTGTGAGGGGTTTTCTCGTCTCGTTCTTTCCGGAAGGGTCCCCGATCATCCCGGTGAAGTCACCGATCAGAAAGATCACTTCATGCCCCAGCTCCTGGAACTGCCGCATCTTTTCAAGGAGCACGGTATGGCCGAGATGGATGTCGGGGGCGGTGGGGTCAAAGCCCGCTTTAATGCGAAGGGGTTTTCTCTCCCTGAAGGATCGTTCGAGTTTGCGGAGAAGGTCCCCTTCGACGATTATCTCGACGACGCCCCTTTTGATGACCTCAAGCTGTTTTTCCGGCTCCACCATAGTCGCTTATGATAAAACGTTGATGCGCGTTCCGTCAATTATCCTGCTGGCAGCGGCGACACGACCTCACTGGACGGAGTGGAAACCCGGCCGCAACCCTGATACACTTTAAAGGAGGGAGGACGAAGCATGGACGAAGAAAAGAACAGACCCGTTCGTTCATTATCAAGGTTCACACTTCTCGGACCCGTCCTTTCCCTTGTATCTGTTGCCTCCGCGATGATCTCAGGGTTGGGAAGTCGATGGGGATTGTGGCATTTCGGCACCGGTTTCAAGATCCTCGGAGGAGCAGCCATCGCAGGAGGAATAGCCTCCCTTTTCTCGCTTATCGGCCTTGTTTCCGGACTGCGTAAGAACCTCTGGCACCACTTCCTGCTCTCCTGCATCGCTCTTGGTCTGGGGGTCACTGCTTTAGGCGTCCCTTTTCCTGGTATCAGGCCGCAAAACATCTGCCAAGGATCCATGATATCACTACCGACACCGAAAACCCTCCCCGATTTATCGCGGTCCTCCCGCTCCGGAAGAATGCTTCCAATCCCCCGGACTACGGCGGCCCCGAGATAGCGGTGAAGCAGCATGAGGCATATCCTGACATTCAGCCCCTCATGCTTGACATCCCCCCTGATAAGGCCTTTGATAAAGCCCTGTTGGCCGCACAGAAAATGTCATGGCTCATCGTGGATGTAGATAAGGAGGAAATGCGTATCGAGGCCACTGACACAACGGTGTGGTTCGGTTTCAAGGACGACATCGTCATCCGCATCATTCCTTTTAACAATGGAAGCCGTATCGACGTAAGGTCAGTTTCGCGGGTTGGGCTTAGCGATGTGGGGACGAATGCTACGCGGATAAGAAAGTACTTCAGGGAGTTAGCGAAGAAAGGGTAGAGATATCCTGTGCGGCGACACCGGGAAGACCGGATCGCCGCACAGCGTCTTTACCAAACCAATATCCAGAGAACGACCCGCTATCCGATCACTCCTCGGGCGGAGGCGGGGGATAGCCCGCCGGAGGCGGAGGCGGTGTAGTCCACCTGCCTGAAGCGGAACGAGCCGGGGCGCTGTACCCTCCGCTGTATCCTCCATAGACCGGGATCCTGTTCCCCTTTGCGTACATGCACTGCATATACGCATTGTCGTAACGCCTCTGCGCCTCATAGTAGGAGTGATACGCATAGCTGCTGCCAACAGCGCTGCCAAGGAGCAACCCGCTGCCGGCGCCTATCGCCGCTCCGGCTCCCATCTGGCCCGAAGCGCTGCCGATAGCCGCACCTGCTGCGGCGCCAAGGGCTGAGCCGACAACGGCGCTCGAAACAGCCGAATTTTGAGCGGCCTGTTGACCGCTCATTCCGCCCGCCTGTTCATAAGCAAACTGGCGGCACACTGCGTCATCCACCCGGAACTCATCGAAGCTCTTGCCCGTGCCGGGAAGAGACATAACGCTGGGTCCGCTGGGGATTGTTGCGCATCCGACCAGCGCCACGATCATGAGAAACGAAAAGATGTTTTTCCAGAGCTTTATCATGTCTTTACTCCTCCCCGTCCTGCGGAACAGGAAGAACCTTCACCCAGCCCTTAGGACAGCGTTTCACATAAGGATAGTAGCCTTGGGGATTCGGACAGTAATACCAATAACTCTGCTCCTCCCGCCGAGGGGTTGGCTCGACATATACCGAAGGCTGCTGCTCGATGACAGCCGGTGCCGAATAGTAAGGGTAATATGCATAAGGATAGTAAGGATAGCCCAATCCCCACCATCCCCACGGACCCCATCCCCATCCCCATCCTGGTCCGATCCAGACACTGCCGTGCCAGCCGCCGTGACCGTGCCAGCCACCCCCGCCACCGTGCCAGCCACCGCCGCCACCGTGCCAGCCACCGCCGCCACCGTGCCAGCCACCGCCGCCACCGTGCCAGCCACCGCCATGCGAGCCGCCACCGCCACCGAGAAGGATCGCTGCCCATATGCGTAGTCGTTCAAGCCACTTGCAAGAACCAGCACCAACACTGCAAGAACAAGACAAATGGTCTTTTTCATATCTATCTCCCTGTAAACAGAGCATCTCCTGTTTCTTCCTTCGCAATAGAGGAAAGGTCCCATCTCTTGCTTCTATTATAACAGACGGCGAAGACAACCGTAAGGTTACACATGAACAGCTGGATTCGGCAACTGCCGTCCAGATATCTCTCAACTTATTGAAATGAAAAGATATGTTTCGTAGCTGTCTCGCTTATTCAAAATGAGGAGTACACCGACTAATCGATAGATAGTCAAAACCGAAGCTCTATCAATAGTACGATTGGAATAAAACACCATTAGGAACAACTGAGGGCTCGATACAGCCACCCACATCGCAATCGCCCGAGTTGGCTACCATGAAGGAAGAGTTCAGAGATGTTGTTGATAAAATGATACAATACTGTAAGAAGAAGAAATGTATTTTCCAAGGACGTTGCATACGATGTTGATTCGATTGCGGATGCGATTGTCAACGGTCAGGAGTTATTATGAAGATCGAGCTTACGCCTATTGGTTTTGCTAAGAAAGTGCCAACCTTTTTAAACTAGGGAGCGTGACTATTTGACTGACAACAAATTAGAGTTTCAGCCTATTTATGATGCCTTCCGGCCAAAAATACATCGCTATCTTGCCAGGATGACCGGTGCGAATGAAGCGGATGACCTGACGCAGGAGGTGTTTCTAAAGGTAAGCCACGGATTGAAAGACTTCAGGGGTGAGTCAAAATTGTCTTCGTGGATATACCGAATCGCAACCAATGCTGCACTGGATCATCTGCGCCGCACTTCGCAGATGACCACGGAACTTTCGTCCATCGATACGGAAAGAGAAGAGGAGCCTGTATCGATTACGAGGGAAGATGTCTTTTATCGATCAACAGCTTATTCGGAAGGAAATGAACGCGTGCATTCGAAATGTTATAAAGAAACTTCCCGAAGAGTACAGGACTGTGATCGTGCTCGGTGAACTGGAAGAGTTGGAAATCACTGAAATTGCCGAAATCCTTCAAGTCAGCCTTGACACTGTCAAAGATCAGACTACACCGGGCCAGGAAAAAACTGAAAAAAGAACTGGAGAACCTCTGCTGTTTATACCATGATGAGCGTGACGTGCTCTCCTGCGACCTGAAATCCGCCATTAGACAACTCAAAGAATCAGATTAAAGGTGTATCCTTTTCCTCCTTTCCCTCGTCTATAGGGGTGAAAGGAGGTGAGGCATATGTTTCCGTGCTGGTTTTGGCTATGGACTATTGGTGGATATTTCCGCTCATCATGATCGCTATGATGGTTCTTTGCTTTTTCATGATGAGAAGGACGCAGGAGTTCGATGATGTGCTGGTCGGGGATCTGCAGTACAAGCAGCCACGGCGGAGACGTTGCAGACTCGGCCTTTGATACACTCAAAAAACGGTACGCTCAGGGCGAGATCAATAAGGAAGAGTATGAGGAAAAGAAAAGAGTACATAACTGGGCAAAACTGAGTGTCTTTTGATGACAAATTAATCGCAAAGAGTCCAGGAGGTACGAAATGCACGGCAGAAAAAACAAAAGACAAGGGTGACAAGGCACAATCCGACTGACTTCAGATTCGCTACGCCGGGGCATGGAATGTTTGAGATGATGAAAAAGTGCTGCGCGGGCAAAGGGGCATTTCCCGACTGCGCGGCCAGATGGAAAGCATTACGGAAGCAATGACAAGTATCCCTGCTGCAGCCGAGCACAGGATGCAGCTGAACCTCAAAGGAGAAAGAAATGAAAGAATCAAACGGCATATTCAATGTCGAGATTTCAAAGACAGAGGAACCTGTCCCATAGGAGAAAAGGTCGGCAGCAGGAACCTGGACGAAGGAAAAATACCGGTCCTCTCGTGCGAAGGGGCCTGCATCAGAGGCGAGATCGCCCGTCTTGCGGCCCACCTGGTGGCAAAGGAGGAGGCGTATCGAAGCGGTTGCCATGGAGAGCTCTTCACCGTTCCCCATTCTGCAATAGCACAGTGGATCAAGAAAACGGGGAAAGTTGTGCTTATAGACGGCTGTTTCCTTCGCTGCCACGGCAGGATTCTGGAAAATCTGATTGGGGAGGATAATCTGGTCCAATTCGATGCCCTTTCTATTTACAAGAAGTATACAGACCGATTTGATATTGATTCTGTCCCAGGAGAAGAACGAAGAGAGACAGCACGGCAGGTGGCGGACATCGTGCTGGCTGAGTTGAAAAAGGAGCCTTGGAGCGACAATAATGGTGATGAAACCATGGAAAAGAAATGCGAAGTGACTGGGGCATGATCGTGAAAGTATCTCAAGCACGAAATAGATGACTTGCCTGCTATTTGTGAGTGAGGTCAGAGAATATGCTCAGGTCTACGCGCTTGCGAGTCAGATTCCGATATCAAGGTGCAAAATATTATGCAGTGACGCTGGATAGAGTTCGATATGAAGGTGCAAAATGCGATATATTCAGCGTCACTGCCACAGGCAGAAGGGCTGTAACGGAATGGAAAAACTTGTAACCATGAAGGAAGAATTCGGGGATATCGTTGACAAGGGGTACACTACTGTAAGAAGAAGAAATGTATTTCCCAAGACGTTGCATACGATATCGATTCGATCGCGGATGCGGTTGTCAAAGGTCAGGAATTATTAATGAATTGTTGCTGCTCCTTAAATTTATTTGTTACGACCGGTATAAAACAGTTATTACAAGCCGAAGCTATTGCGGTTTACAGGAAGAAACGGAAAGTATATTTCTCAGTCAAAAAGTACTTTCCTGGCTCATGCCATTCCCAGCGCTTCCCTGGTCATTCTCTCTGCTGTCTCAAAGACCGCTTTCTTGCCCTCCTCGGTCCTTGCCTCGATGTAGAACCTCACCTTGGGCTCTGTGCCTGAGGGTCGTATCATGAGCCACGAGCCGTCATCAAAGACCAGCTTTGTCCCGTCAACGGTGATCATGTCCTTAACCGTTCTCTTCGCCCCACCTATGGTGAGAGACAGTCCCCTTTCTATACTGTTCCCGGATCACCGAGAGCTTTCTTATCAGAGGGTCTCCCGACAAAGGAACGGTCCACCGAGATGCCCGAACGGTCGGGGTAGTAGTGTCCGAATTCATCCATGATATCCCTGAGATATTCGCTGAGGTTCTTCCGGTGACCGCCATCATCTCCAGGGCGAGGAGCAGTCCGAAGAGGGCGTCCTTTTCGAGGGTATGGTTATACCCGGATATCCCGTCGGATTCCTCGAAGGCGACGATCGCCCTTTCTCAGAGGCCGTTCTTAAGAGATAGGGCCTGAAGTTCTTGAACCCGACCCTTGTCTCCTTCACCGGCACTCCGAGTTTCTCTGCTATGGCATTCACAAAATTGCTTGTCCCGACCGACTTTGCCACCACTCCGGAAATACTTCTTGTATACGGAGAGAAAATGGAATGCCATCGCTCCGAAATAGTTCATGGGTATCTGCATGGCGCCGTCGGAATAACGTATCCGGTCTCCGTCAGGGTCCATGATGACTCCCAGTTTGAATCGCGCGCTCTTCTCTCTTAAGACCCTTTCGACTCCTGCCATGTTCTTTTCTGACGGCTCAGGTGCGACTCCACCGAAGAGAAAATCATCCTCTGTCCTGCAGATATCTGATCTCCGCCGCTGCTTCCCGAGAATCCTCTGTATCCGGCCCCTCGTTGCCCCGTGGACATTGTCAATGCAGATGATACAGTCCGAGGTTGTGACAAACTCCCGGATAGCTTTAAGGTCAAGCGTCTTTCGCTGTTCTATGTAGTCGAGGTACAGCGCAGCAAGATCGATCTTCTCGACCTTTCAGGTCTTCCCGCTGCAATAACAACCGCCTCATTCATCATCCTGTTGGAGATCTCTTCTATCCTCTCAGTGATCTCGGATCCCGCGGGACCGCCGTCAGAGGGGTTGAACTTGAAGCCGGCGTAATTTGCAGGGTTATGGGAAGGGGTAAGGTTTATGGAACAAGCTGCCTGCAACATCTCGATCCCGGCAGAAAATTCCGGAGTGGGCGCTTCCCCCGCATACCATGTCCTGATGCCCTCCCTCTGGAGAAGCCCAATCACTTCCATGGCGAAATCAGGGCCGAGGAACCTGTTGTCATGGCCCACGATCACGCCCCGTCTCTTTATCTCCTCAAAGCCGTTCACCCCCATGGCCTGCAGCACGGGTCCCTCTTCGGCCCTGAACATTTCGATGATGGCCGACGTCACCACCCGCACGTTGTTGAAAGTGTAATCGGTGCCGATCTCGCCCCGCCAGCCGGAAGTGCCGAACACTATGGGTGCAGGCGCTCTGTTTTCGCGGGCAAACTTCTCTATGACAGACAGTAGTCCTCTGTTTTTCGAAATATCGGACATAATGAGCTTCCAGCAGGAAGCAGCATCTTCACAACCCATTTTCCCCCTCCGCTGAAATAGAAATTATTCCCGTCTGGTATTATTATAGTGAAATCATTAAAGGAGGCATAGCACTATCCGTAAGGACATGCTCACACCATGAAAAAGCTGGCCATAACCACCGGAGATCCCGGAGGCATAGGGCCTGAAGTGGTCGTTAAGGCGTTGCCTGCCATATCCGGCGAATGTCTGCCCATTGTCATCGGTGATCTCTCTGTGATAAAAGAAGCAGTCTCCGCGTTCAGGGTTCCCCTGGCAATACGGAAGATCGAGAGGGTGGATGAAGCCGTTTCTTCACCTGCCTCCCTGTGGTGCATCCACTCCGGATCCCTGAGCACCTTTAAGAGGGGAAAACCGGACAAGGAAAACGGGGCGGCCTGTGTCCGCTACATAAGGAAGGCGGTGGGACTCGCGGTCGAAAAAAGGGTGGATGGTGTGGTTACCGCGCCCATCTCAAAGGAAGCGGTGAAACTTGCCGGTTTCCCCTGGCCCGGGCATACGGAAATGCTCGCTGAACTCACAGGGGCGAAAGAATATGCCATGATGCTTGCCGGAGGACCCCTGAAGGTCATCCTGGTGACGATTCACACGGCGTTAAGGAATGTCCCCGGCCTTGTGACGAAGGAGCGAGTGCTGCAGACCATCCGCCTCGCTAGGAAGGCCTGTGACATGTTGGGCGTCGGGAGACCGGTGATCGCTGTTTCCGGGCTCAATCCCCACGCGGGCGAATCGGGGATACTGGGGACGGAGGAGGCGGAGGAGATCGTTCCTGCGATAGAGGCGGCAAGGGAGGAAGGGATTGGAGTGGAAGGTCCTTATCCTCCTGACGTGATATTTCGGAAGGCTTATAAAGGCGAGCTCGATATCGTTGTCTGCATGTATCATGATCAGGGGTTGATCCCTCTGAAAATGATAGCCTTTGATACGGGAGTGAATGTTACGGTGGGGTTGCCCATTATCAGGACGTCACCCGATCACGGGACTGCGTACGATATCGCCTGGAAAGGGATCGCAGATCCATCCAGCATGATAGAGGCGATACGAATGGCTATACGATTAAAATTGTGAGGAGGCAATCATGATATTTGAACCTTTTTCTTTCAGCGGTTTGAATCTCAAAAACCGTCTCGTTCGTTCCGCCACCTACGAGAAGAGGGCGGACGAGGACGGTTTTGTGACAGAGTCCCTGATCGAACTCTATGAAGATCTCACGAGGGGAGGGATAGGGCTCATGATCACCGGCAATGCCCTGGTGCATCCGTCAGGGAGGACTATTCCCCAGATGACCTGCATCCACAGCGACATTTATATCCAGGGGCTCAGGAAGCTCACCTCTGCCGTGCATGAGCTCGGCGGCGTGATCGCCATTCAACTTGTGCACGGAGGCAGGCAGTCCTTCCCTATCCTTTTGGGAGGCAGCGACCCTCTGGCTCCATCAGCAGTGTATGACACTTCAACGAAGATAATGCCCAGGGCAATGACCGACGCAGAGATATGGAAGGTCATCGATGCCTTTGCGGATGCCGCAAGGAGGGCGAGGATCGCAGGGTTTGACGCCGTCCAGATCCACGGGGCCCACGGCTACCTTGTGAGCGAATTCCTTTCCCCCTACACCAACAGGCGCGATGATTACTGGGGTGGAGATGAGGAGAGGAGATTCCATTTCACGGAAGAGGTCTATAAAGTGGTGAGGAAAGAGGTGGGGGACGATTATCCTCTCCTGATAAAGATGAATGCTGATGATCTCATGGAAGGCGGATTGAAGGTCGATGAAGCGGTGAGAATAGCCCTTCGGCTCGAGGAACTGGGGCTTGACGCCGTTGAAGCGAGCGGGGGGATGTATGAGTCGAACCTGAAGACCGCCCAGCCTGATATTTTGAGCCCTGCCGACGAGGCATATTTCAGAAGTTACGGAAAGACGTTTAAAAGCAAGCTGCATATACCGGTCATTGTCGTTGGTGGTATGAGGTCCCGGTCCGTCATGGAGGACGTACTCGGGAAAGGCGAGGCAGACCTCATTTCTCTTTCAAGGCCGTTGATAAGGGAGCCGGAACTTCCGAACAAGTTCAGAGAAGGCAAAGAGGTGGCTGACTGCATATCGTGTAACGGATGCATGGACTTCGGGAAGCTGGACATCGTGGAGTGCATACAGCTTCGCTGATGAGCTTCTCAGTATCTGTCGTGACCGACTATTCCTGAATTCCTGGGTAGCGAGTATGCCGGCAAAGAGACTGGTGGTCTGTCGTTCCGCGTCTCTCGGGAGGCTTTCTGCCCCCTTTGGCATATTATTCCCAGCCTATTGCTTTTGCCTTGATGCCGGCTTTTTCAGAAATGCAGCGAGCAGAATAGCGATTCCCGCAAATACTGCAGCCATAGAGAAGCTTTGTGAAAAGCTTCCGGTTTTTTCCGCGAGGACGCCTGCCACCGCAGGGCCGATGATCTGACCGAAACCGAAGATAAAAGTAATGAAGCCGAAGGCCTGGCCCGCCTTCTGCGCGCCCACGTAGTCGCCCACGGCTGCTGCCATGATGGATGGTATGCTCCAGGCAACGATACCATAAAAGCCGATGGACAGGTACAGGAACGCGCCTGGCAGTTTTGTTGCGACCAGGAGATATGCGAGCATCTGGAGGAAAAAGACGATAATGAGGCCTGTCTTCCTGCCCAGTTTGTCGGACGCGGTGCCGAAGACCGGTCCTGAAACAAGGCTTAAAAGACCGACCCATGACCAGAAATTACCCGCCACTGTTTCGGGGAACCCCCTCTCTTTGACCAGGGTGGTAACGATGAACGTGGCATAGATCACATAGGTGTAGCCAAAGAGGAAATAGATGGCACCCAGATGATAGATGACGTGTTTTCTGTAAACGTTCGCTGCCATCTTGTCGATGATCTGTGAGTAAAAGGGCGCAGTATCATCACTGCCGATTGGCCGTAAGCCCTTCTCCTCAGGATTATTCCGCAGGAGGAAAAGACCGATGAAAGAGACCATCAGAACAAGGCATCCCAGTACGAGCCAGCTCATTCTCCATCCCTCCTGACCCACAAGCCTGTTGATGAAGGGGATGAGCTTCCCGGAGATGATGATGGCGAAACCGCTCCCTATGACAATGAATCCCGCTGCCCTGCCCCGGATGGTGCTGGCGAACCAGTGGGAGACGAGACCCATGAGCGGTACGTTGGACGCCCCGCTTCCGATACCGGTCAGGAAGTAGAGGGCAAGGACGTATTCAAAGCTTTTTGCACGGCTCACCAGCATCATCGAGATCCCCACAAGGAGCAGGGCAAAGAAGATGACTCTCCGCGCTCCCATCCTGACGGCAAGAAAGCCGCTTACAAGGACTGAAATGAGGTATCCGAGGAAATTTGCGGTGCTGATAAACCCCATCTGGGAATAGCTCAGGTGGAGGGTGGATGCCATGGAGGGCAGGAGCATGCCCAGGGCGAAACGTCCAAAACCGAGGCACGCAAGGATGCAGAGGGTTCCGGTAAAGACGATGACCCAGCCGTAGTGGAAGGGAAGCCTGCTGCCTGAATGGTGCATAGAGGAAATATAACATTGTTTCAGTGAAATGAAAAAGGGAACCGCGTGCGCAAACGTGTGTGTATTCAGCTCTCTGCGGTCCTCCTCATGGCGAGTGCAGGTTATGAACTTACCGGATCCGGCGGCCTCGAGTCGATAGGAGCGATCGTGATTGCGGGGCTTTCATTCAGGGAAGGCAGGGAGGCTTTTGAAAAGGCAAAGGGCAATATGGAGTGCGGCTGCAAAAAAGTTGTTATTAGCGGTTCGGGGAAGAATTGTGATGAAAAGAAGAAATTTGATTAAGCTCGCTGGAGATATACGCGTGTATAGATGGGCGAGAGCGACCGTCTTAGGATCGGGAATCAATGAGCAAGCCATGGTTGCATTGGCCTTTAACGCGCCAACGACTTGGCCATCTTCGGCGTGCCCCCGCCTCGCTGCTTTTCTTTCGAGGGGGAGCACTGGTATCCACCGATGAAACAACAAAAGGAAGGTAACAATACTTAACTTGACAAAGCACAAAAAAGATGTATACTTTTAATCAGGAATCATTCCGAAGATGAAGAGCCATCCAGGGCCACAGGACAAAGAACAGAAATTAACAGCGAGTCTCCGGGAGAAGGGATATAAACTGACCCCCCAGAGACTTGAGATTATTAGGTTTCTGTCAAATGACATGTCGCACCCCGGAGCTGCAGATATTTTCAAAGGGATCAGGAAGAAGTTGCCTAAAATCAGCTTGTCAACGGTTTATTACACCCTGGATATGTTGAAAAGAGAGGGACTGATACGGGAACTTGAGTTTTATGACAGAGATAACCGTTATGATATTACGGTTTCAAATCATCTCAATCTGATCTGCATGAACGTGTGGAAAGATAGAGGATTTTGAGAGTGAAGTGCCTGTTCTCCTCCGAGATGGTAAAGAGAAGACCGGTTTTCGAGCCTGTCAGGGCATGCGGTTTGAATACTACGGTTATTGTAAAGAGTGCAGGGGCAAGAAGAAGACGATAACGTTTTTCTTCCGGGCGCTTCGGAATACGTTCCTATTTAGGTGAGAAGGTCGGCACGAAGAATAGCACACCCTGCCTTGAGGGTCCAACTTCAGTGCTCAGCCTTTTGCAGAAGCACACATGAAGGTAGGAAAGGAGATTGTATGGCAGAAAAGAAGAAACTGACGAAAACAGTTAATTACTTGCTTGTTGGCGCATCAGTCGGATCGAAAAATGGAATAATCCGCGAACTGTAAATTTAGCGGTTCAACAATTCACACACAGAAAGGAGTAAATATTATGAACGAAGACAGCAAGTGCCCGGTAACGGGCAAATCCGGTAGAACCACTGCCGGCAGAGGCACATCGAACCGCGACTGGTGGCCCAACCAGCTGAACCTGGGCATCCTTCACCAGCATTCGCGCCAGGCCTCCAACCCGATGGGCCCCGATTTCAACTACGCCAAAGAATTCAAGAAGCTTGATCTGGCCGCCTTGAAGAAGGACCTGTCCGCGCTGATGACCGACTCGCAGGACTGGTGGCCGGCCGACTGGGGCCACTACGGCGGCCTGTTCATCCGCATGGCCTGGCACAGCGTCGGCACCTACCGCACCGGTGACGGACGCGGCGGCGGCGGCACCGGCAACCAGCGTTTTGCGCCGGTCAACAGCTGGCCCGACAACGGCAACCTGGACAAGGCGCGCCGCCTGCTCTGGCCGATCAAAAGGAAATACGGCAACAAGATCTCCTGGGCCGACCTGATGGTTCTGACCGGCAACGTGGCGCTGGAGTCCATGGGCTTCAAGACCTTCGGTTTCGGCGGTGGTCGCGTGGACATCTGGCAGCCCGAGGAAGACATCTACTGGGGTTCCGAAGCCGCATGGCTGGGCGACAAGCGCTACAGCGGTGACCGCAAGCTGGAGAACCCGCTGGCTGCCGTGCAGATGGGCCTGATCTATGTGAACCCCGAAGGCCCCAACGGTCACCCCGACCCCGTGGCTTCGGGCCGCGATGTGCGTGAGACCTTCGGCCGCATGGGCATGAACGACGAAGAGACCGTCGCGCTCGTCGCCGGCGGCCACACCTTCGGCAAGGCGCACGGCGCGGGCGACCCGAAACTGGTGGGCCCCGAGCCTGAGGCCGCCCCTCTGGAAGAAATGGGCCTGGGCTGGAAGAACAGCTTCGGCACCGGCAAGGGCGTGCACACCACCACCAGCGGTATCGAAGGCGCATGGAAACCGAACCCTACCAAGTGGGACATGGGGTACTTCGACATGCTCTTCGGCCACGAGTGGACACTGGTGAAGAGCCCCGCCGGCGCCTGGCAGTGGCAGGCCGCGGAAGTGCGCGAAGAGCACATGATCCCGGATGCGCACGACCCGACGAAGAAGCACCGCCCGATGATGACGACGGCGGACCTGTCGCTGCGCTTCGACCCGATCTACGAGCCGATTGCGCGCCGCTTCCACAAGGACCCGCAGGCTCTCGCCGACGCTTTCGCCCGCGCCTGGTTCAAGCTGACCCACCGCGACATGGGTCCCAAGGTCCGCTACCTCGGCCCTGAAGTCCCGGCCGAAGACCTGATCTGGCAGGACCCGATTCCCGCCGTCGATCACCCCCTGATCGATGCCAAGGACATTGCCGACCTCAAGGCCAAGGTCCTGGCCTCGGGACTGTCGGTGTCGGAGCTGGTCTCCACCGCCTGGGCCTCGGCCTCCACCTTCCGTGGCTCGGACAAGCGCGGCGGCGCCAACGGCGCGCGCATTCGCCTGGCGCCGCAAAAGGACTGGGAAGCCAACCAGCCGGCGCAACTGGGCAAGGTGCTGGGCGTGCTCGAAACCATCCAGCGGGCCTTCAACGGCGCCCGGACAGGCGGCAAGAAGGTCTCCATGGCGGACCTCATCGTGCTGGCCGGCTGCGCAGCGGTTGAAGCGGCGGCCAAGGCTGCCGGTCACGCGGTGGAGGTGCCCTTCACCCCGGGTCGCACTGACGCCTCGCAAGACCAGACCGATGTGAAATCGTTCGCCGTGCTGGAGCCCGAGGCCGACGGTTTCCGCAACTACCAGAAGAAGGCATTCACCGTGTCGGCCGAGGAAATGCTGGTGGACAAGGCGCACCTCCTGACCCTGAGCGCGCCCGAGATGACGGTGCTCGTCGGCGGCCTGCGCGTGCTGGGCGCCAACGCAGGCCAGTCGCAGCATGGCGTGTTCACGAAACGGCCCGGGACGCTGACCAACGACTTCTTCGTCAACCTGCTCGACATGGACACCGTGTGGAAGCCCACGTCCGATGCCAGGGACACGTTCGAAGGGCGCGACCGCAAGACAGGCGAGCTCAAGTGGACCGCTACCCGAGTTGACCTTGTATTCGGCTCCAACTCGCAGCTGCGCGCCCTGGCCGAGGTCTATGCGCAGGACGATGCGAAGGAAAAGTTCGTGCGTGACTTCGTCGCAGCCTGGAACAAGGTCATGAACCTGGACCGCTTCGACCTCATCTGATCGTGGCATAAAGGTCTGCACGGGCTGCTAACTGGGAGAAAAACAGTAAGCTAAGGCATGAACCTTCAACATAATCAAACAGAGGAGGAACACAAATGAAACTATCACTATCGCTGTCAGTTGTTGTCGTGGGCACTTCTGGCGGCGTTCCCGGTGTTTGCCGCTGACGTCGGTGGTAACGATGAATCTGGTGAACGAACAGGGTGTCGGCAAAGAGCATCGGCACAATCACGATATCCGAAGGACCGAAGGGTCTGGTATTCACCCCGAAGCTCACCGATCTGACGCCTGGGCTCCATGGGTTCCATGTTCACCAGAACCCTGACTGCGCGGCAGGAATGAAGGACGGCAAGCAGGTTCCCGGCCTTGCCGCAGGCGGACACTATGATCCAGCCGCAACAGGCAAGCATGAAGGCCACGAGGGCAAGGGACATCTCGGCGATCTTCCGGCACTCACCGTCGGGGCTGACGGAACAGCATCCACTGCCGTCACTGCTCCGCGACTCAAGATGTCCGATGTCAAGGGCCGCTCTCTCATGATCCATGCAGGCGGGGACAACTATTCCGATCAGCCGGCTCCTTTGGGTGGCGGCGGAGCGCGTGTAGCCTGTGGTGTGGTTAAGTAAGAACGATTCATTCAACGGACTCCCTCCCTTTATCGGGGAGGGAGCAGCCAAAAAAAACTGTCGTTGCCTCATGCCTGGAAGCCTTGACTTTCGGTGAGGCAACCGCAGCGGCCGGAGGGGTGGATAAGGATAGACGCAACTGACGAAGGTACAGCCGAAAACATGATACAATATCAACGGTCAAGTCGAACATAATAATATCTGAAAAGGAGGTTTTGTAAGATGAAAGGAAATCCGAAACTTGTCGAGGCTTTAAATTCACTTCTTGCTGACGAACTTAGCGCAATCAACCAGTACATGGTGCACTCCGAGATATGCGCCGGCTGGGGCTATGAGAAACTGCACAAACATATTGAAAAGCGAGCCATTGTCGAGATGAAGCACGCTGAGAAACTCATCGGGAGAATACTTTTTCTCGAAGGCATTCCTATCGTATCAAATCTGAAGGGGATACACATCGGCAGCGACATTCCCAAACAGGTCGCCAATGACCATGCCGCTGAAGAAGGAGCTATCGCGGCGTACAATGCAGCAATAAAACTGGCGGGCGAAGTTAACGACTTCGCGACCCGGAAATTCTCGAACATATCCTGAATGACGAGGACGGGCATATCGACGAAATCGAGGAACTCCAGGACCAGATTTCCCATATGACGCTGCCTATTTTTTTGACGACGCAGGTGCAAGAAAAATAACGCGCTTCTTCCGTTGGGACATGCCAGGGAGGAAGAGGGGAAACGACGCGTAATGACCTCGTTGCTGATTATGAATCTGAAGGAGGGAATGACATGAAAACAATAAGATTCGTCGCGCTCGCGATGGTTTTGCTGATGTTTATGGCGTCCACCGTTCTTGCTCAAGACGATGTGATGAAAAGGGCTCAGGGCATGTTCAAACCGCTTCCGGAGAACGTGCCGACGGTAAAAGGGAAATCCTTTGCACCTGTGAAAGTGGAATTGGGCAAGATGCTCTATTTTGAGCCAAGACTCTCTGCGAGCGCCCTCATAAGCTGCAACACCTGCCACAATGTGGGGATGGGCGGCGCTGACTTCCAGGAGACCTCAGTAGGCCACCGCTGGCAAAAAGGCCCGAGGAATGCGCCCACCGTGCTGAACTCTGTCTTTAACATCGCGCAGTTCTGGGATGGAAGGGCAGAGGATCTGAAACAGCAGGCAAAGGGGCCGGTTCAGGCATCTGTTGAAATGAACAACACGCCTGAGCTGGTAATCAAGGCGGTGAAAAGCATGCCTGAATATGTGGCTATGTTTGGAAAGGTCTTCCCATCCGATAAAGATCCTGTGACATTTGACAACATGGCGGACGCTATAGAAGCATTTGAGGCTACTCTTATTACACCCGGTTCACGATTTGACAGGTATCTCAAGGGAGACGGTAATGCCCTCAATGTCACTGAGAAAGAGGGCCTCAAGCTCTTCATGGATAAGGGTTGCGCTGTCTGTCATTCCGGCTTAAATATGGGCGGGACCGGATACTTCCCCTTTGGTGTAGTGGAAAAACCGAAAGAGGAGATCATGGCCGGAGATATGGGCCGGTTCAAAGTAACCGGGACTAAGGGGGATGAACATGTCTTTAAGTCACCGTCCCTCAGGAACATAGAGCTGACGCCGCCATATTTTCATTCAGGCAAGGTGTGGAGTCTCAAAGAGGCGGTGCAGGTCATGGGATCTGCCCAATTAGGCGCAACGATCGCCGAAGGCGAGGCGAACAAGATCGTCGGATTCTTAAAGGCGACCACCGGTATCCAACCGAAAGTCGAATACCCGATTTTGCCGGTCCCAACCGATCAGACTCCGAAACCTAAACTGGATTAAACAGCCGGTGAGTGAGAAGAGCAGGAGTATCATGGACGGTTAGAGATCCATCAATGAGCTTATCAGTCGTCATGAGCAGGCGAGGCTTTTGACTCGCCTGCTTTATTATGAAATACGCGCAAGGAGGGAAGTGAGTTGTTCCATAGAACGCTTGGTCTACAGCTCTCACAGGAAAGAATCCGCAATTGATGGAATCATCCCTGAACGCTTTCCAGTGTCTCCACAAGTGCCCGGATGTCCTCCTCTGAATGTGCTGCTGTGACCGTGATCCTCACCCTCGGTTGCTTCACTGTGGGCGGGCGTATGGCGGGTGCATAGATACCTTTCTCGTATAAAGAGCGCGAAAGGTTCAATGCGTCCTCGACGCTTGTCATCTTCAAAGGGATGATGGGAGTTTCAGTCTTTCCTAAGTCGAAGCCCATTTCCCTTAGAGCTTCAACCAGTATTGTGCGATTCCTCCACAGTTTCCGGATCATTTCGGGTCTCTGCTCGATGAGCTCCAATGCTTTGAGAGAAGCGGCAACAGCACATGCCGGGATCGTGGTAGAAAAGATGAAACTTCTCGCCGTATTGATCGCCCATTCGATGACATGCCTGCTGCCTGCGATAAAGGCGCCGAGGGAGCCCAGGGCTTTAGAGCATGTTCCCATCTGGATGATCCACGGCTCAGGTTCGATGCCGAAATGCGCGAGCGCACCTTTCCCGTTTCCCAGGACACCTGTCCCGTGGGCGTCGTCCAGATAGAGAAGTACGGAGTTCGGAGTTGCGAGTTCGGAGTTTAAAGAAAGACAAAGGTCATATATTTCTCTTACCGGAGCAATGTCGCCGTCCATGCTGAAGACGGTGTCGGTCACGATGATACGTCTCCCTCCTTTGGCCATCGGAGATCCCTTCATCAACTTCTCCAGATGGTTTACGTCCCTGTGCTTATAGAGCAGCGTCCTGGCGCGGCTCAATCTACAGCCATCTATGATGCTGGCATGATTCAACTCGTCGCTCAAAACTATATCCCCTTCTCCAACCAGGGCAGGGATCATCCCTGTATTGGCGGCATAACCGCTGTTGAAGGTCAGCGCAGCTTCTGTGCCCTTGAACTGCGCTATCTTCCTTTCCAGATCCCTGTGAAGGATGCTCCCGCCCCCCAGCAGTCGTGACGCGCCGCTGCCGAAACCGAATTCCTTCATGGACTCCGCGGCAGCCCTTACGATCTCCGGATGGTTTGCAAGACCGAGATAATCATTGGAGGCAAAATTGATCAGTTCTCTGCCGTCAAGACATATCTTCGCACTTTGCACGGAAGAGCGGTCTTTTATGAGGCGGTTGAGCCCCTGCTGGTAGAATTCCTGAAGCCTTTGAGAGAACATCGCTTTTTCCTTCAATATGCTAGCACAAGTTTCATTAAAGTTTTTAATCAGCAGTTATGTTCTGTTTATAATTTCAGAAAGCGGCCATTGGAAGGGGTTTGCGGATGCAGCGGAGAATGCATCATGATCACTTTCCTGCAGAAATGCTCCTTGACAAGGTTTTTGCTCATGTGATAACCTGCTTAGGCTCACACTTTCAAGGAGGGAAAAGCCGAGATGTTAGAGCTCAACAAATGGTTTTTTGTCTTGCTCCTGAATTTTCTTGTCCTGCTCTATGTCCTCAACATAATCCTGTTCAAACCTCTCGTGAAACTCTTCACTGAAAGGGAAGATTCGATCAAGGGGTCCCTGGATGCGGCCAGGGAGATGAACCAAAGAAAAGAGGATGCCCTGGCGACCGTGAGCCGTGAACTCAAGGAAGCGGCAAACAAGTCCAATGAGATATTTGAAGCCTCAAGGAAAGAAGGGCTGCTGCGCCAGAAGGAGATCCTGGAAAGTGCCAACAAGCAGGCTCACGAACACATCCAGAGGGCAAAGGCGGAATTAAAGACGGAGGCTGACAATGCCCGGCAGAAACTTCGCTCGGATGTCGAGAAATTCTCAGACGAGATCGTGAAAAAGCTGGTGGGAGCGTGAAGACAGTGAAAAGCGAACAGCTATCAGCCATCAGTAAAGAAATCGGGAAAAGGACCTCGTCGCTCATCGCCCATCGCTCGTTGTTCATTGTTGTATTTTGCATTTTTCATTTTGCGTTGGTAGCGTTCGCCTTCGGCGCCGAAGAGGCTGCCCACGGGGGACTATGGGAAGAATATCGCTGGAAGATACTCAATTTCGCGATTCTTGTGGCTGTCCTCGTCTATTTCATGAATAAGCCACTCAAAGAATTTCTGCGGAAGAGGACTGAAATCATCGAAAAGACCCTCAAGGAGGCCAGGGAGGCGAAGGAGCTTGCGGAGAAGGCGCTTGCCGAGGTTGAGGAGAGACTGAAACTCAAGGACAAGGAAATGGAAGAGATCCTCTCCCGCACACGGCTTTCGGCTGAGAAGGAACAGACCCTTCTCGTCCAGCAGGGGGAGCAGATGAAGGCAAAAATCCTTGAGCAGGCCAGGAACAATATCGATTACGAGCTGAGGCTTGCCAGGGAAGCGATAAAGGCAGAGGCTGTGGAGATCGCCATGGAGCTGGCCGAAAAGAAATTGAAGGAGAAGCTTACCAGAGAAGAGCAGGTCAGGCTTATCGAAGAATCCGTCAAGAGGATGGAGACGAAGAATTGAAGCGGCAGCAGGCAGTGAAACGATATGCAAAGATGTTCTTCAATACTGTGGGCGTTGATGCCGTGCCAAAGGCGCTTGATGAACTCATTGCAGTAAACGCTGTCATGGAGAAGAGCAAAGAGTTCAGAGGGTTACTGGAAAACCCCCACTTTAGCAGGGAGGAGCGGGAAAAAGTGATGAAACAGGTATCGTCCCGGCTGAACCTCTCAGACAGCACGGTGAAGTTTATCCTTTTTCTGTCCGAGCAGATGGTCATCCCTTCGCTCTCCGAGCTCATCAGCCTTATAACCGCAGCGTACCTTGAAAAGAAGAAAAGGGCGAAGGCGACAGTGGTGACCCCTATCGATACAAACAGGAAATATGACGAAGCCCTGAAGGCTTCGCTGAAGAAACTGACCGGTAAAGAGATTGACATCGAATATGTGGTGGATCCCTCCCTTCTTGGAGGAATCATGGTGAAGGTGGGGAGCACAATGTATGACAGCAGCATAAAAGGCCAGTTGAGGCTCTTAAAAGATGATCTTATAAAGGGGTGATTCCATGGAGATTAATGTCGCGGAGATAAGTGAACTGTTAAGGAAGCAGATAACGGACTTTGAAAAGAAAGTGGATGTCAGCGAGATCGGTTCGGTGATATCGGTGGGAGACGGTATCGCCAGGGTCTACGGCCTCGAAAAGTGTATGGCCTCCGAGCTCCTCGAATTCCCCAACAGCGTGTACGGTATGGCCCTGAACCTGGAAGAAGACATGGTGGGCGCTGTTCTTTTCGGTGAAGACTCCCTCATCAAAGAGGGGGATATTGTGAAACGCACCGGGAGGATCATGTCCGTGCCGGTGGGTGATGCG
This sequence comes from Nitrospirota bacterium, assembly GCA_963699545.1. Lineage (GTDB taxonomy): Bacteria > Nitrospirota > Thermodesulfovibrionia > Thermodesulfovibrionales > UBA9159 > JAMCQB01. The sequence continues at coordinate 114,349 of CAVOUE010000010.1, read as the reverse complement.
ATCATCGGCAGAGTGGTGAATGCCATAGGACAGGCTATTGACGGAAAAGGTCCGATAAAGGCCACCGAAACAAAGATGGTGGATATCGTGGCGCCGGGTATCGTTGACCGGCAGCCTGTGAGAGAACCCCTTCAGACGGGGCTTAAGGCCATCGATTCCATGATCCCCATCGGAAGGGGCCAGAGAGAACTTATCATCGGCGATCGGCAGACCGGCAAGACCGCCATCGGGATCGATGCCATCATCAACCAGAAGGGCGGAGATGTAATCTGCATCTACGTTGCAGTGGGCCAGAAGCGCTCCAACGTTGCCCGCATGGTGAAGATTCTTGAGGATAACGGGGCCATGAACCATACCATCGTGGTTTCCGCCACCGCCAGTGAACCCGCCCCTCTCCAGTTCATCGCTCCTTTTACCGGGTGCGCCATCGGCGAATATTTCAGGGACAGCGGGAAGCATGCGCTGATCGTCTATGATGACCTCAGCAAACAGGCTACGTCATACCGGCAGCTTTCCCTGCTTCTCAGGCGTCCCCCCGGACGTGAGGCGTATCCCGGCGATGTCTTCTATCTCCATTCGAGGCTTCTCGAGAGGTCCGCGAAACTTTCGAAGGAACTTGGCGGCGGGTCCCTTACTGCACTGCCTATCATCGAGACGCAGGCAGGCGACGTGTCAGGGTATATCCCGACGAACGTTATCTCCATCACCGACGGTCAGATATACCTTGAGCCGGAACTCTTCTATGCCGGTGTGCGGCCTGCGGTCAACGTTGGTCTGTCGGTGAGCCGTGTCGGCGGCGCTGCCCAGACCAAGGCGATGAAACAGGTTGCAGGAACCTTGCGGCTTGACCTTGCCCAGTTCAGAGAGCTTGCCGCCTTTGCCCAGTTCGGCTCAGACCTCGACAAATCGACCCTTGCACAGATCGAGCGGGGCAAGCGGATGGTGGAACTCCTGAAACAGGGCCAGTATTCACCCCTGCCTTTTGAGGAACAGGTCATAGTCTTATTCGCAGGGGCCAACGGATATCTTGACGACGTTCCCGTGGAGGCCGTCGGCAAATTTGAAGACGGGCTCCTCAGGTTCATACGGGATAACAGGGAGGCGATCAGGGCGGAACTCAGGGAAAAGAAGATCATTGATGACGCCCTGAAGGCGAAGGTCGTCAGCGCTGTTGAAGAATTCAAGAAAGGGTTCACTGCGTAATGCAGATGCAGGATGAGCGGTGATTGAATGCCGACACTAAGGGATATCAAGAGACGGATAAGGGCGGTCAACAACACACGCCAGATCACCAAGGCCATGAAGATGGTGGCGGCCGCGAAACTGAGGAAGTCGCAGACGAGGATGCTCGAGATGAGGCCGTATGCGGACAAGATGCATGCCGTCCTCACGAGCCTGGCAGTCGGTGCGGAAAGCGCGGCGCATCCCCTGTTGGCATTCAGGCCGAGGAAGACCATCGAGATACTGGTTGTTACCAGTGACAGGGGCCTCTGCGGCGCATTCAATTCGAACCTCGTGAAGACCGCTCACAAACTCGTTGCCGATTTGAGGGCGGACAATTTTGAAGCGGTCTTGAGCGTTATCGGTAAAAAGGCCGTTGATTTTTGCAAGAGGAGGAACATCCCGGTGCGGGGGTCATGGACGGGGCTTTCCGGGAGGGTGACCTATGCCCACGCCCAGGAAATCGCCGCTAATATCATCGAGAGCTATATCAGCGAGGCTGCGGACGAGGTATTGCTCATCTACAACGAGTTCATATCGGTTGTCTCCCAGCAGGTCACCGTGAAAAGACTCCTCCCGCTGGTATCCCCTGAGGCCGAAGGAGAGGATGAGCCGGCGAAGGACTTCCTCTATGAGCCTTCCCAGGAGGAGATATTCAGTGCACTCCTGCCGAAGAACGTTGAGATCCAGATCTTCAGGGCGCTCCTGGAGTCCACGGCTTCGGAAGAGGCGGCCAGGATGACCGCAATGGGGAACGCCACGAAGAACGCGGATGACATGGTCGGCAATCTGACACTTCAGTATAACAAGGCAAGACAGGCGTCCATCACCAAAGAGCTCATGGACATAGTCGGCGGTGTGGAAGCGTTAAAATAGTACGTGTCAGAGTATCAGGAGTTCGAGCACATGCTTCGATACTTTGGCGCTATGACAGTTTGACACTGAAAACGGAGGTTTCTCTATGAATGAAGGAAAAGTTGTCCAGGTCATCGGTGCGGTGGTGGATGTTGAGTTTGATGAGAAGATGCCCGAGATATTGAACGCCCTTAAAATAGATGAGAAGGCTCAGCCCGAGAAGGGAATCCCCGAGCTTAATCTCACCCTTGAGGTCGCATCTCACCTGGGAGAGAACAAAGTGCGGACCCTCGCCATGACCACTACTGACGGCTTGGTGAGGGGAATGAAGGCCTTTGATACGGGGCTGCCTATTGCGGTGCCTGTGGGGGATGGGATCCTCGGCAGGATCATGAACGTTATTGGCGAGCCCTATGACAAACTGGGTCCCATTGATGCAAAAGAGCGGTGGCCGATACACAGGACTGCCCCTGAATTCGCGGAGCAGGTGCCCGTAACGGAGGTCTTTGAGACAGGAGTGAAAGTGTTTGACCTCCTTGTTCCCTTTGTCAAGGGAGGAAAGATGGGGATGTTCGGTGGCGCGGGGGTCGGTAAGACGGTCGTCATTATGGAGATGATCCATAACATCGCTCTGGTCCACGGAGGTGTCTCGGTCTTCGCAGGCGTTGGCGAAAGGACGAGGGAAGGCAATGACCTTTATCTCGAAATGAAGGAATCAGGCGTTCTGAACAAGACCGCGCTCATTTACGGCCAGATGAACGAACCCCCCGGAGCAAGGGCAAGGGTGGCGCTCACTGCTCTCACCGCAGCAGAATACTTCAGGGATCAGGGCCAGGACGTTCTTATCTTCATAGACAACATATTCAGATATACCCTTGCGGGTTCCGAAGTCTCCGCGCTCCTCGGCAGGATGCCGTCTGCCGTGGGATACCAGCCTACCCTCGGGACAGAGATGGGAATTCTCCAGGAGAGGATCACCACCACCAAGAAAGGGGCCATCACCTCCATGCAGGCGATCTATGTCCCTGCTGATGACCTCACAGACCCGGCTGTTGCCACTGCGTTCACCCATCTCGACGGTACCGTCGTTCTCTCAAGGCAGATATCCGAGCTGGGAATCTATCCCGCGGTGGACCCCCTGGATTCCACTTCGAGGATCCTTGATCCCAAGGTCATCGGTGAGGAGCATTATGCTGTTGCAAGAAAGGTCCAGATCATACTCCAGAGGTATAAAGAACTTCAGGATATTATCGCGATCCTTGGCATGGAAGAACTCTCGGAGGATGACAAGCTCACCGTTGCCAGGGCGAGGAAGATACAGAGGTTCCTGAGCCAGCCGTTCCATGTTGCAGAGGCATTCACCGGGACGCCCGGGAAATACGTCAAGCTTGCCGATACCATAAAAGGATTCAATGCAGTTGCAGACGGTGAGTATGACGACATGCCTGAGCAGGCGTTTTACATGGTGGGAACAATAGAAGAGGCCGAGGAAAAAGCGAGAAAGCTCGGATGGTCGAGGTAACGACCGGGTTGTTAAGCGGACAACCGTGCGGAGTTGATTGAATGGAAGATAAACTGAGGTTAGACATAGTTACGCCTTATGGCCTTGTGTTCGGCGATGACGTGGATGAGTTCACCGCCACCGGGAGCGAGGGGGAGTTCGGTGTGTTGCCGGGGCATGCGCCGTTCCTCACCGCCCTGAAGGTCGGAATGCTTGCCTACAAGAAGGGCGCCGAGGTGGGTTTTTTCTTCGTGAGCGGGGGGTACGCAGAGGTGAGTCAGGAGAAAGCCACAATCCTTGCGGACAGTGCCGAAAGGGCTGAAGATATTGATGTGGAAAGGGCCAAGGCAGCCATGAAGAGGGCGGAAGAGAGGCTGAAGCAGGCCGAAAAGATAGATTTTGCCAGGGCGACAGCAGCCATCGAAAGGTCGACCATCAGGGTGCAGGTAGCGGAGAAAAAGGGTTCAAAATAGGGGGTTCATACCTCTCCGGCTCAAACTCCTGCCTTACCATGCCGCCATTATTTCCTTGCCACCGGACACCTCAAAAAAAAGACTTGACAACCGGTCTGATTAGGCGTATAAGTAAATTAAAGAGTGGCTCACCAAAGTGGTGGTCTTGCTCTTCTCAGCTCAGCGAAAGGATGTAAAGTAGCAAGACGTAGGTTGTAGGACGTAAGAGTCTTAAGCTGTATGTCTCAAACTGTACAAACTGCTGAGAGATGAGAAGAAGCAAGCACCACTTTTTTATTTCACTCTGCTGCCAAAAGGGTTAACTTCCTGAAATAGAAGGCAAATAAACAGCAATAGCGACATTTGCGTGGTGCGTGTTTCGGTCAGAACTCTATGGAGTGCACGACCTAAAGCCTGTTGAACTGAAGGTTACATATCTGTTTGTATTTGCCTTAAGGCCTGCATGGTATACTATTGCGAATTAGCGCACATATTGAAATGAAGAAAGATAGCAGAAAGTCCAGAGGGATGTTTGTTCGTCCGATCAGTCTTCTCATTGTGATCATAGCCTCAATATTCGCGTCGTCGACTTTTGTTAATCTCTTTTTATCGATTTTCTCTCCTTTGTCCATCGACATTAAGTTTTCACTCTTGAATGCGGGGCTGATGGTAATTATACTTTTCCCGGTAATGTATTTTCTTGTTTATGAACCGTTGACATCTTACATCAAAGGCCTTAACAGGTCCGAGGAAGCACTGCAGGAGAGCGAGGCCAAGTTTCGTTCCCTTGTAGAGGCTACCGATGATTCAATATACCTGGTCAATAGGAATTGCGAGTACTTATTCCTGAACGCAAAGCATCGATCGAGGTTAGGCTTTGTCTTTGATGAAGAATATGTGGGCAGGGCCTTTGGTGACTTTCATTCACCAGAAGAGACAAAAGCCTTTTGCGAAAAAGTATATACGGTGTTTGAGAGAGGAGAATCATTACAGCAAGAACACAGAAGTCAACGGGACGCCAAGTACTTTCTTCGCACTTTAAGTCCGGTCCAGGGACGGGATCGGGCAACAGCTGCCGTAAGTGTAGTTTCAAAAGACATTACCAAATTGATGAAGAAGAGTGAGACGGAACTTCGGTACCGTGCAATATTCGAGCAGTCCCCTTACGGTATTTTGATCATAGATACCAAGGGGAAAATAATCGAATTCAATGAAACGGCTCGCCGTGAGCTTGGTTATTCAAGAGAGGAGTTCGCAAAGCTCCGTCTCTTCGATATTAATCCCGAGAGTACGGAAAAGATACAGGACAGGATCAGGGAATCGTTGAGTGAGGGCAGCGCCGAATTCGAAGTGAAGCATAAAACCAAAGACGGAGAGATAAGAGATGTTCGCGTCATTACCCGGGTACTGGATCTGTTCGGCCGTAAAGTCTTTCAAGCCATATGGCATGATGTCACAGAGCAAAAACGGGCTGAGGAAGCATTGACCGAGTACCGCGAGCAGTTAGAAAACCTGCTCAGAGAGCCTGGCCGCGATGACAAGCACAGGTGAAAAGGTGAAAGCCACGGGAGAGAGCTGCTGCCCGTTACCGTAGTAATCCTATTTTCTTCCTCAGCGTAAGGCGGTTTATGCCGAGAAGGCGTGCGGCACGGGACTGATTTTCCCTCGTATACGTCAGCACATAATCAAGGATAGTTCTGTCCACCTCGCGATGAATGGTTCCAAAAATGTCTTTCTCTTTTTTTTCTATGGCTTCCCTCAGGGCAGGGATCAACGCAGAGGAAAGGGTTTCGGAAGCCGCTGTCCCGCCCCGGGAGGCGGAACGGTCTCCCAGTTCTTTCAGCTCGTGGGTGGTGAGGTATTCCGTTTTGCTCAGGGCGATAGCAGAACGGATGATGTTCTCGAGCTCCCTGATATTGCCCGGCCAGTCATGGGAGAGGAGCTTCTTCTGGAATGCCTTCGTAATACCCCTGATCGGCCGGGGAGCGGTATTCCGGTAACGGTTGACGAAAAAATGAACAAGGGGCAGGATATCTCCCTTACGCTCCCGCAGGGGAGGGATGTGGATCGAGGTGACAGACAGCCGGTGATAGAGGTCCTCCCTGAATCTCCCTTCCTTGACCATGGCAGGCAGATCCCTGTTGGTGGCTGATATGACCCGGACATTCACCTGGCGTTCCCTCGTGCTTCCGATGGGATAAAAGGTCTGTGTCTGGAGAAACCGGAGCAGTTTTCCCTGGAGTGAGAGAGGGAGTTCTCCCACCTCATCAAAGAACACACATCCCTCATTGGCGATTTTGAGCATGCCTTCCTTTGCAGCAACAGCCCCGGTGAAGGAGCCTTTCTCGAAACCGAAAAGCTCTGACTCAAGAAGAGTTTCGGGCATCGCCGCGCAATTGACCACAACGAAGGGCTTGCCGAAGCGGGAGGAAAGCTGCGCAACGGATTCGGCAACCAGCTCTTTCCCGGTCCCGGTCTCTCCTGTGATGAGCACAGGGGCCTCCACCTGCGAGAGCCGCGCCAGCTTCTTGCACGTATCCATGATGATCGGCGAATGACCTACGATCGCACAGGTCGTGGCGGCGGATGAGGGAGGCGCGACCGCGATAAAGGTTCTTGTCTCCTCTCCCAGATCGTGCAGTTCATCGAGGAGCCTCAGGAGGACGTCCTTTCCCATGGGGCGATGGACCGTCTCATAGGCGCCGAAGGTTGCCGCCTCCATGACCTGGTCAGTCCTTTTCTGTTTTGTGACGGCGACCACAAAGTGCTTCTCGCTCATTTCCCGTATGTCGCCGGCCCTCATGGTGTCGATGTCGAAGAGGACAATGGAACGCGGTCCGGCCAGCTGAGCGGGGAAGGAATAGTCTCCCGGGAGAGCGGCGGAGAGCTCTTTCTTCAGAGTGGCATCTTTTGTGAACAGGACGATCTTTCTCATCGACAGGTATTGTATATTTACTATACATAATGTTAATACTTTAATCAACACCCTTTTCCCCGATGAAGGAAGGTCCTTATTTTGATGCCTTTTCAGGCTGGCACGGTCATTGCTTTTCTCCCGTCCGTACCCTTATGGGAAACCCGAAGTGAGGAGGAAACGGATGGAAGGAGCGAAAATATACGGGCTCTGTCTCGAGAGACTGAGGCATCAGATCACAAAAGCAAAAGAGAGGGCAGAGAAGAATGCATCGGACGGGGGCAGCGGGATGTTGCTGGAGTCTTATAACACAGGAGAACTGGACGACATCATCGATATCCTCGAACTCTATGACCTCAGGGACAGAACGTTTTCTGAGGTGAACGAGAAGCTGGAGGACCTTGCATACACGGTATCCGAGCTTACGCGGGAGAGGATCATGTTCGGTTATACCGACGAAGGCCATCTCGGTCTTTACCTTGTGCTGAACAAAGAGGCTTCGGTGCAAGAGAGTCTCGAAGTCCTGGTTGCCTGACCGATCCCTCGTCAGAAAGGGGCGGAGAACCGTCCCGGGCCCCACGCGGGAAAATCTTTTCCAGACGGCTGATGAAAGTTTATAATAGTGGAGCTTATGAAGAGGAGGTATGCATGGCGAAGATATTCAACACCATAACGGAAACTATAGGGAACACCCCGTTGGTGAGACTGAACAAGATCACCGTGGGAGCGAAAGCAACTATCGTTGGCAAGCTGGAGGCATTCAATCCCCTCTCCAGCGTAAAGGACCGCATCGGCGTAGCCATGATCGAAGACGCTGAGAAGCGGGGTCTTCTGAAAAAGGATTCGGTGATCGTTGAACCCACAAGCGGCAATACCGGTATCGCCCTGGCCTTCGTAGCTGCAGCAAAAGGATACAGGCTCGTCCTGACCATGCCGGAGACGATGAGCGTTGAGAGGAGGCAGTTGTTCCAGATCTTTGGGGCTGAACTGGTCCTGACCCCGGGGGCGGAAGGGATGAGCGGGGCAATCAGAAAGGCCGAAGAATTGTCAACAACGATACCCAACGCCTATATGCCCCAGCAGTTCAAGAACCCGGCGAACCCCGAAATCCACCGGAAGACTACGGCTGAAGAGATATGGAGAGATACAGACGGCAAAGTGGATATCCTTGTCTCCGGCGTCGGAACCGGGGGAACCCTTACCGGTGTCGCCGAGGTGATCAAGAAGAAGAAGACGAGCTTCACGGCGATTGCAGTGGAGCCTGAAACCTCGCCGGTTCTGTCCGGAGGAAAGGCAGGACCGCACAAGATACAGGGTATCGGGGCCGGGTTTATCCCCGATGTGCTGAACAGGGAAGTCATAGACGAAATCATTACGGTCTCGGACGAAAACGCCGGCATCATGACGAGACGCCTTGCAAAGGAAGAGGGGATTCTCGGCGGGATATCCAGCGGCGCCGCACTCTGGGCAGCGCTGAAAGTTGCTGAAAGGGACGAAAATCGGGGGAAACTCATTGTGGTGGTGCTCCCCGATACGGGCGAGCGGTATCTTTCGACATGGCTCTTTAAGGAAGAGTAACTTCGTTCTGTCCGCTCTTCCTCTGTGGTATAATCCGTGGCATGTCCATAGAGCTTGTCATCTTTGACCTGGACGGCACACTCGTAGATTCCAGCGTTGACATTACCAATGCGCTGAACTACGCGCTGGAGCCCTATGCGGTCAAGCCCCTTACCGTCGATGACACCATCAAGATGATCGGCGAGGGCATAACCCGTCTCATAGAAAAGATCGTGGATTCCCGGGGAAACGGCGTTCTCCGGAGCGCGGTCGCAGCATTCCAGCAGAATCCCCGGAGTCTTCAGGATATCCGGGCCGACGTTAAGGACAGGTTCCTTGAATACTACTCACAGCACATCCTCGATTTCACGAGGGAGTACCCGGGTGTGCGGGAGACGCTGGACCAATTGGACAGGTATAAAAAAGCTGTCATTTCAAACAAAATGGAAACGCTTTCGAGAAAGGTCCTGGATGGCCTCGGACTGTCAAGCCACTTTCTTATGATCGTCGGGAGCGATACGACTCCCGAAAAAAAACCCTCTCCCCTTCCCGTCCGGAAGGTCCTCTCGGACCTGCGGGTGCATCCCGGGAGGGCAATGATCGTGGGAGACAGCAATTACGATATCGATGCCGGAAAGGCGGCGGGGATTGCCACCGTTGCAGTCACCTATGGATACCGGCCGCGTGAAGTCCTTGCCCATGCCGATCATCTTATTGACAGGATAGGTGACCTCGTTCCATTATTGAATGACAGGGAGGACAGATAGGGTGAACCACGTGAGAATAGGGAGGACAGCATGTCTTCTGGTCATCATCCCGATCCTTTTTTTCGTCCGCAGCGGTTCTGCGGACATATACAAGTACGTGGACAAGAACGGCACGGCCGTTCTTACAGACGATCTCCATAAGGTCCCGGAAGAATACAGGGGTCAGGTCATCGTCACCCGGGAGAGGGATGAAGGGAAAGGGAAACCATCTGAAAAGGCTTTGCAAGGGGGAAAAGATACCGGGAAGGAGAAAGGAAAGAAGCCTGAGGGATTTCAATGGGAGAAACTCAAGGCGTCTCTTCAGGGCTTCAGAAAAGGCAGGATGTTCATGCCGGTCCTGATGATTGTCCTCTATCTTGTCTTGTTCTTCACCGTCGGGAAGGTATGCGCTTTTCTCGAGATGAGGAAACTCGGCCTTATCCTGCGTATCGTCCTGACCGTTTGCCTGCTGATCTATCTCTTTGCCACCCTCTGAGGGAGAAGCCGCTTACGTGTAACAGGGGAGAGCAGTCATGGCCTTCACACTGGATCACATACGGGACGTCAAGATCTATCAGTCAAAGAAGGGCTACCGCTTCTCTGTGGACGCCCTTCTTCTGTATTCATTTGTGCATGTTCCCCTCGCGCACAAGATCGCTGACCTCGGGGCAGGTTCAGGGGTCATCGGCCTCCTCCTTTCGAAAAAGTACCCTTCTGCCGATGTTTCTCTCTTCGAACTCCAGGACAGCCTTGCCTCGGTCGCGGAAAAGAACGTTGCCCTTAACGGTATGGGGAAGAGGGTCAAAGTGATAAAAGGGGACGTTCGAGAGATGGGTTCCCTTATCTCTCCTGTTGTAGAGGCCGGTTCCTTTGACGTGGTGGTTTCGAATCCTCCCTTCAGAAAGGAACGATCGGGTTTTGTTAATCCCGAGGAAGAAAGGGCCGTCGCACGCCACGAGATAAGACTGAAACTGCCTGAACTGATAAACGCTGCCCATTATCTCCTGAAAACAAAGGGAAGATTCTTCCTCATTCATCATCCGGGAAGACTTGCAGAGATCGTCGGCTCCCTGAGAGAGAAGAGGATGGAGGTAAAACGGCTGAGGTTCGTTCATTCCAGCGCCTCATCGGAGGCGAAGATGGTGTTGCTGGAGGCGCTTCACGGTGGAAGGGTGGGTCTGAAGGTCGAGAGGCCGCTTTTTATTTATGATGAAAGGGGCGAGTATACAGAAGAAATGCTCGTCCTGTACGGTACACAGCGCAAGGAACCTCCCCGGGGTTGAACTATACCAAAGCGCCGAACACCTGAACTCACTGATATCTTCAATGTCTTGGCACTGACTCCGTTCTGGATTACAACTTGCATTCCTCCGGAAATGGCCCATGTCCGCGTTGTCACCCATCGGTGCGTGCCCTGTGCAGATCCTTCTCATCAATGCTGTATTCACGTATTTCATCATCCCCGGCAGAGGGAACTCTATTGTATAGATACACGGTAACAGGTATAATAAACACCAGAAAAAAAGGAATGATTGATGATCAGGAATACGTTCAGCATCCTTAACGGCATCGGTGAGAAACTGGAGAGAAGACTCTGGAAGGACGGAATTCTCACCTGGAGCGATTTCATCCACGCAGGCGATATCCGCTTTATCAGCCCTGAAAGGAAACCCTCTTTTGACGGGTCGCTCTCCAAAGCGGCCCTGAAGCTGGAAGAGAGGGACGCTGCCTTCTTTGCGAGGTCCATAAGAAGGAGGGAACACTGGCGGCTCTTTGAGATCTTCAGGGACAACGCAGTCTATCTTGATATAGAGACCAACGGTCTCATGCCGGGCAGGGGCGGTTACGTCACGGTGGTCGGTCTGTATGACGGCTTTGACTGGACATCCCTTGTTGCGGGAGAAAACCTCACGGCCGACAACCTCGATAAGGCGCTCTCCGGATATAAGTGCCTCATAACCTTCTATGGCGCCTCTTTTGATATCCCCTTTCTGCAAAGGTCGTTCCCTGAAGTGCGGTTCGATATTCCTCATTTTGATCTCTGCTTCGCCGCAAAGAGGCTGGGAATTCGCGGCGGGTTGAAGAAGATCGAGACACTCTTCGGGATCGAACGGGGCGAAGAGGTAAGGGGTATGGACGGCTACGATGCGGTGAGGCTGTGGGAGCTGTCAAAGAGGGGAAGTGATGAAGCGAAGAGGCTGCTGCTGAGCTATAACAGGGAGGACACCGTCAACCTTCATGCCATTGCGGACATCCTTTACCGGAGGCTGAAGCAGTCAACGGGCATTGAGGAGCATCTGGTCTGTGGATATACTTAGGAAATTCCTCGCGTACGTCTCTGTGGAAAAGGGGCTGGCGAAAAACACCATCCAGTCCTACCGCACCGATCTCACCATGTTCGGGAAATTCCTCGCCTCCCGTGGAACGGGTCTTGACGCCTTTTCCAAGGGGGATGTCATCGACCACCTGGAGCACCTGAGGGATAAGGCATACTCTGCTTCGAGCATTTGCAGGATGATCTCCTCGATAAAGGGGCTCTCAAAATTCCTCCTCATGGAGAAGATCATTCAGGAGGACCCCACAGAGAACCTGCAATCGCCAAAGAGGTGGGAAAGGTTGCCGAAGGCCCTGAGCCTGGAGCAGGTGAAGGAGGTGCTCTCCACTTCCGCTCATCCTGCGGTGTCCGGGGACAGACCGGTCGCGGCGGCGCTGCTCTTCAGGAATGCTGCAATGGTCGAACTTCTCTATTCGTCGGGTCTTCGGGTGAGCGAACTCGTGACCCTCAGACTTGAGGATATCAACTTTGGAGGCGGCTTTCTCAGGATCGTGGGGAAAGGGTCGAAAGAAAGGGTTGTCCCCATGAACCATCGTGCCATGGAGAAGGTGAAGCGATATATAAGCGGTTTCAGGCCTGCTCTCCTTAAGAAACGTCATTCTGAATACCTCTTCGTGACCGGGAGGGGTGCGCCCATGACGCGCCAGCGGTTCTGGCAGACCGTCAAGGCTTTCGGGAAGCAGCTTGGCATTGAACTCTCGCCCCATACCATGAGGCACAGTTTTGCGACACATCTGCTGGAAGGAGGGGCTGACCTCAGGTCGCTTCAGAAGATGCTGGGACATTCGGATATCTCCACGACCCAGATCTATACGAAGGTGACCGTGGACAGGCTGAAACAGGTGTATCGTGAGCACCATCCCAGGGCCTGACATGAAACACACCGGGATTCCCGCTTGCGGGTTGCAGGAAAGGGACATCTGAAGTCCCGGGGAATCCGAGATCATCGAGTGGCATTCTACGAATATTGAGCGGAGGTGAGTAATGAAGCGTCTCAGTGTGGATGAGCTTTACAAATGTTGCGACGAAACAGCATTGCAATTCGAAACCACGGATGAACTCCCGCCTCTCGAGGGAACCATCGGCCAGGCCAGGGCGCTCAATGCCATCCATTTCGGCCTGAGCCTTGACAGTTCGGGGTTCAATATTTTTCTCCTCGGGGAGAACGGCACCGGGAAGATGTCCACCATCAAGGGAATTCTCGAAAAGGAGTCCGTCACAAAACCTGTTCCCTCCGACTGGTGCTATGTATACAACTTCCGGGACCCTGATGCGCCCCTGGCGATCTCTCTCGAACCGGGGCAGGCCGTCCTGTTCCAGAAGGACATGGAAGAGATGGTGAAGACCTTGCGGGTCGATATCCCGAAGGTCTTTGAGTCGAAGGAGTACGAGAAACAGAAGAGCAAGATAATGGAGGAGTTCCAGAAAAGGCAGCGAGACCTCTTCGGCAGCCTTGAGAATGAGGCGCAGGCAAAAGGGTTCTCTATAAGGAAGACGGTGAGCGGTTCCTGATCGTGCCGGTGAAGAAGACGGGGGAGCCTCTTACCGAGGAGGAATTTGAGGGGCTTGAGGCAGAAACCAAAAAGAAGATAGAGGAACTCGGCAAGCTACTGCAGGAGAAACTGGACGATGTGGTAAGGGCGGTGAGGGAAGGAGAAAAGCTGCTGAAGGAACAACTCCTGAAACTGGAAAGGGACGCTGCCCTCTCTGCAGTGGGGCACCTCATAGAGGATATCAGGAGGAAGCACGCACAGAACGAAAAGATCCTCACCTATCTCGAGAATGTCCAGGAAGATATGCTGGAGCACATGGATGACTTCAAATCCGCGGAAGAACAGGCGCCGCCGTTGCCCTTCATGAAGATGCCGAAGACAGAACCGACGTTTACCCGCTATACGGTGAATGTCCTGGTGAACAATAAGGACGGGAAGGACGGCAAGGGCGCGCCCTGTGTCTTTGAGAGCAACCCGGCATACTACAACCTGTTCGGCAGGATAGAGCACAAATTCCAGTATGGCGTTGCGGTTACGGACTTCTCCATGATAAAAGCGGGGTCCCTCCACAGGGCGAACGGAGGGTACATTGTGATCAACGTCCTGGATCTGCTCAAGAACCTCTTTGCATATGATGCCCTGAAACGCGGTATCAGGAACAGGGAGATAAAGATCGAGGACGTCTGGGAACAGTACCGGCTTATCTCGACCACGGCCCTCAAACCCGAGGCCATCCCCCTGGATGTGAAGGTCGTCCTGGTGGGAAGCCCGTATCTTTATTACCTCCTGTACAGCCTCGACGAAGAGTACAGGGAGCTGTTCAAGGTGAAGGCGGATTTCGACAGCAGGATGGGCAGGACCGTGGAGAACATCCGGAGGTATGCCCTGTTCGTCGCGGCTCTCTGCAAGGAGGAAAAGCTGCTCCCCTTTGACCGGTCGGGTGTGTCAAAGATCGTAGAGTTCGGTTCCCGGCTTTCCGAGCATCAGGAAAAACTCTCTTCTCGGTTCAGCGACGTCGCGGACCTTATCCGCGAGTCCACCTACTGGGCAAAGACCGCCGGCAGCCGTATTGTGAAGGCGGAGCACGTCGAAAAGGCGATCAACGAAAAGATCTACAGGAGCAACAGGATAGAGGAGAGGCTCAGGGAGTTGATGGAAGAAGGTACCCTGATCGTGGATACGTCCGGGGCAAAGGTGGGACAGGTGAACGGTCTTGCGGTTCTGGAACTGGGGGATTACGGTTTCGGGAAACCGTCGAGGATCACCGCCCTGACCTATGCAGGCAAAGCAGGGGTGGTGAACATAGAGCGTGAAACGAAGATGAGCGGAAGGATCCATGAAAAGGCGATCCTGATTCTCACCCATTATCTCGGCAGCAAGTACGCTACCAAGAAACCCATAACCCTTTCGGCCTCCATCACCTTTGAACAGCTCTATGACATGGTGGAGGGAGACAGCGCCACCTGTGCCGAGTATTATGCCCTTGCCAGCAGCATCTCAGGAGTTCCCCTGAAGCAGAACCTGGCAATCACGGGTTCGATGGACCAGACCGGGGCTGTCCAGCCTATAGGAGGGGTGAACGAGAAGGTAGAAGGCTTCTTCGAGCTCTGCAGGCTCAGGGGTTTGGACGGCACTCACGGGGTGATCATCCCCAGGCGGAATGTGAAGAACCTTATGCTGAAGAAGGAAGTGGTGGATGCTGTGCGGGAAGGCAGATTTTCGATCTATCCCATTGATATGGTCGATGAAGGGATCGATATCCTTACCGGTATGCCTGCGGGTGAGCTGAAAGAGGACGGGACGTACCCGGAGGGAAGTGTAAACTATCTCGTCATGAAACGGCTTACCGAAATTTCCGAGGCCCTCAGGGAAAAGAAAGAGGATAAGGAAGACGAGCAGAAGAAGGATTCCAGGTCCCAGGAAGGGGAGAAGACTCAGAAATCCAAAAGGAGCCGCAAGACCCTGCGCGGGGTGAGCAATGCGAAACAATGAAGAAATTCCTCTGGGGTCTTCAGGCTGCCGCAATTCTTGTCTTCACCTTCCCCTTTTCCCTCATGCCGGTGAAAGGAGGCGAACTCCTTGGCCTCCTTATGTACTATGTATGGAAAAGCAGGAGAACAATCGCTGTCGATAACCTGAGAACATGTGCTGCTCTCGGGGCATTGTCCCTTTCAGGGTCTCCCGAAGAGGTGATCAGGGAGAATTTCAGGAACCTTGGCAGGTCGTTCATCGAGATCGTGAGGATCAATTGCGGAACGGGGAGGAGGATACTCGAAAGAACGGTTGTTAAGGGCATGGAGCATTTCGAGAAGGCCAGGGCCAAGGGGAAGGGGGTCTTCCTGATTACGGGACACTGCGGCAACTGGGAACTCCTGGCCATCCTGGCATCCTACAGGGTTGCTCCCATCTCTGTTGTGGTCAGACCGCTGAACAATCCCTATCTCAATACGTTCCTCGTGAAGGCAAGGTCCCGTTTTGGCAACAAGCTCATTGACAAGAAGGGTGCGCTGCGGGCTATCCTGGGAACCCTGAAAGACGGCGGCTGTGTGGGAATACTCATGGATCAGGCGGTCCTTCCGGAAGAAGGGTATGTGACAGAGTTTCTCGGGAGAGGAGCCTGGACGACAAAGATGCCTGCGCTGCTTGCGAGGAAGACCGGCGCTCCCGCGGTGGCCGCATTTATCAGAAGGACAGAGAGCGGGCATGAAATAACGGTTCACCCCGAGGTCGTCCTCTCCTCAAACAGCGATCCGGAAGAGGCGATGAAGGAAGACACAAAAAGGTTCTCCGGGTTCATTGAAGACTATATCAGGGAGAATCCTTCTCAGTGGCTCTGGATGCACAGGCGGTGGAAGAGGGTTCCGCAGGGCGATTGAGAGAGGGAAAACTAAGATATATACTCCCGAAGCGTTTTCTTCCAGTCAGCGGGTCTATACCCCGTCACCTGTGAAAAGAACGATATATCGAGGACGGAATTCGACGGCCTCTTTGCCGGCCGCGGGAAACGGTCGGTCGTTGTGGGAAGGACCCGGGTACTGCTTCCCGACAGCCTCACGATCTCCTGTGCAAAGTCATACCAGCTGATCCCCCCTCCGGTATCGTCAGTGAAGTGATAGATTCCATAGGCCCCTGAATCGATAAGCCTGTGTATCCCGCGGGAAAGGGAGATCGTCGACGTGGGAGAACCCTTCTGGTCCTGCACGACCTCTATCTCCTTTTTTTCCTGTGCAAGCCTGAGGATAGTGGGAGACAAAGTTGCTTCCATTCTTTCCGTAGAGCCAGCTCGTCCGCACAATGTAAAATCTGTTCATGATCCACTGAATGTATTTTTCCCCGGCAAGTTTGGATTCCCCATAGATATTGATCGGGTTCGTGTTGTCAAAGGGGGTGTAGGCCGTGGCCTTGGTGCCGTCAAAGACATAATCAGTACTTATGTGGCAGAGGGGAATGCTCCTGTCCTGGCACGCCAGTGCGAGATTCTGGACGCCGATGCCGTTCACGAGAAATGCCTTCTCCCTTTCCTGTTCCGCCTTGTCGACCAGCGTGTATGCCGCGCAATTGATCACACAATCAGGGGATACCGCACGCACGGCATGCTGTACACTGTCTCTGACCGTGATATCGAGTACTTTCTTCCGGCACGGAAATGACCTTATGTCCTTTGCTTAGGATCGGGATCAGGTCAGAGGCGAGCATCCCCTTTGCACCGGTGACGAGGATATTCATGTCTTCTTGCTCTCCCAGAACCCCTTGCTCTCAGAGGACAACCGTTCCTTCAGAGGCCGCCACCACCACTCGTTTTCCCTATACCACCGGATCGTCTTCCTCAGATACGAATCCATATCCAGTGAGGGCTTCCATCCCAGCTCCCGCTCTATCTTCGAGGTATCAAGGGCGTAGCGGTAATCATGACCCGGTCTGTCCTTCACAAAGGTGATGAGCGATTCGTCCTTCCCCATGATCTCCATGACCTTCTTTACGATATCGATATTTCTCCTCTCGGCATTGCCGCCCACATTATACGCCTCACCCGTTTTCCCCTTATGCAGGATGAGATCGATGGCCCCGCAGTTGTCCTCAACAAAGAGCCAGTCCCTCACATTCTTCCCCTCGCCGTAGACCGGGACCGGTCTGTCTTCGAAAAGGTTCGTGATCATAAGGGGGATCAGTTTCTCCGGATACTGGTAGGGCCCGTAATTGTTGGAAGGTCTGACGATGAGGGAGGGAAATCCGAAGGTCTCGTGGTATGCCCTCACGAACATATCAGCCGCCGCCTTTGATGCAGAATAGGGAGAATTGGGTCTGAGGGGGGTGTCCTCCGTGAACGTGCCCTTTTCTCCCAAAGCGCCGTAGACCTCATCTGTGGAGATATGGACAAATCTTTTTACCAGGGCGTTCTTTGCCGCCTCCATGAGGGTATAGGTCCCGATGACATTTGTCATGAGAAACGGCTGGGCATCGGCGATAGAGCGGTCGACGTGGCTTTCCGCAGCAAAATGGACAACGGCGTCAACGTTGTCGACGAGCTTTTTTATAAGGGCAGCGTCTTCTATCTTCCCCTTTACAAACGTATAGTTTTCCCTTCCCTCGACATCTGTCAGGTTCTCCCTGTTCCCTGCATAGGTGAGGGCATCCAGGTTGATGATCGAATAGCCGGGGTACTTGGCAAGGAGATGCCTGATGAAGTGCGAACCGATAAAGCCGCAGCCGCCGGTGACCAGTATTCGCATGTACGCTAATAGCTGAGAGCTGTCAGCTAAAACCTCCTAATGAATTCTGAATGGGCTTTCAATGTCATCCTCGTATCTCACCTCGTCCACCTTCTCCTTTTTCCCCCAGCCGGCATAGAGCCTGTCAGGGAAATTCAGGACGATTCCCTCGCTCTCCGCGGAATTCTTATAGGCATGAACAACACCGGGTGGTACGACGGCGATCAACCTGTCGGCGTTCTCTATGACCATTTTCTTTCCATACGTCGGAGAATGTTTCCTGTTATCCCAGAGGTAGAGCGTAAAGACGCCCATGAAGCAGAAATAGTCGGTCTGTTCGATATGCTCATGGGGTCCCCGCGTGACCCCGGGATTGGTCACTGACAGATATGCCATGACGGCCCGGTATTCACCTGCTTCGTCGATCCTGTACAGCTCAGAGAGCCACCCGCGCCGGTCGTGGAACTGACTGAATTGCCGGATCAGGACCCCGGCGATCTCCCCGTCAACGAACACCTCAGACCTCTACTGTGGAGTCATCTCCCACCATAAGACGAAGGGCCTTATGACGGGAAGCGTTCTTTATGACCCTTGAGCTTTTCCCTATGAGGCTGTCCTCAAGCCGCTCTATTCCAGAGAGAAAAGCATTATTCAAGACCACTGAATGCTCGACAACAGAGTTCACTATGGTCACTCCGTCACCGATACTGGTAAAGGGCCCGATAAAGGCATTGCTGATCTTTGCCTGCTTGCCGATGATGACCGGGCCTCTCACAATGCTGTTCTTCACTACGGCGCCTTGCTCGATGGTCACTCTGCCCGTTATCTGGCTCTTCGCGTCGACAGAACCCCGAATATCTCTCTTTATGTAGTCGTCAAGGACAACGGTGTTCGCCTGGAGGAGGCTGTCCTTCTTGCCCGTATCAAGCCACCAGCCGCGAAGGATCTCGACTTCTCACTTCATAGCCCATATGGATCAGTTCCTGTATGGCGTCAGTGATCTCCAGTTCTCCCCTGAAGGACGGTTTGATCCGTGAGATGGCGTCATGTATCTCCCGGGAGAACATATAGACCCCCACAAGCGCAAGATTTGACGGCGGCCTCTTTGGTTTTTCGATCAGCTGAACGATATTCCCTTTGCGATCAAGTTTTGCCACGCCGAACTGCCTAGGGTTGTCGACCTCCTTCAGGAAGATCAATGCCTGGGGGAACTCCCGCCTGAATTTTTTCAAGGCATCCTTTACCCCATGGCTCAAAAGATTGTCACCGAGATACATCACGAAATCATCGTTCTTGAGAAAATCCCGGGCGGTGATGACCGCGTGGGCCAGGCCGAGGGGCTCTTCCTGGGGAATGAACGTCACCCGTATCCCCCATCTCTTCCCCCCGTCAATATATCTCTTCACCTCGTCCCCGGTATCAGGGGATATGATCACCCCAAGGTCCTTTATCCCGGCGTCCTTTATGTGGTCAATGACATAGCCGAGGATCGGCTTGTTTGCAACGGGAACGAGCTGTTTTGCGGTGGTGTAGGTGAGGGGCCTCAGACGGGTCCCTTTCCCTCCGCTCAGGATCAAAGCCTTCATTTCCTCTCCCACTCTCCCTGAAATTGCTGTATTATAGCAAAAAAGGTAAAGAAAACCGTAGAACTGTACAGGTGCACATGCCTCGGAATTCTTCTTATCGACGCCTGCCAATTTGTAAGTTTATCAAACATTACATTGACAGATAATCATTACATATGATAGTATGGTGTTATAAAGGGAGGAATTCAATGAATATTTATGGAAAAATAGGGCGCCGGATCAGGGAATTAAGGGAAAAGACCGGAATGAGCCAGGATGCACTGGCGAGGAGCATGAAACTACCCCGTCCGGCCATCTCTCAAATCGAGAGCGGCGCACGGAAGATCGCTACCGACGAGCTTCTCAAGTTGTCGCAGATATTTCATGTACCTGTGGATGACCTGCTCAATCCCGGGAAAGAGCCGGAAGTCTGCCTGCATGAAGGAAAAGAAGAAAAGGAACTCAAGCCCAGAATGCGGATCAGTGTGCCTCAAAAGAATCTTCAGAAGTTCAAGGAAGTGCTGCTGTATATCCTTAACAAGGTCGGCTCGAAGCCTAACATCGGCGAGACGGTCATCTACAAGCTCCTCTATTTTATTGATTT
Organism: Nitrospirota bacterium; assembly: GCA_963699545.1. Lineage (GTDB taxonomy): Bacteria > Nitrospirota > Thermodesulfovibrionia > Thermodesulfovibrionales > UBA9159 > JAMCQB01. Next base: position 94,397 of record CAVOUE010000010.1, on the reverse strand, counting down.
CGACTTCTATGAAAAATATGAAGAGCAGCTTGATTGGCGCGACGTATATGAAGAATCAATATGGTCCCACGCCTATCGAGTTTGCCAAGATCGTGGAGCAGATGATCAAGAATGGGGAAATAGAGAAGGTAAAGAGCGACTATTTCAACTACCCCCAGACGAAATACCTGCCGCGAAACAAACCGGACCTTACGAAGTTCAAGGCAAGCGAGATCGAGGTGATCGACGACGTTCTGAACAGGCTTTCCGAGATGAACGGAAGCCAGATCAGCGCCTATTCCCACGGAGACGTGCCCTGGCTTACGACCGACGACGGCGAGGTCATCGAATATGAATCAGTCTTTTACCGCACACCGCCTTATTCCGTGCGGGCGTATGCGGAAGAGAACGGATGAGTGAGACGTTTTACAGTCCATTCGTCGGGAAACTGTTCAAGGAGATTTCCCATGTCCCGGAATTCGAGAAGGACCTCAAGAAGCTTGTTAAGCGGTTCTCTTCTCTTGAGGAGGATTTGGAGACGTTCATTAAAGTCGCGATGAATATATTTCACAAGCAGAAGATAGACAGCGGGGCGATCCTTCACATATCCGATCTCGGCATCCATTCACCGAAAATATATAAGGCCAAGAAGTTCGCCTGCAAGGCGCTGAAGGGGAAGGGCGTCGCATTCGGGGATAAGGGTCATCTATGCCTATCACGAAGAAGAGGACAGGATAGAGTTCATTGAGCTTTATTATAAGGGTGACAAGGAGAGTGAGGATAGGGAGAGGATATTGAAGTATTTCGGAAAGTGACCGATAACATGCGCATGTGGCGAAGGCTTTTTGGCATTCACCACATGTTATTGGGAAGCGGATGGAGAAGGATGGGGGCTTTTCACCTTTTCTTTGAGTTTTACCTAAATGAAAGGAGGTTCTATAATAATTGACAAACAGATTGTATGTCACAATATATCTCAGGGAGAATGACTTGGGTCTTCTCGCGGCCAGGGCGTCACAGCTCGAAAGGGCTGAGAGAATTGCCGATAATCTCGGCATAGAGACAAACTACGAGACTGAGGATTATGGGGGAAGTCTTGTCTTTCACGTCGTTACTCACCGCCTTGAAGAACTCGTGCGAGCCCTGAGAAAAGCCGATATCCTCTTAGGGACCCTCGAAGTTTATGACAAGTCGGCCTTGTCCATCGCCGAAACCCTAAGTCTTGAACATGAAGACCTGACCGACTTGGCTACTACTGAGGAGTGCAGATGATTATGAAATCAAGCATGTCCAAGGGTGCCGGTGTGAAGGCCGACTGCGGTGGTTATCCGGCTTGGATATATCAGGATTGTGCTTTTCGCGGACTGGTCCTTGTATCAAAAGGAAAGCTTGCTACATATTCATATGAAAAGAATTGAGACTTCGTGTGGGACCTGGTTATCAAGCAATTACAAAGACTTTTCCAGTGTCGACCGGACGTGGTTGAGAAAGAGGCTGAAGAGGGATGGACTGGATTTATGAAAGTTCTCTGAGAGAGGTCGTAGAGGTCTACGGCACTTGTCGAACTGATTTTGCTATAATGTTCTATCTTGATGAAAGGTGGCTCCATGAATATCACTTTAATTGAACGGCCAATCATTCCAGCGTCGATTCCGAGGACCGATAAAAAGAGAAGGGTTCTATTTCGGAAGTATGCGGATAAGTTAAGTATTAATGGCGATCTTTCAAGGGCGATTGTGTCATTTCAAGCGAATAAAAATGTGCCGTTTTATCGCTGGCTGAAATACAAAGAAGCCTTTTCTTCTGAACTCGTCCGTTTTTTTATACAAAGGTTTCGGCCTGTCAAGAAGGGTGCGCCGAAGATTATGGATCCATTTGCCGGTGCAGGCACTACTTTAACCACTGCAACAAAAGCTGGCTGGAATGCTACAGGTATCGAACTCTTGCCTGTTGGCGTTGCTGCAATGAAAGCCAGACTGAAGGCGGCTAAGGTCGACATTCGGTTGGTTGAGAACTATTTGCTCAGATTTAAAGAGTATCCATTGGAAAAGACGGGAAGCGATTTCCAGTTCCCGCATTTGCGTATTACCGAGAAGGCTTTCCGGAAAGCGACAGAACAGGCGATTGCTTCCTATATGACATTTCTAAATGAAATTGGGGAGCAAGATGTTCGTTACCTTTTTTGGTTTGCCTGCCTTTCCATTCTCGAAGAAGTGAGTTTTACGCGGAAGGATGGGCAATACCTTCGGTGGGATTATCGGTCGGAGCGCGACCTAAAGTCAAGTTTTGATAAGGGTGTTATTCCGGATTTCAGACACGCAATAACAAATAAATTGCACATGATGCTGGACGACATTAAACAGCGCAACGGCGGCTCTTACTCACGTAATGTGAAAATAATCGAGGGCTCTTGCCTAAAGGAGTTGCCTCATTTGGCTGCTGATTCTTTTGACCTTATTCTGACTTCGCCTCCCTATTGTAATCGGTACGATTATACCAGAACATATGCAGTCGAGTTGGCTTTCATCGGTTATGACGAAGAAGCGCTAAAGAATTTACGGCAGACGCTTCTCTCTGCAACAGTTGAAAACAAGAGCAAGCGGGAACAATTATTTGTTGAATATAAGCGACGGAATAAGCAGGCCTTCTTTGACTCTGCCGTACGGACTTTCGATAAACAGGAAGCTTTGCATGAGGTCTTAGGGCTTCTTTATAAAGCGAGAAATAGAGGCGATCTAAATAATAACAATATTCCCAACATGATCGAGAACTATTTTTTTGAGATGAATCTCATAATTCATGAACTTTCGAGAGTTCTCGCACCGGGCGGTCGTATAATAATGGTTAATGACAATGTTCGTTACCATGGTGAAGAAATTCCTGTAGACTTGATCCTTTCTGAATTTGCTGAGAGCGCCGGGCTGACGGTTGATTGCATTTGGGTCTTGCCGCGAGGCAAAGGAAACAGCAGCCAGCAGATGGGTGCATATGGGCGCAATGAATTGCGAAAATGCGTCTATGTGTGGTCAAAGCGTTGTGGTGAGTTCATTCAATGAAAAGGAAAGATACTTTGTCGGATGCTTTAATAAAATCCTACATAGCAAGAGCTAAGCTTTTCTATTCCATTCTTGAAAAGAAGAACCTCACCAAGATTTTTTCTCGTGTTGAAGAATGTGCGTCCAATAAAGTTTCTTGGGCTTCTCCTCATCTCGGAATATCCAGGGAGGCACTCTCTATCGTCCAAAGAATATCAGTTAACCCTGCCCTTGTATTTTGCCATCCGACAATTTTGGCAGCGTGTCCTGAAATAATTGAATACTACAGAAACCTGGCGGCTCTTTCCCAAAAGGGGCTGAGTCAAATTTTGTCGGGGAAACTGCCCCGGTTAAGCAAAGAGAATCATGAAACACGTCTTCAACTAATCTCGAAAATATTGAATCAGCTTATCTCAAGTATAGTTATAGATACTGACGGATTCTCTCTTTCTCTGGCCAGAGAAGCTCTTATTGCTGAAGTGGGAACGGAAATTCAGGGAACATGGGTCAATGTAATCGGAAAAGGAGCGGCAAAGGCTGTTGAAGGCATTATTTATGACTATGCCCATGAGAAAGGATTCTTTGAATCTTTAGAAAAAAAGGCTGTAAAAATCAAAGGCAAAAGTCAGAAACAGACTCATATCATCCTAAAAAATTTGTGGCGGATTATTTTTTCGCATGAGCCTGATGTTTCGATAAGAGATGCTAAAGACAAGCTGATTGCTGCAATTGAAATCAAAGGCAGCATGGATAAGGCTGGAGCGCAGACGCGATTGGGTGAGGCTAAGAAATCTTTTGCAAAAGCAAAATCAGAGAATGCTCACTGTTTGACAATTTATCTTGCAAGCTGCTTTACTGAGGCGGTATATGCACAACTAAAAACAGACAGGGAAATTGACGTGCATTTCAATCTCGTTGATATACTCGCAGATGAAAAGAAAAAGCTCAGTTTTCTAAAAGAATTGTTCCATTATCGGATCAGAATTCAATAGTCGGTTGCCCAAGAAATGTTAAGTCCTTTGCAAGGCCGGTATCAGCTACGGAAAGACAAACCGTGCCGAAAACATCTCAGAGCCTACCTTGTCGGAAACGTTACTATCAGCAGGATAGACACGATATCACCCCCTTTTCATCACAAAAAAAGGCGCGTGGTTCGAGGTGAACAGGGGAGGGTCTTTTTTCAGGATGGAGGAGATATCCCTTTGTCTCTTGAACTCGTTCTCAAGAAAGGATCGCACCCGTCTCCTGTCCCACCCCGCAGGGTGAAGAAAATCGGTATACAGAGAAAGGTCGGCATCATAGAAGCTGCGGGTTTCAAGCTGTTCAGCTCCAGACCAGCAGACAGGCATGTTGAATATGGCGAGGTTCAGGAAACCGATCGCGTCCCTGTGCCTCACCGTAAACTCGAGGTCCTTTTTGCCGAGGATGCCGTTCCCACGGGGTACCGAAGAGGAGATATACATACGCGGCGATCCCTGCCTTTTTCAACGTCTTCAATGCCTGTGATGCGGTCTCGATGTCGATGCCCTTCTGCATCCCGTCCAGCACTCCCTGATCGCCGGATTCGAGACCGAGCTTGAGCATCACGCATCCCGAGCGCTTCAGCGCAGCGCAAAAATCTCCATTCGTGAGTTCCCGGCTTATCCGGGCAAAACCGTACCACGGCACACCTCCGGCAGTCTTTGAAAGCGCCCCCATGAGAGATATGCTCATCGCATTATCAAGAAAGTGCACCAGGACTGAATTAGTTTTTCTTGCAAGCTCGGGAATATCCGAGACGACCCGGGGCACCGGAACCGGAATATAGGGGTTGTCTTCGGCCCTTTCGGGACAGAATGAGCACCGGTGCCAGAAACATCCTCGTGAAGCGCTGTAAGGGAGGATGAGGCCGGGAGAGAGGTAGTCATTGGCCGTGAGGGAAGAATAATCCGGGGTAACGTCCTTTTTGATATCATGAATACCGGCCATGGAGAGCAGCGGATATTCTCCCGGTCCCGCAACGAGATGGTTCACCAGCCCGCCAAAAGGATCCTTCCAGTGTGGTCTTCTCATCCACGAGGTGACCAGTCCGCCGCCCAGAACAATGGTAACCCCCGGAAAGTTCTTGCGGATGAAACCTGCCATGGCAAAAGTGCAGAGGGCCTGGCTCAGGTAATTCAGAGAGAACCCCACAACCGACGGCCGTTTTTCCTCCATGAGCGCCGCGAGCCTTTTCTCGAAATACGGATAAAAGGGGTTTCGTTCCGGATCTTCAGCGGCCCTGTTAAGGTCTCTGCTCCTTAAAGGGGACAATTCACTGTCCTCGTAGTTTGCCAGACCCACGGCGATATCAGTGGACGCTGACGAGGACTGGAGGACCCGGTTCACTTCGAGGACGGTCTTCCTGTAGCGATCTGCATTGTCGTATGTGCCAAGTCTTTTCAGGGCAAAGAGATTGTCTGCACAATTGCGGAATGCGCGTGCTGTCCACCTGTCAGACGGATCAAGAGGTGCATGGTGAGGCTGTCGCAGGATATGAAGGAGCCCTTCGATATTTGCGTCAAGGACGGTATGGCTCACCCCGTGCCGGTTCAAGGCTCCGGAGAGGTGTGCGATACCCGGGGGTGGTTCGGTGGGTTTTGCGACAGGGGGGTATATAAGGATCATCCCATGCCTTTAATTATCTTCCCCTTGAGCGCTTCCCTGTGCAAGCAATGTTCTATCTCCCTGCGGAGTATGGCGCCCTCGCGAACGACCCTTATCCCGGCCCCTGATACGCCAACAATGGTGGATGGCTGACCGCCAGGAGTTTGGCCGCCGTCGACGATGAGATCGAGGCGTTCTCCAAAGGAGCGCATAATTTCCTCCGCATTTACGGCCGGGGGCATGCCGGAGAGGTTCGCACTGGTTGCCGTAAAGGGGAACCCCGCCTTTTTTGCCAGTTGGAGGGCGAAGGATTCTCCCGGGACTCTCACCGCTATCATCCCGGTACCGGCAGTGAGGAATTCCGAGAGGCCTTTTTTCGCAGGGAAAAGCATGGTGAGGGGGCCAGGCCAGAAACTCTCCATGAGCGACTGCGCTTGACCGGGAAGATGTGCGAGCCATTCTTCCGATACTACCCCGGAAAGCAATCCCCTGTGGCCGATGATGACGGGCATAGCTTTCTCCGCAGGCCTCTTCTTAAGTTCATAAAGCCGCTTCAGAGGTTCCGGCATGTCGAACTTCACCCCGATCGCATAGAACGTTTCGGTAGGATAAGCGACAATGCCGCCCCGCAGTAAGACCGCGCTCGCCTCATTGACGGCCTCATCTATTCCTGTTTCAGTGAGTTTTATTCTGGTCATTCGATAGATCCCGTTTGCAGGCAGCCGTTGCCATCCCCGCGCATTTGTGATATAAATCATAACAGATGGTCTGCGGGAAAGGCTAATCTGTGGCAACCCTCACGACCGGGAGAGGAGTGTATGCCAATGGCTGGAAAACAAGGGGATGTGGATATTTCAGATGAAGACCTCCGGGCTGCGCTGAAGGAGATAAAGGCCTATGTGGATATCACGGAGGAAGACCTGAAGAAGATCTATACTATTGCGTTGAGACATGCGAGGGAACGGCTTGTCGATAAGGTCCTGGTGGATGAGATAATGACGAAAGAAGTGGTGGCGCTCAAGAAGTACGATGATATTCAGGAGGCGGCAAGGCTTCTTTCGGAAAACAGGATCAGCGGTCTTCCGGTCGTTGATGCGGAGAACAGTGTCCTCGGCGTTGTCACGGAAGCGGATATCCTTTCCATGACGGGGATAAGGGACGGTCATAATTTCAGAGATATTCTGCGGCACATCCTTGGGGAGCCGTTGCCCGAGCGCAAGTCAGGACATCTTGTGGGTGACATAATGTCATCACCTGCCATAACCACGAGGCCCGACGCGGATATAAAAGAAGTGGCGAAGATCCTGGATGAAAAGAGGATCAAAAGGCTCCCTGTCGTGGATAAGAAAAATAAGCTCATCGGGATTATCTCAAGGGCCGACATTGTCAGGGCCACGGGGAAGAGATGAAGGATTACATCGCAAAGATGAAGGGCGGCGCCAAGAGCCCCCCGGGCGGTCGGTTTCACAGAGGTGCTTTGGTCGTGGCTCGGCTCTGCAATGGGAATCGGCATATGTGGTTATATGTCAGTGAACTATTTTGAACCTGCGGATTCGACGTTGCTAATAGGTTCTTTTGGAGCGTCTGCCGTACTGGTCTACGCCGCTATCAAAAGCCCGCTTGCCCAGCCCCGCAACCTGATAGGGGGCCACGTGATATCGGGTCTTACCGGAGTCGCGTGCTTTCAACTGTTTGGTGGTACCCTTTGGATCGCGGCGGCCCTGAGCGTAGCCTTTGCCATTGGGCTGATGCTCATCACGAAGACGCTCCATCCACCAGGTGGTGCAACGGCATTGATCGCGGTGATCGGTGGGGAGAAAATTCACAGCCTTGGTTTCCTGTATGCCTTTATCCCCGCCGGCCTCGGCGCCCTCGTTCTTCTGATCGTCGCTCTCCTGGTGAACAACCTCTCGAAGAACAGAAGATATCCTGAGTACTGGCTTTAGGCCGCCTGCAGACACGACTGGCTAAAATTTGATTTATAATGACCTCGTAGAGGGCACTTCTTGTCCGCGAGTTCATCGCTATGTCTCCAGCAGTTGCTGATCCCATCGCTCGTTCGATCTTCTCCTTAGCGGCGATGGCAAATACTACTTGATAAGGTCATCCCTCATTCTGTCAAATTCTTCCTTCGTCAGCTCCCCTCCGGCATACCTCTTCTTCAGTATGTCCAGCGCAGTATCCTGCTTTTTCCCAGAGCGAACAGCAACCAGTTTGACAAGATACACAATTCCTGCGATGACCAGTACCCGGAAAATAGCCATAAAGATCCATCCGAATCCCATTCCCCAACCGTAATTCCAATACATGACTTTCACCTCCTTTCAGAGAGGAGCCCGGTATACTGGAACACAATACTTTCAGGCTCTCTCAATAACAGCACATTCAGGAGGGCAAGATGACAAAGACTATACCAGAAGAGATTTCTTCAGAGGCCTTGGCATAGGAACCATAGGACTGGGATTCGGAGTTTCTGTCTTCGATGGGATATATCAATATGCCGAGGCAGTTACCGAAGAGGAAAAACATTCCCTTCTCATGAAAGGCTCGGTAAATTTTATGGGATTTATGGCAAAAGAGATCACTCCCAATAACGAGTTCTATATCACCACCTATTCAGATACGGTGCCGACCATTGATCCTGCGGCATTCAGGTTGAGGATCGAGGGTCTCGTCGAAAAGCCATATACGCTCAGTTTGAAGGAGCTCGAAGAGATGAGGGACAAGACCGAGTTTGTTACGCTCGAGTGTATCGGCAATCCGGTCGGGGGCGATGCCATCAGCAATGCCCTGTGGGATGGTGTGACCCTGAGAAAGGTCATAGAGAGGGCAGTTCCGCAAAAGGGAATCGTGAAGACAGCCTTTTATGCGGATGATGGTTACACTGACAGCATCCCGTATTCTTTATCGCTCGCGGAAGACGTCTTCCTCGCATCCAGGATGAACGGAGAACCCTTGCCAAAGCAGCACGGCTATCCTCTAAGGGCGATTGTTCCGGGCATTTATGGAATGAAGCACGTCAAATGGCTTTCGAAGATTGAGCTTGTCAATTACAATTTCAAGGGATACTGGGAGAAGAGGGGATGGTCCGATGAGGCGATCATTCCTGTGAGATCGCATATCCTCATGCCGATGGAGGGAAAGACGATACCGCTCGGGAATTACGTTATCGGCGGGATCGCCTTTGGCGGCAGGTACGGCATAAGCAAGGTTCAGGTTTCTCCGGACGATGAAAGATCATGGCATGACGCAGAACTCAAGTCACCGCTTTCGAAGTGGTCGTGGACACTCTGGCGGTACGACTGGAAACCCTCGAAGGAGGGCGAGTACACGATAACCGTTCGGGGGTTCGACAGGTCAGGCAAGGTCCAGGAGTCTTCATTTCTCCTGGGAAAGTTGTTCAGATCGTTTCCTGACGGGGCCAAAGGGCTCCACTCTGTGAAGGTAAACGCGAGAAAAGAATGATAATAATATTATGTAATACTGTGGAAACCGTTCCAACCTGTCCGATCAGAAATCGATATAATCTTTAATTTTGTGCCCTTTGACGGGAGACCAAGCGGTTCTCCTTGGTTCTGAAAAAGTTATAGAAATTAAACGCTGTCATGCTACTGTCTTTTTTTCAAAACAATCTTCGTTGTGGAGTCCCCACCCTGAGATTTGACCAGCATGTTTGACCTCCGTCCACTGTCTCTTCACACTTCTGGGCCTGAAGAACGGTTATGAATAGCTTGACTTCGCTATACAGAGATGTACTCCTGAATTTGTTCCAATAATTGCGGAATCTGCCAATAGCCTTTGACATAGTGTTTCGCACCGGTACTCTTCGCTTTTCCGACCCGTATAGTAATGCCTCCTTCTTTAAGGGCCGTAAACGCCGCCTCGTCGGTTGTGTCGTCACCCACATAGATGGGCAACCACTTACCTTTGAAGTGCCGTAAAATCCAGAGGACCGCACTGCCCTTGTTCCACGTTGAATCAGGCGTCAGTTCAAGGACTTTTTTCCCTTGATTACGCCCAGTGATCTGTCCTCCAGGAATTCACTTGCAACTCTACAAAAACATTTCTTAAGTAATTGCACATGTCCTTTCTTCACTGTGCGGAAGTGAAGGCTCACCGTAAATTTCTTATCTTCGAGCCACGCGCCCTTAATACCCGCTATCTCACGTTTGAGCAGATGCTTTACATGCCTCATAAGAGGTTTGGCAGATAAAGCTTTTGCGTGTGTATATCTCGCACTCGGGCCGGTGATGTCCAATCCATGATTGCCGCCGTAATAAATCTTACGTATACCGACCCTCTTCCTAACGTCGGACAAAGACCTCCCGCTCATAATCGTCAGACGGATGCGTTCAGAGTCTGCCAGCGAGCGCAACTGTTTTTTTATCTTTTCAGACAGGAAACATTCTGCAGGGTCTTGCCGAATGGGAACTAATGTGCCGTCAAAATCAAGAAACAATGCAACCGTGCGATCGCGCGCGAGTTTCTTTAAAAAGGGGTTTCATTTAGATCCCCGAAAAGATATCGCGGCTGCGCGATCTTACTAAGTTCTCCCATTCTGCATTCCCACAGGTCTCAGGCGTGCCAATGACGTGATCAGATTTCCAGCCCAGCGATAGATATTATGCTCTTTGACCACAGCCCGCATCCTCTGCATCCGTTCAGTTCGCTCCGAGGGCTCCATTGTAAGCGAAAGATGTATCGCATCCGCCATATCCTCGATATCATAAGGATTTATAATCACCGCATCCTTCAGTTCACGCGACGCGCCGGCAAATTGACTGAGAACCAATACCCCGTCTTCGTCATCACGCGCTACCACAAATTCCTTGGCGACCAGATTCATACCGTCATGCAGGGAGGTCACCATGCAGATGTCGGCTGTCTTATAGAAGCGGGTTATCTCCTCGTGGCTGTGGTGCGCCTTAAGAAAGACAATAGGCTTCCATCCCTTTGTCTGAAATCTCCAGTTGATCTTGTCAACCATTTCTTCGACCTCCGTTGTGAGATCCCTGTATTTCTTGATATGCGTACGGCTCGGCGCGCCAAGCTCTACAAATGTGAACCTGCCCACAAATTCGGGATATTTTTCCAGAAACCTCTCAATTGCCCTGAATCGCTCGGGGATGCCTTTGGTATAATCGATGCGGTCGACGCCGACCCCGAGGTAGTCCGCATGTGCATCTATCTCCTTAAGTATGTTTTCTCTTGAACTTGTCTTCTCACGGATTGCGATTTCTTTATCCGAAGCGCGCTTCAAAACTGACACTTATGGGAAAGGGCTTTATCAACGTCGTGTGCCCGCCGCGGCTCACTAGAGAACTGCTCCCAGTCGATCTTTGATTCCAGGAACCTATCGACCGTATCCAGAAAATTATTGCAATGGAACTGTATGTGAAAGCCGACTATATCAGCCGCCAGCATCCCCATAAGGATCTCCCGATGCCAGGGACAGATGCCGTACGCTTCAGGATTGGGCCACGGGATGTGCCAAAAGAGCGCTATCTTTGCATCCGGGCGCTTCTTTTTGACCAGAAACGGCAGCAATGCAAGATGATAATCCTGGATCAGAACGAGAGGAGATTCTTCATCGGCGACCTCTTGCAGCAATGCCTCCGCGAACTTCTCATTTACCTTTTGGTAATAGAACCCAATCCTCCAACCGGAAAATGGGACGTGTGTGAGTAATATGGCATAAGGGCCAAAGTCCCTCATTCGAAAAACCATAATAGTATCCGTTTCCTCTTCCTTGGTAAGCCATATCCTCTTCAAGGCATAGGCAGGTTCTTCGGGAGGCACGCGCAATCTGTCGCCGGCATCGACAACCTCGCGATCCGCCTCTCCACTTCCATGGGCAATCCAGACGCCGTCACATATCCGCATGACCGGATCAAGCGCGGTGACTAATCCGCCTGCCGGGGTGATGCACTTGACATTGCGGCCATCCTTAACATGCATATAAGGTTCCCTGTTCGAAATCAAAAACAGTTTCTTGCCTCCGAGTTCAACACGCATATGCTCCTTCAGCCTGTTTGCCGTCCAGAGTGATTCAGCCTGAACACGTAACCTCGCCTCCTCTTCCGCCCGTGCCCGTGCAATCGCGAGACTCTTCGCCAAGTGGGCAGCTTCTGTAATCAGCGGCGCTAAAATGTCTCCCCTTACGGAAGGAACCGGTTGGCTGATTTTGCTTTTCCCCATTCGCAATTCCCTCATCCATTCTGCAAAGTTTGCAATCGGACCTGTGATGCTCCACCTTATCACCAAAAGGGTAATCACCGCGATCAGAACCGATAATGTCAAAAACCGAAAAAGGTTATGCTTCCATATGCCTTCAAGCCTCACGCCAATGTAGGAAGCATCATAAAAAAGCGCAAGAGAACCTATAAGTTGATCCTCCGCCGACAAGGGAAGCGCATAAATATAAGTTTTCTTTCCCTCGACGGCTAAGAAGCCGTCCACTGGTCTCCTTTCCGCGACGGAGGTGACCGCCTGGGGCAAGGGCTGGAGTATGTGAGACTTGAGCCCGGCTGTTGTTACTATTATATTTCCCTGCCCGTCGAGCACGGCAACTCCCTTGAGCCTCTCGCGGTTTCCGAATCGCTCGACAAGGCGATTCAATCTGGGGAGTGCATTTGACTGCACCAGAGGTATAGCAGATTCCTGTAAACTCTCTGCCAGGACGATAGCTCGCCGTTCCAACTCGGATGTGAGACGTAGCCTTTCAGCGCTGACTTGATAAAACGAAAAAACAATGGCAGTCAGAGCTACCACAATAAGAAGTGAAACGATAAGGCGAAACGTAATCTTCATCTAAATCTCCAGAACACTTTTCCCTTTGTTTTCCAGTGTGTACCACAAAGAAAGATAATCTCTCACCTGCCTGGTTATGAGAAAATTCTGCCGTACGTATTCTTTGCCCTTTTCGCCCATCCTCTTTGCCATAGCAGGATTGTTAAGGATCTGTCTAGCTCTGAATGCCGCACCCTCCACTGAATACACAAGAAATCCTGTAACACCATGCAGTATCTGAAGTGGAATGCCGCCTGTTGCGCCACCTATTACAGGCTTCCCCTTCCACATCGCCTCAGAGACCGTAAGCCCGAACCCTTCCTTCAAAGATTTTTGAAAAACAACGGTGGCCGCTCTCTGCAATGCGTTTATCTCAATGTCACTGAACGGCGGCAGGAGAAGAATGTGTATATCCGGATCGTCCCCCGCGAATTCCCTCACTTCATTCAGGACGGTTTCCCCTTCAGGGTCATCGTCCGCGGGACTTCCGGCGAGGACAAGCCTGCAGTCATTGTACTTTCTAACAAGTTTGTATGCCTTGATTACTCCTATCGGATCTTTGAACCTGTCAAATCGCGATACCTGAAGGATAATGGGTTTATCACCCGGCACATTAAGCCTTTTCAGCACAACCGAAATCTCGTCTTTTTGAAGTTCCCTGTTCTTGTCGCTTAGAGGAGCTATCGACGGCGGAATAATAAACTCGTCTATCGGAAGTAATTGAGCAAATCTGGAAGAGGAAAAGATGGCAGCGTCATACTTCTCGCAGTATTGCCTGAGATGATCGCATGTCTCTTTTAAGGGGTTCGAGACATCAATGTGGCATCTCCAGATCCATCTTCCCGTCTTTCTGAATTCTATCAGCGGCGCAGGCTGGGGATCATGTATTAGAACCAGGTCTGCGTCAAGGCTTATATTCTCGGCATTCTGCCTGTTGACTTCATAATAGTGTTGCCACATTTCCTTCGTGATTCTTTCAATAGAACCTTGAAGGGAATTATGGATCTTCTTTGTTATTTCAAAAAATCTCGTGTCGCCTCGTAAGATTTCCCAACGTGTATTGATCCCGAGGCGCTTCAAAATGGCTACCATCCTTTGGAGAATCTCGGCAACCCCGCCGCCGCTTTTCGTCGAATTCACATGCAAGAAGCTACGTCCTGAGAACCTCTCGGCAAGCTTCTGGATAACCAACAGGTCAACTCTTGGGGCGATCTCGACATAATCCCTAAGCTCCAGCTGCAGGGCATTCCCGTTTTCCTCCGTAGAATTCATATCTCTAAGCTCTCCATTGTTGTTTTAACCCTCTCCTCGACCATCTTAACTATGAGGTTCCTCGTTCCTTCTATTCCGTACATGAAAGGATCGATTGCCCTCATTTTTTCCGCAAGTTCTGTTTCTCCGAGTGAGTCCTCAAGCCAATTGGTAAAATCATCCTCGCCGCCGAGCCGCGTTCTTGACTCATAAAAGTGATAGTATATCGAGCTGTCGTCAAGATGCCTTGCAGCGACAAGAAATTCAGCAAGGTTATCCACTTCCATCCCTGAAGACATCACCAGGGTAATCGTCTCGTTAAAATAGAACTCATTGCCGGGAATTACCTCTCTCGGCTCAGGGAAGGTCTCCAGATAATCATCGATCACGGTCAGCAACTTGTCCTTCAGATCAACAAAGTCCTTAAACTCATAAGGGTCTACAATAGAAAGATGCTCTGCAAGCACTCTTTCCCCAAGGCTCTCACCTGCCCATTGTGCAAACTCATTGGTGTATTCAAGCTTGCGCGCCTTTAATAAATACTGAGACGTGTGATAATAAACAGATTCTTTGCTCGCTCCCTCTATTCCGGCGCGCAGCTCATGCAGATTCTTTGCCTTCCTTCCGGTTGCTTTAAGAAGGCCTATACACTGTTTGAATTCAAAAGGATCCATTCTCCGGTCTTTCGCCTCCAAATAAAAAAGCCGCTAACTAAAATAGATAGCGGCCCGACTATCAAAACATATTACCTCCAGAAACATTTGTTGATTTCTGGACCCGGAAAGTCACATACCCCTTTTTAAAGAACATCCTGCACAGCGGTAATTGTCAAGAATCTTTACAGTCCGACGATGTCGACTTCTTGAGAGTCGAGCAGGGGGCTGTCGCCTCGTTTTTTAAAACCAACACGAACGGGAACCCATTCTGACCTTGCCCATCATGTGAGGACCCATCATAGCGTTTATAAAAACCCCATCCTGTGACCTTGTCGGCAACACCTTGAATCTTGGTCTGAAAGTCAACAATCTCTTTTCGTTATGAGATTCTGATATAATTTTGCAAGTGAAATCTTTAATCTGATACTCTGAGGTTCTGATGCTTCTCTGGCTTGAATTTCTAATCTGTACAACGGCGATTGTGTATTCCGGGACGAAGCTTTCAAAATACGGCGATATGATCGCTGAAAAGACAGGCATGGGAAGAGCATGGATTGGTGTTGTGCTCATGGCTTCTGTTACATCCCTGCCGGAACTCGTCACGGGGGTAAGCTCCGTCACTTATGCCGGTGTGCCGGATATAGCCGTCGGCGATGTGCTTGGAAGTTGCGTATTCAATATGCTTATTCTCGCGATCCTCGATGCTCTCTATAAACCAGTGCCGATTTCCACAAAGGCCCATCACGGACATGTCCTATCGGCAGGCTTCGGAATCCTTCTTCTCAGTATCGTTGCTTTAAGTATCTCTTTTGCGGAATATGCCACTCCGTTGGGCTGGATCGGCGCCTACACTTTCCTGTTTGTGATTAATTACTTCATTGCAATGAGGTTAGTCTATTTTTATGAGAAGAGACAGGTGGCCACCTTCCTGAAGGAGATCGCCAAAGAACTCAGATATGAAAGCGTGAAAACAAAAGACGCCATTCTGCATTATGTTATCAATGCGGGCATTGTCGTAATTGCTGCGATATTCTTACCTAAGGTCGGTGAAGGCATTGCCGAGGCGACGGGGCTTGGACAGACGTTTGTGGCGAACATATTTATCGCGGTTTCCACATCCCTTCCCGAGGCAGTGGTTTCTGTAGCAGCCGTAAGAATGGCTTCCATAGACCTTGCAATCGGCAATCTCTTCGGAAGTAATATTTTTAACATCTTCATTCTCGCTATTGACGACATCTTTTTCGTAAAAGGCCCCATCCTGTCTTTCACGAATCCCAGTCATGTAATATCGGCCTTATCCGCTATTGCCATGACCTCTGTCGCAGTTATCGGTCTGACTTACAGGGCAGAGAAAAAAAGGTTGTTTCTGGCGTGGGATTCCATCGGAATCATTGTCGTTTATATAGCCAATATGGCGCTCTTATATCTTCTAAAGTAATTGCCTGACAATTCGGAAAGCGCAGCAAAGACTTTTAACCCAAGAAGGCACACGAGTTCATTTTCTCCTCACCTTCTTCAGCGCTTTCATCATATCTTTGTTGCCCATCATCATCTTGCCGTCGGGTGAGAGGCCTGTCAAAGAGCGGAAGAAACAATTATAATACATAATCCCGAAGATCATTGGAGATTAACGTAATGAGGAAAAAGATTCTCGAAAGCTCCGTTTTGTTCGTGAGCATCAGCAAATGGATCTTTCTCGCAGCCTGTGTGGGCGTTGTGGTAGGGACATCAACGGCGGTATTCCTCAAGCTGCTTGCACTGGGAATTGATTTCACAAACGGGTACAAGTATTATTATCTGTTGCTCCCGGTGGCATTTTTATTAAGCGTTGTTATCGTGAAGTATCTCGCCCCTGAAGCTGGAGGACACGGGACAGAGAAGGTGATAGAGGCGGTGCACAAACGTGCGGGGAAAATAAATCCGATGGTTGTTCCCGTAAAACTTGCCGCGACGATCATCACCATTGCTTTTGGAGGCTCGGCGGGGAAAGAAGGACCGTGCGCTCAGATAGGCGCTGGTCTTGCATCGGGACTTTCCGACCTGCTGAAGTTCGATGATAAAGACCGCAGAAGATTGGTCATATGCGGCATCAGTGCAGGATTTTCAACCGTATTCGGAACCCCCATTGCCGGAGCAATATTTGGGGTTGAGGTGCTCTTTGTAGGTGGTCTGCTTTATGACGTACTGCTCCCTTCGTTCGTTGCGGGCATTGTTGGGTTTCACGTCTCGTCGCTCATGGGAATCACCTATTTTCATGAGCCGCTGAAGTTCGTCCCCGTTTTCAGCAGTTTCTTTTTTCTCAAGGTATGCTTCAGCGGCGTGTTTTTCGGTCTTTGTTCCTTCTTGTTCGTGGAGATGCTTACATATTTTAAGGATATGAGCCAGAAGATAAAGCTGGCGATGTCGTACAAGGCGGTGGCGGGCGGAACCGTGCTTGCGATCTTTTCGTTTCTTCTTTCAAGCCGGTACCTCGGCCTCGGGTTAGACACTATCCAGGGCGCCCTGCAGGGTAGGGAGACACCTAAACTGGCTTTTCTCTTTAAGATGCTTTTCACGTCAATTACCCTTAATTTCGGAGGGAGCGGCGGGATTGTTACGCCGATCTTTTTCGTCGGGGCCGCATCGGGCAACATGTTTGGGAGCGTACTGGGACTGGACCCGGCCATGTTCGCCGCTCTTGGAATGGTAGCCGTGCTTGCCGGCGCGGCGAATACACCTATTTCCGCAAGCATCATGGCCATAGAGCTTTTCGGTGCGTCCGTGGGGCCCTATGCTGCGATTTCCTGCATTATCAGTTTCTTAATGACCGGACACAGGAGTGTATATCCCAGTCAGGTCCTTTCCATGCGGAAATCGTCGTCGATCGCGGTCGAGAAAGATACAGTCATGGAAGATATCGGGAAGATAGATGTTCAGCTAAGA
Organism: Nitrospirota bacterium; assembly: GCA_963699545.1. GTDB lineage: Bacteria > Nitrospirota > Thermodesulfovibrionia > Thermodesulfovibrionales > UBA9159 > JAMCQB01. Next base: position 77,140 of record CAVOUE010000010.1, on the reverse strand, counting down.
ACAAAAAGTATTACGGGTCAGATAGCAAAGGCGCTGAAAAAAATGAGAAAGACAAAATAACGAATCCCGCTATTGCAGGTCTCGGCGCCTGCATCCTTCTGATCGTTGCCCTTGTGGTGAATAACCTTTCAAAGAACAGAAGATATCCCGAGTATTGGCTTTAGGTGAAACATATACGATGGTTTAACTCTTAAGGCTCTGTGAGTTTTCCTGGATGAATTCTGCCATAGTACGATAAGAACTTTCTTCTGAATATACCACTTTTCTGGCGCATTAGGAGAATGAGCTTATATTCTTAGCGAAAATTCCGCCATCCTTTGTCTTAACAAAGAACCTATCGTGATCCGCCACGAGGTCAACAAACCTGGGAAAGGCATCCGGCACGTCATTGTCCATAAAGTAAGAACAAACGCCGGCAACCGGCAAACCTTTTAATCCCTTGTCTAAAGCGCCTTCAAACTCTAACAAGGCACTGTGGCTGCCGCAACAGTTGAAATGAGGGGAACCAGAGCCAATTAGACCCTTCAAACCATGTTTTAAGGCATCCTCAGTGGCGGTTATCCAGACCTCTGCTGCGCTGACCGGGCCGGAACTGCAAAAGATCTTTCCTAAATCTGCTATGACAAATGACCCGGAAGCTTCCATCGCCTCCACCGGGAAATCTCCCCTGGCAAGATACTGTCGGACATCATCCGGATGCTGCCACCAGCACGCTTTAAGAAACCGCCGTCCATCCTTCGGCGCTGCTTTAAAAAATTCCAGTTCAAACTCAGCAATATCATCTTGCTCAGTAAAAACGCCGAGAACATGACCACCTTTAAGGGCATCACTAATAAACCCGTGAAGCGGGTCTTCCATCTTTTGTTTGGTCCCGCTCTCCATGAACTTTGCAAATTTGGCCCGGTCGATACGCCACTCCTTACCTATTTTGACACATGGCAAACTACCTTCACGGCACATCTTATAAACGGTGTTGGTATGTGTTTTGAGAATTTGAGCAACTTCCTGTATCGTTAGGAATTCCATATTCCTTCCCTCCGGATTATTTTACTGATTTTGCCTTCGACCTTCAATTTGATTATCTTATCACATATCTATTTCTAAGTAAACATATTATAACAACTATTATCACTTGACAACATATATTAATATATGGTAACAATTATCTTATCGGGGATGAATATTTCTTACCCTGAAAATTCGGAAAAAGGAGGACGAGGAAAATGTCAGAGAAAGACTCACTTGGCAGGATTCGGCAGGCTATTGTTTCGATGTCTGTCCCAGAAACTGAAGCTGCAACAAGGGAAGCCCTTCAGGCAGGCGTAGACCCCCAAAAAATTATCACGAGCGGCCTCGCGGCTGGTCTCACAGAGGTGGGAAATATGTGGCTCAGGCGAGAGAGATTCATTACTCACGTTCTAATGGCAGCCAAAGCCCTGGGAGCAGGACAGGCACTTGTGGAAGAAAAACTTGCGGGCAAGGAAGGGAACTACAAGGCAACAATGGTGCTTGGCACTCCAAAAGGGGATCTGCACGACATCGGCAAAAATCTGGTCGGTATGATGATGAGGGCCGGCGGGTTTAAGGTCTACGACCTTGGAGTGGACGTGGAACCGCAAGCTTTCATCGACAAGGCAAAAGAGGTGAATGCCGACCTCATCGGTATGTCCCTTATTATGAGCATCTGCCTGGACAAGATGGAAGAGGTTTGCAAACTGGCCAAGGCCGCGGGTATCAAGGCTAAAATACTTATCGGCGGCCCAGCTACCAGCGAGAAAGTGGCTGCAAAAATCGGGGCCGACGCTTACGGTGGCTTTGACGCGCCAACGGCGGTTCACGCCGCAAAAAAGCTCATCGGCCTGGCAGCATGATAAGAAGCAAAGCAAATATTTCCTCAATAAGAAGGAGGCAAAAAAATGAATTCACTAGAAAGGATAGTTGCAGCAGTAAAACTTGAGAAACCGGACCGTGTACCGGTAACTCCACTTTCCATCACGCGGTCATTGAGGGTGGCAGGTTTCACCACCGAGGAGTGTCTCTATAATCCTGAAAAGATGGTAGGAGGGAAGCTTGCGGGGGCTGAGAGATTTGAAGATGACGCGGTAGTTGCAGGATCTGACCTCTTTGTGGAAGCAGAATGCCTCGGGTCCAAGGTGAAGGTTTATGAGCACACCCCGGTAGTGGTCGATTACTTCATCAAAAACAAAAGCGACATCAAGAAACTCAAGATGCCCGATCCCAAAAAGGACGGAAGGATGCCTTATGTTTGCAAGGAAATCGAACTTCTGAAGAAACGACTCGATAACACAAAGATCATTGTACCTGTAACGGGCGGCCCTTTTACGACAGCCAGTCAACTTTACGGCCCCGAGCAACTCCTCATGGCGACCTACGAAGACCCGGAATGGGTGCACAAACTGCTTCGCTTCTGCACAGACGTCTCTCTCGCCTATTGGGAAGCGTTGATCACGGCAGGATCACATGCCATTGTTGCCCTTGAGCCTTTCTCTTCGAACACGATCCTGTCTCCCCGAGCAGTATGCAGAATTCACCGCTCCCTATCTTAAGGAGATATTTAACTTCTCCTGGTCCAAAGGTGTTGTTGGAGTGAACCATACCTGTGCTGATACTTCTCTGATATGGGATCAGATGGCAAGCGTGGGCGCCCTTGCATTACAGGTTGACCATCCGATAAGCATGAAGGAGTGCAAGGCAAAAGTCGGTAAGAAGATTTGTATTTCCGGTAATGTCCATCCCATCGATTACATGCTTTACGGGACTCCGGAAGCGGTCTATTGGAAATCCCGGAGTGTCATCGAAGAGGCAGGAAACGGCTCGGGTTTCATCCTGGGGTCTGGCTGCGACCTGAATCCGAGAACGCCTGAGGCAAATATCCTGGCAATGGTTCAAGCCGCTAAGGACACCGTTTACAATGATGATCTGACCGTATCATTCATCCGGGAGTCTTACCCGAGACCGGTAGAAATGGTTATGTAATGGTAGCACTAAGGTAACCGCTGTTTTTGGATTCCTGAGATCAGCTAAGACAACCGTTTAAGGGAAGCTCCGCCAAATTCAGGAGCTTCCCTTAAAGGAGTTAATCCTAGAGTGTATCTAAAAGATGTGCTTCACCCAGGGGGGCTCTGAGCTTTATGAGATTTTGAGTTATAAATAAAATTTAGGGAGAACATTATGGGAGTGAGGAAGGTTTGTGGAATAAATATGGGCGGGGATTTAGGTGAGACGCCTGCCCTTCTTGCCGGAAGCATTTTTTACGACAGGCAGAAGATAGTGACCGATCCGCTCACGGGCCAGTTCGATAAAAGTGAAGCAGGAAAGTTGATCGATCTGCAATCAAAGTGGTCGGAAATTACCGGTATCCCCTGCTGTGCCGATGTGCTCGCATCTACGCCAAGCGCTATGAAGACCTACTTAGACTTTGTCGTGGAAAATTTCGCAGGACCTATAATGGTGGATGGAACCAGCAGCGTCGTGAAAATAGAAGGGATTCGCCACATGGCAGCCAAGGGCCTCTCCAATCGTGTCATCTACAACAGCATCTCGCAAGAAAGCACGAAAGAAGAGTTCGAAGCAATCGGGAAGTGCGGGGTTAAGGCCGCGGTGGTACTGCTGGTCGAAAGCGCCGATTTCTCGGCCGAAGGCAAAATAAGAATGATGACAAAAGAGGATGGTCTTATTGCTAAACTCAAGTCGGAAGGGGTAAGCGATTTCCTCATAGATCCCGGAATAATCGATTTGCCTTCGATGGGGACAGCAAAGGAGGTCATGTCCAAAGCGAAGGAATTAGGATACCTGCCAGGCGCAGCCGCCCACAATGCAATCAGCACATGGTCCGGCCTAAAAGCCAAGATAGGGGACAACTTCAAAAAACCGGCAACGGCAGTTATAAACGCCCTCACAGTGGCCTGGGGCGGAGAATTTGTAATTTATGGTCCGATGGCCCTCGCCGACACGGTTTTCCCAGCAGTTGCGATGGTGGAAGCAGCCCTCGGCCAGTCCATGATGGAAAGGGGAAAATGTCCGGATTTGTCCCATCCGTTGTTTAAGATCGCATGACTGGGTTCGCAAGAATAACCGTTCTTCCCCGAGGAACGATATTACCTATTTCCCATAGAGAAAGCCTGTTCCAGGTTCTGACAAGAGCCGGAATGAGTTTGAACTCTTATTGCGGCGGCCAAGGTATTTGCGGGAAGTGCAGGGTTCGTCTCTTTAACATGGCTCCCGCCCCGTCAGAATTTGAACGTAGCCACCTTTCTACCGATGAGATAAATGAAGGAATAAGGCTGGCTTGTGGACTTTACCCGGAGGTCGATATGGTCGTAGAAATCCCTGAACCGGTATCGGCCTCTGAACACAAGTTGAAAATAGAAGACTTAAGCTTCCCTGTTGATCCATGGCAAGATCGTCCCTCCGAGGGCGTCGTCCTGGCGGTTGATTTGGGTACTACGAATATAGTTGGGCATTTATTGAACCCCGTTACAGGGAAACTTATCGCCTCCGCGACGATTGCCAATGGTCAATCAATTTTTGGGGCGGATGTGATGACTCGTCTTGCTTATTGTTCGCATCATTGGGATGAAGCAAGAAAAACCTTTATGGATTTGACTCTTTCAGATATGGAAAAGCTTGCAAAACTGACAGCGGATAAAGGCAAGAGGATAACTGACGTTGTAGTGGTGATGAATACTGCGATGGAAACGCTCATGTTGGGGCTGAGTCCTGATAAGTTAGGGAGATGTCCCTATGAATCGGGCATAGACAGTCCTGTCCATTTTTCCCCATTTAAGAAGGGCCCTCTGGGGAGAGCTACTATTCACATTCCCCCTGTTGTTGGAGGATTTGTTGGTTCGGATACAGTAGCTGCACTTCTGGCTGTTTCGCTTCTGAATCCAGAACCTCCAAACCTGCTCGTAGACATAGGCACAAATGCCGAGGTAGTTGTCGTCACAAAGGAAACTATTGTCGCTTGCTCTACCGCTGCAGGACCGGCATTTGAGGGCGTGGGCATCTCCTGCGGTATGAGAGGTGTTGAAGGAGCTATTGAGAAGGTGAGATTCGCTAAAGGGGCCTTTGAAATTTCAGTGATCGGGAACAAGTCAGCTGTCGGTATTACCGGTTCGGGGCTTTTTAGTCTGATTGGGGAACTTCTGAGGGCCGGTGCTCTGGATCAGTTTGGTGCCGTGGTTCCTGAGAGAATTCCTCAAAAATTAGTGCGTCGGGGCAAATCTGGTCGGGAGGTAATTCTTTCACCTGATGTGACGGTCAGTGAAGATGATATACAACAATTCATTCTTGCAAAGGCCGCAACAAGGGCTGCGCTGGACACCGTGCTCGCCCATGTCAATCTAAGGGCAGATGAGATCAACGCAATCTTCTTTTCAGGTGTCTTTGCAAGCCGAATCAACCCAAGGGATGTTCTGACAACCGGGCTTCTTCCGCCTTCAGAGTTACGGAAGATACAAAATGTGGGCAACACTCCAGCAACTGGTGCCGTGATGATGGCATTGTCCAAATCGGCTTTTCAGAATGCCTGCCTCCTTGCGAAAAGGGTAAAGCATCTAACCCTCTCAGGGAACCAAAATTTCAAAGAGATTTTTCAATCTCAGGTCCATCTGGGATATATCGAATCAAAATAGATGTTCTCAGCTTATTCATCGCACCTAGTGTATTGCGGCAAAAGTCCCTTTACTCTGTTTGTCATTCCGGGCTTGACCCGGAATCCAGTCTTTTCGGTCTGGATTCCCGCTTTCACGGGAATGACAGCTTCGGAAGTAATGTAAAGAAGCGTTAGACGCACTACACTAATTTGTCGGGAGGCGAGAACGAGTGCCGTGGGACCGCCCGTTGACCAAGGCATGGTATCGTCTTCACTTTTTCTTCATGTTTTATCATTAAACTAATTGCCGGCACTTATAAAATTTACTGAACCATCAAGGAGGAGCGATATGAACGTCCTTAGAAGGTCCCTTTCCCGGGCAGCAACGTTTCTGATCATCGGCCTCACCATCGGCCTGGCAGTTTCACCTCACGGCAGCTTTTGCGCGAAGGCCGACGCGGCTGAGCCCACAGTATCCAGGGGCGCCAGCGACACACTTTCAAAGATCAGTGACGCAATGGCGGAGGTTACCGCAGCTGTCAAGCCTGCGGTAGTGAATATATCATCGACCCAGACCATCAAGACAGGGGGGGGATCATCGCCTTTTTTGAATGACCCCTTCTTCAGGAGGTTTTTCGGCGACGAGTCTGGCTCGCCCGAAAGGCCGAGAGAGCAGAAGCGGGCTAGTCTCGGTTCAGGGGTCATCGTCGATAAGGACGGTTACATACTTACGAACAACCATGTTGTGAAGAACGCCGATGAGATCAAGATAAGGTTATCGGACAAGAGGGAGTTCAAAGGGAAGGTCATCGGTGCCGACCCGAAGACCGACCTTGCGGTCGTGAAGATCGAGGCGGATCACCTTCCCGCAGTAAGGCTGGGAGACTCCGGGAAGCTGAAGGTGGGAGAGACGGTGATTGCCATAGGCAACCCCTTTGGATTAAGTCAGACGGTGACCTCAGGAATCGTGAGCGCAACCGGCAGGGCCAACATGGGCATTGCCGATTATGAGGACTTCATCCAGACCGATGCGGCCATTAACCCGGGGAATTCCGGCGGTGCCCTGGTGAATGTAAGAGGTGAGCTTGTGGGGATCAATACCGCCATATTCAGCACCTCCGGGGGCTATCAGGGGGTCGGGTTTGCCATACCGAGCAGCATGGCGAACGCGGTTATGGAAAACCTCATAAAGAACGGTAAGGTTGTGAGGGGATGGCTGGGTGTTTCGGTACAATCGGTGACCCCGGATCTTGCTAAACAGTTCAATCTCAGGGAAGATAAGGGTGCACTTGTGAGCGACGTTACCCAGGGGAGTCCGGCAGAAAAGGCCGGAATAACAAGAGGCGATGTCATTACGCACTACGACGGCAAAGAGGTTGATGAGCCCTCAAACCTGCGGAACATGGTCGCAAGTACGCCGCCGAACAGAGAGGTGACGCTGGGTGTCCTCCGTGAGGGTAAGCCGGTCACACTACAGCTCGCCATCGAAGAGTTGCCGGCAGAGACGCAGAAGGTTTCAGGGGATCTCGATAATCTCCTCAAGGGAGTTGATGTCCGAAATATCTCGCCCGAGGTGAGAAAGGCCCTTGCCTTACCAAAACAGATCGACGGTGTAGTGGTAGCCGGGGTTGGGGGAGGCAGTCCTGCGGATGGAGTCCTGGCGAAGAGCGACGTTATCCTGGAAATCGACAAGAAGAAGATCCACAACATGAAGGATTACATGGCGGTGGCCGGAAAGATCAATTCGGCCCAGAGCATCCTGGTACTTGTGTACAGGAAAGGCTCTACGACTTTTGTAACACTGACACCCCGGTGATGTAGTGAGCGAGCGGCTTAGGGCAGGAGCTATTCCCCAAAGGGTCCTGCCCTAAGCCGCTTTTCCGGATTCGAAATCAAAGATTTTAAGCGCCCAGATCCAGTGTCTTGATGAAGAGTTCTCTCAGCTGCTTCGGTTCTACGGTGGAGGGGGCGCCGCTCATCATGCATACCGCCTTCTGGGTCTTTGGAAAAGCGATGACATCGCGGATGGATGACGCGCCGACCATGAGCATCAACAGTCTGTCAAGGCCGAGGGCGATGCCGCCGTGGGGAGGAGCCCCGAATTCAAGGGCATCAAGGAGAAAGCCGAACTTCATCCTCGCGTCTTCCTCGGTGATCCCCAAAACCTCGAACATCTTTTTCTGAACATCTTTCCTGTGGATCCTGATGCTGCCGCCGCCGATCTCGTAGCCATTGAGAACAATATCGTAGGCCTTGGCCTTTATCAAAGAGAGTGCGGAGTTCGGTCCGCGTGAAGAGGACCGGAGTTCGGAGACATGACACGAAAAAAGGGTTTGCAGATCTTCATCGACCGGAGAAGTGAAGGGATGGTGCATCGCCTGGAATCTGGACTCTTCCTCGTCCCATTCAAGAAGGGGGAAATCCACGATCCAGACAAACTTATAGACCGGCCTGATGAGGTTCAGGCTCTTTCCAAACTCAAGCCTGAGCCGGCTCAACACATCATGGACGACCTTTTCCCTGTCAGCCACAAAGACCATGAGGTCCCCGTCGTCTGCGCCCAGTCTCTCAGCCATCTGCCTCAGGACCTCCTCGGGAAAGAACTTCGCGATGGGGGATTCAAAGCCGTTCTTTACCTTTATCCATGCAAGGCCTTTCGCGCCGAGTGACTTGGCGTCCTCTGTGAGGACATCGATCTCCTTTCTCGACATCCCCGCCATGCCTTTGCCGTTGAGGGCTTTCACCCTTCCCCCTGATCCCAGGATTTCCAGGAACACCTTGAAGGAGCCGCCTCTTGCAAGGTCCGCCATCTCCTTCAGCTCGAGATCAAAGCGCAAGTCCGGCTTGTCATTCCCGAACCTCTCCATGGATTCCCTGTACGAAAGCCTCCTGAAAGGGACCTCGACGTCGATATCAAGAACGTCCTTGAAGAGCAGCTGGAGCATGCCTTCGGTAAGGCTGATGATGTCTTCTCTCTCTGCAAAAGACATCTCAATGTCCACCTGGGTGAACTCCGGCTGCCGGTCCGCTCTCAGATCTTCGTCGCGAAAACACTTCACTATCTGAAAATACCTCTCCATGCCCGCAACCATGAGTATCTGCTTAAAGAGCTGAGGTGATTGGGGGAGGGCATAGAAATGACCAGGGTTCAGCCTGCTGGGGACGAGGTAGTCCCTGGCGCCTTCCGGTGTGGATTTTGTGAGCATGGGGGTCTCTATTTCGAGGAACTTCTCCTCGTCAAGATAATCCCTTATGACCTTCGTGACCCTGTGGCGGACGATGAGATTGCGCTGCAACTCCGGTCTTCTCAGGTCGAGATACCGGTACTTCAGTCTCAGGGACTCCGAGGCCTCCCCTGCCTCTTCCATAGGGAAGGGGAGGGGCGAGGCTTCATTGAGTATGGTAAGGGAGTCTGCAGAGAGTTCCACCATCCCTGTGGGGAGGTTAGGATTTTCGGTCCCTTCAGGCCTGCGTCGTACCACACCCGAAACCTTGATCACGAACTCCCCTCTCAGTCCATGGGCAAGTTCATGGGCGTCCTTTGCACCATCGGGGTTGAAGACCACCTGGAGGATACCGCTCCGGTCCCTCAGATCAACAAAGATCAGGCCCCCGTGGTCCCTCCTTCGGAATACCCACCCTGCAAGGTGTATCGTAGAGCCGATATCCGCCTCCCTGATATCGCCACAACCGCTGTCACGAACCATAGGTCCTCCGTTTCACCTGATCGCTATCTCTTTTTGTATCGCATGCAGTTCATCCTGCGTCAAGGGTCTCAGTTCACCGGGCTTTAAGTCTCTCAGCTTCAGACCGTTTATCGCGACCCTTTTTAGTTTCAGCACAAGATGTCCCGCTTTTTCGATCATCCTTCTGACCTGCCTTTTTCTTCCCTCAAATATGGTCATCTCGATCCAAGAGTTATTCTCCGACTTCCTCACTTTCTTCGCCCTGGCAGGGAGGGTCATGCCGTCCTCCAGTTTCATGCCGCGCCTCAGTTTATCGAGTTTCTCTTCTTCTATCTCTCCCTTGATCTTGACGAGATAGGTCTTGGGCATCTCCCGTGACGGATGCATAACGGCATTGGCAAAATCGCCGTCATTCGTCAGCAGGATAAGCCCCTCGGAGTCGAAGTCAAGCCGCCCCACCGGGAATACCTTGCATTTTACCTCTTTCAGATAGTCCTTCACCGTCGGTCTTCCCTGGGGGTCGGACAATGTCGTCACCACGTTCCTGGGCTTGTTCCACATGAGATAGACCTTCCGGACCCCCCTCAGGCTCGGACCCGCCACGAGTTTCCCTCCGACTTTTATATGATCTCGTTCGGCGTCGGCCTTCATTCCGACGGTGGCGACCTGGCCGTTGACGGTCACACTGCCCTGGAGGATGAGTTCTTCCGCCTTCCGCCTTGAGGCTATACCCAATTCCGAGAGGATCTTCTGGAGACGTTTTTCCATGAACATACATGATACCACAAAAAGGCTTGATCCATACAGAAAGGCGCCATGGGACACAATTCCGGTCGTTCCCCGCCGGATGCCCTGCTGTATGCCGTTCAGTATTTTGTGATATCATGTACGCATCAGAACGAAGGAGGTAAGGAGCGATATGAGACTTCTGAAAGTATCTTTTGTCATCGCAGCGATAGCAGGGTTCGCTGTCTCTGCTTTTGCAGGATGGGTTCAGGTTGACAATCAAGGGGCGACAACGCTCATTTCCGACGGGATGCTCAAGGCGACCTCCAGCGGCGATGATCAGTATTCGATCCTGGACGCAAAAAAGGGGAATATTGTCTTTGTCGATGTCAAACGGCAGGTCTATTCAAGGGAGAGCATCGACGATTTCTGCGAGGCGGTGGTCGCCGGCATGAGCAAGATGAAGAAGAATATGCCGGAGGAGAACCAGGGGAAGCAAAAGGCCGGCAAGGATGCGCCCCGGGTGGCTGTTGTGAACGAGGGGGACGGAGGGGTCATTGCGGGATACGGTACGGTGAAATATAAGGTGCTGACCGATGGAGCGCTCTACGAGGAGGTATGGCTCACCTCTGATCCTGCAGTGATGAAAGACCTGGAGTCCCTCTTCAGGACCCTTATGAAGAAATTCGAGAAATGCCTTTTCAGCGTTGCCAACGTTACGGATTCGCTTCCCCTGTCTGTCGAAGAAACCCCCGAATACAGAAAGTTGGAACAGGGAGGATGGCAGATGAAAAGCAAAAACTATTTGGGAAGCAGGGGACCTGTCACCTATGAGGTCGTCAAACTCGAGAAGAAGGATATCCCGGCAGCGGAGTTTGAAGTCCCAAAGGGATATAAGAAGATTCCGGTCATCGAAATGTTGTTTCGTGAGAATTGAACCCCGGGATCAGGAGAGCCGGCCTTGCTCGTGGTAAGAAACCCTGTCTCGGAAGCCTTCGGGACAGGGTTTCTTTTTCCCTGATGCGATGAAGAACTGGAAAGACAACATCTCATTTGTCCTCGTTGGACCAAGAGAACCGGGAAATATCGGCGCCGCTGCAAGGGCGATGAAGAACATGGGCTTCAGGAACCTCGAACTGGTGGGGCCACGGAACTTCCTTACTGAGGAATCGAGACAGATGGCGTGCAGCGCCGTTGATCTCCTGGAAGGGGCATCGATCCATGCTGGGTTCGAAGACGCGGTGAAGAACAAAGGCATGATCGTCGGCACCACGAGGCGACTGGGTAAGAGGAGGGGGGTCATTCTGCCCCTGAAGGAGGGCATTGACAGGATCGTCACCGCAGCGCGAAAGAACAGGGTCGCCCTCCTCTTCGGAAGGGAAGACAAAGGATTGAACAACAGGGAGGTGGAGGAATGCGGTTTTCTGATGACCATCCCCTCTGATCCGTCATCGCCGTCACTCAACCTTGCCCAGAGCGTGCTCCTTGTGGCGTACGAACTCAGCCAGGGGACTTACCGGGCAGAGGCCCCGGAACTGGTGGAACGTGCAGAGATCGACCTGCTTTACCGGCACCTCCGCTCCACCCTTAAACTCCTTGAATATATCCCCAGAGGCGACCGGGACCTCGAGGCGAGGATCATGAGGAACCTGAAGCATCTCTTCGGGAGGGCAGGCCTCACCGGCTGGGAACTGAGAATGCTCAGGGGGATATGCACGCAGATCGAGAGGAAGATGGGAGACAGGGGTAAGGTCGATGCGAAGTGCTCACAGGACTAAACACCAGCCTCATTTGAGACAAGATGGAGGTGAAAAACTTGCATCGCGGGAACCTGGGTGCCCTAACACCACTCGTGCGGAATTCCAAGAGTAACCTTCATCGGAAATGTTCTAAAAAGATATGAGCACGTATTGTCAGCACCCAGCGGTGACTTCACCGATTACATCACACCGAGTTTGCGGAGTTCATGTCGCTATCCGCACATAGTAAAATCATAACGGCTCATATCGTGGAGAAGAGGAAAGGGTTGGGGATGAGCGTCTGGCGAAGGTCTTTCAGTCGGATGATCCTTCAGGAGGTAAGACCGAATGCGAAGCAGTCACCGAGCGAGTTGCCTCGTTCAGATCCGATGTGTGCAGCTCTGCTGGCGACACGCACTTGTCGGAAAATGGGTAATGTCGAAAATGCTTGCAATGCGTATACCGATTTGACAAGCAACACATATTGTGATACTTATTGATTAGAAGCTGAATTACTCTTCCTGAATAACCTGGGAGCTACGTTTAGCGAAGAAAAACGATAAATCTATGCTCAACCTCCTCAATAATTTTCTTTTTACAAAATGCTTTTTCGACTTCTTCCAAAAAATGCAGCTTGATGGCATAGAGGCCGCAAGAAACTTCTGGGATTCATATCCTTACAAAAACATCTATCCCCCGAATGCATCGGATATTTTCGAAAAAATGATTGATTTTTATATCGATCTCAGCCACGTACCGAAAGAGCAGTATGATGCGCTGATAACAAGGTCTTCTCGGAAAAGCAGGCGCGGTTCAGATGTCTTCTTAGACATTCGCAAAGAAGACACTAATGCCTTCTGCTGGGGACCTTCTCGGGCATATCCCCCAGGTACCCATATACTCAGGCAGGATACCCCCGCAAAGGCCGTCTTTCTTGTGGAAAGCGGACTCCTGAAGCTATCGCGGACAGTCCAAACAGGGCGTGAAGTAATCGCCGGTCTTCGCCGGCAGCATTGGATGATAGGGGCCCCAGCGGTGCTACTCGGAAAAACGTACTCATTCACGGCAACCACGTTGACGCACTGCTCGCTGCGAAGCGTATCTGCTGAGACCTTCCTCAACAATGTATCGACAGACACACACTTTTCATTCCAGATGCTCATCGTGCTCAGCCGGGAGTACTACAAGCAGAGCGAGACTCTTGTTGGCCTCGGCTGTCTGCCTGCCATTGATCGGTTGAAGCAGCTGCTCTATGAAATTACGGCAGACGTGCAGGGGTCTTCCCATCAGGTCAAAATCCAAGTACCTTTGAAACACCACGAGATGGCGCAGATGATCGCCATTACTCCCGAATATCTTTGCCGGCTGCTAAAGAAACTGGAACAAGAAAAGATCATCACGAGAGATAAGGGTTCATTGATCGTCAACGATACCTGCAGCCTGAAGCAAGGATGTGGGTTGTAAATCCTGTTCAGCCTCTTTTGCCTCCTCAATACTGAAGGACCTATCACAAGTCTGAGCATTATCCGTTTGAAAAGTCTTAACAGCTTGATATTTATGCATACATTCCTTGACAAATATCAATGACAAGCTCCTGACTTGAGAATAATATTACTATGTATAGTAAATCTGTAATTATAAAACTGGCTAAAACCACAAAAATGATGTGGGCCGGAAAATCGGGACTATTTTGGCCAAGGGGATTGGCCCAAGGAGGTGAATATGATATCAAGTCAGCTGTTGCACAGGGATATCGTCACAATTCGGCCTACGGCATCGATCCGTACGGCCGCAAAAAAGATGAGAGAGAAACAGGCGGATATGGTCGTTGTTCTCGAAGACGACGGGAGGTTCAAGGGATTATTGACGGAAAAGGAAGTAAATATGGCTGCCATGAATTTAGGCAGTGCTGGGCATGAGGCAAATGCCAGCGCGAAGCGGAAAGGTCCGATAGACCCTGCTCGTGATGACGGAAATAGATGCAACTACTTTAGCGAAGTTGCGATCGACCTGCTCATGAGCCGTTAGTAATTTGAACAACAGGTTCGAAACAAAGGCCAATCCCTTGGGTCCAAACAGTTTCTAAAACTGAACATGTAGTGCGGAAATGAGGAACGTCATGGACATCACAGGCAAAAACATAATTATTACGGGCGGCGGAAGAGGGCTGGGACGGCAATACGCATTAGACCTGAAGGCGCTCGGTGCCAATCCTTACGTCTTGTGTCTTCACCAGGAACATCTCGATGCATTGAAACAGGAGGCGGATATCCCGGGCAAGGTTGTTGACGTAAGCAACGAGAAGAATGTGGAAGCCTTTGTCGAAAAATATACCCAAGAGTATGGTCCTCCTGACGTACTTATCAACAACGCTGGAATAACAGCAGACTGCCTCTTTATCAAGAAGAAAGGGGAGGAGGTAACGAAATTTCCTTATGAAAATTGGCAGAGGGTTATTAACATAAATCTTACGGGCGTATTCTTATTCTCAAGGGAGGTTGCCTACCACATGGTGAAGCACGGTGTAAAAGGTGTGATAATCAATATTTCCTCCATAAGCCGCTGCGGCAACGTGGGACAAGTGAACTATTCTGCCTCCAAGGGCGCAGTGGATGCGATGACGGTGACGTTGGCAAAAGAACTTTCAAAGTTCGGGATAAGAGTTGCTGCCGTCGCCCCGGGATTTATCGATACCGAGATGTTGCAAACGATCAGAGAGGATATGCTAAACAGGATTATTCAGACCATTCCGATGGGCAGGCTCGGCGCGATAGAGGAAGTATCACAAGCTGTCCAGTTCATCATAAGAAATGACTTTTTCACAGGACGTTTTCTGGAAGTTGACGGCGGGATGAGGATTTGACGATGTTAGCTCAAATTTATGCTATTGAGTGAACTCTGGTATTTTGTAAAATGTTTCACATATCGGTCAGTGCTGACCAGCTGGCGTAAATAACAACTCTTATCGAACCGCAAGTATTCATTCGTGAAGTTAATACGTAAGAGGTTGTCTAAGAGGTAAAGTATACCCGGAGATGAGCAAGACAATTGTTTCATATTATACCAACCGCGCTTTTTGTCCTCATTTACGTCCGTGCCTTCGCTGGCGGAGTTCGGTAATATGAGAAAGGGCGGGGCTATTGCCTCCCTCTTTTTTTGTGTGGATTTCAATCGTAAATCCTCAACTGTTTCACTTTTTGAAAAGTGTTTAGTTGTCGGTGAATCACACATTATTCGCCAGCACGGAAACAATGTTAGTTTTCAGGTGCACTGCGCGGATTCAAGAAAAAAGAGAGCTATTCCTGCAACCTTTCGTTTTCACTTAGGAGGTGTCAATCTTCTGGTCCAGGCAACAAGGTTCTCCAGCAGTTGCTTAATGAGCTCTCTCGTCTTCTGATCGGTCACCTTGCCGTCCTTGTCAATCTTTTCCTGGGCAAAGGATACCATGACCTCCGGTTGGTTCAGGGCAAAACAACTCAGGAAAACAAAGCATTGCCGCAAATGATACTGGGCCCTCGCGGTCCCCAGCATGCCGGGGGCAGCGCCCATGATAGCCACCGGCTTATGTGCGAACGCGTTATCTCCATAGGGTCGGGAAGCGCAGTCGATGGCATTTTTCAACACGCCTGGAATGGAGTAATTGTATTCAGGCGTAGCTATGAGAATAGCATCGGCAGCTTTTATTTTGGCCTTGAACTCCTTAACCTTTTGTACAGGCTGATTTTCCAGATCCTGGTTGTAGGGAGGGATCCCATCAAGATCAAACACATCGAGTTTTACATCTTCCGGAAGGAGTTCCAGGGCAGCCCGTAAGAGGGCTTTATTGAAAGAGCCCTTCCGCAGGCTTCCGGCAAAACCGAGAATAGTGAAAGTTTCTTCCATGCTCATGCCTCCATTCATTTATGCAATGGTTGTGTTCGCATCGCGGATCAATTTATTGTATCAGATAAGGAGACAAGATCAAGACTGATATGTTCAGGAGGTCAGGGTCCCGACGCGATGACCGCTTCGCGTTCGCGGTCTTTGGTGTGGTCGCGTGCTATGAGCATGTAAATCGAGGGAACGACGAAAAGGGTGAAGAGAGTGCCGACGAACATGCCGCCCACCAGCACAAGACCGATGGAGTTACGGGCAGCGGCGCCGGCGCCGGTGACGAGGGTCAGCGGAAAATGACCGGCGATCGTTGCAGCGCTGGTCATCAGGATCGGCCGCAGACGGGTCATGGCCGCTTCGCGCACCGCCTCAAGTTTGGAGTGGCCCTGCAGCTGCAGCCGGTTAGCGAACTCCACGATCAGGATGCCGTTCTTGGACACCAACCCCACCAGCGTCACCAGGCCGACCTGGGAGTAGATGTTGAGAGTGGTGGTCCAGCCGCGGGTCCAGAAGGGGACATTCGGGTCCGGCATCTTCAGGAAGGTGAAGATCAGCGCGCCGAACATGGCCAGCGGCACCGAACCTGCCAGGATGACGAAGGGGTCGCGGAAGCTGTTGAACTGGGCAGCCAGCACCAGGAATATCAGGATGACTGCCAGGCCAAAGGCGGGCAGGAACTTGTTCCCCTCGGTGCGGAGCTGGCGCGACTCACCGGTGTAGTCGAGGACGTACCCCTTCGGCAGGATCTTCGCCGCCTCGTCCTCCAGATAGCGCAGGGCCTCGTCCAAGAGGCCGCACCGCCACGCCGCTGATCTTGACTGCGTTGAGCTGCTGGAAGCGGTTGAGAGAGCGGGGCACGACCGAATCGCGCAGGGTGGCGATCGTGCTCAGCGGGATCAGCTTGCCGTTGGGGCCGGTGACGTAGACATCCTGGAGCTGTTCCGGGTTAAGGCGGCCGACCCGCTGGATCTGGGGGATGACTTTGTAGCTGCGTCCGGAGATATCGAAGCGGTTGACGAAGTCACCGCCCACCATGCCTCCCAGGTCGGCGCCGACCTGTTCCAGGTTCGAGCCCCAGGTCAGCGACCTTGTCGCGGTCGATGAGGAATTCCGACTGGGGCTGGTCGATCTTGACGTCGATCTGCGGCGGAAAGGCGAACATGCCGCTTTGTATGGCCTTCAGCTGCAATCTGCTGGGCGAAATCGAGGATCTGCGCTGGTCTCGGCCGTCGAGGCCAGAATGAACTCCACGGGAAACTGTCCGCCGCCGGGGAGCGCCGGAGGCGTTACCGGGAATATCTGGATGCCGGGGATCACCTGAAGCTTCTGCTGGACCTCAGGCAGGATCTTGAAGATTGTTGCGTTTGCGTTCATTCCACGGCTTGACCACCATGCCGCCGAAGCCCGAATTGGGGAAGGTGATCTGGAAGGTGAAGTCGGTCTCCGGCACACTCATAAAGGCCTGGTTGACCGCCGCTGCATAAGCGGCTGTTCTGATCGAGGGTCGAGTTGGCCGAGGCGTCGAGGATACCGAAGATTACCCCCTGGTCCTCGGTCGGGGCCAGTTCCCTGGCAGACATCATGAACATCGGCACGGTCAGCAGGGTGATCATGATCCAGACCGTGTAGACCGCAGGACGGGCATTCAGGGTGGCCGCTGAGCAACCTGCCGTATGCGTTTCTCAGACGCCTGAAGTCGCGGGAGATGCGGCCGGCCAAGCCGTGCTCCTCCACTCCCGGGTTTGAGCAGTCTGGCCGACATGACCGGAGAAAGGGTCAGGGCCACGATCCCGGAGATGGTGACAGCGCCGGCCAGGGTGAAGGCGAACTCGCGGAACAGCGAGCCGGTCAATCCTCCCTGCAGACCGATGGGGAGATAGACCGCCGCAAGGGTGATGGTCATGGCGATGATCGGTCCGACCAGTTCGCGGCCGCCGAGCAGGGCGGCCTCCAGAGATGATTTTCCCTCGCGCAGGTGGCGCTCCACATTCTCGACCACAACGATGGCATCGTCGACAACCAGACCGACCGAGAGGACGACGGCGAGAAGGGTGAGCAGGTTGACGGTAAAGCCGAAGGCCTGCATCAGGAAGACCGCGCCGATAAGAGAGACCGGGATGGCCACCACCGGGATGAAGACCGAACGGAAGGAACCGAGGAAGAGGAAGATGACGACGACCACGATCAGCAGCGTGTCGCCGAGGGTCTTGAGCACCTCCATGGATGGCGTTGGTGATATAGTTGGTGGCGTCATAGGCGACACGGGACTGCATGCCGCTCGGCAAGTCGCGCTGAATGGAGGCCATCTCGGTCCGCACCCGCTTGATGACATCCACGGAGTTGGCGTTGGGGAGCGGCCAGATCCCCATGAAGACCGCAGTCTGACCGGAGAAATGGACTTCGGCGTCGTAGTCCTCAGCCCCGAGCACGACATCGGCGATGTCGCCAAGACGCACGATGGCGCCGTTTTGATCGCGCACCGCAAGGCGTCTGAACTCCTCGACCGTTTTCAGGTTGGTATTGGCGGTCAGGTTGACCTGGATGAAGGCGCCCTTGCTCCGGCCGAGGGCAGCCAGAAAGTTGTTGGCAGCCAGCGCCTGGCGCACCTGGGCCGGGCTGATGTTGAGAGCGGCCATCCGCTCGGGCTTGAGCCAGATGCGCATGGCAAAGGTGCGGGCGCCGAGGATGTCGGCCCGCTGTACCCCTTCGATGGCCGACAGACGGGGCTGGACGATGCGCACCAGGTATTCGGTGATCTCATTCTGCTTCAGGATGTCGGAGGTGAAACTGAGGTATGCCGAGGCGAACTGGCTGTCGGCCGACTCGATGTTAATGACCGGCACCTCGGCCTCCGGGCGGGAGGTCGCGGCGCACCTGGTCGACCTTGGAGCTGATCTCGGCCAGTGCCTTGGTGGAGTCGTAGTTGAGCTTGAGGCGCACCTTGATGGTCGAGAGCCCGAGGCTGCTCTGCGACTCCATATACTCGATGCCGTCGGCTGCCGCGATGGTCCGCTCCAGCGGCGTGGTGACGAAACCGCGCACCAGATCGGCGCTGGCGCCGACGTAGACGGTGGTCACCGTCACCGCCGCGTTCTCGCTGCGCGGGTACTGCCGGACATTGAGCGTGCGGATCGCCTGCAGACCGGCAATGACGATGATCAGGTTGACCACAAGGGCCAAGACAGGCCGGCGGATAAAGAGATCGGTGATTTTCATAAATGGGCTCTGTCCTGAGCAGGACCGGTCATTGTTCTCCGGCCTGGGGCGCTTCTGGAAGGCGGGGCGCCAAGCTTGTTGTCGATCACCACTGCCTGGCCGTTACGCAGCTTGAAGACGCCGGTGCTGACGATAGTCTCGCCTTCCTTAAGCCCGCTGGTCACGGCCACAAAGTCGCCGCGTTTCTCGCCCAGGCGCACGAACTGCTGGCGCAGTGATGACTGCCTTCCCTCCTTTCCTCCCTTTGCGCCTCGATGACGAAGACCGAGTCGCCGTAGGGGGCGTAGAGGACCGCAGTGGCCGGAATGGCCAGCACCTTCTGGCGGGCTGGCAATCCTACCGCCACGTTGACGAACATCCCGGGTCGCAGTTTTCCGGCGCGGTTGGCGACCGTAGCCTGCAACCTTGATGTTGCGGGTTTCGGCGTCGACCTGCGGGTTCATGGCAGTGACCCGACCCTCGATCGTCACGCCCGGCAGGGCATCGCCCGTCACCCGTACCGGGAGGCCGGGGTGGACCATGCGGGAGCTGCTGCTGGGGCAGGGTGAAGTCGACATAGATCGGGTCGAGCGACTGCAGGGTGACGATGGGATCCCCCTCGCGGAGGATCTGCCCGAGGTTGACCTGACGAATGCCGAGCTGGCCGCTGAAGGGGGCCCGGATCGTCTTTTTGGCGATGGTGGCCCGTATGTTTTCGGCCTGTGCCTGTGCCTGCTCGGCGTTTGCCACGGCATTATCGAGGTCGGCCCGGGCGATTATCCCCTTTGCAAACAACTGCTCGGCCCTCTCGAGGTTCGTCCGGGCCAGGTCCGCCTGGGCCACGGCGCCGGGGAGTTGGGCCTCTTCAGAGGAGGTGTCCTGGCGAAGCAGGATGTCCCCTTTCTTCACCGACGTGCCGGGCTCGAAGGCGATCTTGACCACCTTGCCCACCAATTCGGCGGCCACGGTGACCCCCTGCACAGCGTTCAGCGTGCCGACCGCGGTCAGGGCGGTCTCCCACGAATCGGCCTTTACTACTGCAGAGGTCACGGTCTCGGGCGGCGGTACGAACTTCTTGCCCTGGTCGATCATCGCACCGATCTGCAGGGCCTTGACAGCGCCCAGAATGGCGATGAGAATAACAAGGCCGATGAGGGCGAGGATTATGCGCTTCTTCATGGATGGGATGGCTCCTATAAAGGGTTAAGGATGCGGCCTGAGGCCATGTCCCCGGACAGAGTGCGAACTATCTCCTGTGACAGAGGGGTCGCCTGTCTTTTTTTTTTGTTCATACCATGCCGGGAAACCGACCCAAACTGGTAGGACACTGCTTTTACGCATAAGAAAGACTAACACGTTAAAATGAAATTATCAACACGAGCGTGACGATTTCACAGGAAAGAAAGATGGTATCGCCGGAAAGGAACTCCCGCTGTGCAAGGGCGCTTCATTTGACAGGAGGTTCGCGGTCCTCTCATGCCTGTTCCAAATCGATGATCTCCATGCGGTGATTCGCTTCAGGGTGCCTTGATGAAGGTCCCTCTGTGAGAACGACAAGGTTTCCTTCAAGGCCATGATCAGCTAGCCACTTTTTGACATAGCTGTTCCAGTTCTCAGGATGTTCCGGTTCGTGTACCGGATAGACCCCCGAAGAGAATTGGAGTTGCTGACAGGTTGCCTCCTGAGAACTTACGGCCACCGTCCAGACCGGAAGGCGGAACCGCCCGATACTCCGCGCAGTAGCCCCGCTCCTCGTCGGGACAAACACGGCTGCCGGTACCATGTATTCGAGACTCGCTTCCACTCCGACGGCGACAAGGTGGGCCGGTCGAAGCTTTCCTTTGAGATCAATTCCCTTGAACATCTGTCTTACCGTAGTGGCAGGTCGATACGGCTCCGCGGAGCTTGCAATCTTTGCCAGCATTGCCACGGCATCTACAGGATACTTGCCCATGGCCGACTCCTCGGAGAGCATGACGCAGTCGGTCCCGTCAAGAATGGCGTTCGTCACGTCTGTGACCTCGGCCCTGGTAGGACGGCTGTTATCAGTCATTGACTCGAGCATTTGTGTCGCCGTGATGACCGGTTTTGCACGCATGTTCGCAAGACGCATAAGCCGTTTCTGCACGATAGCGATCTGTTCGATCGGGACTTCAACGCCAAGGTCGCCGCGGGCGACCATGATCCCGTCCGCCGCATCCATGATCTCTTCGATGCGTTCCAGCGCCCTGGAACGCTCGATCTTGGCGATAACAAAGGGGTTGTAGCCGAGGGCTGATGCAGCGCTCCGGACAGCGGCAATGTCGGCACCACTCTCGACAAAGGACTGGCTGATGGCATCCACTCCCTGCGCAAGGGCGAACTGCATGCATTCCCCGTCACGCTCGGTGAAGGCGCTGATGCCGAGGTCGATGCCGGGGAGGTTAAGTCCTTTCCTGGACCGCAGCTCGCCACCCACGAGCACACGGCATTGTACGTCATTGGCCGTGACGTTCATCACCTCAAGTTGTATGAGTCCATCATTGAGGAAGAGGGTATCCCCCGGCTTTACTGCCCGGGGCAGCCTCTCGAAGGTCACCGAGACGCGCTCAGCGTTGCCTCTTATGGTTTCGGTGGTCAGGGTGAAGGAGTCGCCCGGTTTCAGTTCTACCGGCTCCTGTCCAAACTGGCCTATACGGATCTTCGGGCCCGGCAGATCAGCCAGGATCGCGATGCGTTTGCCGACCTCGGCTGCAGCTGCGCGGATGGTGTTGATAACCCTCTTGTGCTCGTCGAACACGCCGTGTGAAAAATTGAGTCGTGCCACATCCATGCCCGCCCGCATTATCGCCTTCAGGACCTCCGGAGAATCCGAGGACGGCCCGATGGTGCAGATGATCTTTGTCTTGTGCGCCGGCAGAGTCACCATGTTTCCTTTCCTACTGCTTTATTCTGCCCTGGCTCGCCACGGCCTCTGTTGCCGTCCTGACCTTGTCAGGGTCTCCAAGATAATAGTTCCGTATCGGTCTCAGTGAATCGTTGAGTTCATAGACAAGGGGTATCCCGGTGGGGATGTTCAGCTCTGTGATGGTGTCGTCGGAGATAGTGTCGAGGTATTTCACCAGAGCCCGGAGGCTGTTGCCGTGCGCAGCAATAAGCGCCGGCTTTCCGGAACGCACCGCAGGGGAGATCACGTCATTCCAGCAGGGGAGGAAGCGTTCCACGGTGTCCTTCAGACACTCGGTGAGGGGTATCTGATCTTTGCGGAGTTCTCTGTACCGCCTGTCCTTTGACGGATTCCGTGGGTCTCCTTCTTCAAGTGCAGGGGGCCTGATGTCATAACTGCGCCGCCATATTTTCACCTGCTGCTCCCCGTATTTTTCGGCTGTCTGGGCCTTGTTCAGTCCCTGAAGCGCGCCGTAATGCCGTTCGTTCAGTCGCCAGTCGCGAACTACGGGAACCCACATGAGGTCCATCTCATCCATCACGATCCAGAGCGTCCGGATAGCCCGTTTCAATACAGAGGTGAAGGCGATCTCAAAGGTAAAGCCCTGCTCTCTCAGAACGCGGCCTGCCTCCTTTGCCTCCTCCACCCCTTCTTCAGACAGGTCCACGTCGGTCCACCCCGTGAAGAGGTTCTCCCTGTTCCAGATGCTCTGTCCGTGTCTGAGTAAAACGAGTTTGTACATAGCTCTCACTCCCGCAGTTGTCCTCCGGGACAGTATGGCTATTAAAGAAAAGCAAAAAAATGTCTGTCACCAGCATTGTATCAGGTTTCAAAGATGCGGACAACATCTCTCTGGGCCGCTGATCGCTGAAGTGCGCGTTCTTTTCTTCAATGAAGCGCATGCGCAGCGCGTTCTTGCAGGCACCTGCGCTTGTCAGTTGCCACTATCTGCAGCACGGTTGGCGTACAGACGCGTCAAAGGACTGCCGTCTTGACAGCAGGCTTTCCGCAACTGCATTATACTATCGATGATAGTTACAGGTAGGCGACAATCTGCGGCAGGGTCCGATCCTAAAACAGGGGCAATAACCTGAATGAAGTACGGCAAATGTATTGTGCTCCTCGCGGTCTGCAATCTGTTCCTTGCGGCGCTGCCACTCACCGTGCAGGCAGGTGAGACCCTTGATGCGATGAAGTCCCGTGGCCATCTGCGGTGTGGGGTAAGCGAAGGGATCGCAGGATTTTCAACAAGGGATGCTGCGGGTCGCTGGACCGGGTTCGATGTCGATTTCTGCCGAGCGGTTGCCGCAGCGGTGCTCGGCGATACCGAGAAAGTGGTCTTCGTGCCGCTGAAGGCTTCCGAGCGTTTTCCCGCTCTCGAAAGTCGTGCCGTCGATCTCCTCCTCCGAAACACCACCTGGACACTCGGGCGCGAGGCGGGACTGAAAGTGCAGTTCCCCGGCGTTCTGTTTTATGACGGACAGGCCTTTATGGTGTCAAGGAAGACCGGCGTTCAGAATATCGTCCAACTGAACGGGACGACGGTATGCGTTGAGAAGGGGACCACCCACGTACAGAATCTGACCGATTTCTTTGATGCACGCGGCATGAAAGTCACTCCGCTCATCTTAAACTCCACCGCCGATGTCGCCTCAGCGTTTTTCACTGGCCGCTGTCGTGCATATACGTCTGATGCCTCGCAGCTCGCAGCCGTGCGCCTTCAGGCCCCTGGAGGTCCGGAGTCTTTCGACATCTTGCCTGAGCGGGTTTCCAGGGAGCCGCTCGGGCCGTCCGTCCGTCGGGGCGACGATGACTGGGTTACCCTTGTCCGCTGGGTGCTGTTCGCTTTGATTGCCGCAGAAGAGGCGGGTATCACGCGCGACAATGTCGCTGCTAGCCTCAAAGAGACGCGTGATCCTGCGCTGCGGCGTGCGTTGGGCATTGATGGCGGCTTCGGCAAAGCGCTTGGTGTCCGTGACGACTGGGCGGTGCAGGCGGTCAAAGCAGTGGGGAACTACGGCGAGATGTTCGAAAGAAACGTCGGCCGCGGCAGCGCGCTCAAGCTCGAGCGTGGACTGAATCGGCTCTGGACACAGGGAGGGCTGATGTATGCCCCGCCGCTGCGTTAAGGATAGGCGAGTCCATGACTGACTTCCAGATATACCTCACGATCGGCATCTTTGCAGCCGTAATCCTCGCGATAGCGTTCGACATTGTCGACATGGTGGTCGCGGCACTGTTCGGTGTTTGCCTGATGATGCTCTTTGAGATCCTCAGTGGGAAGGAGATCCTCGATGCGATGAGGACAGGGGGAGGTGCGCTATCTCTGCTCTTCGGCGGCATGGTCGTAGCCAGAGTTCTCGCGAAAACCGGGATATTCGAACGCCTCGGCGATCGTTTCCTCCATGCCACCCGGGGCAGCGGTAAACGCTATTTGCTGCTTCTCATGCTGCTGATCGGGCCGGTCTGCGCATTCCTGCCGAATGCGACAACGGTGATCTTGCTCGCGCCGGTGATCATCGGCGTAGCCCGGGCCCTTGAAGTGGATTTTGTCGGTCCGATGGTGCTTGCGGCGGTCATCAGCAATTCGGCAGGCCTGCTCACGCTCGTGGGAGATCCTGCCACCTTCCTCGTTGGCAGTTCGATAGGCATGACCTTTGGGAAGTATCTTCGACAGGTCAGCCTCGGAGGGCTGCTCTCCATGCTGGTCATAGTACCTCTCCTCCCTCTGCTGATGCCGGAGATTTGGAGCGTCCGGCGTGCCTTGCCCGTGGAGAAAACACGCGCTCCCATTGAACGGCCAAGATTCGTGGTCCTCTCCCTAGGGGTGCTGCTGCTGATGATTGTTCTTTTTGTGCTTGGCGAGGACCTGCCGGGGAGGATCGTGCCGCCTGAGGTCGCGATAATCGCCGCCACGCTCGCTCTGCTTGTGGTTTACGGAATGCGCGTTGAGCCGCTCGACAACGTTATCCGCGACATCGACTGGAAATCGCTCCTGTTCATCGCATTGATCTTTTGTCTTGTGGAGGGGTTCGTCAAGACAGGACTTTTGCAGGGAATGGCCCTGAAGCTCTCAGGATGGTTCGGGAAGGAGTTCACGCTTGTTGCGCTTACCCTGTTGGCGGGCGTCGGGATGCTCTCAAGCCTGCTCGCCAACATCCCGGTCGTTGCGGCCTCGCTCGTCATGACGAAGGGGTACCTGGTTGCGGTTGAGGCGGTCCCTGAAACAGCGCTTGCTGCAGGCTTTTCTGACTGGCCGACCGTCGTGGTACCGGTCTTTATCGCCATGATGTTCGGCGGGACGCTCGGGGGTAATGCGACGTTGATCGGCGCCTCCTCCAACATAGTGAGCGCAGGCATATGTGCGCGTGAGGGCTCACGGGTGACATTCGTGAGATTTCTGCGTATCGGCCTGCCGATTACCCTCTGTCAACTGGCAGCCTCATCTCTCTATATTTTAGCCCTTTCCTGGTTGAGGCACTGAACACTTTCTAACCCCTGCCATAAGTCTCTGTCATCTCCCGCAGCCTTTCCGAGACAGACGCAGTCAGGTGTTCAGGCAGGACCCTCCATTCCCAGTTGCCCTGCGCGACCGAGGGCCGGTTCATCCGCGCTTCAGCCCCGAGGCCGAGGATATCCTGCATGGGCATAATGACGAGATTTGCTGCAGACATCATGGCTAACCTGATCAATTCCCAATGGACCTCCTCAACAGACACCTCCCGTCCAAGGTAACGGAAAAGCCTTTTCCTTTCATCCGGTGATGACTCATGCTCGAACCAACCGCGGACAGTGTTATTGTCATGAGTGCCGGTATAGACCAGGAAATCCTTCTCATAATTGTGCGGCAGATACGGATGCTCAGGGTTGTCTTCTCCGAAGGCGAAAAGGAGGACCTTCATCCCCGGAAGGCCCAAACATTGCATGACTTCCCTGACATCAGGGGTAATCAGACCGAGATCTTCTGCAACAAGAGGGAGTTTCGGCAAACATTTCCTGAGGGTCTTGAAGAGATCTTTCACCGGAACTTTCACCCATTTCCCGTTCATCGCTGTCTTCTCTCCTGCGGGGATTTCCCAGTAGGCGACCAAGCCACGGAAATGATCAATCCTCAGGACATCAAAAAGCCCGAGATGATGGATCATCCGTCGTATCCACCATTGGTATCCCCCCTGTCTAATAACGTCCCAGCGGTAAACGGGATTGCCCCACAATTGTCCTGTAGTGCTGAAATAGTCGGGGGGAACACCCGAGACGAAAACAGGTCTCTTTGCCCTGTCCAGTTTGAAAAGACCGGGGTTTGTCCAGACATCGGCGCTGTCGAAGCTCACATAGAGAGCGAGATCCCCAAACAGCTGCACGCCTTTCTCCCCGCAATACGCCTTCAGCCTGTTCCACTGTTGGAAGAAAAGGTATTGCCAGAATCTCTCTTTCTCCATCTCTTCGTAATGGTCTTTCTTTATTGTCTCAAGGGATCGGGGGCTCCGGTCTCTCAGTTCTTGAGGCCATTGATTCCATATTCTTCCTGCACGGTGATCTTTTATGACGGTAAAGAGGGAAAAATCGTCCAGCCAGGAGCCATTCTCCCGACAAAACGCGTCAAAGGATTCCCGCTTTTCCCCGTTCTTTATGAAGTGCCGGTAGGCCTGTTCCAGCAATCTGCCCTTGTACGAGATCACTGAGGCGAAATCGCAGCGGCCGTCCGGAAACCCGGGAACGGGTTCGAGGTCCGCCTGGGAAAGGAGACCATCTTCGATCAGGAGATCAGGGCTGATGAGAAGTTTATTCCCCGCAAAAGCTGACATGCTGCTGTAAGGAGAATTCCCATAGGCAGGATCAGTCGGGTTGAGGGGCAGGACCTGCCAGATGCGCTGCCTGGCCTGAACAAGAAAATCGGCAAACGCACAGGCGCTTGGTCCCATATCGCCGATCCCATACGGCGAGGGAAGAGAAGTGATATGTAAAAGGATGCCGGATCCTCTCTTTGAAGTGGCAACTGCGGGCATATCGTCAACGGTCACTTTTTTGTTCACTGTTCACCCTGTCCATATCTCTCGAATCGCCTTACGATCACGGATCTGCCTCCCTCGGCTGTCCACCTCTGTCACTCAAGTATATCCTATACCAATGCCGATGACTTTGCCACCAAGGGGAGAAGACACGATATCCCGAGCAAACGTTTTTTGCCTGACAAAAGGGCCGAGTCTGCCGGCTTGAAGTGGGCGCCGGGCAACTGGACTTGCAACATTCCCTGTTCTGCAATAAAATGTAATTGAGAATGATGAGGGATGCGGCACCGTGGTGATTTCAGCGGATGAGTCCCGGTGCGGCATTCTTCTGGCGCGGGAAAGTGACTCTATTGGAGTTATGCAATATCGCTTCGAGAGGAGGCAGGAATGGAGAAAGGGAAGAAGTTAGTGAGCATCATCTGCATTTTGGGAATGGTTCTTACGGTATCGCTGGGCACTGGTTGTGCAACAAAAGGTGAGACAGGTGCGCTTGCAGGCGCCGGAGCGGGTGCGCTCATCGGAGGGCTGGCGAACATGCATGGTTCCTGGGGAGCTACAGCGCTGATCGGAGCAGGTGTCGGTGCGGGAGTTGGATACCTCATAGGCAATGAACAGGACAAAAAGGATGCCGAACAGCGGCGCGCTGTCCGCGAAGAGGAGACCAGGCCGCTTGGTGGCTCTACGTGGCAGGTCATCAGTATTACGCCGAAGCCTGAGAAGCGCCATAAGTCAATCGTTACTCATTTCAGGCATGACGGCACCGTTGTGACGACGAAGACGAACATGGACGGGATGGTCGACACTTCAACGGAACGTTACCGCATCGTGGGATCGACGCTGATCATCAGCGGGGCGGATTACGTCGTGAACGCCACATTCACTTTGGACGGGAAGAAGCTGATCATAGATTACGGAAACGGGAGCACCGTCATGCAGCGCGTTAGCTGATGAAGGGGATTTGAAGTACTGAGGACAGAGAGGCCATCTGAACTCCGGAGGTGTTTCTTGTAACGGGGAACGCCTCCGGGCTCCGGCGACAACCTCCAAAGGAGAAACATGAGAAAGATATTCCCGAAGGTATTCTATAACCCCCTTTCCCTTGTTGGCGCGGTGATTGCCCTGTTCAACGCAGGACTCATCGCCTTTCTCATCGTTTTTGAGATGCTTACCAAGCATCCCAAGCCGTATGCCGACGTCATTATTTTCATCATTCTTCCGATCATTGTAATCTGTGGTTTGGCTCTTGTGGTTATCGGGATTGTTCGTGAACGGCGCAGGCTGAGGGCAGGGGAACCCGCTGAAGGGCGCCTTCCCATCATTGATTTCAATGATTCCAAGCACCGCACCCTGATGGCCGTCCTGGGAGGCGGCTTCGTTCTCCTGTCGTTGCTGTATGCATTTGCAAGCTTCAAGGCCTATGAGTATGTGGAATCCAACACCTTCTGTGGCATGCTCTGTCACAGGGTCATGGGGCCGGAAAGCACTGCCCACTCTTTCTCATACCACGCTGAGGTTGGTTGTGTAGAGTGCCACGTGGGATCCGGTGCCAAGTATTTTCTTCTCGCAAAGCTGAACGGGACGCGCCAGCTTTATGCCCTTGTGTTCAACAAATATCAGAGACCTATTCCCGTGCCGGTGGAGAACTTAAGGCCTTCACAGGATGTCTGTGAAACGTGTCATGGGCCGAAATACCAGCCCAGCGAGAAATTATTGTTCAGGGCTCACTTTCTCTCCGACAGACAGAATACAACATGGACAATAGACCTCTTGCTCAAAATGGGAACAGGCCGCGTTGAGACAGACAAGCCCTCAAAGATTCACTGGCATTACACTGTTGTAAAAGAAATCAGGTATGCTGCCACAGACCCGAAAAGGATGGTGATCCCCTGGGTCCAGGTGACGGGGTTCGACGGGAAGCTTCGCATCTATCGCAGCACCGAAAGTAAGATCACTGACAAAGAGTTGAATGGTGCAGAGAAACGCCTTATGGACTGCGTCGATTGTCACAATAGAACAGGACATCCTTACCGCCATCCGGCCACGCTGGTAAACACCTACCTCCAGGGGAAAGTAATCGATCCGTCGCTTCCGGAAGTGAAAAGCATTGCGGTCAAGGCGTTGGAAAACACGTACACTTCCAGACAGGCAGCGCGTGATGGTATTAAACACATGATCATGGAATTCTATCAAAAGACCTATCCGGAAGTTGCCTCTTCAAATAGGGACAAGATCGAGCAGGCCATTACGGGACTGCAGAATGTCTATGACCGCAACTATGATCCCGTTATGAAAGTGAGCTGGAAGCATTTTCCGGACAATGCCGGTCACATGTACTCTTTGGGTTGTTTCCGCTGCCATGACGGCAAACATGTGAGTGAGGACGGCAAGGTGTTGTCAAAGGACTGCAGCACCTGTCATCTTCTGTTGGCGCACAATGTTGACCGGCCAAAGGGGCAGGCGGTGTTTACCTTTGCGGCATATCCCCACCCGGTCGATATAGGGGATTCCTATAAAGAGATGAACTGCAGCGACTGCCATGCCGGCGGCAGGTAAGACGAATGACCGATCCTGCGTACGGCAGTACTCAGGACAACAATAGAATGAACGTCCTGTTAGTCGGACCAGCACGTTACCTGGGGCTGAGCCAGAGCCCCCCTGGGAGAGAGGGCGTCGGCCTCAGGATCTTCAGTCGGGCCGTTCGTCTACTGAATCAAAACCTTCCGACAAAAAGCGGATTGTGCTCTTAAGAGATGTTTTTCAAGACGCGGGCCGTTCGGATAATGTACACTATGGGTCAAAATCCCATAAAAGGAGGAGTTTTCATGAAGAGAGTATTTATTGTGTTCCTGGTTGCAGTCCTCACCCTGGCATTTGCGGGGACGACAATGGCTGCGGAGAAGAAAACAGAATCAGCCCCTGCCAAGGAGAAGGCAGCTGCGGAGGTGAAGAAGCCGTATTACGTAACCTCAGAGCTTGTTACCGCGACGGCTACCGTTGAGGCGATCGACCTTGCGAGCCGTATGGTGACGCTCAAAGGATCGAAGGGCAATACCTTCACCTTCAAGGCAGGTGAGGAAGTGAAGAATTTGGCCCAGGTCAAAGTGGGTGACCAGGTGGTGGTGAAATATTATGAGTCTCTTGCGGTTGAAGTGAAGAAGCCCGGAGAACCAACCCCCGGGGTCACAAAGGCACAGATAACCGAGAGAGCCAAGCCGGGCCAAAAGCCGGCGGCTGTTGTGGCGAATGTGGTAACCTTTACCGCCACAGTCCAGGCGATGGACAAGAAGAAGCCCTCGGTGACCCTCAAAGGCCCGGAAGGCAACACAAAAGAGATAAAGATCAAGGACCCCAAGAGGCTTGACAATGTGAAGGTAGGCGACCAGGTGGTGATCACCTATACCGAATCCCTCGGAGTTTCTGTCGAAAAAGCGCAAAAGAAATAAACGAAGCAGATGCGGAAATGAAGGAGCCCTGCAGTGCGTCAAAGGATGCTGCAGTGCTCCTTCGTGCCTGCCAGCCCAGGGAAGAACAAGAAAGCCGCTCATCGTGTCTCGTCCCGCTGGAAAAAAGCGCTCGCCACATATAATATTATTTATCTTAGATGCAGCACGCGCCGTCAAAGCAGATAAGAGAGAGGATCAGGCAAACATGGTCAGGCTGACGTTCTATTTTAAAGAGGGATGCTGGCTCTGCGATACCGCTGAAGAGATGGTGAACGGACTCAGGGAGAGGTACGGCATCCTTGTGCAAAAGGTTGCCATAGATTCCGACGATACCCTCTACGAACTCTACCGGTTCGATATCCCCGTGTTCGAATTCAAAGACGGCTCAACTCTCCACGGACGGATCAGGAAGAAGGACCTTCTGAAGAAACTCGAAGAAAACAGGGAATAGGGGACTACCGCTTCACCGGTAGAACCGAGCCAGCCTCTCCGGCGAAACGCCGAGGAGATAGAGGGAGATCAGGGTCCAATTCCTCAGTGTGCAAGACAGGACACCCTCCTTTTCCCACCTCCGGGGAGATGTCTTCACTTTCTCACGAATGATACCGATCCTGCCGCCCGCCTTCTTGATACGTCTCATCAGCTCCACGTCTTCCATGAGAGGTATTTCCCTGAACCCGCCTATGGCGTGAAAGTAATCCTTCCTGATAAATATTGCCTGATCGCCGTAGGGGATCCGCAGGATCCTGGAGCGAAGGGCGGCGGCGTTTTCTATTATCCTGAAGATCGGTCTCTCAGAATCGATCCCGAGATCAAAGGCTCCGCCCACCACGTCTCCCCTGTCAATGAGCGAAGAAATTCTCTGCAATGCGCCTTCAGGGAGCATCGTGTCAGCGTGGAGGAACAGGAGGATTTCCCGTGAGGCATGGGAAGCTCCCGTATTCATCTGCACGGACCGCGCTTTCCGGGCGGTGTACTTTCTCACCCTTCCTTCCCGGATCGAGTGCAGCGTCTCGCCGTCAGGACTGCCGTCCACAACGATAACCTCAAGACCGCCATCAGGGTCCAGATCGAGGATGCGGCTGATGGACTGGGCGATGATGGACGCTTCTTTCCATACAGGGACGATTACCGAAATGCCGTGTCTCATCTGTCCGTTGTCCGGCATACGACGGTCATTACGCTCTCCGGAGAAGGCGACCTGCCTTCTGCGCTACAGCGCCCACTCAGGTGGAACCCTGGCCTGCCGTGCAGCCGTAACAGTGGTCCCCCACCGCCGTCCTTCTGTCCTTGAGCGCTGAGTAATCAAATCCCCGGATGTGCCGGGGAGCATCTGCCACAGGAACGCCGAGAACCTGGTTGAAGTCACAGTCAAAGAGCATTCCGTCCCAACGGACGCTGATCAGGTGCCTGCACATCAGTCCATCAAGGGTTTCGGGGTTGAAACCGCCCCTGAGGTTTCCCATGTACGTTTCAAGAGTTCCGGTACGGACCAGATGGTCCCTGAACCGTCCTATAGGCATATTGGCAAAGGTATAGAGATGATCGAACAAGACCCCGAACCTTTTTTTCAACTCCCGCCTGTAATCATCCTCCAGCGTTTTCTGTGGGGGGGCCAGGAAAGCCCCCGAGGGATTGTAGACGAGGTTCAGTTTGTTGTTCGACAGACCATCAGCGTAACCGAGGGCGTTTAACCTCTGAAGGGCCTTTATGCATTTTTCGAAGGTTCCCTCTCCCCTCACCCTGTCTACGTTCGTTTCAAGGTGGCAGGGCAGGGAGGCAGTCACCTCAACACCGTGGCTGCTGTAAAATTCCGGCAGGCCCTCCATCCTCCTTTCAAAGAAGACAGTGAGATTTGTGCGTACGATGACAGCACAGCCCATGGCCTTTGCTTCTTCCACGAGGTACCTGAAATGGGGATTCAACTCGGGAGCGCCCCCGGTGATGTCGAGGGTGCCGATGGTGTTTTCCCCCAACACCGAGAGCACGGTCTCGATGGTATCCCTGTCCATCTCCTCGTTCCTGCCGGGACCCGCCTCCACGTGACAGTGCGTGCAGGACATGTTGCACCGGTAGCCAAGGTTCACCTGAAGTATTTCGATGCCGGAAGACCTCAGGGGTCCGGGCCTGACGCTGCGTATCCTTTCCTCGAACTTCACGGAAGAATGATCCATGGGGACATTTCCCCCGCTACCTTGTGTGGCCGGGCAGCCCATCACCGTCCCCCTCTGATCCGATCAGTCTTCACCATGGTAGTGCATTTCCGCAGAGAAAAAGAACAAAGGACCGCGCTCATTCGCCGCATGCCCTTCCCTTGAGATGGAAGAAGAATTTCAGCCCTTTCTTGACCTTGTCAGAAAATATCTTGCTTGCGAAGAAGGTCCCGGCCACTTTTTTGTTGATCTCCCCGAGCGTGGGGTAAGGATGGATGGCGGAGGCCAGGGTCGTGAGTCCGACCTTCCCGTTGGTGATTGCCACCCATTCACTGATCAATTCCCCGGCATGAGGTCCCAGGATCTGGATACCCAGAGGTTTTTCCCGGGCACCAAGGAGCATCTTGATCCTGCCGGTCTCTTCTCCCTCTGCAATGCTTCTGTCATTGGTCCTGAATTCCTCTGTCCAGACCGAGTACCGAATCCCGGCATCTTCAGCCATCCGCTCGTTCATCCCGATGCTCGCCAGTTCGGGATCAGTATAGGTGCACCACGGGAAGAACGTGTAGTCGGCCTTCCGGGGCAGATGGAAAACAGCGTTGCTCACAATAATGCCTCCC
This sequence comes from Nitrospirota bacterium, assembly GCA_963699545.1. Taxonomy (GTDB): domain Bacteria; phylum Nitrospirota; class Thermodesulfovibrionia; order Thermodesulfovibrionales; family UBA9159; genus JAMCQB01. The sequence continues at coordinate 44,153 of CAVOUE010000010.1, read as the reverse complement.
TCATATCCGGCCGCATGGGTGAACTGATACGCGCCGGTGACATCCCCAGCCGCATAGATATGCTTATGCGTTGTTCTCATACGGTCATCAACTCTTATCCCCCTGTTGTCAAATGCCACGCCGATACCCTTCAGCCCCAGTCCGTTGACATTGGCCTCTCTCCCCATGGCTGCAAGGATGGTCTCGCTCTTTAAGGTGAGCGTCTTGTCTTCGGCAGTCCTTATGAGCACCTCTCTCCCATCTCCTGCATCCCGCGTGCTGATAACGGAAGCATTGAGATAAAAGGTCACCCCCTCCCTGTTGAGTATGTTCATCACGAGGTCTGCCATGTCCTTATCTTCTCTGTTCAGTATCTGTTTGCCGCGCTGGATCACTGATACCGCTGTCCCCAGCCTGCAGAACGCCTGCGCCATCTCGATGGCCACCGGCCCGCCCCCAAGAATGATCATGGACCCGGGGAGGCTGCCCAGAGAAAAGATATCCCTGTTTGTTATGAAGGGAGTTGAGTCGAGTCCCGTGATGGAAGGGACGAAAGGGGAGGAGCCTGTTGCGATCACCCAATTTCTGGCGGAATAGGTTTTTCCGTTCAGTCTGACGGAATGCTCGTCTGCAAACTCTGCCCCTCCAAATTCCACTCTTGCCCCCAGCCTGCAGAACCGTTCCTCCGAATCATGTTTCTGGATGATGCTGATCACGGACTGTATCCTCTTTGCAACTTCGCTGAAATCCACGGGCGGGACCTTCACGGGAGGAAGCCCGAAGTCCCGGGCCCTCTTCATGAGATGATAAACCCCGGCTGTTCTGATGAGGGTCTTGCTCGGTACACAACCGAAATGGAGGCAGTCGCCTCCCAGTCTCCTGTCCTTTTCGATGAGGAGGGTTTTCGCTCCCAGTTGCGCAGCTCCCGATGCAACGGTCAATCCGGCCGCCCCGCCTCCCAAAATGCCTATGTCGAAGTCGTAATCGCCCATGTCACTCTCCCTTTATGTAGTAGCACTCAGTCCTTTGCGGACGTATCCTTCCTGGATTTGTACCATGCCACGAGTTTCCTGGCGGCTATGGGAAATACCCCGAGAAGAACAAAGGAAAGGATCAGACCAGGGGAGAGAATTCCGGAAAGGGAATCTATTTGCGCCAGTTCCTTCCCTGCATTCACATAGACGATGGTGGCAGGAAACATCCCGATCTGCGAGATCCAGTAGAAGGTCCGCAACGGCATCTCCGTGAGTCCCATAAGCAGGTTAGTGAGCCAGAACGGGAAGACCGGGATCAGCCGGAGTGTGAAGAGATAGAAAGGACCCTCCTTCTCTATGCCCTCGTTTACTGCTCTGAGCTTGTCCCCAAGCCTTTTCTGAACCCAGTCTCTCAATATGAACCGCGAGACGAAGCAGGCCATAGTTCCCCCAATGGTGCTGGCAAAAGAGACGACAATGGCTCCCGTCCAGAGCCCGAAAAGCGCTCCCCCAGCAAGGGTCATGATGACCGCACCGGGCAGGGACAGCGTGGTCACAACGATATAAATGACCATGTAAGCGGCGATCACAGATGCCCGGTGTCCGGCGTACAGAAGTATGAATCTCTCGCGTGATTCCTTCAGATAGGAGAGGCTGAGATAGTCCTGCAGGCTGAAGATCTTAAAGACCGCTATCAGGGCGAGGATAATGACAACAATGATTATCTTATTGATGGTGTTCTTAGTCATGAAATACCTTTTTGCAGGCTGACATGGTAAGGGAATCCCTGAAGCTGGTGTCCCTGTTCCTCAGGTAGAGAGACCGCAGGTCATCAAGGGTATCCACGTCCTTCCATTTCGGCAGGATATGGACATGGTGTCCTGCCCTTTCGAATGCCTTCATGGTTTCCCTGTATACGGAATCAGTGCTCCAGGCGATCCCATGGAATATATCCGGAAGGAACGTGGTTTCTTTAAAACCTATCAGAAAGTAACCTCCATCAGAGGCAGGTCCGATGACCGCGTCTTTTTTCTCCAGCGCGGAGAACGCTTCATCAATGATCTCGGGAGGAAGATCCGGGATATCGCTCCCTATAAGGACCGCTTTCTCATGGCCATGTGAGAAAACGTCATGGAAGGCATTCCTCATCCTTGCTCCGAGGTCTGTTCCCTTCTGAGCGATATAGACGAGATCTTTTCCAAGCCAGTCGACTACAGCTCCGGCATCCTCAGAATAAAAGGCGATGGTGATGGGGCGGTTTCCCTTCTTCAGCGCGCCGACGATGTCGAGAACGAAGGCCCTATAGATATCCAGCGCACGTTCCTCGCCTATGGCGGAAGCGAGGCGGGATTTTACCTTCCCCGGTCCAGGGGACTTTATGAAGAGCACTATCGACCTGTCAGGCATATCCTTATCGGGCAGTCTTCACCTGAGCCGGTCCCTCTGGTCCTCCACAACGCGTCCCCTCGACCCTTTGTCAGTGAACTTGACGAGCTCGACTTTCCCGTCTTTCCGCTCAAGATACACAGTATTCCCGTCTTCTATCTTCGGGAAGTACCTGCCCGATATATCCTCATACAGGTCCACATGATAAAGGAGCTTCCCTGCGGCGCCGGGGTCGAATCTCTCCTCTGAAGAGAGGCTCAGACGGCCTGCCTTTTCGTACACTGCGTATCGGCCTTTCCGGTTCTCGTACCCGACATAATACCTCCCCGCTTCCTTATGGTACACGTCGGCATTCATCGGATAGAGGCTGTCCCCTACCACTTCGAAAAACCTGTTCCCCTTGACCTTGAAGGTCTTCTCGGCCCTGCACAGGATCCATTCCGAGGTCATCTTGTCAGGACCATGGGTGAGCATGACCCGGTCTTTTTTCAGGGATGTCTTATCGAGGTTCTCATAGTTCGTATGGACAATGCTGTTCCCCACAGAGATATCATGGACAACCACGGCATTGTTAAAGGCGTTCACCGCCTCCCGGTACCGTTCCTCGCTCCACATCCTCTCCACGTAATCGTTGATATCGCCGCAGAGAACGGAGGAGGATTCAAATTCTTTTCTTGATATGGCGAGGCGCTGGGCTTTTTTTTCGCCGGAAAGCTGTTTCCAGAGTTCAGTATTGTGTGCGGTGTCTGAACTGAAGACGAGGGGTCTCCTCTTTTGTCCTGACAACGACGCCGATCCCCGGAATGCCATGCCACACGGGGGCCTTGATCGCATCAATGGTGAACTCTTCCTCTTCGATGTGTGTATTCCTGTTCTCTTCATAGAATACGGTGGAGGAAAAGGGATAGAAGCTTTCAGGTTCGATCCACTCGCCATACTGAGGGTCCTTAAACAACATCCTCGGCCTCTTTGTCTGTTCATTGATCACGATCTTTGCACGCTCAGGACCGACGGGAGCACCATTCCTGCCGGCGATACCAAGGGATGTCTTTCCGTTGCCTTCATCCTTTTTAACGATCCGGTAACGGGCCCGGGGACCCAACACGCGGTAATCGATATAGTTTTCATAGGGGATATCCACGATCCTCTTTGAATCCTCGGAAAGGCTTTTTTCCAGGGCGGGACCTGACGCCTTTATCAGTTCATCGTGAACGTCCTCTGAGGTGAGGAGACACACCCGGCCGGAGATGTCAAGGGCGTACATATTGAACAGGGTAAGGTCGCTGAACCATCTCTTGTGGTCATCGTGGCAATGGGTGATGATCAGGCCTTTTATTCCCTTGAGTCCGTGGCCGCCGATCTGCTGGAAGAGGGGGGCGCCGCAGTCGACGAGGAACCTGGACCGACCTATGGTGACCTGGTACCCGATGCTCTTCCCCATCCTCGAGAAAGGACCATAATCACCAAGGATATGTATGGTGATACCGTCAGCCATACTGCACTATTTTAACATAACCGCTCCGGTTACAAAAGGACTTCGCCCTGACAGAATGATCCATATGCGGCAATGAGGTATAATGGTTGTGAAAACATGACGTTAGGTTGGGCTAAGCAAGGCGATCATTCACAAACCTCATGCCGGAAACAGATGTATGGATACGTGGGCCGGGGAGAATGAACAGAGATAAGGATATCATTATCGATATATCTGAAGCGGGACAGAGGATCGACACGTTTCTTGCGGTGAAGACCGGGATAACGCGGTCGCGGATACAGAAGCTTATAGACCGATGTGCCGTGCTGGTGAACGGAATCCCGGAGAGCCGGAACTACCGGCTGAAGGCATCCGACCGCATCAGTCTGGACATTCCCGCAGAAGAGGCCGGGGAACTGACCCCTGAGCCGATACCTCTCGAAATACTCTATCAGGATGAATATGTCGTTGTAGTGAACAAGCCTCCGGGCATGGTGGTGTATCCTGCTGCCGGCCACGGACATGGCACACTGATGAACGCCCTTGCGCACCATTACGGAAGGCTTGCTTCCATTGGCGGTCCTCTCAGGCCTGGGGTGGTGCACAGGCTTGACAAGGATACCTCAGGGGTCATGGTCGTTGCTGCTGCGGACAGCGCATACTATGATCTTGTGGAACAGTTCAGGCGCCGGACGATAAGAAGAAGGTACATCACTCTGGTCTACGGGAATATCAAGGCGGATACGGGTGAAATTGTTCTTCCCATAGGCCGCTCAGGGTCGGACAGGAAGAAGATGTCAACAAGGGTGAGGAAAGGGAAAGAGGCGGTCACAAGGTGGAAGGTCCTTGAACGACTGGGCATCGCCACGCTGCTGGAGGTGCACCTGGGCACGGGGAGGACCCACCAGATCAGGGTTCATTTCTCTTCCATAGGGTATCCTGTGCTCGGGGATAAGACCTACGGCAGGAAGACAGAACTGGAGATTGGAAAGAAAAAGGTGTCCCTGCCGCGCCAGATGCTCCATGCGGAAATGCTGGGTTTCAGGCATCCCGGAACCGGTGAGTATATGGAGTTTTCGAGTCCGTTGCCGGAGGATATGAAGAGGACACTGGAGCTTTTATCAACGACCCGTATTTGACAATTCGCTGCCATGCCGGTTACGGTCATCATTCTTGCGTTCCTCGCAACGACATAGTCAAACAGTTATAACTCCGTGAACTCCTTCGGTGCAAGATTGGCCTTCATGGTCCAGGCCGTGGCTTTACCCTTGCTTATCCGGTATACCGCGAGCGGTTCATATCCGTTCTGCTCCACCCACGGTTTCAGGAATTCACGCTGCTGCACTATCTCTTTCTTCAGTTCGAGGTCTTCCACAAGTTCTGCCGTTCCGCTGACCCGTATTTGGACAAGATCTTCGAAGTTGCCGTTGTTAAAACACAGTTCCACATGCGGATTTCCGGTCAATTGCCTGTGGATATCCTTCATCTTTCCTGTGTGGAATATCAGGCCGTTTTCATCCGCCCGATACAGCAACATACCTCTGACATGGGGTCTGTTGCCCTCCACCGTTGCCAAATGGAAGACGGGATTGGCATTCAGGAATCCAAATATTTCATTTTTGGTCATGTTCGTCTTCTCCTTCTATCTGTAATGCAACATTTTTTTGTGCGTATTCCACATTATGTGCAGATTATAGAAGGCGGGGGGTGTCATGTCAAGAAAAACGGGGCACAAAAGGCCCGTGAGGCTTTTCTTTTCCAGAAAGAGATGATTCCTACTCTCTACCTGAACTCCACCGCTGACTGTCGTGAGACCCTTTGCGGAGGCGAGGGTATGCGTGCCGGGTATCCCACAGGGACCATGGCAACGGGCCTGAGGTTGTGGGGCAGATCAAGGAGCTCGATAACCATGTCTTCCCTGAACGCTCCGACCCAGACCGTGCCAAGGCCGTTTTCATGTGCCACGAGCATCATCCCCATGATGCTGGCTGCAACATCCTGTATCGAGTAGAGGTTCACTCCCCTGTCGCCATATCTGCCGGAGATCATGTTGTCCGTGCAGGCAATGATCACGAGGGGTGCTTCCGCAATGAAGCCCTGCCCGAGGGCTGCTGGGACGATTTCCCTTTTTAGTTTCTCATCCTCTATAAAATAGAACTTCCTCGCCTGCAGGTTGCCTGCGCTGGGCGCCCAGATCAATGCGTCAACGAGTTTGTCAACGAGGTTACGGGGGATATCCTTTTTCTGAAAACTCCTGATGCTCCTTCTCTCTTTAACCGCCTTTAAGGTTTCCATAGTGAACCTCCCATCAAAAGAAACCACGCGGGACAGCCAGCCTCAGAATTTTTCTAATCGACATAATATTAATATGGCATAGCTTCTTCTGTATAAGATTATGGCTTTCTCTCGCTTTCTCAACAGGTCTTTTTTATAAGGTGTCGTACAAAAATTCTTCTTCTGCCCGCCCCGCGTTTGGTTTGGGAAATGCCTACAATTTCAGAAGCGTCAATCCGGACACCGGATCCAATTCCCGGACCGCAGTAATCCCGTCCAACTCGATGATCACCGCCTCGAGCACGAGGAACGTCTCCGTCTTTTCCCTCATGCAGCCGACCTTTACCATATCCTTCTTGCCGAAGGCCCCGTGGAAATGCACCTTTGGCTCATCGCCCTGATAGAAGATGGTCCCGAAACCGGTCACTTCATGGCTTTCCCCCAGTTCTCTCCATACCGGGACAGGGGGCATCACATCTTTTTCCGGACCGACGACGATCCTCGCCTCGCGCATGCCTCCCACGAGATAGAATGCGGCAGCCCTGATATTCTCTTTTTTGACGATGTCCGCAAGGTTGCCGAGGACATCTTCTCTGTCTTCGAACCGCGCCACTATGATCCTTCCGGTCTTTCCCACCTGATATTTCATGAGGCCTCCGTATTGACTTATCCTTGATTTATTGGTAGCTTAAAGAAACCACACATTAGTGTCAATACAGGAGAGAACAATGCAGAGAAGATCGCGCGTATCAGACAGAAGGGGTTTCACCTTGGTGGAACTCCTCGTGGTCATGGTCATTATAGGACTCCTCGCCGCTCTTGTAGGTCCCAAGCTTTTTCCTCAACTCGGTAAAGCCAAACAGGACGCGGCAAAGGCCCAGGTCGAACTTCTTGGCCAGGCCTTGGACAGGTTCAGGTTGGATATCGACAGATACCCAACGACGCAGGAAGGCCTGGACGCACTTGTGGACAGTCCCGGCATAGAGCAATGGAACGGACCGTACGCCAAGAAGAAGCAGATTCTCGACCCGTGGGGCAGGCCTTACCAGTATCAGTCACCCGGCACCCACGGCGAATACGACCTCTTTTCCTATGGCCGAGATGGCGCTCCCGGGGAGACAAAGAGGACAAGGACGTTACAAGCTGGGAATAGAAATAGTTGAAGTGGGGTCAACCGTGGGCCTCGGCCCAGTTTCTGCCGTAGCCGATCTCGACCTTCAGCGGGACAGATAGATCCACTACATTTTCCATCTTCTCTTTCACTATCCCTCCGGCCTCATCCAGTTCGTCCTCAGGCAGTTCAAAGACGAGTTCATCATGCACCTGGAGTATCATTCTTGACCTGAGTCCCCTGGTATGAAAACTGTCCTTTATGTGTATCATGGCGATCTTGATAATGTCGGCGGCTGTGCCCTGAACGGGCGAGTTTACCGCGAGCCTTTCTCCCAGAGATCGTGTATTTGAGTTCTGGCTCTGTATCTCGGGCACGTTCCTCTTCCTGTTGAACATGGTAGTCACATGACCCTTTTCCCTGGCTTCCTTCAGGGTTTGTTCTATATACGCTTTCACTCCGGGGTGACCCTCGAAATATCCGTCAATGTACTTCTTTGCCTCGGCCGGGGTGATGTTCAGTGCCTCTGAGAGGCCGAAGGGCGAGATGCCGTATATAACCCCAAAATTCACGGTCTTCGCAACTCTTCTCATTGCCGGAGTGACCTTTTCAAAGGCTGCGCCGAATAGTTCGGAGGCGGTTCTTGTATGGACATCCACACCCGTGGTAAATGCGTTGATGAGCCCCTGATCCCGGCTGAGATGGGCAAGGATCCTCAGTTCGATCTGGGAGTAATCCGCGGAGAGGATCAGGTTGTCTCCCTCCGCAATGAAGGTCTCCCTGATGCGTCTTCCCCATTCGCCCCGTATGGGGATATTCTGGAGGTTCGGTTCACTGCTGCTCAACCTGCCGGTGGCGGTAACCGTCTGGTTAAATGAAGTGTGTATGCGCCCGCTCACAGGATGGATGAGGTTCGGCAATACATCGGTATACGTGGATTTCAGTTTGCTCAGGCTCCGGTAATCCAGTATCTCTTTTGGAAGTTCATGGGTCAGGGCCAGTTCCTCCAGTACGCCCACCTCGGTGGAATATCCGGTCTTCGTCTTTTTCCCCGGCTTCAGTCCGAGGCTGTGGAACAGTACCTTGCTCAACTGTTTCGGTGAATTGATATTGAATTCCTCCCCCGCAAGGAAATAGATCCTCCTCTGGATGGAGTCCATCTCCCGTGAAAGCTCCCCGGACATATCATTCAGCTTCTCCACGTCCACCATGAAGCCTGCTTCTTCCATCTCCATCAGGACACGGATGAGTGGCATCTCGATCTCGAAATAGAGCCCGTCAAGCCCTTGCTCCTTGAGCTTCTCAAAGAGGATATCTTTCAATTCCAGCGCCAGCGCGGCATCCTCGGCGGCATAAGCGGTGGCCTCTTCCACGGGAACCCCGGAGAACGAACCCCTTTTCCCGAGGATTTCCTGGAACGTTTTTTTACGGTACGAAAGATATTCGAAGGAGAACATCACCAAGGCTGTGGTCAGGTTTGTTCGGGTTGATGAGGTAAGACGCAAGCATCGCGTCATACAGTTTCCCCCTGACTTCGATCCCTTCCCGTCTCAGCACCGCGATGGCGTATTTCAGGTTATGTCCGACCTTCGGTATATCAGCGTTCCCGAATATCCCTGATGCCAGTGTCAGGGCCTCTCTTTTATCTACCTGTTCAGGAGCATGCCCGTAAGAGTGGCCGAAGGGTATGTAGTACGCGTTCCCCTTTTCACGGCTGATGGCGAGACCCACAATGCTGTCCCGCAGGGGGTCCCGCCCTGTTGCCTCGATATCAAATGCAAAGGCGCTGTTGATGGATGACAGGAGATTTCCGAATTTCTCCATGGACAGCACCGTCTCATAGCACCTCGCGCTCTTTGCCGAGGGGATCATTTTCAGCAGACTCCCGAACTCGAACTGGCGGAAGAGGGTAAGCAACGCAGGCCAGTCAGGCTCGCCGACCGCAAAGTCATTCACATCAACTTCGATGGGCACTGAAGTGTCTACGGTTGCAAGCTGTTTGCTTAATCGGACCATTTCAATGTTCCCGGCAATGAGGGTCCTGAGCCTCTCCTTCTTTATCTTCTCCGGATGATCCAGGAGCTCGTCCAGGTCCCTGAAGTTCAGGAGCAGCTCCTTTGCCGTCTTTTCGCCGATCCCCTTCACCCCAGGGATGTTGTCAACGGCGTCCCCAGTCAGGGCCATGAACTCGGTTACCCGTTCGGGGCCGACACCGAATTTCTCTTTCACATATTCCTCATCCAGCACCCTGTCTTTCACCGGGTCATATATCTTTATTCTCTCATCCACGATCTGGAGCATGTCCTTGTCACTGGTCACGATAAAGACGTTCGCTCCTTTCTCAGTAGCCTTTTTTGCGATGGTGCAGAGCAGATCATCCGCCTCATACCCCGGAACCTCGAAGATCTTTATATTAAAGGCAGTGATCATCTTCCTGATGTGGGGAAGCTGCAGTACCAATTCTCCTGGTGTCTCCGGCCTCTGAGCCTTGTATGCCTCAAACATCCTGTGTCTTTCGGTGGGGGCGGGGGAATCAAAGGAGACAACGATGCCATCCGGTTTTTTTTCTCTCATGATCTTGAGGAGCATATTGGTGAACCCGTAAATGGCGTTGGTCGGAAACCCTTTGGAATTGGCGAGACTCTTTATGGCGTAAAAGGCTCGATAGACATATGAATTTCCGTCGATGAGGTAGAGATTCATGAGAGATTATACCTTAAGTCAGGCGGGGGAGGGTACGGATAAAGAACCGGGTTACGGCATGCACAGGGCCGCTTTCCCTGCAAGTTCATCCATGAGAGCTTTGACCGGCACGATCCGGTCTACCCTGTACGCGCTGGTGCCCACGGTATAAAGAGGTTCCTCTTCTTCCGGGTTATAATCAGCGGAGCTGAGCAGTCCGTTGCAGATACAGAACGTGTGTTCGTTACTCTCCTTTGCAGGGCAACGTGAAAATTTGCCCTCAACGTCTTTCAAGAGCACATATCCTTTGTCGCACTTGGGTGTTCTCAGCCGCTTGAGGGCAGAGAGATACATGGGAGATTGCTTGATTATCCTGAAGGGCAGGCCGCAGGGAGAACCGGGGTCATGTGCGACAATAATATCTTCCTCCGTAGCATCGATGACCGCCTGCTTATACAACGGCGAAGCGCTGCATTCCTCTGTAGCAAGAAACCTTGTGCCCATCTGAACGCCGTCAGCACCCATTTTCAGAAATCGCACAATATCATCGTGCGTATAGATCCCGCCGGCGACGATGACAGGGAAATCCCCGTATTTTACCGCCATATCCTTGACCGGCGGCAAAAGGCGCTCAAGGGTATTGGAATCAAGGTCTATTGAGTCGATCTTGAAGCCGAGATGGCCGCCTGCCAGGGGGCCTTCAAGCACCGTGGCGTCAGGACGGTACCCCAATTTTCCCCATTTCTTGCAGATGAGCTCCAGCGCCCTTGCGGACGACACAATGGGGATAAGCGCCGTATCTTTAGGAGGCTGAATGGCGGGGAGGCCGAGCGGCAGCCCTGCGCCTGAGATAATAACGTCCGCTCCCGCGTCAATGGCTCCCCTCACGGAACTTTCATAGTCCCTGACAAGGGCAACCATGATGTTTATGCCGGCATACCCTCCGGCAGCCTTCGAAAGAGAGACCTCATCGAATGTGGCCTCATAGGTGGTAAATTTCTTCCCGGTCCTCTTTGAAACGAGCCTGTCAAGGCAGGCGCTGGATACAATACCAACGCCGCCCTCCCTTGCCACAGCGCTCGCAAGGGGGTGAAGGGAAACCCCGACACCCATGCCGCCCTGTATAATAGGGACAGCTATTTTCTTCCCCTTAATGGTAAGATGAGGCAACGCAACTACAGATTCTGACATCATCACTCCTTTGAAAGATGGCGGAGCCCCAACCCTCACCAGAGTTCACTCAGGAGAGGCGTGTGCAATCCACCGAAATTCACGCTTATACTGACCGGGGAAAAGTGAGGAGCGTTGCCTAAATAGAGAATCCGGACTTCTTTTTAGCGCCTGCCGTATTATAGCACTTCTGTTATTATAAAACACCATGAAGGTGATCGTGGGCATGAGCGGAGGGGTCGACTCCTCGGTGACCGCATACCTCCTGAAAGAGCAGGGATATGAGGTGGAAGGGCTGAGTTTCATCCTGTATGAGGCGAGACTCAGGAATACCTTCTCCGGCTGCTGTTCCATAGAATCCATAAATGACGCCAGAAGGACCGCGGCGCGAATCGGCGTTTCCCATACGACCATGGATCTGAGAGAGGAATTCATGGTCCAGGTCATTGAGCCTTTTATTGCTGCATATGCAAAGGGGGTGACCCCGAATCCCTGCATCCTCTGCAACCGGCACATAAAGTTCCCTTATCTCATGAAATATGCCGACGAAAGGAACGCCGAGTTCATAGCCACAGGGCATTACGCACGGGTTGACAGAAGTGACAAGTTACAAGTAACAAGTAACAAGTCAGACCAAGAAATAGGAGACTCCTCACTCGTCACTCGTCGCATGTTACTAAAAAAAGGCGTTGATCCGAAGAAAGACCAATCCTATGTGCTCTATGTCCTGAGACCTGGGGAGTTGAGCCGTCTCATACTTCCACTGGGAGAGAAAAGGAAGGACGAGGTGAGGGAGATCGCGAGGCTGCTGGACCTCCCTGCGGCAAAGCGACCCGAGAGTCAGGAGATATGCTTTGTGGACGATAAGAACTACTGCAGATTCATTGACAAGCTCCTGCCTGAGGAGCGGGGTCCGGGCCCTCTCATTCATGTTGACAGCGGGACGGTCATGGGCACCCATAAAGGTATCCATTCGTACACCATCGGTCAGCGGAAAGGACTCGGTATCTCCTCTCCCGAACCCCTCTACGTGGTGAAGCTCGATACCCTCAGCAATGCGGTGTATGTAGGCCCAAGGGAGGCGGCGATGATCAAAGAGTTTGTTGTTGACGGGATAAATTGGCTTAATCCCTCCGTTCCCCTTTTTACCCCCCCGTTGCCCCCCCTTAGCAAGGGGGGGGTGGGGGGGGTATCGAGCTTCCGGGCTTCCGTTAAGGTGCGCTCCATGATGAGGGACGAACCTGCGACCCTTTCCCTCCTGCATGACGGGAGGGTGCACGTTGTGTATAACGAACCCCAGTGGGCTCCTGCGCCGGGACAGAGCGCGGTCTTTTACGACGGGGATATGGTGATCGCAGGGGGAGTGATCTCAATTTCGTGAAAGGGAATATTCCATGAAGGCTTTTTTGGCCTCTTTCGTCTTTGTGGTTCTGGCAGAGATGGGTGACAAGACCCAGCTTCTGGCCATGGCATTTGCCTGCAAGTTCAGATGGCAGACGGTCATGTGGGGAGTATTTGTGGCCACAGCAGCCAACCATTTGCTGGCCGCAGCCGCAGGCAATTACCTTGCTGCCATTGTTCCGCTGGCCTATATAAACAGCGCGGCTGCTGCATCGTTCATCGTTTTCGGCCTCTGGACAATCCGCGGGGATACCCTCCACGACGAGGACAAGCGGTACAATTTCAGCCCCTTCTGGACAGTTACCGCAGGATTTTTTATGGCGGAGATGGGCGACAAGACCCAGCTTGCAACCATCGCCCTTGCCGTTGAGTACAACACTGTCATCACGGTCTGGATGGGAACGACGATCGGCATGGTCATTTCGAATGCTATCGGTATCATTATCGGCAATGTCATGGGCAGGCGTATCCCTGAACGGTTTATTAAATGGACGGCGGCACTTGTCTTCATAGCCTTCGGCGTTTACGGGCTCTATGAAAACCTCCCGAAACACATCTGGAGCCCGGCGGTGATCCTTATAAGTCTGGTAGTGCTGGCAGCGGCGATGTACGCCATTGCCAGGCTCAGCGCAAGGAAGGGGAGTTCTCTGCCTGTTTGCGCTACGGGGGATGTCCTGCCTGGAAATGAAGGACCTGAAACAAAATAGAGGATGTGCTGACTTCCCCTTCTTATTTGTGTTATTTTAGAAGCCAAGGAGCGAGAAAATATGCCAGGGAAAATCATTTCCATTAATATCAGCGAGAGAAAAGGGGTCAGAAAGAACCCGGTTGGGGAAGTAATGCTCAGGGCCGAATACGGCATCGAAGGCGATGCCCATGCCTCCTCAGAATGGCACAGGCAGGTGAGCCTCCTTGCTCTGGAGAGCATAAAGAAGATGCAGGATCTCGGGCTTGATGTCAAGCCCGGGGACTTTGCAGAGAACATCACTACCGAAGGCATAGATCTTCTTTCCCTTCCCGTGGGGACCCATCTGATGATCGGGGACGGGATCGAAGCCGAGGTGAGCCAGATAGGGAAGGAATGTCATACCCGCTGCGCCATCTATTATCAGGCAGGGGATTGCGTGATGCCGAAGGAAGGGATTTTCGTGAGGATCGTGAAAGGCGGGAAAGTGAAGATCGGCGACAGTATTCGTGTAAGTGTCGGTGTATGATGATAACGGTCGCTGTTCTGACATTAAGCGACAAGGGTTCGAAGGGAGAGAGGGAAGACCTGAGCGGACCTGCGATCGGAGCGATGCTCAGGGGGATCGGCGCTGAAGTGAGGCATTATGAGATATTGCCCGACGAAAAGGAGATGATCAGGGAAAAACTGCTTGAGTACTCCCTGAAAGTGGATCTGATCCTCACCACCGGGGGCACGGGGCTCAGCCCGCGTGACGTTACGCCGGATGCAACCCTTGAGGTCATCGACAGGGAGGTCCCAGGCATAGTCGAGGCCATGCGGTCGGAGGGGCTGAAGAAGACATCGAGGGCCATGCTCTCCAGGGCCGTGGCAGGGGTGAGAGGTCAGACACTGATCGTAAACCTCCCCGGAAGCCCCGGTGCGGTGAAAGAGAATCTTGAGGTGATCATGGATATCATTCCTCATGCCGTAGAAAAAATTAAGGGAGACACCTCTGAATGCGCGAGGACATAGGGGATAAACCGTGAAGGACGTTTCGTTGCCCCTGGCATTTCTGGCGGGTTTCCTCTCCTTCCTCTCTCCGTGCGTTCTGCCCCTTTTCCCCTCCTACGTGTCCTTCATCACCGGGATTTCCTTTGAGGACCTCACCGGAGGCGTGGACAGGAAACGGATACGGCATCTCACCATAACCAATTCCGTCTCTTTTATCGCGGGGTTTTCTGCGGTATTCATGGCCCTCGGGGCGTCGTCTTCCGCCATCGGAAAATTCTTGTTCGAGTATCAGGAGTGGATCAGGATCATCGGAGGCATTCTCATCATCGTCTTCGGGTTCTTTGTTGCAGGATTTCTCAAGATGGATTTTCTTATGAAGGAAAAGAAGATGCATCTTACCGGGAAACCTATGGGATATGTGGGGACGTTCCTGGTGGGGATGACCTTTGCAGCGGGCTGGACCCCGTGCATCGGCCCGATCCTCGGGACTATCCTCCTCTATGCAAGCACGCAGGGTTCTGCGCTGAGCGGGATCAAGCTCCTGGCGGCATACTCCCTTGGTCTGGCCCTGCCCTTTTTTATCTCATCGCTTGCCATCAACAGCTTTCTCAGCTATTCCCGGAGACTGATGAAATACATGCGCGGGATCATGATCACCAGCGGTCTCCTGCTTATACTCTTCGGCATCATGCTCCTTACAAACAGGGTGAGGGAACTCACGAGCCTCATGCCGGATTTCGGGATCAAGTTCTGATCCCGTTGAAAAGCCGGTTCCCTTGACAACGCGGTAAGCCTTTGTTAGGATTCACTGACAATGAAGATCGGAGTTGATATGAAAGAAGCGAGGAGGGCGCACATGACACAGAGGGCGGCATTCTGCGTCTCGTGCTGTGTTCTCCTGGTATTCATCGCCGCGTGTGGCGGGGGAAAAGAGGTAAAAGCGGTGTCCCGCGAGTCCACCATGGCGCAGGATGCATTTGCCATCGCCGAGGCGGTGAGGGATGCCTATGCGAAAAAGGATTTTGCCGCTATCACCGACAAGTGCACAAAGGAAGGATACCATGACGTCATCGATTCCGTCAGGCATTTTGATTCTGTTGACCTGACCTTTACGCCCCGGTGGGTGGAGATAGAGAAGTCGAAGGTTTATGTGAACATCGCCTGGAAGGGAACGTGGGTCGTGGGCAAAGATACCATACGCGAGCGGGGGATGGCGGTCTTTCAGATGGAAGAGACACCCCTGAAACTGAGCAAGATCGTGAGGGGAAATCCCTTCAAATACCCTGAAAGGTAACAAACTCCAAAATCCGAAATTCCAAGCTCGAAACTCTCAACAAGTTCGAATGGACAAAACACCAAACAATTCTGAAAAGCTGTTTAGTATTTAGACATTACAATTTTGGGTTTGCCTCATTTGCATGAGCTGCAGGAACCGCTGCTGCAGGAACTGCAGCCTGACGAGCCGGGATTCTGGACACCACTCATGCCGAACGTCGAAAACTTCTTCCTGATATCTTCTGAACTGCATTTCGGGCAGGTTACCCTCTGACTCCCGAAGACCAGCTTTTCGAAATCCTCGCCACACGCGCAGCACTTATATTCAAATATCGGCATGCTACCTCCCCGGAACTTTTTCCCAGTCCTTCCTGATCTCACTGACGTTTGCCGTATCGATAAAGAATTTCATTCTGCCTCCCCCTGAGGATCAACATTCAACAAACAATTACACATCCGTAATCAGTTATTATAACAACTCCCCGCTCTCTAAAACCACAGCTCAGGGCGGTCCACTCCTTTACCGTTATTTCCTTGTCTTGCAGATCGCTTCCTCCACCAGTTCGATGATATGAAGAACCGGCCTGTCCTTTATGCCGGCGCCGAGCTGTAACATGCAGCCAGGACATGCGGTGACTATCGCCTCGGCGCCCGTTCTGAGATAGGCATCAACCCGTTTATCCATGAGATCTCCGGAGAGGTCGCGATTGCACAGGCTGAAGACGCCGCCGAACCCGCAGCACCCCTCTCCCTCCGCCTCGATCAATTCTATCCCTGCGCGTCGGATCAGCTCCCGGGGTTCTTTCTTGATACCAAGGGAATAATTCAGGTGGCAGGGATCATGATACGTCGCAGATCTCACATGGTGAAGAGGAGGGACCTCACGAGATCCAAGCTTATTCATAAGAAACATTGAGATATCCATGGCAGTTTCCAGCCCTTTGCCTATAAGGTTCGGATAGTGCGTTCCTATGGAGAGAATGCAGGTGGGGCAAAGACTCAGAATAGCCTCTACATTCAGTTTTCTGAATGTCTCATAGTTCTTCTTTGCCAGTTCCACAGCTTCGTCCTCCAGCCCGAGACTCCTGAAGGGTGCTCCACAGCAGGCTTCTCCCGCTGGAAGCACCACCTCATATCCGAGACGCAGGAGAACGTTGATTAGAGAAGTCCCGAGATGGGGGTAGAGAAAATTCGTGCTGCAGCCTGTGAAGAGCGCAACACGGCCGATTTTCCTTTCGGGCTTATATACCTGCTGGTGATCCCTGAGAGGACTGTCGGGGATGGTAAGCGCAAAGGGGAGTATCCCCCTTTGCGCCGAGGCGGCATTCTTTTCTCCGCCGAGTCGCCGACGGTGAGGGGAGAAGACATCAAGAATCTTGTGAGTCGGAACACCCACATGCTGTAATGCCTTTGCGATCCTGAAGCTCAGCATCGGTCTCCTGACAGAGAAACGTAAGAGGCGCTCGAGATGTTTCATCCTCCGGTCCAGAGGGCGGAGTAATTTCCTGCCGTGATAAATGGCCTCGGTAATACCGACCTCGGGAGGGCAGAGTTTCTCGCACGCTCCGCAGAGGATACAGCTGAATATCCGGTCTCTGAGAAGGGGTGAAGGCTCCAGCTGCCCGTTCAGGAGTCCTCTGAGGAGGGTGAGGCGGCCCCGGGCCCCCATGGCCTCTGTCAAGCCCTCATCGTACGTGGGGCAGTACGCCTTGCAGCTTCCGCACCTCACGCATTTTGAGAGCTCTCCGATATAGTCTTTTTCCTGCATTGTTTATTCTAATGTATTATGAAACTCGCCTGCAAACCTGAAAGCCCGCCTCATTTTGACAATTGGTTCCGCTCCTGATACAATGAAACTGAAGGGGCTAACATGAAGTAGCCGAGTTATTTCTCAAGGTTCTCGGAAAATCCGGATAGAACAATTCATTTGACTAATGACCCCCTCATAGATACAATGGCGTTATGAAAAGAGTGGGGTTTCTCTATGACGACGTCTTCCTTCAGCATGAGACGCCGCAGTGGCATCCGGAGTGCAAGGAGCGGCTGATCTCAATCATCAATACCCTGAAGGATTCTTCCGTGTGGGACAAGCTCGTCCATATCAAGCCGAGGAAGGCCGGCTTCGATGATATAGAGACGGTACATTCCCATGACTATGTCGAGAAGATAAAAAGGACCGGGGAAGGATACCTTGACCCTGATACGTATCTTTCCAGGGGAAGCCTTGACGCGGCATTATTCGCCGCGGGGGCGGTGATGGAAGCCGTGGAGCGGTGCGGGAAAGGCGAGATCGACAGGGCCTTCTGTGCGGTGAGACCTCCCGGGCATCATGCAGAGGCGGACCGGGCCATGGGGTTCTGCATCTTCAATAATATTGCAGTGGGTGCGCGGTATGCGCAGAAGATCGGCTTCAAGAAGGTCTTTATTGTGGATTTTGATGTCCACCACGGAAACGGCACGCAGCACACCTTTGAGGATGATGACACCGTCTTTTATTTCAGCACCCATCAGTATCCCCATTATCCGGGGACTGGAAAGGATTCAGAGCAGGGGATCGGGAAGGGCAAGGGGTTTACCTATAACATGCCGATGACAGGCGGATCGGGGGACAGAGAATATTTTCCCGCTTATCATGATGTCCTCACCGGGTTAATGAAGAAATTCGAACCGGAAATTGTCCTAGTGTCAGCCGGATATGATATCCATAAGGACGACCCCCTTGCCGCGATACGGGTCTCTGATGAAGGCGTCCGGTCCATCGTGAAGTCCATCCTCTCGTTTCCTGCTCCCGCCGTATTTACCCTTGAGGGAGGCTATGATCTCGATGCCCTTGCAGCATCGGTGCTGATCACCATTGAAGAGATGATGAAGGGATAAATATCTTACCTTTTCTCCCTTTCAGGCTTAAAGAGTACCACTGCCAGCGGTGGCAGGGTGATCTGAATTGAGTAGGGTCTGCCCTGGAACGGGAAATGCTCGGCATAAACACCGCCTGCGTTTCCCATGTTGCTCCCCCAGTATACGGACGAGTCGCTGTTTAACAGTTCTTTGTAAAACCCTGATGCAGGCACCCCTATCCTGTAATGCAGCCTCGGCACAGGGGTAAAGTTGCAGACAAAGACCGTGAAGTCGTCAGGATTCTTCGCCTTTCTCAAGAAGGCTATGGAGCTTCCCTCCACGTCGTGGAAGTCTATCCACTCAAAGCCCCTGTAGTCGAAATCAATCTCGTAAAGGGACGGCTCAGATCTGTAGATATGGTTGATATCTTTTACAAACCTCTGGAGTCCTTTATGCGGCTCATATTCCAGAAGATGCCAGTCAAGGCTTGTATTGAAATTCCATTCGTCCCATTGGCCGATCTCCCCGCCCATGAAGAAGAGCTTTTTGCCGGGATGGCCATACATGAAGCCATACAAAGACCTCAGGCCGGCAAACTTCTGCCACATATCCCCCGGCACCTTGTTCAATAATGACCCTTTCCCGTGCACCACTTCGTCGTGGGACAGGGGGAGGATGAAGTTTTCGGTAAAGGCATAGAGGAGGCTGAAGGTGAGGTTATTGTGATGGTATTTCCTGTGGACAGGGTCTTTCGAGAAATATTCGAGGGTGTCGTTCATCCATCCCATGTTCCACTTCATGCTGAACCCCAGTCCCCCAAGATAGGTCGGCTTTGAGACATTAGGCCATGCGGTGGACTCCTCCGCAACAGTGAGCACGCCGGGATGGTACTGGTGTGAGACCTCGTTGAACTTTTTCAGGAAATCGATGGCCTCCAGGTTTTCCCTTCCGCCGTACATGTTCGGGATCCATTCCCCTTCCTTTCTCGAATAGTCGAGGTAGAGCATGGATGCTACGGCATCGACACGGAGTCCGTCAATATGGTATTTTTCGAACCAGAAAATGGCATTGGAGATGAGGAAACTCCTCACCTCGTTGCGGCCGTAGTTGAATATCTTTGTCCCCCAGTCCGGATGGAAGCCTTTCCGGGGGTCCGCATGTTCATAAAGGCATGTCCCGTCAAAGAACCCGAGGCCGTGGCCGTCTGTGGGAAAGTGGGCCGGCACCCAGTCGAGGATAACCCCGATCTCTTCCCGGTGACACCGGTCCATGAAATACATAAAATCTCTTGGCTCTCCATGCCTGCAGGTGGGCGCGAAGTACCCTAGGGTCTGGTAGCCCCAGGAGGCATCCAGGGGGTGCTCGGTGACGGGGAGAAGTTCGATATGAGTGTATCCCATCTCTTTGACATAGGGGATGAGGGTATCGGCAAGCTCCCTGTATGTGAGCCAGCGGCTGTCCCCGTCGGGCGCCCTCATCCATGAGCCGAGATGGACTTCGTACATTGAAACGGGGGAATCAAGCCAGTGGGTCTTTGATCGTTCCTCCATCCATTTTCCGTCGGTCCACTGATAGCCGTCTATGGCGTACACGATGGAGGCGCTCTTTGGTCTGAGTTCAAAATAAAAGGCAAAGGGGTCCGCCTTCTGCGCAGTGAACTTGCCGTAACGCGAGCGTATCTCGAACTTGTAAACGGCGCCCTCTCCAATGCCCGTGACAAAGATCTCCCATATGCCTGATGAGCCGAGACTGCGCATGGAATGTGTTTTTGAATTCCAGCCGTTAAAATCGCCGATGACGCTTACGCTTTTGGCGTTGGGAGCCCATACGGCGAAATGAACGCCTTTCGTTCCTTCGATCTCCATAATATGGGCGCCGAGCTTTTCGTATTGTTTGTGATGGCTCCCCTCTCCGATGAGGTGGAGGTCGAAGTCAGTGAGAACCCTGATCTTCTCCTCAGGACTCATGATGGGTGGTCTCGTCGCTGGGTGTTGGTTTAATCTTTCTGGATGTTCTCTTTCTGGTGAAGTCAACTTTCACTACCTTGGACCCTGCCTCTCCCCCCCCGGCCTCAGCTGCCGCTTTGTCTTGCTCCTCGGTCGTGTCCGCGCGGGGCGGCATCGCCGTGACGAACTGGGAGTTCAACTCAGGAGAATATATCGCCACGATGTCATCTGCAGGGATGAAGCATTTTTGAGGGGACGTACCGAAGACAAGGGTCGAAGAGATCCCGGTATCATCCCACGAGAAGTTCATTCCCGTGTTAAAGACGATGACGATACCGTTCTTTTTTTCGTCCTCCGTGAACCCCCGGTTTCCTATGATCACGTTCTCGGAGTATCTCGCCACAACGAAGACACGTCCTGCCAAATCGAGCATCCCGTGAAATACCTTCTTCTTAAGCTCGTTTGTCTTCGATTGCATGACAGCATTGTAGCAGATTCAGGACTGTTTTGAAAGGAGAGGAAGGGGCCGCGTGGTATGAACAGATCGGCCCTGCCTGCTGGCTTTTTCCTGACCCGTATGCGATGATATTCTGGTCAGGAAAGCATCAGCCATGTCGGAAGAACGGTTAGAGATCGTCAATGAAAAGGGAGAGGTCGTCGGCCTTGCTCCAAGGTCTGCGGTCCACGGCGATCCTGCCCTCATCCACCGGGTGGTGCATGTCCTCGTATTCGATCCTGAGGGAAAGCTGCTCCTGCAGAGGCGCTCAATGAACAAGGATGTTGCCCCGGGCAAGTGGGATACGTCAGTGGGAGGGCACGTCGGGATAGGCGAGGCACTTCCTTCCTCTGCCGGAAGGGAGATGGAAGAGGAACTGGGTATCACGGACTGCGGGATGGAATACCTTTATTCCTATACCCACCCGAGCCAAAATGAAACAGAGCTTGTAACCACCTATCGCTGCATGTTTTCAGGGGAGATTGCGTTTAACCGGGACGAGATCGATGAGGTGAGATACTGGAGTTTGGATGAAATAGAGGAAGTCATGGGCAAGGGGATACTGAGCGGTCATTTCGAACATGAGTTCAGGATGTATCTCAGCCTTCATACTCCGCGCATATCAGGACCGTAGATATACTTGTGCAACGGGAGGTTCAGCCTGACCGCGAGCTTATCTTTCAGTATCCATCCTGAGAGATGCCGGGGATCCAGAAGACCGAAAGCAGGAGAAAAGAGGACCGTGCACTTCCCTGCAAAGGAATGTTCTCTGACAAAGATTCTTCGCCCATTCGTAATCATTTCTGTCAGTGATAACGAACTTCACCTCGTCTCCAGGCCCGAGAAGAGGGAGATTCGAAAGCCTCATCTTATCCGCCATGCCGCTTCCCGGTGTCTTTATATCGAGGACCATCACGGCCCGTTTGTCCACGCCCCGGATATCCTGGCTTCCGTTCGTCTCGATGAGGACCGTGTACCCCTCGTCAAGGAGCCTTCTTGCGAGAAGGGGTACATCTTTCTGGAGCAACGGTTCACCCCCGGTTATCTCCACTGTCTTCAGGCCGATCGCCTGTATCCTCTCCATTATCTCTTCCTCTGTCAGTTCCGTGCCCTCTTCGTATGCATAGACGGTATCGCAATAGGAACACCTCAGATTACAGCCGGTCATTCTTATGAACGTGAATGGCACGCCCGCATACGTGGATTCCCCCTGGATACTTGAGAATATCTCGCATACCTTCATGATCTCCTCAGAAACATGTGGGACCCATGCTGAAAGGTATCATTTTTGGGACGCGGATGTCAAAGAATGGGCACAAAGTGCCGGAGCGTGCGCAGGTGTCAAGGGGTACGTCAAGTGCGGTCTGCACATCGCCGTCGCCGCCTTTAGCTTGCTCAGGACCCTGGTGGCGGGCTGAAGTTTTCTTCTGTACTTTGCTCCTGTGAACCCCTATAATTGTGCATATCGCAAGAGGAAATCCATGAAGGTCCGAGTGTCTGATACAAGGATGAGCAGCGCATAGAGAACCTCCGGTGCATATGAGCAAAAAAACTGCCAAGAAAGAAACAGTGAACAGGTCCGGGCATCCATTGCGGGAGAAAGTAGTGAGTGCCGCCATTGTACTTCCTTTTCTGTTATGGCTATTGAGATATATAAACCTGGACTTCTGGTACGACGAAGTGTTTACGCTGAACAATTATGTGTTTGTCCCGTTGAAAAGGACGATCACGGATTATTCTTTCCCCAACAATCACATATTCTTCAACCTCATCAATAATATCTTCCTGAAATTTACCGATACAAAGCATATCTACGAACTTATCGATCATACCTACGTTATTCGTCTCGTGCAGTTGGCCTATACCCTGGTGACTTTCTCCTATCTTTATTTGATAGGTAAGAAATTCTTTAACACGTCTGTTGCCCAACTATCTTTAATACTTCTTGCCACGACCGTTCCGTACTATAATTTTGCCGTCCAGGTGCGTGGATATAGCCTGAGCATTATGCTGCTGTGCATGGCGATATACCATGTATGGAGTCTTGAAAGAAAACTCGGTTGGGCTGACATCCTATCGCTTCTTCTTTGTTCATCATTGGCCATCTATACAATACCCTCAAATATCTACGTCATACTGGGGATGGCACTGTTTTATCTCTTCGCAGGGGTGGTTCACTTCATAGGGAAACGGGGTTCGGATCCAAAAAGAACTGGCAGGAAAAAGGCCGGGAACGCTTCGTTCCTGAAAATATTCTACGACTACAACATGTACCTCCTCGCCTTCTTTATTCTTGTCGCGGGTATCCTCCTTGCGGCTTTTTTTTATTTGCCGGTCATGCACCAGCTTCTGCATAACCCCTATACTGAGAGCAAGGGACTCTTTAATGCCGGGGTGTTGGTTGGAACAATGCCACAGGTATTTGTCCATTTTATCTCGCAAAGGTATCTGTTGATCCCGCTTACGCTCGGTGGGGTGGTGTATTGCATCGTATCCCTGAAGAAGGGCGAAAAGGAATTCTTGAAGGAAGCCCTTTTCTTGTTCATTACCCTTCTTTTGCCGTTTGCGTTCAGCTTCGTCCGGGGTGACGCTCCCTTCGATCGAGTATTCGTAGTCCTGACCCCTTTCTTCGCGTTGCTGCTCGCTCTCACGATATATTTTCTGCAATCGGCAATCCCCGTATTGCGTTCCAGGACCATGCTCATAACAATAGCTCTGTTCGTGTACTGTAACCTTACCTTTGCGTCCAGCATAGAGCATATTAAGCAACATCTCAGGGATGACATAGAGAAAGGTCACAAGTCACAGGACATATACTACAACTACTTCCAGGCGTACTATCATCCGCTGAAAATACTCACTGACTTTTCACAGAAGAGGACACGTACAGTTCCTGTTGTCGCATATGAGTACGACGTGATGGCATTGCCCACATATCTTGAAAAAGTGCGGGTCAGATCGTATGGAGTTCGGACCTTGGATCCCCTGCTTCGCTCTCAAAAACATGTATATGTAATCACCTCATTTCCCAACAAGTTTGAATCGATGATGAAGCAGAAATTCCCTCAATTTGATACGAAAAGAATCAATGAGGATCTGGATTTCCACACTATTTTTCTTGTGGAGGAACATCATTAGAAAGAGGCACTGGAAATCGGCCTGAAAGGACGCGAGTCAGGAAATCTTTATCACGATTTTGCCTCGGGCATGTCCGGTCTCGCTGTATGCATGAGCGCCGGCAACCTCTTCCAGAGGAAAGACGCGGTCGATAAGGGGGATCAACTTCTTCTCTTTTATCAAATGGCACAGATTGTGGAGGTCCGGGCCGCTGGGTCTGACATTGATATAGGTGGACTTTTTCCCGCTGAAGAATGGAGGCAGCAGGGACGTGAGGAAAAAGCCGAGAATATCAGAGGGTTTATTCGGCAGGGTGGTGACGTAACGCCCGGAAGTCTTCATGCTCTTGCTCACGGTAAAAAACGAACGACTTCCCACAGCATCGAAGATAACGTCATACCTGTCATTCGACCCGGCAAAATCCTGTTCCCGGTAATTGATCACCGTTTCGGCTCCCAGGCTCCTCACAAGTTCCGTATTGCCTGTACCGCAGACACCGGTGACGAGAGCACCGGCGGCCCTGGCTATCTGCACCGCAAAGGCACCAACCCCTCCCGAAGCGCCGTTGATGAGAACGGCCTTCCCGCTTTCTAACTTCCCCTTATAATGGAGCGCCTGATAGGCGGTGAGGCCTGCAAGGGGCACTGCAGCGGCTTCTCTGAAATCCAGATTTTCAGGGAGCAATGCAAGATTCTTCTCCCTGACGCAGACATATTCGGCATAGGCTCCAGTATGTCTGAAATCGAGCATGCCAAAGACCCTGTCGCCCTTCTTGAGCTTGGCCGCCGCGGGACCTGTTTCGACCACCTCACCCGCGACATCAAAACCGAGACGCATGGGGAATTTTGATCCGGTAAGAAGTCTCAGGGAGCCGTTTCTGATCTTCCAGTCCACGGGATTGACGCTGGTATAATAAACGCGAACGAGCACCTGATCGCCGGAGACCGTGGGTCTCTCCACCTCTTCTATCTTCATCACCGCAGGCAGTCCGAATTGTCTGATTAGAACGGCTTTCATTGAGGTTCACTTATCTCCGGCCACGATCGCCATCCCTTTCTTCATCTTCCGGTTATCGCCCCAGCAATCAATTGAAATTCCGGAAGAGTCCTTGAGCAATTTCGGTTGTCCCCTGCGATTGAGGCTATTCTATCAACCGCCTCTGCCGGAGTCAAGCGCTTTGCCGGACAGTCCCCCTGAAGTGCGAGGTTATTTCACGCCGGAATGACAGGAGGGGCTGGAATCTGGTAAACTTCAATACTATTTTCTGCGAGGGAGAAAGGAATGTTTAAGCTTTTGTTCAAAATTATCTTCTTGTGCATTGTTGCGGTCATTATCTTCATTGCCCTGTCCATCTACAGCGGAGGCGAAAAGTTCCGGTGGTTCGGAAAGACGGTAAAGCAGCAGAGCGAGAAGGTGGGGGAGAAGGCGGACAAGCTCAAGGAAGGGAGCGAAAAGGTCATTAAGGGCATCGAACAGACAACGGAAACGGTGAAGGAGATCACGGGAAGCAAAGACAGCAAAAATGAAAAGTCTCGTTGAAGCCATACGGATAGAGAAATCCTTTTATCCTCCCGCGGGGGAGCTGAAGATACTCAAAGGCGTTGATCTTTCGATCGGCGAGGGAGAAGTCCTCGCGATTGTGGGGGCCTCGGGTGTGGGCAAGAGCACTTTCCTCCATGTGCTGGGCACCCTGGACAGACCGTCGTCCGGCAATGTGCTGTACGACGGAAAAGATGTCTTCGCTCTGGACAACACCTCCCTGGCCTCTTTCAGGAACAGGACTGTCGGCTTTGTATTTCAGTTCCATCATCTGCTTCCCGAGTTTACGGCCCTGGAAAACGTGACGATACCCGGCATGATAAGTTCTCATGATCCTTCCGAACTGAAAGAGCGGGCCGAAACGCTGTTGAATGAATTGGGAGTGCTCGAAAGGAAGGACCACAGGCCGGGGGAGCTCTCGGGGGGCGAACAGCAGAGGGTCGCTGTGGCAAGGGCCCTGATGCTCAACCCGAAGGTAGTGCTTGCCGACGAGCCTACCGGAAACCTGGACACCACTACAGGGGAAGACCTCTTTAACCTGCTGCTGAGGCTGAATAGAGAGAAGGGGATAACCTTTGTGCTCGTCACCCACAATGAATCCCTCTCCCGACGCTGCCACAGGGTCCTGAAGATGGTGGACGGAAGACTGGAATGAGTCGGTTCTTCCGTGGACAGTCCCGATTCTACGACTCCCTGCCTACCGGACAGGCAGGCGCTTTGCCTCGTCCGTAAACCTGCCCGTCCGGCAGGCGGGTCCGGGACAGTCGCCAACGGACTCTTAAAGCAAGAGGGGAGCGAGGGGAGTTAAATTTCCGATAGCACTCCGTTTGTCATCCTAAAGTGTTTTTTTGCCTGATCAGCGATCTCCCTGTTGTGGGTGACGAGAATGAAAGTAATTCCCCTCTCTTCGTTCATCCTGTGGAAAAGGCGTATCACTTCCTTCTCTGTATCTTCGTCGAGGTCTCCGGTAGGTTCGTCCGCCAGGATGATCTCGGGGCTGTTCACGAAAGCCCGTGCAATGGCGACCCTTCTCTGCTGACCCCCTGACAGATGGGAGGGGTAGGAGTTCATCCTGTCCTCAAGCCCGACGGTCCTGATAAGTTCCCTCGCATATCCCTCATTCTCATCGCTGAAGTTTCCGAAGGCAGTGGGGAGCATAACGTTTTCGATCGTGGTGAGAGTAGGGATGAGGCTCGAGAACTGATAGATGAAGTTCATTTTCTTATTCCTGAATTCCGAGAGAGTGTCATCGTTCATGGACCGCAGGCTTACCCCATCGATCACGACCTCGCCGGAATCAGGTCTTGTGAGCCCTCCGATCAGGCTCAACAGGGTGGTCTTCCCGCTCCCTGAATGCCCGATGATCGAGACCATCTCACCCCTGCTTACCGCAAACGAAACATTATCCACGGCCTTAAAGGCTTGTCCGTCCACAGTGTATGTCTTCGTAATGTCCCTTATCTCGATCACCCGTCCTCCTACGATGCCTTCTTTATCTCTTTCATCAGGGCCTCTGCAGCGCCTTCATCGAATTTTTTCAGGGATTCGTATTCCTGCATTGCTGCTTTCCTGTTCCCTGTCTTCAGATAGGTGACCCCCAGATTAAGTCTGGCCGACGCATAGTTTGATCTCAGTTTGATCGCCTTTCGCAGGGCTGCGATTTCGTCCTTGTATTTTTCGAGTTTTCCGTATGCTACCCCCAGATTATTGTAGGCTGCTGCAAAGTTCGGCATATATTTTATGGCCTTTTTGAAGGCGCTTATCGCCTCTGCCGGCTGATTGAGGCGGTCATAGGCAGTACCCATCTTGAAATACGCATACCCCATATCGGGTTTTAGCTGGACCACTTTCTTATATGCATCGATGGCCTCCTGATACAATGCATTGCGGTCATATAAATTGGCGATGTGATAGAGCGCATCTACATCATTGGGGTTTTGCTGAAGTCTCTTTTTTACTTCATCGAAAACAGATTCGCTGGAATAGGGGTTAACAGCCTGCTGCGGGTGCGTCCTCTCGGGGGCAGCTTCTTCCTTCTTGCATGAAACCTCTGAGACAAACATCAAGGCAAGCAGTATCAACAGGTGCTGTTTTAAGATGAGTCTTACTTTTCTCTTCATACCCAACTCTCCAGTGTAATCTCCCTTCTTCCTCTTGAGGGTTTTGCGGACCTACCTTTTTTCCTTTCTGAGCGAGAGAAGAAAACCGGCCAGTGAAAGCAGGACGATCAATACCCCCAACAGTCGCAATACCGGGATGGTTCCGTAGTTGCACGGCATATGGCCGCTATGACAGTATCCGATGGCTTCGGGTATCCAGATGACGGATATGCCGGCAGCAAGTGCCGTGAAAGAAAGCCACCGCAGACCTTCACCGCTCCTCGAAAAGAACAGCCCTGTTGCCGCAGCCATCACCATGATCCCCACGAACATTTCTGCGATAGCGGTATGGCTGCACGCCATGGGGTTAAAGCCTTGGTATTCGCATACCGGCAGAATAAACCTCGGTACCAGAAGCACCATGAGGCCCGTGAGAAAAAAAAGTACGCCGAATATCCGGTTCGTCATCGTAATAGTTTGAAGGCCCCGTTGAAGTCTGCCGGGTCTCCCCACTTCTTTGCAGAGGATTCTGCTGCAAAGGCCGCGATGCTCCATGACATGGGTGTGGAGATCTTCTTGTTGAGGACGTAGAGCGCCTTTTTCCCATCGATCCATTCACCCGTGGCATAATCCCTCACGTGAACATCCTTCATCTTTTCCCGGTCGGACCGGAAATGGAAAAGCATGTCCCCAATATCACAGAAAAATAAGTTCTTGTTGTTCTTCGTGGTGACTTCGCTCATAAATCTTGAGTTCTGGTCCACGGCCATTCCACATTCAACACATTTCGCACCCTGGGGCACGGCGACAGGCTGCGCGTGAAGGGGTGCGGGCAATGAAAAGACCGCGGTCAGTAACAGTGCGGCAGCGATCCCTGGTACCCGCGGTGCCAGGCCCTTGATATCGTACGAGATCACTTCTCCTATTCTCCTTTCCGTATCGCTTCGTATGGTTCCATCCTGCTTGCTGAAATAGCGGGCATAAGGGACGAAAGAAGTCCTGTGAGCAACGAAAAAATGATGGCGCCTGCGACAAGCTCTATAAGTACCGTTGCTGAAGGCATGAGGTAGGGGAGTTTCAGGCTGTGGAGGATGAGTCCTTTGAACGTAAGGAGGAGGGCAGCCCCTGCCAATAATCCCGCAATGCCTCCGCAGGCCGAAAGAATGACCGCCTCGGAGATGATGAGCCTGAAGATGTGCGCCTTTTTCGCACCCATGGATCGCAACAGGCCCAGCTCTCTCTGGCGTTCGTTCACGATCATGGAGAAGGCAAACCCCATCATCAGGAGGGCGAGGACCCACACTACCGCGCTGATGGCGAGGATCCCCTTGAGAAGACCTCCCAACTGTTTTCTTACCGTGCTGATGACCTCATCCGAGGCAATCGCCTTAACGCCGTCAATATCATGTTCGATCCTTATCGCGACCCTGTCCGGTGTCAACCCTTCCTGGACCTGCACGAGCACGGTGGATATCCTGTCTCTTTCTATGGAAACGGGCTGCATGGATTTGGTCCCGGAGTCTTCGGCCATTTTGTATGCTGCATCCATCGTCATGAAAACGGAACGGTCGAAGAACTTCATCCCGGTCGGTTCCATGGTGCCGGCTACCCTGAATGCTGTGCCGAAAAATGGGATGGTATCTCCCGGCATCACGGGCACTTCCCTTCCGGTGATGATCTCGTTTCCCACCAGGGCCTTCTTGAGATTCTTGGTGAGCCAGGGCGTTATGGTAAAGTCCGTGTCTGGATCGAAGGCGACAAGGAACACGTCCACATTGTAACAGCACGTAAAGGATGTGGGTTTCACAAAGAGTTGGGGCGATGCCCTCTTCACTCCTTCGATTTTTCTCACCCGTTCGAGAATGGAGCGATCCATGAGAAAACTTGTGGGTTCCCCCGCGAGGAGCGCCGAACGGGCCTCTAAGGCGTACTTTTCAGGAACGACCAGGACATCGGCACCAAGTCTGTAGGTGCCTATCTTAAGGGCATTCTGCATGCTGAAGATGAAAAGGGTTGCGGAGAACAATGTACCGGTGACCACCGTGACGGCCAGGAGGAGCAACAGAGTCCTTACCATCTTCCGCTTCAGGTTTTTCACCGCAAATGATACGATGTTCAATTTTGCCGACATTCCGAGTCCCTTGTATCCTGATGCATACTGTTTATTTTAGCATTATTGTGGAACAAGCACACCCAAAATGAGAAGGAAGGGGGAGCACATTGTTTGCTCCCCCTTCCAGTGAACATGAGAGAAAGCGCTCTTTTTCAGAAAGCGCGCTATTTGCCGGGGGCCCAGTCGATCTCCAAGCCGCAGAGGAGCGGTGAACCCTTGTCGATTTTTACCTGGACGCCGACGCTCTTGTGGCAACCTACGCATGCCGAAACGCTCTCCACGATGTTGTAATTCTTCATATCCATGACGTTCAGGGAGCTGTCGTCCCCATAGGTCCTGGACGAAAGAAACGCGTACTTGCTGTCCTTTGTGAATGCAAAATCATGTGGTCTTACATTGTCCGGCAGGACTATGCGCTTCACGATCTGATCCTTGCTCGTGTCGATGATGATAACCTGGCTCTTGTGGGTGCCTGGTTTCAGGCCCGGGTCGAACTCATTGGGTGCGCTTACCCAGAGCTGTTTGCCGTCAGGGGTCATTCTCGCCTGGTGGATGAACGTCATCTCAGGGCTCGTGATCTCCTTTATCTTTTTCTTCGTTGTCCAGTCATAAACGTATACAGTGCCGGTGGGCATGTCGGTGATATACGCCTTCTTGTTATTCTTTGTCCACTGAATGCCACACACTGCCTTGCCCACAGGCATCTTGTCGACTGTCTTCAACTTGGTGGAGTCCCAGATATACACATTGCCGTTGGCCATGTCTTGCAGGTAGATATTGCCGTCAGGACCGACGATGACGCCGCAGAACTTCTCGCCTACCTTATAGGGGCCCGCCTTCTTGCCGGTGGCCATGTTTATCTTGTAGATGTTGCCGTTAAGCGTGCCTACGACCAGTACTTTCTCCTTGCCCTCCTTCGTGAGGGCCTGTCCGTGTGTACCGCCGCCCTCGCCTTCCAGCTTCTCGAATTTCATCCCTGCTACCGTGCCCTGCATCTCGGATTCGGCCTCGGTGATTACGATCCTGTCCTTTTCGACATCTGCGGGCGATTTCATGGTCCGCATATCGATGATCGCCAGATGGCCGCCGTGTCCGGCGATGTAAGCAATGCCGTTAAAGGTGGGGGGCTTTGCCGCCGTCACAACCTTTGCCTCCACCGCCGGCGCTTTTTCCATTGTTTTTGCAGCGCCCTTATCTCCCGGATATCCCGGGGCGTCACCTGCAGCCTTAACCGTACCAAGACTTCCCATGAACGTATAACACAGCGCCGCCAATACCAGAACTAATGCAACTGCAAATTTCTTTTTCACTTTTTTCCTCCACATTTACTCTATTCTTTTTCCCAATATAGCTACCGTTAAAGCTACCGCAATCAAGATGATCTCTTCTCATCACCTCCCTTTTGGTACTATCGGTTAAAGCTGTTGCTTTTTGCAACCCAGCGCAAAAAGGGTCTTTTTTTAACGTAGTTTATTGGCGGGTTTTTGTCAACTTCAACTTCTAACTTTAGGATGTATGAAGTAAGTGGGGGCACAACGCTGTTCAGGAAGACAAAGGAATAAAATGGGTCAGCCGGGGATCAGTCCTCTTCCTTCTCTTTTATGACCGCGACCCTCCCCACGGGGATGACGACCCACCCTGATTCCGACTCGAGATAAACTTCTTCCTCGCTGATCTCCACCAGTGTCCCCGAGTAGGTAATGTCGTTGGCGATGACCACCACATGTTTTCCCAGGAGTTCAATCATCTCATTCTTCCTTCGAGACATCCAGATTGTGCACGACCTCGGCGCCGATGAGGAATATGCACGAAGAGTAGAACACCCATAATAAGAATATCACAAAAGCCGAGAGAGGGCCATAGATCGTTCCGAGCCGGAAGACATTGACGACATAGAGGGTGAAAAGGTGTTTTGCGGTTTCCAGGAAGACTGCGGTGAACAGGGCGCCGGAGCACGCATGCCGGAACGCAACCCTTGTCTTCGGCAGGAGCAGATACAGCATTGCCACCGTCACGAACATGATGACGAAGGGGATTACGAATCGTATAAGGAACACGGTTGCCCCGCCGATCTTCAGGCCGGGGAAGAGTTCCTGTATAGGCGTGAGCACGGATATCAATGATGTCGCGCTGAAGGAAATAAGGATGAAGGCGATAATGGCCGTGACGATGCCAAAGGAGAGGATAAGCGAGACGACAAAGGAGCGTTTGACCTTTACTTTGAATATCACGTTGGTGGCCGTTTCAAGGGAGGAATAAAGCTGGTAGGAGAGGAAGCCGTACAGGGCCAGAGAGAGTTTTCCAAGGCCTCTGTAGGTAATGATCCTCCTCAGTTCTTCGGTGATCTCGCGGGTGACATCGGGGAAATAGCTCGTGAGCCGTGCCGAAAGGAATTGATAGAACGCCTTTTCCTCGCCCAGGAAATATCCGAAGATAGTGACGAGGAAAAGGCAGAAGGGGACAGTGGCCATCACCGAAAAGTATGACAGGGAACCGGCCAGCATCAGCCCGCCGTCCCTGAAAAAGTCGAACACACTTTTCACGAGCACTGTCTGAACCTCACTCCCGGTCTCCGGACCTGGGCCTTACAAAGATCCTTATGGGTGTACCGCTGAAGGAGAATTGTTCCCTGAGGCTTCTTTCGAGGAACCGCAGGTGTGAATCTTTGAGCCCTTCGGGATGGTTCGCAAAGACCACGAATTCAGGCGGATCTGTCTTCACCTGGGTCATGTAGAAAAGCTTCACGACCCTGCCCCGGTAAAGGGGAAGAGAGGTCCGAGCAATGACCCTTCTCAGGACACTATTAAGCTCTGCAGTGCCTATCCGCTTCTTCCTTTCCGCGATCACCCCGTCGATCAGGGGGAATGCCTTTGTCACCCTCCTGCGCTCAAGTCCCGAAACGGTGAGCACCGGGGCATGATTGAAGAACCAGAACTTGTCCTGAAATTCATCCATGAATTTCTTGTACGCCGTCTCCGGCTCTTCGACCAGGTCCCACTTATTGAAGAGAAATACCGCACCTTTGCCGTACTGGCCCACTATCCCGGCGATCCTTTTGTCCTGCTCTACAATGCCTTCGGATGAGTCAAGGACGATAAGCGCTACGTCACAACGCTCAATGCTCCTGACCGCCCTCACCATGGAATAGCGCTCGATTGAATACCCGATCTTGCCCTTCTTTCTTATGCCTGCCGTATCTATGAGAAGGTATTTCTTCCCGTAATAGGTGCAGAGGGAGTCTATGGAATCCCGGGTGGTGCCGGGAACAGGGCTTACGATCATGCGGCTTTTCCCCAGAAGGGTGTTCACCAGTGTGGACTTTCCGACATTCGGCCTTCCCACTACAGCGATCCCGGGATACTCGATCCCCTCGTCTTCTCCGCTCCTCTCAGGCAGGAGGGCAATGACCCTGTCCATGAACTCGTCGAACTCATATCCCGTGGCAGCGGAAACAGGAAGCAGATCATCAACGCCCAACCGGTAGAAATCGTAGAGCCTGTCCTCCCGCGTGGGGGCATCGACCTTGTTCACCGCCCACAGGACTTTCTTCCCGGACGCCCTGAGCATCTGTGCAAGCTCGATATCATGGGGATTCAGCCCTTCCTTCCCGTCCAGCAGATGGATGACGACATCGGCCTCTTCAACCGCAAAGACCGCCTGTTCTCTAATCTGCTGGAACATGTCCTCCGAGGGTTCAGGATCAAATCCACCCGTATCGACAACAATAAAGGTCTTCCCTCCCCGCTCCGCCTCCATGTAATTCCTGTCCCTGGTCACCCCGGGAAGGCCTTCCACAATGGCGCTTTCGGAGCCTACGATCCTGTTGAAAAGCGTGGATTTACCCACGTTCGGTCTGCCGACTATCACGACGAAAGGCTTGGCCATGACTAATAGACTAATATAATTAAGGAGGGAATGCAAAGCTTGCATCCTCATGAGGGCAGGTGTAATATGTATGCCATGGACTCCAAAAAGATATTGGTGGTGGATGATGAGCCTGATATCGTTGAGCTGGTCTCCTATAACCTCAAGAAAGAGGGTTTTCATGTTTCCTCCGCCACCGACGGGGAAGAAGCGCTTGCGAAGATCAGGAAGGGGAGGTTCGATTTCCTCATCCTTGACCTTATGCTTCCCGGGCTCCAGGGTGTGGAACTCTGCCGCATCCTCAGAAACGACCCGAAGACGAAAAATCTGCCGATAATCATGCTGACCGCGAAAGGGGAAGAAGTGGACAGGATAATCGGCCTTGAAATTGGCGCGGATGATTACATGACCAAGCCTTTCAGCCCGAGGGAACTTGTTGCCCGCGTGAAGGCTGTTTTGAGAAGGTACAGCGAAAAGCCTGCAGAAGACAAGGTCATCAGGATAGGAAACCTTCTGATCAATAAAGAAACATACGCTGTCTCAAAAAGGAATGTCCCACTGGCTCTCAGCTCAACCGAGTTCAAACTCCTTTTGTATCTTGTGGAGAGAAAAGGGAAGGTCTTCAGCCGCGACCAGCTTCTTGACGCAGTATGGAAAGACGAGGCGTTTGTGGAGCCGAGGACCGTTGATGTGCATATAAGGAGACTGCGCACGCAGATCGAGGATGATCCTTCAAGTCCTCAGTACGTAAAGACGAGAAGGGGGGTTGGTTATTACGTGGAAGCGGACAGATGAAAAGGGGTCTCTTCAGGCGGATCTTTATTTTGTACGCTCTCGTGATTCTGCTATCGGGCTTCCTTGGAGAAGTGTATATCACCTCGGCAGTCAGGGAAAACCATATCGATAACCTCAGGCGGAACCTTTCTGTACAGATAAACCTTATCTCAAAGAACATATCCTTTGGTCAAACCAAACTAGATACCCTCTGCAAGCAGTTAAGGAAAGACACCGGTGCACGGGTAACGATCATTGCCAATGACGGAAAGGTCATTGGCGATTCCGATACCGATTCAGCTCTCATGGACAACCATCTGCACCGGACCGAGATAGAGCAGTCGGTCCTTTTTGATGTCGGTATGGCGAAACGATACAGCGATACGCTGAAATACGATCTTCTCTATGTAGCAAAAAGGATATCTCATAATGAAAAGGAGGAAGGGTTCATAAGGCTTGCGGTGCCACTCAAAGAGGTTGACCATTCGGTGAACCTCCTCAGAATAAGGATCATCCTTGTTGTGCTGAGCGTCTTGCTGATAACATCGATATTGTCAGTATGGCAGACGGACCATCTAAGAAGGCTTCTCAGGCAGATAACGGATTTTTCGAGGTCATTATCCAGGGGCGAGATAGACAAGAGGCTCTTTCTGAAGAACGCGGGAGAGTTCGGCGAGATCGCTGATAATCTCACCTCGATGTCCGTCAAGCTGCAGGGCATGATGGCGCAGAACGAGGAGGAAAAGAACCGCCTGAATGTCATTCTCAAGAACGTGCCTGATGCTCTCCTGATCATCGACGCCAGAGGAGTAATAACACTTTCCAGCTCTTCCGCAAAGGAATTCTTCGGGAATATTCCCATGACACGCATGCGGTTTGTAGAGGTGGTAAGAAACCATGAGTTCTCTGATCTCATGGAAGAAGTGCGAAGGAGTCATTCTCCGGGCGTGACGGAATTCAGAATAGAAACGCCCGTGGAAAGATATCTGAGCGTAAGGGTGTCGCCGCTCTTCTATAAAGAGAACGAGCTGTCCGGCTTCGTGGCTGTCTTCCACGACATCACACAGATCGAGAAACTTGAGCAGGTCAGAAAGGACTTTGTCGCCAACGTCTCACATGAACTAAAGACCCCGATCACCGCCATTAAAGGGTTTGCCGACACGCTCCTTGAAGGCGCCCTCGATGATAAAGAAAACGCAGCCGGATTCATCCGGACAATAAAGGCGAACAGCGAGCGCATAAACAGCCTCGTCGACGACCTCATGACGATCTCGAAGATCGAGCTGGGCGTCATCAAAGTAGAAAAAACCATGATCGACATCGATGATGTCTTCAATACCGTCCTTGCTCTCTTTTACGATAAGGCTGCCGCAAAGAACCTTTCTCTGGCGGTTTCGAACAGACCCGGACTCTTGGAAATCGACGCGGACAGGAACCGTCTCATCCAGATATTCACCAACCTTGTAGACAATGCGATGAAGTTTACCGAAACCGGCGGTGTAACGTTCGGGATTGATCAGGAAGATGAAAAGATCTTCCTGTTTGTCGAAGATACCGGGATAGGAGTTCCTGTCAAGTACCTGCCGAGGTTGGGCGAGAGGTTCTACAGGGTCGATCCGGCCCGATCAAGGAAGATGGGGGGTACGGGGCTCGGGCTTGCCATCGTCAAGCACCTTGTTAAGGCCCACGGCTGGACCATGCAAATAGAGAGTACTCACGGCAAAGGCACAAAGGTTTTGGTCTACCTGTAACAAAAACTTAACATTCCCGTAATATTACGGTAATAGTTGTCTTCTATAGTATCTTCACGGCATGTGCGGGTAATGAAGAAGGCATGATGAATACCGGTAATATCCTCGTTGTTGATGATGAATCAGACCTTGTCGAACTGATCTCTTATAATCTTAACAAGGAAGGGTTTGCAATTTCGGCAGCTTCAGATGGTGAAGAAGCGCTCAATAAAGTTCGCAAAGAAAGTTTTGCCCTCGTCCTCCTCGATCTTATGCTTCCCGGCATGTCAGGCATGGAACTCTGCCGGATCTTCAGAAATGATCAAAAAACAAAGAATCTGCCGATAATCATGCTCACCGCTAAAGGCGAAGAGGTTGACAGGGTCCTCGGTCTTGAGATGGGCGCGGATGATTACATCACAAAGCCCTTCAGCCCAAGAGAACTCGTAGCGCGCGTAAAGGCTGTCTTGCGAAGGACCGCTGAAAAGCCTGCAGACGCCAAGGTTATCCAGATAGGAAACCTGCAGATCAACAAAGAAACATATTCTGTTTCAAAAGGGGATGTTCCTCTGACTCTCAGCTCAACTGAGTTCAAGCTTCTTTTATATCTTGTGGAGAGAAAGGGAAAGGTCTTTGGCCGTGAACATCTCCTGGATGCTGTCTGGAAAGATGATGCCTTTGTGGAGCCAAGGACAGTTGACGTCCACATACGAAGAATAAGGACACGCATTGAAGACGACCCGGCAAACCCGGTATACCTGAAGACCAGGAGGGGGATCGGGTATTATTTTGACGGGGGAAAAGCACATGGATGACATTGCCTCAGCTCCTGTGACTGCCTTTGGTCCTCTCCCCTTACCATCATCACATGACAAATTCCTCTGGGGTGTTGCAACATCGGCCTTTCAGCTTGAGGGGTCCCCCTATGCTGACTGGACGTCATGGGATGACATACTGAGCGAAAAACCCGATGTTACCGATCATTATAAGCTCTACAGGGAGGATCTGGCCCTGTTAAAAAAACTCGGCGTCAATGCCTACCGATTCTCTCTTGAATGGAGCAGAATACAGCCAAGGGAAAACGTGTGGGATGACAAGGCAATTGGGCATTATCAGGAGATTATCGACATACTCAGGAGCGACAATATCGAACCCATGGTCACCCTTCATCATTTCACGCACCCGCTCTGGTTCATTAAGAAGTATCCGTGGCACGAAGATACGTCGATCAGGAAGTTCCTGGGCTTTGTGGAAAAGATGGCATCAACGTTAAGAGGGGTGCGGTACTGGATCACCTTCAATGAACCGTATGTGCTTGTCCTCGCGGGATACTTTGAGGGATGTACGCCGCCGGCGATTAAAGACGTATCACTGGGAGTGAAGGCCCTGACAAACATTCTCACAGCTCACAGCGAGGCCTATGACATGATTCACTCGAGCTACCCGGATGCAAAGGTAAGCGTGGCCCACAATATGGCAGCACTTGCTCCGTGGAGCAGATGGAACCCCCTGGACAGGATTCTGGTAAAGATCGCAAAATATTTTTACAATCACTCGCTCCTTGATGCGTTTCTCACCGGCACGCTCAGGGTCAACTTTCCGTTCCAAAAAGCGATGGAACTGATTGTGCCCATAAAGAACAAGCTGGACTTCTTCGGGGTAAATTACTACACCAGGATGCATATGCGGTTTAATCCGTTCAAGAAAATGGGGGTCGAGATGAGGCACAGGGACATCGACGGATACGGACTCACCGATATGGGATGGGAGATACATCCGTACGGGCTCGAAAAGGTCCTGAGGTATGCATCCAAGCTCAAAGTCCCGCTTATCATAACGGAGAACGGCATTGCGACCCGGGACGATCAGAAGAAAATAAGGTTCATGAGAAGGCATGTCGATACCCTTGAACGGTGTCTCAGGAACGGCATCGATGTAAGAGGATATTTCTACTGGTCCCTCATCGACAACTATGAATGGCTGCAGGGGCTTGACGCCAGATTCGGGCTCTACAAGGTCGATTTCAATACCTTGGAACGCAAGCCGACCAATGCCGCAGCATACTATTCCTATCTTATAAGAAGCAGAACTTTTTAGCGGACCTTTTGCCCTCCATAATCTTAACAAGAATGTAACCCTTCCTTCATACTCCTGTAATTCAAAGCTCTTACCATAGTGAGTAGCATGACAGAACAACTACAGGCAACCGAGAGCTATGCTGCTGTGTGATTTCCATATTCACACGAAATACTCTGACGGTTCGGTGGAGTTAAGAAGGACCATCGATCTGTTCGGTCAGGCAGGCTTTGACGTAATCGCGATCACGGACCATGTGGCCAACGGGGACAGCAGCATCGGCAAATTCGCCCACAGGTTCAGACTGTCGGTAAGAGAAGATAATTTCGATGAGTACATTTCCCGCGTGAGAGAAGAAGCGGAAAGGGCTATGGCCAAATATGGAATGCTCGTTATCCCGGGAGTGGAGATAAGCAAGAATTATCTCTCCACAGAGAAATCCGCTCATATGCTCCTTATCGACATAAAGGAATTCGTTCCCGCCTGCTGGAGTTATGAGAAGATCTTCCTCTCCGCTAAGGAGCAGAACGCATTGACCGTGGCCTGTCATCCCCATAACATGTCCGATATGAGCAGGAGCACGTTATTCCTCTGGAATAACAGGGACAAGTACGCCAGGTATATCGATGCCTGGGAAATTGCCAACAGGGATGACGTCTTCAACGTAATAAGCCTTAAGAAATATCCGTACATCGCGAGCAGCGATTTTCATAGAGCGCGACACCTTTATTCATGGAAAACGCTGCTCAACTGCGAAAAGAACATTGAGTCGATCAAGCAGTGCATACGTCATAACAGAGGAGTTGCGATAACCCTATTAAGAAACTAGGAGGGAAGCTATGACCATATTCTGGATCTTTGCGTGCATAACAATTCTCGGACTCGTCGGATACGGATTTCAGATATTCGCGGTCCGTTCTCATACTTCTCGTCCCCTCCATTACTCAGGGGAAGGGGAAGCCCTTCCCCTACATTTTCCCCCCATCTCGGTCCTTAAACCCCTGAAAGGCCTGGATGACAATCTGTTTGACAATCTCGAAAGCTTCTGCACGCAGGATTATCCCCAATACGAGATCATATTCTCTCTCCAGGACTACAACGACCCTGCCTACATGGTGGCCAGAAAGGTTAAAGAAAAATATCCCGACAGGGATATCTCGATCCTTGTCGAACGATGCGATGAAGGCTTAAATCCAAAGGTCAATAATCTGATTCCCGCATACCGGATCGCGAAGTATCAGCATATCCTCATCAGCGATAGCAATGTCATGGTCGACCAGGGTTACCTCAAGGCAATAACAAAACCGATGAATGAGCCAGGCGTCGGCCTCGTCAGCAACCTTATTAAAGGAGTAGGCGCAAGATCGCTCGGCTCCATTTTCGAGAACCTCCACATGAACTCCTTTGTCCTGGGAAGTGTATGTTTCCTTGACAAGTGTCTGAAAATGCCCTGCGTCGTGGGGAAATCCATGCTGATGAAGAAAAGTGATCTCGACGCCATCGGCGGCCTGAGGGCATTCAGGGACGTACTGGCGGAAGATTACATGATAGGCAGGCGCATGAGTGAATCCGGGAAGAGAGTGGCCCTGTCGAGGTATATGATAAGAAACGTGAATCATTACTGGGGGATCAGGAAATTCATAAACAGACATACCAGGTGGGGCAAGCTCAGGTGGAAGATCGGAGGGTTGAAATACTTCTCGGAATTAGTCGGGAACAGCGTATTTATGGCCGCTCTTCCCACGGTTCTCTGGCAGCCATCGAAGATAAGCATATCCTTTGCACTCCTTGTCTGCCTTCTGAAAACGGGAGGCGATTACTATATCGGAAGACGCACCGATTCGGAGCTGAATCCTTTCCTTTATTTCCTTGCGCCTGTGAAAGACATCCTCATAGGGTTGCTGTGGCTGGTTCCCATAATAAGCAACACGGTTGTTTGGAGGGGCAACCGGTATGTCATCGAAAAGGGTTCGGTGCTTTCATCATTCCCCGAGACAGGGATATGGTCATGGAGATACAGGTTCGTGGACGCGATCAGGGAAAGACTTGCATAAGAGTTTGTGCACCATAATCTATGCCGGAGCATGGAGAGAAGGTCCGGAGAAATTCTGGATATGGTGAACAAAGGCCAGGCCGACAGGATTTTTCAGATCACCAGTACCACAAGAAATCCATTCATCTCAGCCCTGTTGCCGGTCGTCTCAGCCACCCTTGAGAATGTTCTTTCATTCCCGCATCTCAACCGGCTTTACGATGAGGTCTTACGCAAGAGGGATGATCGTCACTTTCTCGAAAAGGCACTGGAAGCACTGAATATCCGTTATGACATTTCGGAGCAGGACCTATCGCGCATTCCCTCGTCCGGCCCGGTTGTCGCAGTTTCCAATCACCCTTTCGGCGTTGCAGAAGGTCTTGTCCTTGCATGCATCCTCCGCTCCGTGCGAAGCGACGTAAAGCTGATGGCCAATTATCTCCTGGGACACATACCGGATATTCGGGACTTGATCATCTTTGTAGACCCTTATGAGAGAAGAGGGGCTGTTGCGAGAAATTTGCGACCTCTCAAGGAAACGGTTCGGTGGCTCGGGAAGGGAGGAATTGTCGCCGTTTTCCCTGCGGGAGAAGTGTCCCACTTTCACATTCAGTCCGGAGAGATCACGGATCCACAGTGGAGCAGTACCGTGGCAGGACTGATAAGAAAGACCGGCGCCTCGGTGCTCCCTGTATTCTTTGAGGGTATCAACAGCGTCCTGTTCCAGATCTTTGGCCTTGTTCACCCGCGCATGAGGACTGTGATGTTGCCAAGGGAATTGCTCAATAAAGGCAAGAAAACGATAAGGGCCAAAATAGGAAATCTCATCGGACCCCAGAAGCTGAATGCCTTCCGGAACGATGAAGAACTGACAAGCTATCTGCGTCTGAGGACCTATGCGCTTGGGAACCGGGACTGAAACAAGAAGAGCAGCGCCATACCATTTTTCAAGAAAGTGCAAATGGGCAGGCGCAGACCTGTCGTAGCGCCTCGATCTGTCGGCGCATTGGATGAAGAGATCACGGGACTGCCGAAGGACCACCTGCTGCTGGAAACTGAGGAATACTCGGTCATTCACGCTCACGGCAGTCTTCTGCATCATGCGCTGGGAGAGATCGGAAGATTGAGAGAGACCACTTTTCGAGAGATAGGCGAAGGTACGGGCAGGTCATTGGATTTGGACCGGTTTGATGCGTATTATACGCACCTTTTTATCTGGAACAAGGAAAAAAGGGAACTTGTAGGCGCATACCGTCTTGGGAAGACGGACGAGATCGTTCACCGATTCGGGAAGAGGGGACTCTATACGAGCACCTTGTTTCACTATGACACCGTGCTCCTCACTCAATTGGGCCCCGCGCTGGAGTTGGGGAGATCCTTTGTACGTCGCGAATACCAGAGGAGCTACTCGCCTCTCCTACTGCTCTGGAAGGGCATCGGTCAATTTGTATGCAGAAACCCCCGCTACAAGATTCTCTTCGGCCCGGTGAGTATCACAGGTGACTACCATTCGTTCTCACGGCAGCTGATGGTGACATTCCTCAAAGTCAACCACTGTGTTCCAGAGCTTGGCCGGTCGGTGAGAGCGAAAAGACCTCTTCGCGTGAAACCGCCGAGGATAGGGAGTCAGGACGCCATCAAGGTCATCAGAAACATAGAGGATGTTCCGACCTGATTGCTGACGTAGAGAATGCCAAGATCGGAATACCGATACTTCTGAGACAATATTTGAAATTGGGAGGAAGGCTCATAGATTTTTCGGTAGATCCTGGTTTCAACAGTGCACTGGACGGCTTAATGGTGGTTGACCTCACCAGGACGGACACCAGGGTCCTGGAGCGATATATGGGCAGAGAAGGAGTAAGGACATTTCTTGAAGTCTATCAGCAAGAGCACGTTCACGAGTGACATGAGATTGTGCATCGATTCTCAGAGCAGCCATCCCGGGCAAACGGGTAGGGCCAACCGATTTGCGCTTTAATCCGATTATTCTGCAGAGAGCAGACTCGGATATCACCGGCTCATTTCCTCAAATACTTTCCTGTTGTTTCAGTGGCGACGGGAATACGTGCCTGCGTCTTTGCAAAAAGACAGAGCGAAAGGAGAGACACCGATGAAGAAGACGTTCGTACTGGATACCAATGTGCTGATCCACGACCCGGCTTCGCTTTTTAAGTTTGAGGATAATCATATTGTGATACCCTTCGCCGTCATAGAGGAACTGGACAGGCACAAGAAGGGGCGAGGAGAGATTGCGGCTTCGGCAAGACAGGCGCTCAGGACAATAGACGAGCTGAGAGAAGGCGGTTCCCTTTCCTCCAGGCTTGCAATGCCTTCCGGCGGCACGATCTCGGTGAGCCTGCCGTCAGGCAATGGGCACATGAAGCCCTCCAATAACGGAGGAGACAACAACCAGATCATAAAGACGGCGTTGAGCATCACCGAAAAACAACCGGCAAACCCGACGGCCGATCCCATTCCCGTTGTCCTCGTCTCCAAGGACACTGCGGTGAGGATAAAGGCGGAATCCCTGGGCATCACTGTCGAGGACTATATGGGAGACAAGACCTCGCTTTTCTGCAAGTACGGGAGGGTCCTCGAAAACGGTGACAATACAAACGGCATAACTTCCGTAAGGTATCTGCACAGCGACCCTCATATATACAAATTGACCGGGATGGACAATCTAAGGCCTGTAAAGAGGGCCAAGGAAAGGATGGGTATCTCTCCCCAAAATACGGAACAGGAGTGCGCCCTGGATGCCCTTACCGACCCTGAGATCGACATGGTTGCATTAACGGGCCATG
This sequence comes from Nitrospirota bacterium, assembly GCA_963699545.1. Classification (GTDB taxonomy): domain Bacteria; phylum Nitrospirota; class Thermodesulfovibrionia; order Thermodesulfovibrionales; family UBA9159; genus JAMCQB01. The sequence continues at coordinate 1,318 of CAVOUE010000010.1, read as the reverse complement.
CCGGCACCGGCAAGACCCTCCTGGCGCTCGCAGCGGGCCTGCACCAGACCTCGCAGATAGTGAAAAAGACCTCGTTCTACGAACAGGTGATCGTCTCGCGGCCCATTGTGGCAATGGGCAAGGACATCGGGTACCTGCCCGGTGACGTGGAAGAAAAATTGACGCCCTGGATGCAGCCTATTTTCGACAACCTCGAAGTCATCTTGAACACTCCCAAGGGCCTCATAAAAGACAATACCAATATATCCAGAATGAAGAGCTATCAGTATCTTATGGATGCGGGGCTGCTCCAGGTGGAACCTCTTACCTACATAAGGGGGAGGAGTCTTCCAAAACGGTATTTTGTGATCGACGAGGCGCAGAACCTGAGACCCCTTGATATCAAGACCATCGTAACGAGGTGCGGCGAGGGAACCAAGATCGTCTTTACGGGAGAACCTCGATCAGATCGACACGCCGTATCTGGACAAAATGAGCAACGGGCTCTCATATCTGGTCAGCAGATTCATTCATGAAGAGAATTTCTGTTTCCTTAATCTCAGATGCAGCGTAAGGTCCCGGCTTGCGGAGCAGGGGGCCAAATTATTGTAGGGCCACCGGAAACATATTCAAAATGCGACAGAGACTTCTTTGCCGAACGCAATACCCTTAATCAGACCCTCAGCAACGTCTTTTGTATACTGCGTATTGGTCTGGATCCGCACTCCTTTAAGACGTGAGGGGACTTCATGAAAAGTATTGATATAATCTTCATAAATGTTTCTCGTATGCGTTATCCATTCTCCTATATCGGCAGTGCCGGACTTGACCACAATGACTCTGACCTGCAGGTTGACAGGCCATCCGATGGATTCGTCTGTGGTCGTCCCTTCGGGGGCAGTGGAATCCCAGACATAACTGAGGACCTTCCTGCTTTCGAAAGCCACAAGGAGCTGCAGCGCCTGGTCATTATGTTCCCTCTCACGGACATCACCCCGCAATGGCACTTTCAACACTTTCCACGTCCAGGTCATATAGGGGGACGCGCTGACATCAACGGAAATGTCCCGCTCAACGGCAAATGACGATTCTCTGCATCTGAGATGCAAAAGGTGTTCACCGTTTTCTGAATCTATGCTGAGATCGGCCCTACCCGTGTTTTGCCTGACCTTCCAAGGCCGCGGGATGGTACCGCTTACAACGTTCTCATTAAAGTCCAGCGATAGGGAAGCTGCCTCGATAACGACTATATGAACAGGAAGAATAAAGAGAGCAATTGCGGCGGACAGCCATGACCTTTGTATTGTTGCCGGCAGGGATCTCAGAACTTCATTCCTTC
>CAVOUE010000009.1:0-223691 GCA_963699545.1 Nitrospirota bacterium | reverse complement strand
CAAGCCCGTAAAAGACGGTCCGCTCCTCAACCCCGGCTTCTCTCAGGAGTTCTTCAACGTCGATCACTTCCATATACCCCATTTGTATATCGAAGGCCCTTAACCCTTTGGTAATATCCTCCTTGAAATAGCCGGTGACCCCGAAGGGATCGTCTCTTTTGACGATCGAAATCAATATGTTCTCCTCGTAGATAATGCCGTGGTAGAACATGATCTGGACAAGATAAGGGGGTACCTCTTTAACATCCTTTATGAGAAAAAGGGCTGTGCCTTTTATGAGGGGGGTTGTCTTATAGACCATGTTAAACTTGCGCACAAAGTCATCGATCGGCATGAATTGCATCATCTTGTAGAGCCTCTTCTGCCCCTGGGTATAGAGCAGTATCATACCGAAGGGAATGGATGCAAGAATCAACGACCAGTAGCCGCCATGCGGGATTTTGTAGAAGTTGGAGCAGAGATATGCAATGTCAATCGCCGTAATGAAGAGCGCGAAGATCGAAAAAAGCGGTTTCTTCTTAAGGGAAAATATCCAGATCATCATAATGCCGGTGAGGGTCATCGTGCCCGTGACAGCCAGCCCGTATGCGGCGGCAAGACGGCTGGACTCGCCGAATTCGACCATGATGAAGATGACTGCGAAAAGGAGGAACCAGTTGACCGAGCCGATGTAAATCTGTGACTTCCTCTCAGTAGAGGTATAATCGACCTTGAAGATCGGCATAATCCGCGTGGTGATCCCCTGGTAGACGATGGAGAACGTCCCGCTGATCATGGCCTGGGAGGCGATGACCGTTGCGGCAATACTCAGGAGAAGAAAGGGGATGTAGAGGCCCTTTGCATGGTGGAAAACCATCTCGAAGAGGATATTCTTCGCCCCGGGGTGGGTCATGAGAAACGCGCCCTGTCCCAGATAATTCACAGAGAGGGCAATGAAGACCCCGATCCATGCGTGCCTGATCGGTTTTGCTCCAAGGTGTCCCATATCAGCATAAAGGGCTTCACCTCCCGTTGCGCAAAGAAATATTTCTCCCAGCACTATGAATCCCTTCCAGCCATTCTCCAGAAGAAAGCGTATGCCGTAATAGGGATTTATCGCTACCAATACATTGGGAGCATCGATGATGGAAAGGATCCCAAAGAATATGAGCGCAATAAACCAGATGGATGTGATGGGGCCGAAAGCGAAAGCGACCTTCTCGGTCCCCCGGCTCTGGAAGGAAAAGAGGGCGATGGCGATGAAGGCGGCGATGAGCACGATGGCTGTTCTGGAGATGTGTTCAAGACCGGGTATGAGAGCCGATCCCTCGACAGCGCTGAGGATACTGATTGCCGGGGTGATCACGCCGTCACCCATCAGAAGAGATATCCCCAGGAAGGAAAGTATCGTCACCAGAGCCCTCTTCTTTTTCGTGCTGAGCATGGAAGAGAGGATCTCTTTTAGGACGATTGTGCCTCCCTCGCCTCTGTGGCTGAGGCTCATGGCGAGAAAGACATACTGGAGAGAAACGAGAACGGTCATTGTCCAGATGATCAGCGACGTAACGCCGAGGACGTTGTCAAGGGAAGGCTTGAGCAGGAGAAAAACCACCGTGACGGTATATATAGGACTTGTGCCGATGTCCCCGAATACGAGGCCAAGTGCTTTGATGATTCCGGTTATTTTGTTTTCCCCGCCAGCAGGTTTCACTGATTCACCCTTCTCTTGACGCGCTGCTATGATTCTATGGTAAAAAGTGTATCAGATATATCACATGTTTTGGACAAATAGCAAGAGTAATCCGCACATCAGGCGGGACGCGACCGTATATTCCGCGCTTCTTGCATAACCTCTTATATCGTGATAGGATTAGCATCAGGGGGGATGAGCACAAAGGTGAAATTTTTCGGAGGTGTGTATGAACAAGGTATACGATGAGATCGCACGGGTGGCTTACGAGCTCTACGAGAAGAGGGGGAGGAGCGAGGGCTGTCACTTTGACGACTGGTTAGAGGCGGAAAAGATCGTGCTGGCCAGGTATACGAAGGGAGCGGAAAAGCCTGCGAAGACAGTGAAGAAAAGGGCGGCTGTCAGGACGCCGAAGGGAAAAGACGCTGCAGCAGAGGGGAAGGCGGCGCCAAAGAAGAGAACCACTGCCAAGAAGATAACCACGACAAGAAAGACCCAGTGAGAGAAGCCCGGTTTTATGAGAGGATCGGTGACGGAAAGGCAAAGTGTTTCCTCTGTGCTCAACACTGCACCATATCACCGGGGAAAAGGGGTATCTGCGCGGTAAGGGAAAACAGGGAGGGAACCCTTTACAGCCTTGTGTATGGCAAGGTCATTGCGCGCCACGTAGACCCCATAGAGAAGAAGCCGTTATTTCATTTCCATCCCGGTTCAATATCCTATTCCATCTCCACCGTCGGATGTAATTTCAAATGCATGCACTGCCAGAACTATGATATTTCACAGTATCCGAAGAAGCATGACGATATCCCCGGGGAGGATATGACGCCGGAACAGGTGGTGAGGGAAGCGGAACTGGCGGGCTGCACGAGCATATCCTACACCTATACCGAGCCCACGATATTCATGGAATTTGCCTATGACTGCGCCCGGCTTGCCCACGAGAGGGGGATCAGGAATGTCTTCGTGAGCAACGGATACACGGGTCCTGAAGCCACGAGGCTTATAGCGCCCTATCTTGACGGAAACAACATTGACCTGAAGGGTGACGACAGTTTCTACAAGAAAGTCGTGGGAGCCAGATTGCAACCGGTCCTCGATACCATCAAGCTCATGAAAGAACTGGGGGTCTGGGTCGAGATCACCACCCTCATTATTCCGACCTATAATGATTCCGATGAATTTCTTACGTGGGTATCGGACTTCATCAAATCTGTTGACCCAGCCATGCCGTGGCATGTGACGCAGTTTTATCCTACCTATGAGCTGATGGACAAACCGAGGACACCGGTGAGCACCCTGAGAAGGGCGAGGGAGATAGGGCTGAAGGCAGGTCTGCGGTATGTGTATGAAGGAAATGTCCCGGGAGAGGGGGGAGAAAATACTTACTGTCCCTCATGCGGAGAACTGCTGATTGAAAGAACCGGGTTCACGCTCACTGCCATTAAAATGAGAGATTCTGCCTGTCCAAAATGCGGGATGAACATCGAGGGCAGGGGTATGCCGTAAATGGACAGGACGGCAAGGGATACAGCTTCACTCTTTCATTATTGTTTTCCCTGATACGGGAAGGAGGAATTATCCCATCCTCCTTCCCGTTCCGACGATGAGCCGTTCTATTTACCTATGGAAACCTGTTCCTCTACACCAAAGGGGTCCTTGAATTCGAATTTCTGATTGAACTTGAGCTTCTTATCTCCTCTTGCTTCCAGGTACTTGTTGAGATCGAGTTTGACCATCAGCGGTGTATCTACTCCCGCTCTGGCAAGGGCCTGTCTGAGGAGCGCTTCCGCTTTTACTGCAAAGGCCGTGGCATCGCCGAGGATCCTCAAAGCCTCTGAGGGATTGTGAAAACCCACGGAGTTTTCTGCGCCCACAAATACAACGCGATAAAAGGCCTGCTCATAATAGTCTTTGGCCCTGTCATAAAGAGCCTTGTCGATATTCTTGCCCGCAGCCTGTGCGGTATGCACTATTTCAAAGAGTTTGGCTGCGGTTGCGGTGGCATATCCTGACCTGATCATGAGGGACACCGTTCTGTCCTGGATGGCGATTACCTGTTCTCTCAACCAATCGGTCGTCTCGGTATGACACTGCATACACGCCTTCATATCGTTCTTGAGGGGACTTTCCACACGATGGTCAGAAACTTTGTAGACACCGACCTTTGTATAGGGCATGTGACAATCGGCGCAGGACGCTCCGGCCTTCCAATGGACGCTGTTGTTCGAGAACAATTCAAATTCCGGGTGGCGGATAAAGCCCATTTTGAAGCCCGTCACATTCTGTTTCCATTCTCCGTAGGCGGTGTCACTCCTTATCTTCTTGATAATGTTTTCAACGCTGATATTCCCCCATTTGCTCCCCTGCCACGGGAAGAAAACGCCCACTGATTTCATATCCTTGTCCTTAGGAATGTTATAGGTCACATGGCACTGGGCGCAGACAAGGCTCCTCATGTCCTGACGCGAAAGCTTGTCAGGATCAACACCCATATCCTTTAGTGCCGCTTTCAGCGTGAAATCCCTCGATATCCTCAGCGACATATCTTTATTGTCATGGCAGTCAATGCAGGCAACTCCGAGGGTCCTGTTCTTTTCAGGGATCTGGGCAAGTACTTCTTTGTAAGGGGTCTTGTAGTAGTTCAGACCCATCTCCTTTTCGAGTTTGGGGGCGTAAGGGGTCTTACAGGTGAGACAAACTCCTCCGGCTTTTATCCTCGAAGGGTCAACTTCAAGCTGGTCGCGTACCATATATGCATGTCCCCTGGGTTCATTATATTCGACGCCGAATCCCCACCCGTTGAACAGAAGTGCCATATAGGGAAATTCAGCCAGCTTATCATAGGTGATTCTGTCAACATCGTATCCCCGCTTGTATTTGCTTTTGCCTGCCGTGGTGGGGTCCTCTGTCTTTTTCCAGAGCTCATATTCGGCAGGGTATGCCTTGCCCCAAACCTGAGGATCAATTTCACCGTCCGCAATCTTCACCGGTTTGACGGGCTCACTCTTGGGCGGAGGACAGCCGTAAAAGGATACGAGTGCTGCGGCAACCACCACAAAAACTCCCAACCTTAAGAACATTGTTTTTTTCATTTGTGAACCTCCTTTAAAGCGTTTCTATAGCCCCGCTCTGTTTGTGTGCAATTCTTCTGTGGCAGCCCCAGCATTTTCGATCATGATTTATGAACTCTACGGTAGTCTCGTGGCATCTAACGCAGTTAGCCTGTAATACCTTTTCCCCGTGAGATGTCAGCCTGATCTGTTCCGGGACCCTTCCCGAATAGAAGATCAGGGCATCCTTAAGTCCGTCAAGCGATTTCCATATGTAATGGATACCAATATTGTGGTTCGGCAAATGACAATCCACGCACTTGCTCCTCCTGTGTGCGCCGGCATGGACCCATGCCTCATAATTCGATTCCATAACGTGGCACCCCGTGCAAAAATCAGGTGAAGAGGACTTCGCCAGCAACTTTGGTGGGCCGAGGAACAGGAAAAGCATTACTGCTGTACCGACAATGACAAGAAAGAGTATTATCTTAATGGGCTTCTTCATTTTTCACCTCCTTGTCAGGGAACAGGTTTGATAGTCATCTCCATGTTTCTACTATATCTGAACCACTATTCACCCCAGACCTTATAATTGTAAGTTTAGATGAAAGCAGCCATTTGTCAAGAGAGAGTTGAGGACAGGGTGTCAAACGTATTTCTTCAGGAAGGATGAGGCAGTTCATCTTAATTGAGAGTATCTGTTATAATTCAAGATAAAGGAGATATGGGATGTCCAGACTGCTTTGCGTTCTTTTATTGCTGGTCACGGTATTTATGGTTGCCTGCGTGTCTGCGCCGGTGAAGTCCCCGCAGGCCGTAGCCGAACCGCCTACGGGGGCATACTATGACTATATGCGGGGCTATGAGGCGGAGCTTTCGGGAGACTGGGAGGAGGCGCTGAAGTATTACCGGGAAGCCCTGAGTCTTGACCCGGCCTCTGCTTACCTCAGGACACAGATCAGCTACACGTACCTCCGGACAGGCAAAGTGCAGGAGGCAATAGACTCTGCGGAGGTAGTGGTAAAATCCGATCCGGACTATACCCCTGCCCTGATGCTGCTTGCCCAGATGTACAACAGTCAGAAGAGACTCGATGAGGCTATTTCCCTCTACGAAAGGGTCATTTCTGTTTCCCCGGGCGAAAGCGACGCATACCTCTTCCTGGGTGTTTCCTATGCTTCAAAGGGCCGTTATGAAGATGCCAAGACGACGCTTGAATCCCTGCTCAAGCGGAAGCCGGATGGAGTAATGGCGCTTTATTATCTCGGCGCCATTACTATGGACGAGAAAAAATATGATGCGGCCGCCGAATACTTCACCCGGGTTATTGAGATGAAGCCCAACTTTGGGCCGCCGTACTTCAATATGGGCTTTATAAGTGAAATCCGGGACGACCTTGTCGGGGCAGAGGGGTATTACAAGAAGGCTTCGGAACTGAACCCTCACGATACGCGGGCGTTGGAGAGGCTGAGCCAGATCTATATGAAACAGAAGAGTACGGGCAAGGCCATAGAACAGCTGAAGGAATTGAGCGACCAGGACCCCGCGAACATCGATGTGCATGTGAGACTCGGACTCCTCTATCTCGATGAGAAGCGCTACGACCGCGCCATTGAGGAATTCCGGACCGTTATCGCAGCCAAGCCCGACGACATGTCCGTAAGGTTCTATCTCGCCCTTACCCTGGAGGACATGGAGAAGTACGACCAGGCCGTAGAAGAGCTGAAAAAAATCATTTCCGTAGACCCGAAGAATATCAATGCGTTTCTTCATCTGGGGCTCATGTATGCGAAACGCAAACAATTTGATGACGCGGTGAAGATTTACGAAGAGGTCTTGTCCTTTGAGCGGGGGAAACCGGAGATATACCTTTACCTTGGCCTGACGTATATGGAGCTCAAGGACTACGCCAAAGCCGAAGCCATCTTCATGGAGGGTCTCCGGTCATTCAATGACAATGAAGACCTCAATTTTAATCTTGCTGTCCTGTTGGAAAAATCGAAACGTGTTGACGAGATGGTTGTCTTTCTCAGAAAAATCATAGAGCTTAATCCAAAGCACGCGGATGCCCTGAACTTTCTCGGATACAGTTACGCCGACAGGGGCATCCATCTTGAGGAAGCGCTGGCCCTCATTCAGAGGGCGGTGGAGATTAAGCCTGACAACGGCTACATCCTTGACAGCCTGGGCTGGGTCTATTTCAAGATGGGAAACTCCGATAGTGCCCTTCTCTACCTTCAGAAAGCCGGTGGCATTGTGGATGATGACCCTACTATCTTTGAGCATTTGGGTGATGTGTACCTCTCCCAGGGGAAGAACGATTCCGCTCTTAAGGCATGGGAGAAGGCCCTGGAGAACAGTGAGAAAGAGGAAGGCGTGAAGGAACGGATTGAAGAGAAGATAAAGAACCTGAAGGCGCAGTCCCTGCGGTAAACTGTTCATCGCTCCATGATCACGCTCAAGGCCCCGGCAAAAATCAACTGGTCACTGAATGTGCTCGGCAGAAGGGATGACGGCTTCCACGACATCCTCAGTCTCATGCAGTGCATTACACTCAGCGACTCCCTTGTGTTCGAACATTCCGATACCGCTGATATCATTACCGATGCGTCTATCCCTCCGCGTGATAACCTGGTTCACAAGGCGATGCTGCTGCTGAAAGAGAGGTCAGGCGTCAAGGAAGGAGCAAGGATAACCCTTACGAAGGAGATTCCCATGGCGGCAGGTCTCGGAGGGGGGAGCAGTGATGCCGCCTGTACCCTTATGGGGTTGAACCTTCTGTGGGAATCTCTGCCTGACGAAACATGAGCTGGCGCGGATCGGGGGAACCGTGGGATCTGATGTTCCGTTCTTTTTCCATGGGCCCGCTTCTGTTATTGAGGGGAGGGGCGAGATTGTGTCCCCCGTAAGGCTTGGAAGATCCCATGCCATTCTTCTTGTAAAACCTCATGTCGGGATTTCGACCGCCTGGGCCTATGCAGAACTGGACAGGGTATCTGCCGGAAGAGTATTGACAAAAAAAGACAATAATATTAAACTGTTCTGTCGGGCTCTTGAAAAAGGGGATTTCTCTTTGCTGTCGTCCATTCAAAGAAACGACCTGGAGCCCCCTGTTATCACGAGATACCCGGTCATAGCGGAGATAAAGGAGAAACTACAGGAAGAAGGTGCCCTTTTCTCCTCCATGAGCGGCAGTGGCCCGACGGTCTACGGTGTTTTTGGGAACGAACGTGATGCCCTTCGAGTCAAAGAGCATATGCTGCCCCACTGGTGCAGGATCGTGAGGACAGTGACAGGGAGCAGCGAATGAGGGAAGGGCGGTCATTCATCCGTCGCGCAGAGCATATCGTGCAGTATGGTATGGTGTTGGGGCGTCGACAAATGGCAAGTCAGGAGACTTTTGGATCTCCCATCTGGAGGTTCGAGTCCTCCCGCCCCAGCCAATAAAGAGCGTTCAGCGTGTAGGGAGTAAATACTATACGCTACCCGCTGTATTTTTTTGGAGGTGAAATGCCGGAGGGAATAAAGATTATCAGTGGAAGCAGCCACATGACCCTGCCACAGGAAGTGGTCGGCACACTGGGGACATCCCTGTGCGATACCACGATCACGACGTTCAGTGACGGAGAGGTCATGGTCCAGATAAACGAAAACGTCAGGGGAACAGACGCCTTCGTGATCCAGTCCACCTGTCCGCCGGTTAATGATAACATCATGAAACTGCTCCTCATCATTGATGCCCTGAAAAGGGCGTCGGCGGGAAGGATTACAGCAGTCATACCGTATTACGGCTATGGGAGGCAGGACCGGAAGGTCCAGCCCAGAGTACCCATTTCATCGAAGCTTATTGCAGACCTGATTACTGCCGCAGGCGCAAACAGGGTGCTGGCGGTGGATCTGCACGCGGGGCAGATACAGGGGTTCTTTAATATTCCGGTGGATCACCTGTATGCGTCTCCGGTCCTCCTGGATTATATCCGCAGGGGGAGTTTCAAGGACGTGGTCATCGTTTCTCCCGACGCAGGCGGCGTGGAAAGGGCGCGGGCATTTGCCAGGAAACTGCAGTGCTCCCTTGCCATTATCGATAAAAGGCGTGAAATGGTCAATGTGTCTCAGGTGATGCATGTGATCGGCGATGTCAGAGGGCGAGACGCTATTATCCTGGATGACATGATCGACACCGCGGGGACAACGACCCAGGCGGCAGCCGCTCTGAAAGAAAATGGCGCCAGCCGGGTCTTCGCTGCGTCAACCCATGCGGTCCTTTCGGGGCCCGCCATCGACAGGATCAACGGCTCGGTGATCGAGGAGGTCATTGTGACAAATACGATCCCCCTCGACAGTAAGAAGGAGCAATGCAGGAAACTCACCGTCTTGAGCATAGCGCCTTTGCTTGCCGAGGCGATCAAGAGGATTCACGATGAATCTTCTATAAGTTCACTTTTTGCATAGAGGAGGAGAGTATGGAAAGGATAACGCTGCACGCGGAAAAGAGGGAAAACACGGGGAAGGGAATTGCGCGGTCTTTGAGAAGGGCAGGCGTGGTCCCTGCGGTTCTCTATAGAGGAGGGAGTTCCACTCCGATCAAGATAAACGCCAAGGAACTCACCACATTCATGCATGCAACCGCAGGCGAACAGGTCATGGTGAACCTTCAGTTCTCGGATGGTGACAAGAAGCTTGCCTTAATGAAAGACTATCAGGTCGACCCCCTGAAGGGAGAATTGCTCCATACCGACTTCTTCGAGGTCTCCCTCACTGAAGAGATCCGGGTAACGGTGCACGTAACAACCACGGGCGAACCCATCGGCGTGAAAAGGGACGGCGGCCTGCTTCAGCATGGGGTAAGGGAAATAGAGATCCAGTGCCTTCCTGACAGAGTGCCGGGGCACATCGAGGTGGATGTCTCCGGGCTCGAAACGGGCAAGTCTATCCATGTAAGGGACCTGCCCCTTGGTGAGGGGATAGAGGTTCTCACCGATGCCGGGGAGCTTATCGCAACGGTGGGCGCGCCGATAGTGGAAGAAAAGGTCGAGGAGGTTGCGGCAGCCCCTGAGGTTGCAGAGCCTGAAGTGATCAAGAAGGGCAAGAAGGAAGAGGAAGCAGGAGCGAAGGCTTAATTGTGGCTTATTGTCGGGCTTGGAAATCCGGGAAGAAGGTACTCAAAAACCAGACATAATGTCGGTTTCATGGTTGCGGATAATGTTGCCGGCGAGTATGGAATCGAACTAAAGACCAGAGCGTCGTATATGATAGGGAAGGGCTCCATCGAGGATAATCAGGTCATCCTCGTGGAGCCCTTGACGTTTATGAACAGAAGCGGCTTGGCGGTGAAAGAGGTCATGAAGAAATATCCTCTGGAACCAGGGAACCTCATCGTGGTCCATGACGATCTTGACATGGATACAGGAAAACTGAAGATACGGGAAAAGGGTTCCTCGGGCGGGCATAGGGGGATTGAATCAATCATAGGAAATTTGGGAACAAGAGAATTCATCAGGGTGAAAATAGGCATTGGACGGGAAGAAGAGGTTCCTGCAGAAGACTATGTCCTCAGAAAGTTCGGAAGAGATCAGATATCCTTAATCAAGGACGCCATCGTGAGGGCTTCGGATGCTATTGCCATGATAATAAGGGATGGCGTGGATAGGACCATGAATGAGTTCAATTGATTGTATCCTTCCTTATTGAGAGATTCTTTTGAGCCATTCCCACAGCTTTTCTTTTCTGTAATAGTAGGAATAAAGAAGAACCTTCTTGAGACCGCTTGTCTTCAAAAGGTTATAATGAGCTTTGAAATTTAGCAGCACCGCCTGTTTGGGGATTGTTTCAAGGTCTATCATATTTATGATACTGGCCTCTTCGTTAAAAGAGCTCCTGTAAGACCCTATGATCTTTGACGTTCTTGACAAAAGCAACCAGTCGATCAGGGCGTCCTCCATGCCGTTCCTTGTTAATCTGCTCACAGTGTCTTTTTCATGAACTATTACTGCATTCTGCAAATGATCTTTAATAATCTGTTCTTCATTCTTATCATCAGTAGCAAGAAAAAACTTTACCCTTGGATTGGTTTTAAGAATTCGCATCATCTTCCTGATAAATACATCCGTGGGAGCGACGGCCTTAGAATCTTGTCGTAAATAAGAAAAGTAGTCGGTTCTCCGTATATGAACACCTATGACGTCATTACCTTTAAAGTATTGTTCTTGGATACCGCTCACAGCTTCTTGAATGACGCTTACAGGTTTTAGGCTTCTATAAAAAAGAGATTTTGAGCGCTTAAAAGCCTCTTCTGTCATTCCTTTTGGTCTAAAGTTGCGAAATGTGCGCACTGCAACTACATCAAATTTGTTCTGTGCCAACAACTGCGGCATATCCCAGTAAAAATCATAACTCCCGGTATCGTCGTAGAAATTTACACCGTTTTGAAAACTCGATAAAGGCAACGGATAGCGCTCTAATTGACTGACGAATAAATCTTCCCATGCGACATTGCATTCCGTCACGGACGGCATCCAGTTGACCAGAAGTCTTCTCCCTGCATAGTCAGCCAGGATTTTTGCGGATGCTATGGCTCGTAAGCGATTCGCCAAGCCGGATTGCGGATAGAAAACGAGGGTCTTCATGTTTCGTTATTCTATCACTTCGTGTATTCAATTAGCGACTTTCTTCTGGTTGCCTCTTGTCTTGAAATTAAAACAAAGAGTTTGTTAGCATATAACGTAAAAAGACGTTGATCCGATTGAGACAACCTATGAAGATATTCAAGATGTATCGTATTAACAGCCCTAAAGTTATCCATGAGACAATTGATGGAGAAACGGTCATGGTTAATCTTGATAGCGGCAACTATTATAGCCTCGACGGGGTCGGCGCCGAGGTGTGGGCACTTATCGAGAGAGCTGTTCCAGTAGATGAAATCGCAGAAGATATCGATCACCGGTATACCGGTGATCGTAACGACCTTGTGAAGGCTGTTCAGCGATTTATGGACGAGTTACAGAGGGAAGGCCTGATCTCGGTATTCGAATCTGAAGAATTCAAAGGGGATGCTCGGTCCGGTGAGAAGATTGGAATCCAATCGGCAGAGGGAACCCTCGTCTTTGAAGCGCCCGTTCTGCATTGCTATACTGATATGCAGGACGTGCTCTTATTGGATCCGATTCACGATGTCGATGAAACAGGCTGGCCGAGCGCCAAAAGTGATCCTGCCGTCAGCGAAAAATGAATGTGTGTTTGAGGGCCATTGACGTCGAAAAAAGCCATGGGTGCGGCAGAGTCTGTAGAAGAGCAGGAAGCTTTTTTTCAGAGTGCGTATCAGCGATTCCTGGAAGCGAGGTCTTCTGCCGGGGGAATTGATTTTTATTACAAAATATGTGACACGACAGTTCATCTCTCTTTTGCCGGTGAAGCCTTAATCCCTCATATAACGCCTGCTTTAAGTCATCTCAGGATATCTGAAGCCGTGGTCCCTGATCTAACTATTTGCCTATGGGACAGCCACTCCACCCAAAAAAGCATGATTTCACCGCCGTGGAAACGCGATAGATATACAGATAGGGGAGATATCTGGGGTTATAACAACAGGAAGATAAAAACTGCGTTTCATTGGGTTGAGTTCTCCTTGAACATGCTGGACGTGGAAATGAATACCGGGCTGTTTTGGGTGGAACACGCTGAGAACCTGCCTTTTTGGGTGAAAGCCTCACCGCTCAGAACGTTACTGCACTGGTGGATGGAGAAAAATGAATGCCAGCTTATTCACGCCGCGGCAGTCGGCACGAAAAACGGCGCAGTACTTTTAACCGGCAAGGGGGGCGTCGGAAAATCGACTTCGGCTCTGTCCTGCTTGAAATCCGGTTTTTTTTATCTGGGCGATGATTTTGTCGTCACACGTTTGAAGCCGGAACCACGCGTGTTCAGCTTATACAGCACGGCAAAATTGAACGCGGATCAGGCGGAAAGATTTCCCGAATTGTCTGGATTAATTTCAAATCCCGGAGGACCGAGAGATGAAAAAGCGATCCTCTTTCTCTATCCCGCACTCAGCGGGCAAATTATCAAGTCAATGCCTTTAAAAGCGATCATTGTTCCCCGGATTACAGACAGGAACGAATCGAAACTCACAAGAACATCTTCAGAAAACGCTCTTCGCGCGGCGTCTTTCACTACGATAACTTTATTGCCCGGGGCGAGCATTAGAACGTCTGAGTTCCTTGATGAATTATCATCAAGCCTCCCCTGCTTCAATCTGGAGTTGGGGCGCGATTTGACACATATCCCTGCAGCTGTCTCCGACTTGATCGATGACCTTCCCTATAGGAATCCGATTAACATCTCTCCTGCATATGATGATTCTGCGGAACATCGGGGCGCTTCCGCAACATGGCCTTCCGTGAGTGTCATTGTGCCTGTATTCAACGGCGGGCAGTTTATCCGGGAAGCGGTGGAGAATATCATATCTCAGGATTACCCTTCTTTAGAAATTATTGTTATTGACGACGGCTCTACGGATAACACGGCCGACATCATCAGGCAATTGCCGTATGAAATCCGGTATTTCAGTCAAGGGAATAATGGCCCTGCCGCGGCAAGAAACAGGGGGATCGAAGAAGCGCTGGGTGAATATATTGCAATCCTTGATGCGGATGACCTATGGCCCAAAAAAAATCTCTATATTCTGGCAAAGGAGCTGTTGCAGGATAACGACGTTGAGGTGGTCCACGGATATGGCCAACTGGCCGTCTGTAATCCTGAAACCCGTACCTATGAATATAGCGGGAGTCCGATAGGGGCATTTCCCTATTACATCGGAGCGGCGCTGTACCGCAGGTCGGCATTCACCAAAGTGGGCCTGTTTGACCCGACTCTGCGCTATGGCGAGGATAGTGACTGGTTCATGAGGGCGCGGGAGTTAAAGGTGGGCATCAAGAAATTGGAGGATATCACCCTGCTTGTCCGGAGGCATGGTAACAATATGACCCATGGCAAGAATCCTGTTGAATTGAATCAGCTTCGTGTCTTGAAAAAGAGTCTGGACAGAATGCGGGACCGGCAGCGGGGACACAATGAGTGAAGGGTCCTGTAAACAGCAGGTCATTCCCCGGCTCATCGAGGTTCAGGGCGTGCCCGATCCGAGGAAACAGGCTCATATCTTCTGGGAGGGCACCCAGTTTGCAATAAATTCAATGTCTCTCATAAATCGGGAATTGTGTTCGAGCATCATTGATACCGGCGTTGCTGAACTTACCATCGTCCCCTATGAGCCGGATCAGTTTTCTGCGAAAGGTAATCCAAAGCTAGAGAAGCTCTTGGCTCACGATATACGTACCAAAGGGTTTTCTGTGAAAGATCGCGCGATACGCCCGCATGTCTGGGTACGTCATCAATGGCCCCCGAGGCAAAATCCTCCAGGTAAAGCTAAATGGATTATCATGTATCCATGGGAGTATTCGGCAATCCCAAAATACTATACTGATACTTTCGCTAAGGCGGAAGAGATCTGGACGCCGTCGAAGTTTTCGCGCAATGCCTTTGTCTCGTCGGGTATGGACCCGCTTAAAGTCCATGTCGTACCCAATGGTACGGACCCCGAGATGTTTTCTCCGGCTGGTGCATCGCTGGAGCTCCGGACAACCAAGCGTTTTAAGTTCCTCTTTGTCGGCGGAACCATCTACCGTAAAGGTCTCGACATTCTGCTTGAGAGTTATTCCCGCGCCTTTACCTCGAAAGACGACGTCTGCCTGGTCATCAAGGATCTGGGAGTGAACACCATTTATAAAGGCCAGACTTCACAGGATCTCATCACGAAGTACCAGGGGCAGAAAGGGATGCCGGAAATTTGTTACATTGATGATGATATCAGCGAGAAGGAGCTGGCAGCGCTCTATCGGGCCTGTGATGTTTTTGTCTCATCCTACCGTGGTGAGGGTTTCTCCCTGCCAACTCTGGAAGCGATGTCCAGCGGTCTTCCGGTTATAGTCACCCGCGGCGGGGCTACAGATGATTTTGTGGATGAAGAGGTGGGTTGGATTATCGATGCCGAAAAACGTTCCTCAGGCAGAAAAGTATTCGGCCATCAGCTCGACAAGGAATGCTTCCTACTCGAACCGAACAATAAGCGGCTTGAGGAGATTCTGCGCGTAGCATACAATTCCCCCTTGGGAATCCTTAAAAGAGGAACTCGGGGAGCATTGCGAGCACGCAAGTACTGGACATGGAAACACGCTGCGCTTCGGGTTCTGTTGAGGATCGATGCGCTCTGCGGGACGACTATGTGCGCTGAAGCAGAAAAGGTTTTCGGTGAGTCCGATGATGGCACGGTTTCAATAAAAAAGGCGCTTGAGCAAAAAAATGAAAAAAATGGGTAGCTCTCTCGTAAGCGTCATTATTCCTTCCTACAATGGCGGACGTTACCTGAGCGAAGCCATCGAGAGCGTACTGGTTCAGGAGTACGGGCCGATTGAAGTGATCGTTGTAAATGACGGTTCAACGGATAATACGGAAACCGTCGCCGGGCGATACAGTGACCACATCATTTATACCCGCCAGGAAAACCGTGGACCGGCGGCAGCGCGCAACAGAGGACTGCAAATGTCTCGTGGGAAGGTTATCGGCTTTTTGGATGCCGATGATCTTTGGAGCAGGAATAAACTTTCGCTCCAGCTTAGCCTTCTTGCAGATGTGTCGGTGGAGATAGTTCTGGGTCTCAGCCAGCCGATGAAGTTACGGATGGGGGAAGACGGCCGATCAAGATTTGAAAACTGGCATGATCCTTATTGTGCCCTTTTGTTCGGAGCTGCAGTTTTTAGAAGGTCGGTATTTGATAAAGTCGGTCTTTTTGATGAAACACTTTGCTACGGTGAGGATACCGATTGGTTCATGCGGGCCAGGGAACACAGTGTCTCGATGACGATTACGGAAGCGGTGAGCCTTTTTTATCGTCATCATGAGTCCAATATGACCCTCGATTCGGCGACGCGAAACAGATTTTTTATAAAGGCTTTAAAAAAGTCCCTGGATCGCCGCAGACAAGAGGCGGGCGAAGTAGTCCCTTTTCCGAAACTGGCGGATATGAAAAAGTCATGAGCTGTCATCAAAACTCTGTTAGCAGCGGAGAGATCAGGATGGAGGAAGCAGTAGATGCAAACACGGAGAGAATCGATACTCACAAGTAGTTCCGGCAGGAGGTAGGCATGGCATCGCCTCTGTCCTTCGTCAGCGTCATACTACCTGTGTACAACGGAGAGTTCTTTTTGGCGGAGGCTGTCGAGAGCATCCGGAGACAGGAGTACGAATCGTTGGAAATTATCATTGTGGATGACGGCTCGACGGACAGTACCGGGGAAATCGCTCAGGGTTTGAAGGGTAACATACGCTATTTTTATCAAGACAACAGCGGACCGCCGGCCGCACGTAACAGAGGAATAGAAATGGCCAAAGGGGATTTGATAACCTTTCTGGATGTCGATGATCTTTGGAGCGAAAATAAACTTGCGCTTCAGTCTGCTCTTTTGAAGGATGCGGGTTCAGTGGAGATCGTCGTAGGATATACGCAGATCTTAATGTTAAGGCGCGCTGTCGATGGGGAGTCTGCTTTCAAGAAATGGTCGGATCCCGTACTTACTATGAACGTCGGGAGTGCATTGTTTAGGAGATCTGTTTTTGATAAAGTGGGGTTTTTTGATGAGACACAGGGATACTGTGATGATTGGGACTGGTTCATGCGGGCCAGGGAACGTAATGTTCAGATGCTGATGCATAAAGAGGTGACGCACTATTATCGGCGGCATGAACGTAATATTACAAATCAGGAGGAATTGGGCAAGCATTATTTTATCGGAATGCTCAAGAAGTCACTTGACAGGCGAAGACAAGGAAATAGTAGCGAAGCTGAGTCCCTGCCCGGACTCTCCTTCTTTGGAGAAGAACCCGCCGGTTCAGCAGGCAGGCAGTCAAAAGACCAATCGGGTGGCTAAACCTCTGCCTGCAAAACAGATTCTGGAACGTGCCCTCGCAGGTAGTCGATGGCTTGTGGAACATCAGAATCCAGACGGGAGCTGGAAGGGCCTAAAGGACCCGAAAGTAGATGCTTTCTACAAGTCTTGCTGGGCATTGGCGGAGACCGGACAGCTTGCTTCGGCACATCGCTCGCTGAACTATGTGCGGCAGCATTTTTTTTCTGGAGAAGGTGATTTCCTTTCCCGGGAGCATCCCTGGCACAACACGGCCCATTATCCTTATGTCAATTCTTACCTCATTGTCGGCAGCATGCTTGCAGGGCGCTATGATATAGCTATGCCCGCCGTCTCGTTCTTGCTCGCACAGCAGGCGGGTCACGGTGGATTCTATTCACGGCTTACAAACCAGGGCGGAAGAGAGATGGCGGATACTACGTCGTCCGGTATGGCCGGTATTGCCTGTTTGGCGGCCGGGAAGATCGATGCAGCCCGACGTATTGCAGACTATCTCGCCCGCATCATACATTTGCAGCCGGAACCCAATGATCGCTTTTTCACTGCGGTCAACGCTGACGGTCGATTATATACAGAGCCGAAAGACGACCATGATGCCTTTTTGCGGATCATCGATACGAGGAAGGCAGATCAGTGCTGGTTCGCTATGGGACTTCCGTTTGTTTTCCTCATTCGGCTGGCCGATGCTACCAACGAGACGCGATATCTTGATCTGGCAAGGTGGTTCTTTGATTTTCAGGCGCGTTGCATCAATCCCTGGGATGGTTATTCAAGCGGCAAGGCCGGGTGGGGCTGTGCCTTGCTATACCGAAGTACGGGCGAGGAAAGTTATCGGGATATTGCATTGCACATCGCAGAATTCATTATGGCGAAGCAAAACGCGGACGGAGGATGGTATTGTCCCAGCCGGGAGCTCACCAACGCCGATTTTGATGTGACCGCTGAGTTTACCTTGTGGCTGTCATTGATCTCCACGAACATTTTGTCTCGGGATTCGGATTGCATCCCTCTTGTGGTCGGCAACATAAAAATCCCGAAAGCCCACCCGCCGTTGAAGAAAACTATCAGGATACATTATAGAATATTGAAGAATGAAGGTTTTATGAAATATTTTCAATATTCCTACTATTACAGAAAGGGTCAGATTTTCAGTTGGATAAAGAAAAAGTTCCATTCGCGGTAAAGACGGAAAATAAATCGAAGAGGGGCGTGCGAAGATTAGGCCGGACGGGCTTTGAGGTGAATGTGCTCGGCCTCGGCGGACATACATATCCGGTCGGTCACGGCCCTGATTGTTTCATGTCTTCTGACGCCCGAGCACAACTTATTCGACATCTTGTATCCTCCGGTGTAAATTATTTTGACACTACCTACATAGAGGAAGTGGAACTATTGGCTGATTCTTTCAGGCGTGCAAATATCAAAGAGGATGTGGTGATTTCCCTTTATGGAGGCTCCCTCGTGGATTCACAATGGCGTCAAAAGCTCCGCTCTGAAATCGAAGCGAGACTTGATCTTTTAGGATATACAAATGCGCCTTTGCTTTTTATAAGTGTTGGGAATGGGGATGCCTCTTACGGTGACGTGGTTGCAGTATGCGAAGCAATGATGAAACTTAAGGAAGAAAAACTTGTTCAGAACATCGGTGTCAGTTGTCATGCGATAAACCTGTTCCCCCTGATCAGCAGGGCCATCCGTGAATCCGACACAATTGACTATGTCATGATACGGTTTAATTGGAAATTTCAGCAGGCGAATGAAGAGCTGTTTCCTGTTGCCCGGGATCACGATGTGGGGATTGTCGGCATGAAACTTTTTTGCTGGGATTGCGGCCCATCGCAGTGGGACAAGAAAATTAGTGTTTTTGAACCCCTAAATAATGAATGTCTTGTTGAGGGTAATCCGCCCTTGACTCCGGCCCAGCGACACCTTTTATGGTGTATTCAGAATTCGCCATGTGACGTTGTCGTACCCTCAATGAATACTATGCGGGAAATCGAAGAAAATATCCAGGCCTTCAGAGCGATGGACACGAAGGTCAGAACGGATGATTTTGAAAAGTACGGCCGCAGACTGTGGGAAAGAAGAGAGCTCAAGAAACTGGCTCTGCACGCGGAAAGCAGGGCCATACGCGAGACGGCCGAGATGCTATTGCACCCCTCGAGGCGGCTAAGATACCAAATGAGACGAACGCTCAAGGCACATTACAAGATATTAAGAAATGAAGGTCTCAGGAAATATATGCTCTACTCGTATAATTACAGGAAGGGACAACTCTGTGGCTGGATCAAAAAGATTCAGGCCTGAAGGGACAGCTGGCAATGAATAATCATACGTTCAATTGCGGGTGATGGTCAGGAGAGGGAGATACTGAGGTGAGGCATTGATGAAAGAAGAAGATCGTTTGGTAAGCGTCATCATTCCGGTATTTAATGGTGAAAAATATCTGAGGGAGGCCATCGAAAGTGTGCTCGGGCAGACTTATCCCTCAATCGAAGTCATTGTTGTGGATGATGGATCAACAGATAACAGCGCCTGGATAGCAAAGAGCTTCGCTCCGCAGGTGCGATACATCTATAAGAATAACGGCGGTGTCAGCTCTGCTCTAAACAGAGGCATTGAATTATCACGGGGAAGTTTTCTCGCATTCCTTGATGCCGACGACCTCTGGAAGAAGGATAAATTAATGCGCCAGATGGCTGTCTTTGATAATAATCCCGAGGTAGACATTGTATTCGGTCAGGTCAAACAGTTCTTCAGTTCCGAGCTTGATGAAGATCAGAAAAAAAAGGTCCGAATCCCTGCCGAGGTTATGCAGGGGATTTTTAAGGGCAGTATGCTTATTAAATGGGATTCCTTTTTTCGAGTCGGGACATTTGAAACAAGGTGGAAAATAGGAGACTTTATTGACTGGTATTTGAGGGCGATGGAAAAGAGCCTGAAGAGCATTATGCTGAATGAAGTCGTAATGTTGAGGCGGATCCATGCCGACAATACGGGTATTCGTGAACGCAAATCGCGCCCCGAGTTTGTGAGAATTCTCAAGGCTTCCCTTGACAGACGGCGCAAATCATCGGTCGGGGAAGACCCTGTAAAATGAAGAAATCAACGGATTTCATATGAGGCGCCTCTTAAAGGAAATCGCTCCTTCAGAAAAGCGGCGATGGAATTTCTTAAATCAAATGCAGATGATCGATTTCAAAGAAAAACCTAAAAGTGAAATAGCAAAAGAGATGAAAATATACCTGCGGGAGAAGGTGCTGCCATACTGGTATGACACGACCGTCGACTTAAGGAACGGCGGTTATGT
The DNA here is from genome assembly GCA_963699545.1 of Nitrospirota bacterium. GTDB lineage: Bacteria > Nitrospirota > Thermodesulfovibrionia > Thermodesulfovibrionales > UBA9159 > JAMCQB01. The sequence goes on along the minus strand of CAVOUE010000009.1, from coordinate 203,684 downwards.
TTTGTCGGACAAACTTGACTCTTCACCAAACGCGGGAAACCCGTGGCTGCGTCGTCTACTTTCATCTCTCTCGTCCACGTTTCACATCCACGCCCACAAGGCAAGAGAAAAACAATTGGTTTCGCAAAGCCGCTTGATCCTCGTATTTTCCCTTGCCCACCGATTAGGTTACAGCGATGCGAAACGGAATTATCTAAAAGCTGCTGAAGTCGGATACCTTTTTTTGATTGAATATATGCTTGATAAGAAGTACGGAGGGTTCTTCTGGAAAACGGATCTCAGGGGTCGTGCGGTGGATCTCTGCAAATCTCTTTACGGACAGGCATTTGCCCTCTATGCCCTCGTTGAGTATCACCGTGCAAGCGGTCTGTCCGCCCCTCTTGCTCAGGCTGTTGCCCTCTACGAAAAGGTTCAGGAAATGTTTTACGATAAAATCAATTCCGGATGGATTGAGCACGGAGAGGCAGACTTCAGGCCGTTACGTCTGAACAATAAGTCGTTATTGTACCCAAGAAGCATGCCCGATATGCTTGGATTCAAGAGCGGAAACGCGCATTTGCACTGGATGGAATCCCTGGCCGAGCTTTACGATGTGACTGCTAATGCATCGGTCAGATCTTTGCTGATGGAGGCGCTGCATATCAATAAGACATATTTTTTTCCTGTAGATGCGAGTAAATATTGTGAATACCGACGGGCCGACTGGGGCGAAGTGAAAGGGAATCGTCACGAGGGGATTTGTTACGGTCATAATGTTGAATTCGCCTGGTTAATGATACATGCACAGGAGGTTTTGCAAATCCCTCCCGATTGGGATCATTTTTTCAGCATTCTTGATCATGCCTTGAAATATGGGTTCGACCACAAGAGGGGAGGGTTTTATTTCAAAGGCTTTGATGAACAGCCTGCCTCGAAGACCGAAAAAATCTGGTGGGTACAGGCCGAAGGCCTTGCAGCCCTCGCCGATGCCCTTCGCCATGAAGCAGCGGCAGAGTACCGCAGGGCGCTTGCCCTGCTCCTCAATTGGATTTTCCGGCATCAGATTCTGTCTGACGACGGTATCTGGATATCGAGCACTGATGAAGAAGGAAACCCTTTGAATCTCACGAAAGCAGGTCATTGGAAAGCTGCTTATCACGAGGTCCGGGCGATAACAAAATTTATCCATGTCTTTTCCTGCAACAATACAAAACCATGAAGGACAGGCGATTCGATTTGTGAATACAGGAAGATATGAAGAATCCTGGCTGCCGACCGCGCAGCAGGAACTGCTTCTGCGGGCCGCGCTGTTGAAGGGTCCGGGAGCGATTGAGGCCTGGAAGGAATGGAAATCCGATGTTGAAGTAGAGGAACTGGATCCCGGTTCTTACCGAATGTTGCCTCTGCTCTATCGTAATTTACAGGTTCATGGGATCAAAGATCCTTCGCTGGGCAAATATAAAGGTGTCTATCGTCAAACATGGTACAAGAACCAAGTCTTATTCCACGCGATTGCCTTGCTTCTCCGATCTTTTCACGATGCGGGCATTGAGACGATGACGCTCAAGGGGGCTGCTCTCGTCTCTCTCTATTACAAAGATTATGGCCTTCGCCCGATGAATGATTTTGATCTCCTCATTCACATGAATCAGGTTTCTGCGGCAATGAATTTGTTGCGAGCGTTAGGATGGACGCCGATGGATTTCGAGCCTGCCGATAAATATATGTCCGTTAGTTATTCTCACGGTTTTAGAAACGGAAAGGGACAAGAAATTGATTTACACTGGCACGTATTGTCGCAATGCCGGGAAGCAAATGCAGACGATGATTTTTGGGAGGGGGCTAGTGAGACTAGATTCCACGATGTGCCTACTTGTGTCTTAAACCCAACCGATCAACTGTTGCACACCTGCATTCACGGGGCAAGGTGGAACTACACTCCGCCATTCCGTTGGGTGGCGGATACATCGATCATTCTCGATACCTCCCAATCCGAAATTAGCTGGAATCGCCTCATTGAACAGTCCCGGAAACGCCGCCTGGTCTTGCCTCTGAGAGAGACCCTGAACTATCTGAAGGATTTGGTGGCTGCCCCTATCCCTTCGGAGGTCCTACGCAGAATTTGCGATCTGCCTGTTTCGAAGAATGAGCGGATTGAACACATGGTCAATATCAATCCGCCCACACGCTGGACTGCCATGCTCGACCTTTGGTGTCAGCATTCACGATTGGCGGGAGATACAATGCTGCTCAATAAACTTGTCAGCTTTCCGAGCTTTCTGAGGCACATCTGGGGAAGGAGCCTCTGGAAAGTGCCGCTTTACGGATTGTTCAAGATGGTAAACTGGCATAAGAATCCATTGGCAAAAAGACTGTGAGGGGAAATGACTGCTTTGATCTCCATGAGGCGAGAAGCTTCTGCGACAAGAGGAAACTGGAACTCCGTTCCCCATGAACAGGCGAAGCGAGTTACCACTGAGATAACGTGTAGCGCCTGAGCTCATTCGAACCCGTACTCTTTCCATCTTTGATCCACCCGTCTCTTGATCTCCTCAGACATGAACAACTCTTCCGGCCAGTCGCGCATCATGCCCTCCTCCCTGGTCTTCCGTGTGGCGTCAATACCCATCTTTGATCCGTATCGGGGCCAGTTCGCCGCGTGGTCCAGGTCGTCAAGAGGTCCTTCGGCAATGACCACGTCCCGTTTCCAGTCCACGTTGTTCAGCACACGCCAGGCAGCATAGGAGATATTCTGCACATCCACATCCTCGTCGAGGATGATCAGAAGCTTCGCGAACATCATCTGGCCTTTGCCCCACAAGCCATGGATGATCTTCTTCGCATGTCCGGGGTAGCTCTTTTTTATGGAGATCAGCGCGGCATTGTGGAATACGCCCTCTATGGGGAGATTGATATCTTTTATCTCCGGGAAGTCGAGCCTCATGAGAGGGAGGAAGATCCTCTCGGTTGCCTTGCCCATATAACAGTCTTCCATGGGAGGCTTGCCGACGATGGTGGCCGGGTAGATCATATCCTTTCTGTGGGTGATGCAGGTTACGTGGAACACGGGATAATAATCAGCCGCTGAATAAAAGCCTGTATGGTCTCCGAAGGGTCCTTCGATCCTCATCTCGTCGGGATCGATAGAGCCCTCGATCACCATTTCACTGTTTGCCGGGACCTGTATGTCCGAAGTGATACATTTCACCATTTCCACCGGTTCCCTTCGCAGGAAACCTGCAAAGAGCATTTCATCTACGGACTCGGGGAGGGGTGCGCTTGCCGCGTAGATGACCGAGGGGTCACTGCCCACTGCGACTGCTGCAGGCATTCTTCTGTGCAGGGCTTTGTAGCTGTCGAAATGGCGTGCACCATCTTTGTGGATGTGCCAATGCATGCCGGTGGTGGTCCGGTCATACACGTGGATCCTGTACATGCCGCAGTTCGGACGTCCCGTTTCCGGGTCTTTCGTAAAGACCATGGGAAGGGTGATGAACCTTCCCTCATCTGTGGACTGTCCGTCACCCGGCCAGCATTTTATGATGGGGAACTTGAGCAGGTCAGGATTTTCCTTTTCGACCATCTCCTGGCACGGCGCGCTTTTTACGCTCCGGGGGAAGAACCGGGAGAACTCCAGGAGCTTCGGCAGCATTGCGAGCTTTTCGACCAGTGTCTTGGGGGGCGCCTGGTTCAGCAGCTCCTCTATGCGGGCTGCAACGTCGTCAAGCCTTTTCGTTTCCAGGGCGAGACTCATCCGTTCAAAGGAGCCGAACATGTTCGTGACAACGGGGTAAGGGGAGCCCTTCACTTTTTCGAACAAGAGGGCCTTGCCTCCGCCCGGGCTTTTGCACATCCTGTCGGTGATCTCGCTTATCTCGAGGATGGGATCGACTTCAGCAGCGATACGTTTAAGGAGTCCTCTTCTTTCGAGGAGTTTGAGGAATTCCCTCAGGTCTTTGTAAGCCATGAAAAATGATAACACTTTTCATGGTGTACGTTCAATTCCGACTTGTATCCCCGGTGATCTTGCGGTGGCAGTTTATCGTGTAAAGCCTTTTCATCCGATGTGCCGGCTTGTTCACAGCAGGCAGTGGCAACTGCTGGTCATTCAATGTAGATTTTCTCCCGAAGCAGTGTTTATAATAATAGCTAATATTTTTTCGTTGACCGGAGGAAACAATGATCCTGAAGGGCAGGGTGTGGAGATTTGGCGATGACGTTGATACGGACGCGATCATACCTGCACGGTACCTGAATACCTCTGACCCTGCAGAGCTTGCACGGCATGTGATGGAGGATGCGGATAAGGACTTTCCCGCAAAGGTCCGGCAGGGCGATATCGTTGTGGCCGGGAAGAACTTCGGCTGCGGTTCTTCAAGGGAACATGCGCCCATCTCCATCAAGGCTGCCGGCATACAGGCGGTCATTGCGAGAAGCTTTGCCAGGATCTTTTACCGGAACTCTTTCAACATAGGGCTTCCGATCTTCGAATCACGGGATGCGTCAGAGAAGATACGGGAAGGTGACGTTGTGGAGATCGATGCGGACAACGGGATCATCCTCAACCGTAGTCGCGGCGAACAATACACGGCCGAAGTGATCCCGCCGTTCATGCAGGAGCTTATCGCGGCGGGCGGGCTGATTGAATGGACGAGGAAAAAAATACGTTAGGCAATATTCTTTTTTAGAGAGATAAGGAGAAAAAGGCGTGCTTAAGAAGAAGGAAAAATATATTGTAGCTGTTGTGGGCGCCACGGGCGCTGTGGGGAACGAGATGATCGACACCCTGGAGCAGAGGAAATTTCCCATAGAGAAACTGAGACTCTTTGCGTCCGAAAGGTCAGAGGGAAAGACCCTTGAATTTGAGGGAAGTGAATTCCCTGTGGAAACCCTGAATGAGCATTCCTTTCAGGGGATCGATATCGCCCTTTTTTCTGCAGGGGCGGAACGTTCAAAGATCTGGGCTCCGGTTGCCGCAAAATCAGGATGCGTGGTGGTGGACAATTCAAGCCAGTGGAGGATGGATCCTGCGGTTCCCCTTGTCGTCCCCGAGGTGAATGCTCACGACCTGAAATGGCATAAGGGGATCATTGCAAACCCCAACTGCTCTACGATCCAGATGGTGGTTGTCCTGAAGCCGATCCATGACGCCGCCAGGATCAGGAGAGTAGTGGTCACCACGTTCCAGTCTGTGTCGGGCACGGGGAAGAAGGCGATGGATGAACTCCTCCAGCAGACCACGGACCTCCTTAACTTCAGGGAGATACGGTGCACTGTCTATCCGCATCAGATAGCGTTCAACTGTATTCCCCACATAGACAAGTTCCTTGAGAACGGCTATACAAAGGAAGAGATGAAGATGGTGAACGAGACACAGAAGATCATGGGTGATAGCTCCATACGGGTGACCGCCACCACGGTGCGTGTCCCTGTATTCCGCTGCCATTCAGAGAGCCTGAATATCGAGACGGAGAAAAAGCTTTCGGCAAATGATGTGCGGGCGGTCCTTTCTTCTACTCCGGGAGTGGTCGTGTACGATGCTCCTGAAAAGAATGTGTATCCCCTTGCTATCGAGTGTGCAGGAAAAGATGAGACCTTTGTAGGGCGGATCAGGGAAGATGAGTCCATAGAAAAGGGCCTCAACATGTGGATCGTATCGGACAATATCAGGAAAGGCGCTGCCCTGAATGCGGTCCAGATCGCGGAAAAGCTCGTCGGGATGGCGTAGTCGGGATCACCCCATTGGCGGAATAGCCTCACCGTAGAGAAAGGATCCTCCCTCACCCGCCTGGCAAAGAGGATGAGGGGGGTCTTCACTAAGGGCCGAAAGGGACGGATGGAAACGAGAACGCATGTTGACTCCATAGTCCGTGGTGAATATGTGCTGCCCATTGACACCAGCTTAACTGTCATTTCTGACGGAGCGGTTGCGGTCAGCGATGGGAAGATTGCAGATGTCGGAACGTTTGAGAGAGTAATCTCTCTCTACGAACCGGGGACCATCATCGGAGGCAAAGGAAGGGTCGTAATTCCCGGCCTTGTCAATACCCATACCCACGCGGCAATGGTCTACTTCAGGGGCCTTGCGGACGATCTGCCCCTCAAGGAATGGCTCGAAAGCCATATATGGCCGGCTGAATCGAGGTGGTTGACCCCGGAGTTTGTTTCAGATGCCGTTGAGCTTGCGTGTCTTGAGATGCTGAAGGCCGGGGTGACGACGTACAATGACATGTATTTTTTCGGCGATGCCGCCGGGGGTTCTGCAAAGAGAATCGGCATGAGGGCGGTTTTGGGGGCCGGGATCCTCGATGTTCCCAGTGCTGCAGGAAAGACTCCTGATGAGCATCTTGAAAAAGCTGAAAGATTCGTCATTCGCTGGAAGGGTGATGAATTGGTCACCCCGTGCATTGCACCTCATTCTGCCTACATGTGCAGCCCCGAAACTCTCAGGAAGACAAAGGCTCTGGCCGAGCGATTCGATGTTCCTCTCCATGTCCATCTCTCTGAAACAGAATGGGAGGTTGGAGAGATCATGACCAGGTACGGGAGAAGACCTGTAGAACATCTTGAAGCGATCGGGTTTCTGGATGAAAGAGTGTTGGCTGCCCACTGCATATGGGTTGCGGATAACGAGGTTGAACTGCTTGCAAGGAGAAACGTCGGTGTTTCTCACTGCATGGAGAGCAACCTGAAGCTCGCGTCAGGTTTTGCTCCGGTTGTCACGATGCTCGCTGCCGGGGTTAAGGTGACGTTTGGGACCGATGGCGCTGCAAGCAACAATGATCTGAACATCCTGAGCGAGATGTCGACCACCGCAAAAGTCCACAAGGCCATCTCACATGATCCCACTGTTCTTGATGCGAAAACGATTCTTCTCATGGCAACGAGATGGGGTGCTGAGGTGCTGAGGCTCGGTGATAAGGTCGGGAGCATTGAAAAAGGTAAAATGGCGGATATGACCGTCATCAATTTGGAAAAACCTCATCTTACTCCCCTGTATGATGTGTACTCGCACATAGTGTATTCCGCGATGGCTTCCGATGTTGAAACCGTGATGGTGAACGGCAAGATAGTTGTAGAGAAGGGAACGCTCGCTCATGGCGATGAATGCGAGATCATGAATAAGGCGAGAGAATGGGGTGAGAAGATAGGAAAGAGGAACAGGCAGTAGGACGGGGAGCATGAGGACGCCGATAGGAAGAACCTCCTGTCGGTCTCTCCCCGGGACGAAGGTCTCCCAGGAGGACTGCGGTGGCAGTGAAAGAACGTTTCTGCGAACAACCGGTAGATACATGTTTCTCTTCAAGAAGATAGCCGGCATCTTTCTCTTCCCCCCGGGCATCTTCGTCGCGCTGTTGCTGTGCTCTTCCGTATGGCTCTTTTTCAGGAGGAACGCAAAGGCAGCTCTGGTGAATCTGTTTCTCGGCTGTCTGCTGTGGCTTCTCTCCACCTCTCCGGTGGCTGATACACTGCTCAGAGGCCTTGAGTATCAGCTTGTGATACCTCAGAACCCGAAGGGCAATGTGATCATCCTTCTTGGCGGAGGTGCGTACGACAACGTCCCTGATCTCTCGGGCAGAGGCAGTCCCTCGGAAGAGACGACGGCAAGGCTCGTCACTGCGGCGAGACTGCAGAAGAGGCTCAACATCCCCATCATTGTATCGGGTGGCAAGGTTTTCAAGGAGAGGGAGGCGGAGGCGCCCATCGTGAAGCGTTTCCTTGTTGACGTGGGAGTTCCTGCCGCCATGATCATCACCGAGGAAAAGAGCAGGGACACCATGGAGAATGCCAGGAACACTGCGGAAATATGTACGAGGCTCGGATATCATCAGCCCTTGATCGTGACATCTGCATATCATATGAGACGTGCCGCGCTGAGTTTTCGTAAGGCTGGCCGGGAAGTTGTTCCTTTCCCTGCAGATTTCCGTGCCATTCCCGGGAGGCGGTATGGATGGCAGGATTACTTCCCTCTCATGGGTGATCTGAAGAACTCGTCCCTTGCGATGAAGGAATATGTAGCGCTGATTTTTTACATCTTGATGTATTAGCAGAGAGACAGTGCCATGGGTCGGTGGAGGCAGTGTGCGGGAAGGTCACGCGTGGAGATTTTTCTTTCTTTTTTGTTACACTTCCAAAAAGAGACTTCTTCTTGTTCCGGCAAAGGGTTTTGTCTTGATAAACATGCAGATGAAACGACCCATAAATGCTCGCTCCTTTCCTATTGACCGACTCATTGTGGTTGGCGTCACGTTCCTTTTGGTGACGGCTGCTGTTCCTTCCGATGGAATGACCGTAGACAGGGTTGTTGCCACCATAGATAAAGAGGCTGTTACGCTGTCCGATTATCTCCTGTTTGCGAAAAGCCTCGGCATGCCGGCGAATAAAGATGTCGTGGACGAGACGGTGCTGAAAAAGCTGATAGAAGAGAAGGTGATCCTCAATGAAGCGAGAAAAAGGGGCGTTGAAACGAGTGATGCAGAGGCAGACAGGATGATCGAAGAATTGAGGAAGGAGAGCGGCCTGTCCAGGGAGGACTTTGAGAAAGAGATCGTCGGGGAAGGCATGAGTTTTCAGCGTTATCGGAACCTTATGAAGGATAAAATGACGGCATTGAAATTGGTGGAAGCGGACGTTGATTCGAAAGTGGTGGTGAGGGATAGAGAGATCGAGAACGTTTATAACGCTGATAAGCAGGCTTTCGTGACCAGTCCTGCCACTGTTGATGTGAAGGCGATCTTTCTCAGGCTCGGCGAGGGCGCCACGGCCACCGAGATCACCGACCTGAAGCGAAAGGCATTGCGGATAGCCGCTCGCTTGAAGGACGGTGAGAATTTTGGAGCACTGGTGAACCGGTACAGTGATGAACCCCTGAAGGGCAAAGGAGGGAAACTGGGTGAGTTCAAAAAGGGGACCCTTATCCCCCAGCTTGATGAGCAGGCGTTCTCGATGAAGGTGGGGGAAATAAGCGACCCCATATGGGTCAGGGAGGGGGTATACATTTTGAAGCTTGAGGACAGGACGGCCGAGAGGTTCAGATCTCTGGCAGAAGTCAGGGAGGAGATCCGTAAACGTCTCTATTCGCAGCACAGGGAGAGCCTCCTCAGCGAATGGGTAAAGGTATTGTGGGAAAAGGCTTCCATAACCATGAACTGACGGTGAAGGTGCGTCCGGGGATCATTGCGGCGGCGGTCTTCCTCGCTCTGCTGTTTCAGGTCTCTGAACCCTCTGCGTCCGGCGAATTCGAGCTTTTCGATAAAGGCTATGAGTATTATCTTTCGTACCAGCCTGAAATGGCCGCTGATACGCTGAACAAGTTCCTTTTGGAATTTCCCCGAAGTTCAGCCAGGGACGCTGCCCTGTTCTGGCTCGGGAAGTCCCTGATCCAGGTGAAGTCCTTTGACGAGGCGAGAAAGGTCTTTGCAGGGTTGAAGCAGAAGTTCCCTGAGAGTCCTTTTTTGCCGCATGTGGAACGGGAACTGAGTGACCTTGGGAACGCACCACCTCCAAAGCGGCCCGGGACCGGTCATGAACCGGAAAGAGGCGATGCGCTCCGTGAGCCCCGGCAGGCAGACAGTGAAAAGAATGTCCGTCTGACAGAGCAACCGTTGGGCAAGACGCTGGAGGAGCAGAAAAAACTCGGTGTTTTGCTGGAAGAAGAGCAAAAGAAGACTGCAGACATGAAAATGAGGATGACAGAACTGGAGAAAAAGGAGGCTGAAAGTAAGGCCCTTCTTGCCAGGGCTGAAGACGAGCAGAAAAGATTTACGGCCGAGATGGAGAGAGACCGCAAACAGTTGAGGGACGAAAGGGAGAGGCTGGATGCCGAGCGCCGGAACATGAGGCAGGCACCGGGCGGGGAAAGCCGGGAAGGAAAGCAAGAAGAAGAGGGACACAATGCTCCCCTCAAATATAAGACGCCGGCGGTGAAGATCAATGGGGAAAAGTATACGACACTGCAGGTGATTGAATTTATGCATAACGCTTCATTGGCTGTGGCAAAGGTGGGGATCAGGGAGGTGGTGTGGAGAAACGGCAATCTCTTCGAGGATTTCGTCAACGAGCAGATTCTCTATGACGAGGCACTGAGGGTGAAGGTGAGTGCGGATGCGGGCAAGGTGAACGAGCTTGCGGGGAAATTCAAACTCACCGGCGACGAAGCAGAATATCTCCGCAGATATCTCTCCATCAGCGACCTCATTAACAGGAAGATCAGGAGTGTTCCGGAAGAAAGGGTTGTCGAGTCGCTCACGGTGCACTATACCGACGGTGACAAGCAGGGAAAGGTGACCCTTGTCACGGAACTGCAGGGGCAGGCAAGAGCAGGAAAGACCTTTGAGGAGATCGCAGCGGCATTCCCGGATAAGGTGCGTTTTTCGGTGACGGGGTTTCAGGAGATACAGGGATGGATCAAGGACAGGATCGAACTGTTGAAGGACGGGGAGATCAGTGTGGTCTGGACAAAGGACGGTTACATGATCCTGAAGACGGTGATGAAGCGGCCTTCATACAGGCCATTCGAGGACGTCAGACCCGGAGAAAAGAACGAGATCAGGGCCTTTGTAACCGCATGGATAGAAGAACTGAGAAAAGAGATAAAAGAGATCGAAATCGTCCCTGCTCAGTGATGCGGGGAAGTCTCGTCGCGCAGTGGGCGCTTGTGCGGTACTCTCGCCTGCCTTATTTGACCAAAGGTCCTCCAATCTTTTAGAATGATGCGACTATTGCCGGAGTGGCGGAATTGGTAGACGCAAGGGACTTAAAATCCCTCGTCGGCAACGGCGTGCCGGTTCGAGTCCGGCCTTCGGCACCACAGAAAATCAATGAGGGTAAGAAGAAGCTCGCACCTGTGCCCAGGTGAGCAAAAATGCATATGCATTTGATACTGTACCGTATCCACCTTTTTTTCTGATGCTGAAAAAACTGGCCATAAGCGTTGTCCTTGTTATTTTCAGTTTCAATCAAGGTGTCCTTGCATCCGATTTCCGGTTCTCTCCTCGCCAAAATAAGGCGCATTTCATTCAATGGAGGCAGTGGGGGAAGGAGTCCCTTGAGCAGGCAAAGAGAGAGAATAAACTCATCCTGCTTTCCCTGAGCGCAGTCTGGTGTCACTGGTGTCACGTAATGGACGAAACGACGTATTCTGACATCAACGTTATAGATTACATCAATCATAATCTTTTCCCCGTAAGGGTCGATGCGAACATGAGACCCGATATCGACAATCTTTACAATCAGGGGGGTTGGCCCAGCACTGTTCTCCTGACGCCCGAGGGCGAAATAGTGCAGGGCGGAACCTACATTTCGCAGGAGGATATGCTCGGGTGGCTCTCAAGGTTTGTTGAGATGTACAGGAATGATGAAGAAAGGGTGAAAGAAAGGACCGAGACACGCACGAAACGCGAAGAGGACGGCCCACAAACAGAACGTGGGGCTCTACGCAGTTCTGACATAACGAGGATAACTCAGATGCTTGAATCGTCATACGACAAGGAATATGGCGGCTTCGGCATATCGCAGAAATTTCCCAATGCTCATGCGATCGATTTTCTCCTCTCAGGGTACCAGAGCCGGAAGGACCCCGAAGTGGAGAGAATGATTACCACGACTCTTGAGAACATGTCCAAGGGAGAGATCTATGACAGTGTCGAAGGAGGCTTCTTCAGATATTCTACAAGGCCCGACTGGTCAATGCCCCATTACGAGAAGATGCTGGAGTTGAATGCTGAGCTTATTAAGAATTATGCGTCAGCCTATATGATCTTTGGCAACACCAGCTACATGAAGGTCATGAAGGAGACCATGAACTATGTGGAGAAGCATCTGTATGGCAGCAGGAAGGGCGCTTTTTATGGAAGTCAGGATGCCGATGAGGACTACTATAAGAGGACGAACAGGAACCGGCTTAAACCGCCGTATGTTGACCATACCATGTATGCTGACTCGAATGCTCAGATGATTACCGCGCTGATCGCCGCCTCCGGCGCCACGGGGGGAAAGGGATACCTTAAGATCGCGGAAAAGACGGCGGACTTTATTATGAAGAATCTCTATTCAATAGACGATGGCGTATTTCACTATTACCTCGGCGGGAAACACCTGAACGGTCTCCTCTCTGATAACGTTCTTCTCGGGTTGGCGCTTATCGATCTCTACAATGCAACGGGCGAGAGCCGGTACATGAACGGAGCAGAAGACATTGCTCGCTTTCTGGTAAACAGATTCTATGATCATGAACATAAGCAGTTCAGGCCCACTCTTGACACAACGGATGTAAGACCTTCTACGGCAAGCACGCTCTTGGATTATACCTCGGCTTCATCCAACTACAGGGCAGTGATCTTCCTGAGCAGACTTTATTACATCAATGGAAGCAAGGATAGGAAAGAGATTATTGACGGGACGAGCGCCAAACTGAGAAGTACCTATGAATATTTTGAACCGTCTGCTGCGCTTTACGGGACTGCATTGCGATGGAGCTTGGAGGAGCCACTGGTGATTACGGTCATTGCTCACGATAAGAGAGCGAGGAGATTTTTAGTGCAGGCCAACAAGACATACATCCCCGAAAAGGTAGTGAGGGTACTTTCTTTAAAGCGGGAAAGAGGCCGAATCAAAGAACTCGGTTATCCCTTAGCAGAAGCGTCATATGTCTGCTGGGGGAAAAAGTGCTCACCGGCTTTTGGCACTCCCGAGGAACTGGTGAGGGGGATCAAACAGTTCATGGAAGATATTAAGAAAAAAGAGGAATAGACCGGTGTCTTGTACTTCTTCCTCCGAAGTCCGCATCGCCAATGCATCGAAATGAGTGAGAGCTGCCGGTATGAATGTGCAATCGCACCAGGACAGGGGTCAGGTACGAAATCGCAGGGAACAGTGAAGAAAAATGGGGTGTGCTCCCGCGTATTTCAAATCATACGGTCAAGCGAACGCCTTCCCGCTCTCAGGAGATCAGTAGAACATCTTCACTTTGCTTCTCATGCCACGCTTCATCATCGCCTGCCAGGAGCTCAGGATTGTCCACCTCTACCATCTCGCCTCTTGCGTTGTAGGTAAATGCCTTCATGTTAGGTGGATAGCTCTTTAACTTCGCTATGAGATTTTCTACTGTCATAATCCCTCCTTTTCCAGCTTGTTCGTTTTCCCGCCCCTGCCGCTGTCTGCGCGGAGCTGCATCCATTAACAGCTTATCGTATCCATGGATAATTTCAAGTGTCCCGGCACCCTTTCTTTCCCTTGACTAATCAGGGTTTTTTCCATAAAATAAAGGAGTTATATGAAGTCTGAACCAAAGTCATTTTGAAGCCACCTGTTATGCATTCTCATTACGGGAAATAGATGAAGGAAAAGAGGATTAAGAAAGCGATATTACCGGCTGCCGGCCTTGGTACGAGATTCCTGCCTGCCACGAAGGCGTCCCCCAAGGAGATGCTCCCCATTGTTGACAAGCCCATGATCCAGTATGCGGTGGAGGAGGCCATATCCTGCGGCATCGAAGACTTCATCATCATCACGGGAAAACACAAGCGGGCCATTGAGGATCACTTTGACTCTGCCTACGAACTGGAAGAAAAATTAAAAAATACCGGCAAGAAGAAGCTCCTGGAGGAGATAAACAAGTTGAGCCACATCAACTTCGCATATATCAGGCAGAGGGTAGCTCTCGGTCTCGGTCATGCCATTCTCTGCGCGAAACCCTTTGTGAAGGATGAGCCCCTTGCGGTTCTCCTGAGCGATGACGTGATCGATCCTGATTACCCTCTCCTCAGGGAGATGATCGGCGTTTATGAGAAGGTAGAATGTCCGGTGATAGCGTTGGAAGAAGTGCCGAGGTCCGAGGTCCATAAATACGGTATCATCGACGGGGTGCCGGAAGGGGATGTCTATAAAATTCGCAACCTGGTGGAAAAGCCAAAGAGTGAAGATGCGCCCTCAACCCTTGCCATTATCGGACGATATATTCTCACCCCTGATATCTTCGGAGTCCTTGAGAAGCAGACGGCCGGCGCCGGCGGCGAGATACAGCTCACCGACGCCTTGCGGGATCTGCTGAAGAAACAGCCGATCTACGGGTATCGCACCAGGGGGACGAGATACGATGCAGGGGACAAGGTCGGGTTCCTCAAGGCGACCGTTGACCTGGCTCTAAGGAACAAAGAGGTCTCGGAAGCGTTCAAGGCATACATACTCGAGAAAGTGAAAAACATTCATACGGCCGATGCCAGGGAACATGAGGCAAGGGGAACGGCAATGCACCCGAGGGGTAAAGGCTGACATGGCTCTCAGAAATGTCCTTTTTTTGCACGAGGAAGCGACCGGTTCTTTACCGTTGCTGGATGTGTACGAGACTGACGATAACCTTGTTCTTGAGATTGACCTTCCGGGGATCAACCCCGACGACGTCTTGATAAAGGTCTATGAGGATGTCATTATTATTGAAGGGATAAAGAGGGAGAGCCGGAAGGAAAAGAAATACCGATACCTCTGCATGGAAAGGAGTTTCGAGAGTTTCAGAAGGATGATCAGGATTCCGGTTCCTGTCGATCCCTCGGCAGGAAGGGCAGAGTACACGAAAGGGGTGATAACCTTGACGCTGCCCAAGACAAGGGGAAGGGTTATTAAGATAAGAATAGAGAACAAGGAGGACTGACCCCGGAACATCGAGGGTGAATGCTATGGCTGATAAAGAACAGAAAGACGAAAAGGAAGTTGAGATACCCGATACCTTGCCGGTGTTGCCCGTAAGGGACATCGTGGTCTTCCCCTACATGATCCTGCCTCTTTTTGTGGGCAGGGAGATGTCCATAAAGGCTATTGATCACGCTCTGGACAGCAACAGGATGGTGATGCTGGTCACCCAGAAGGACTTGAATATCGAGAACCCTACGACCGACGAACTCTATTCCATCGGCACCGTAGGGCTTATCATGAGGATGCTCAAGCTTCCTGACGGGAGGGTGAAGATACTGGTCCAGGGGGTGAGCAAGGCGAGGCTTCTCGGGTTTGTTCAGATGGAACCTTTCTACACGGCGACCATCGAAAAGATCGTTGACCAGAAAGTTGACGAGATGACCATCGAGACAGAGGCGATCATAAGGACAGTGAAGGAGCAGCTGGACAAGGCCGTTTCCCTGGGCAAGACCATCCTTCCCGACATTATGGTGGTGGTCGAGAACCTTGATGACCCGGGACGGCTTGCGGACCTTGTCGCGTCCAATCTCGGGCTCGAAGACAGAGCAGGCCCAGGAGATCCTCGAGATCATCGACCCGGTCCAGCGTCTGAAAAGGGTGAGCGATATCCTGAGCAGGGAGATAGAGCTCCTCATTGTGCAGCAGAAGATACAGACAGAGGCGAGGGGCGAGATTGACAAGACCCAAAGGGAGTATTTCCTGAGGGAGCAGCTCAAGGCGATCCAGAAGGAACTGGGCGAGATCGATGAACGGGCCGAAGAGATCAACGAATTCCGGAAGAAGGTGGAAGAAGCAAAGATGCCGGAGAAGGTCATGAAAGAGGCCGAAAAACAACTGAAGCGCCTCGCGAAGATGCACCCGGACAGCGCGGAAGCAGCCACGGTGCGGACCTATCTTGAATGGATGGTGGAACTCCCGTGGTCCAGGAGCACCAAGGACAAGCTGGACATCAAGGCTGCGGAAAAGGTGCTCAACAAGGACCACTATGACCTCGAAAAGGTGAAGGAGCGGATCCTTGAGTATCTCAGCGTCAGAAAGTTAAAGGAGAAGATGAAAGGGCCGATCCTCTGTTTCATAGGCCCACCGGGCGTGGGGAAGACATCGCTCGGCAAGTCCATCGCGCGGGCGCTCGGACGGGAATTCGCGAGGATGTCCTTGGGCGGCGTGCGGGATGAGGCAGAGATCCGCGGTCACCGGAGAACGTATGTGGGAGCCCTTCCGGGAAGGATTATCCAGGGCATCAAACAGGCAGCCACCAACAATCCGGTATTCATGCTGGATGAGATAGACAAGATCGGCATGGATTTCAGGGGTGACCCCTCCTCCGCGCTCCTAGAGGTCCTTGATCCTGAACAGAACAATTCCTTTGTGGACCATTATCTCGGCGTACCCTTTGACCTTACGAACGTGATGTTCATCACCACGGGGAATCTTGTGGACACGATACCCAGTCCTCTGAGGGACAGGATGGAGATCATTTACCTTTCGGGCTATACTGCAGAGGAAAAGCTGGGTATCGCCGTCAATTATCTTGTGCCTAAACAGCTGGAAGAGCACGGGATCACAAAGAAGATACTGAAGATCACTGACCCTGCGCTGCTCCAGATCATCTCCCAGTACACGAGGGAAGCGGGGGTGAGGAACCTCGAGAGGGAGATCGCAAACCTCTGCCGGAAGGTCGCGAAGAGGATTGCGGAGGGCGCAGAGAAGAAGTTCAGCATCACGCCTCGGAACCTTCACCGTTTCCTCGGGGTTCCCAAATTCCTTCCCGAAGAAGAAATGGAGAAGGACGAAGTGGGCGTCTCCACAGGCCTGGCATGGACCGAGAGCGGCGGGGACATCATTTACGTGGAAGCGACTACGATGAAGGGGAAGGGCGGCCTCACTCTCACGGGCCAGCTGGGGGATGTGATGAAGGAGTCTGCCCAGGCAGCACTGAGCTATGTCAGGTCGAGGGCAAAAAAGCTTGGGATTAACGACGATCTCTTTTCCCGGACAGACCTGCACATTCATGTGCCTGCCGGTGCGATCCCGAAGGACGGTCCTTCCGCCGGTATAACCATGGCTACAGCCATCGCCTCTGCATTGACAGGGAAGCCGGTGAGCAAGAGTGTGGCCATGACCGGAGAGGTCACCCTCAGGGGAAGGGTGCTTCCTATCGGGGGGCTGAAGGAGAAGACCCTTGCGGCAAAGAGGATGGGAATAAAACGGGTGGTTATCCCGTCAAGGAACAGGAAGGACCTTGAAGATATCCCCAAGTACATAAAGAAGGAGATGGAGTTTATCTTTGCGGATACGATGGATGATGTTCTCAAAGTGGCCCTGAAGACGAACAGGAAGGCAGGGAAAAAGTAGCAGGGTTGTTCAGCAAGGCTGACTCATGCTTGCTGCTGTTTTTCGATCCCGCGGCATTCGGGGTTGTCGATCCGCCTGAGGCGGACTGCTGTCGCTCTCGCCTTGGCGAATCCCCCCGGGCATGAGCGTCAATCCTGCTGAACCTGCAATGACCAGGAAATTATGAAGCTGTCCGAAATAGGGGAACTGTCCCTTCTCAAGAGGATACGGAAGAGATTCAGGACGAGGTCAAGGGATGTGGTCGTGGGCATCGGCGATGACGCAGCCGTGGTCGCGCCGCATGATCAGTCGCTCCTCCTCACCACCGACATGATGACCGAGGGAGTCCATTTTGACCTCGAATTCACTACGTGGTTCCAGGTCGGTTTCAAGCTGATTTCTTCCAATGTGAGCGATATATACGCCATGGGGGGGGACCCGCGGTTCGTGCTCCTGGACCTTGCGATGGATAAGAAAGCCGACGAGAAATCTCTGGCATCCTTCCTTGACGGGGTCGAAAGTGCAATGGCCCTCTACCGTGTCGAACTTATCGGCGGTGATCTTTCTTCATCAAAGGCAGGGGCAGCGCTCGCTGCGACTTTGGCAGGATACACAAGGAAAGCGGTGATGCGCTCCGGGGCAAGACCGGGGGACAGGATCTATGTGACAGGGAAACTGGGTGACTCTGCATGCGGTCTTGAACTCTTGAAAATCATTGGAAGGCCGTTTTCCCTGGAAACCGGGGAAGAGACGGATAGACCAATGGGATGGTCGGTCATGGAGCCTTTGCTGAGGAGGCATCTCTTGCCCGAGGCAAGAAGACCCGGGAAGATCGCGAGGGTTGCAACGGCCATGATCGATGTGAGCGATGGTCTCTTCATAGACCTTTCGAGGCTCTGCGATGAAAGCGGGGTGGGCGCGCGTATCTCCATGAGGCATCTCCCCCTCTCTTCCCAGATGAAAAAGGCGGCACGAGCTTGCGGTATCGATCCTTACAGGCTTGCTACGTCCGGGGGGGAGGACTATGAACTCCTCTTCACCGTTTCTCCTAAAAGGAAGGTGGACGCTGTCTGCATAGGCGAGATCACGGATTCGGAGAGGGTTTTCATTGACAGAAACGGCAGAGAAAAACCGTTCTTGCCGGAAGGGTATCAACATTGGCGTTAAGGGACAAGATCCAGCTGGTATTCAGTGTAAAGGACACCCCCCACAGGATATCCATTGCTTTTGCCCTCGGTATCTTCATCGGCATGTCGCCCCTGTTCGGCATCCATACTCTTCTTGGGCTCGCCGCAGCCCACATTCTCAGGCTCAATAGACTGGTGACCATTGTCGGCGTGTATGTCACAAACCCATGGACCATAATACCCATATACACGTTCAGCACATGGGTAGGCGCGAAGTGTCTGAGAATCGAAAAGATACTCCCTGCGATTGATTGGGGCCATATCAACCTCAGCACATTGATCAAGGATCTGGGCCGCTCCTTATGCCGTTCATCGTGGGGACAGTAATCATCGGCAGTCTCTCGTCCGTTGGGAGCTATATCATCATCTATCGCATGCTCAAAAGAAGAAATGCCTAAAGTGTCCATGGTCAGCCTCGGATGTCCCAAGAATCTCGTTGACAGCGATACACTCCTGACGAAACTCAGGAGTGAAGGGTTCGTCTACACCCCGGAAACGGAAAATGCCGATCTTGTGCTGGTGAATACCTGCGGTTTCATCGAAGATGCGAAGAAGGAATCCATCGGAGAGATACTGAAACTGAAACATATCACGAAGGAAGGCAGGAAACTCCTTGTATTCGGATGCCTCGCAAAAAGGTATGGTGAAGAGCTCAAAAAGGAGATTCCCGGAGATAGACGCCCTGTGGGGTGTTGGCGAGGAAGAGAGGATAGTTGAATATTGCAAGAAAGTGGCCGCACGCGGCAATAGGCAAGGGGCAATGGGAAGAAACTGAAAGCCTCTCGCCCATGGCCAGTCGCCTCTGGCCTCTTCGCCGTATGCCTATCTCAAGGTGGCTGAGGGATGCAGCAGGGGATGCAGCTATTGCGTTATCCCCTCAATCAGGGGACCTTTCAGGAGCATGGAGCCGGACGGCATACTGAAGAAGGCTGAGGAGCATATTCACGCCGGAGCGGGAGAGCTCGTTCTCGTTGCCCAGGATCTCGGGAATTACGGCCGGGAATACCGTGGATATTCGTTATCTTCTCTTGTCAGGGATATCGCCTCCATCAGCGGTGACTTCTGGATCCGCCTGCTCTATCTCAACCCGACATCCATCAGCGACGAACTCCTGGCGGTTGTTGCGGAAGAGGAGAAGGTCTGCAAATATCTGGATATCCCCCTGCAGCACTCTGAGGAGCGAATACTGAAGGCCATGGGGCGGGGAGGCTCGAGGAAATCGATTGCGCGGATGATAAAGAAGATACGCGCTTTGATCCCTCAGATGACCCTCAGAACGACTTTGATCGTCGGCTTCCCCGGAGAGACCGAAGAGGATTTTGCCGGACTGAAGGGATTCATCGAAGAAACGGGGTTCGAGCGTCTCGGTGTGTTTCTCTACTCACGGGAAGAGGGGACACCTGCATCGAAGATGAAGGGGAACGTCCCGAAGAGGATCAAGGAGAGAAGGAGGGATGAGATCATGAAACTGCAGTCCTCCATATCCCTCTGCAAGAACAAGGCACTCGTGGGGAAAAGGCTCAGAGCTCTGGTGGATGAGGTCGAGGGAGGGACGGTCATCGCGCGACTCTCGTCGCAGGCCCCCGAGATAGACGGAGTGGTCATGCTGGACGCGGAGAACGGAGACAAAGATTCAAAGGGAAAAGGAGTCACCGCATGCCCGTGTCACCGTGTTACCGTTCCAAAAAATGTTGAGACCGGGAGAGTTTGTGAAGGTACAGATCGTGGAGGCGTATGATTATGACCTGAAGGGGGAGCCGGTTCTGTGAAACAGTTCCCCTTTCTGCATCTTGTTCTTTTCATACTCACCTTCCTGTCGATGCTTGTTGCCGGTGCGCTCTTTCAGAAAGGTGTTGATATCTTTCATGAGCCTGGGAGGATCGTCGAAGGTCTGCCCTTTGCTCTGACCCTCATGGGTATTCTTCTCAGCCATGAGCTTTCCCACTATTTCACGTCCAGAAGACACCACACGAAGGCGACGCTGCCCTATTTCATCCCCGCCCCCTCGGTGATCGGGACGTTTGGCGCCTTTATCAAGATGAAATCCCCGATAATAACGAGGAAGGCCCTTATCGATATAGGCGCTTCCGGACCGATAGCCGGGTTTGTCCTCTCGGTAATCGCGGCTGTTGCGGGACTCCACTATTCCAGCGTGGTACCTGTCAGTGAGACCGCCGGAGGATTGCGTCTCGGTGATTCGATCCTCTTTTCACTGCTGACGCGTGTTGTGATAGGGACTCCTCCGGATGCATACGATATACTCCTGCATCCGGTGGCCTTTGCCGGCTGGATCGGTCTTTTTGTCACCTCGCTGAACCTCATTCCTATAGGACAGCTTGACGGCGGCCATATTGCATATGCTTTCCTGAGGGAACGTCACAGGGTTCTCTCCATTGCGCTTGTGGTGATCCTCCTGATCCTTGGATTATTCTTTTGGGAGATCTGGGCCGTGTGGGGAGCCCTTATGGTCGTTCTGGGTCTGAGGCATCCCCCGGTGATCTACTGGGAAGTCCCCTTGGACAGGAAGAGAAGATTTATCGGGGCGGTGACGCTGGTCATCTTCGTCATCACCTTCATGCCCTCGCCCTTCACGATTCTGGACTGAGACTCTGTTTCCTGGTCAGAAGTCCGGGAACATCTTAAGGTGCAAGGTCGTCCCGCCTGCGATGGTCGCCTTTGCCGAGAGAATTCCTCCTTCAATGTATTTCAGTTCAAAATTCCTGAAGCCCTGCTCCACAAGGTTTTTTGCGTTCGCAGGGCATCCGCCCTCGCATCCTGCTATGCCCCTGATCATTTTCGGGATTAATTCTCTCACATCGACCCCGCTCAAAGCCACGTTCTTTGATGAGGTAAACTTCTCGATCTCCCCCATGACCGAATCCATATC
The DNA here is from genome assembly GCA_963699545.1 of Nitrospirota bacterium. Taxonomy (GTDB): domain Bacteria; phylum Nitrospirota; class Thermodesulfovibrionia; order Thermodesulfovibrionales; family UBA9159; genus JAMCQB01. The sequence continues at coordinate 182,609 of CAVOUE010000009.1, read as the reverse complement.
GAAATGAAAGGGATTGTCAATGGCGACGGTCACGGAGTCATTATCCAGGGTCACATCCAATAACACTTGCCCCTCCTGCATCATGAGAGTGGTCTCTTAAATGAATGCTCTATTATACCAAGAACAATTTCAAAATGGAGTACCTGCGGTGATGGTAGAATAAGCAATGACAGCGCACCGTATGGATACAATCATTCTCAGGGAAACGGTGGACTCCCAGACCGGTGAAACCGCCTGTGACTTCCTGGCCTCCAGGACAGGCCTCTCCAGAGGAAAGGTCAAGGACGCAATGAACAAGGGAGCTGTATGGATCGGGAAGGGGAAGGGCCGGCTGAGACGGCTGCGCAGGGCCACAGCGGCGGTGAACAAAGGCGACCGCATCGAGTTCTACTATGACGAGAAACTGCTTTCGCTGAAGCCCCCTGAGGCTGTTTGTTTGAGCGACGGGGGCACTACAGTGTCTGGTACAAACCGCCGGGGCTTGTGGCGCAAGGGACGATGTACGGCGATCACTGTTCACTTCTGAGGCAGACCGAGTTGTTCTTTCAGTCTGCCCGCGAGGTCTTTCTTGTTCATCGTCTGGACCGGGAGGCTTCGGGTCTGATGCTCGTGGCCCACAGCAGGGTTGCTGCGGCGAGACTTTCAGCGCTGTTTCAGAAGAACCTCATTGTAAAGGGGTATCATGCCGAAGTCCTCGGAAACGCGGGCGAGACGGGACGGCACGGACACATAGCATTTCCTCTTGACGGCAAACCGTCTCTCACCGAGTTCAAAGTGGGGTCATACGATCCGGAGAAGAACACCTCCATTGTCCATGTGCGCATAAGGACCGGGCGTCTCCACCAGATACGCCGCCACTTCGATATGATCGGGTTCCCGGTGCTGGGAGATCCGAGATACGGGAAGGGGGACAAGAACAGGGAGGGGATGCAACTCCGGGCTGTTTCGCTGCGATTCCTGTGTCCTTTCGAGAACCGTGAGGTCGAGGTCACGTTGCCTGCCCATCGCTGACGGAAGCCCCCATCATCAAGCCCTGTGGTATGATAATTCATTATGAGAGACCAAAGGACCATCATCATAGAAAATGCCTTGCGGGCAGCCAGCGAGACAGGCAGCGAGAAGCTCTTCCTGTTCCTGAATACCATTCCTGAGTGCCGATGGTGGCTGAAATCCGGGATCGCCGCGAGAGACCGGATCATCCTCGTGATACCCAGGGAACTGGAGATCAGGGAATCTGTGCTCCAGGATTCGTGCAGGGAGATCATCCGGAGCTGGTCAGGAAACCAGAGCAGGTTTTCGAGAATAAAATACGCATTTCTCCATGGGGTGATGCAGGGACTGATCAATGAGGACAGCAAAGTGGTCTGCGTCCTCGGACCTTCAGGGAAGAGCCACCTCGATACCATCACCATCCATGACCTGTCGCTCTCATGGAGCGAGGAATTCCCCTTTGACGTGATGGGGCTCATTAAGAACCGGGCGTTCCACACCATCATGGCGGTGGTGGACATCGCCCTGGACATCGGCGCATTGGGCAGGGAAGGGAAATCAGTGGGGACCATATTCGTTATCGGTGATACGGAAGATGTCCTCACATCTTCCCATCAGGCGGTCTTCAATGCCTTCAAAGGGTATTCGAAAAAAGAGAGAAGAATCTCCCTTCCCGAAGTGGTGGAGAGCATCAAGGAGCTGGCAAAACTGGACGGGGCCATAATTATTTCCGTAGAAGGTATTGTGGAGGCGGCCGGAAGACACCTTGACGCGGGAGGCGCGACCGCAAAAAAGCTGAGAGGACTGGGTGCGAGACACAGGGCCGCTGCAGGGATCACCCGGAAGACAAAGGCTGTGGCTGTGGTGGTCTCGGAGAGTACGGGGAAGGTGACCATATTCGAGAACGGCCACATTGTGGCGACCCTGGAGCCGCTGATAAGCAGGAGGCTGGTGTGATCGGAAAAGCGGCGAAATGAAGGACCCTTCGGAAAAAGCTCGGTATCAGAGAAGATCAGAAGGTTCCTGCACTATGCCTGAAGGCATTGCTGATGCTTTCAGCTTTGCAAGTAGGCATTGGCTTGGCCGCGAACTGCCGGGTTGTCCTGTTCAGGGATGCTCTGCACGATACGCTCCAACGCCACCTTCACTTTATCTTGTAACGGCGCCTTCAATTTCCTGACATGCTGGAAGGTGTTCAGGAGACGGCCGGTGGTGGTCGCATTCACCGGCGCAAGTTCAATGATGGTATCGGTGATCCACTGTATTCCCCTGTCCGTCCAAAGCATTTTGTTGTTTGTGGCCATGGGCAGGAAAAGGGCCCGGGACCACGTGGGCAGGGCGATGTCAAACCCCGCGCGCTTCTTCTCCCTCTCTATCATGTCGAAGACGTCATCCCTGGTTCCGCCGGAGACCACTCTGAGGTAGTTTGCGTACCCGCTGAGATGGGTATGCCATCTCTCATACACCCCTTCGAGAACGCTGAGGCGCGAGGGGGATGAACTCCGGTTGAGTGCAAGCAACGCAGCCACGCGGTCTGTCGCGGTAGTGGCAGAACGGAAGTGATCGAGGATCAGACGATGACTATCTTCCGAATCATCGATAGCGATCAGATCGAGCAAGGCGTTCTTAAGCATGCGATCTTCCATGCCGTCCCGGAGAGATCCCTTTTTTGATGGAGAATACGTATCCAGTTTCTGAAATTGTGCCAGGAGCAAACCCCGGTATCTCCCGTTTGCAGCCAGCATGAGGTTCTCCCTGGCAATAACGAGTTCCTGATACCACGTGGCGTAGCTGCGGTCAACGGGCTGTTCATCGATCCTGAGGAAATAGGCCTTCAACGAAGGAGCGATGGTGATGTCGCCGAGGATGTTTCCGAAAAGAGCGAGCCAGCCGTCGCTTACCCCGGCATCCGGATTCCGGAGAAGCTTTATTCGTTCGAGGTCGGTGAACTGGCGCATGGCATCCACACGGTTATATGCATCGGGGTCGAGTCTCGCCTGGGATGCGAAAAGGTGGGGTCCGGCATCCGCGTTGCGGAAGGTCCCGTAAAAGGAGTAGCCGCGGTTCATGGAGGCGAAGGCGGGGGGTGTTGAAATAGTGTCGAAAACAACCTCCCCCTTGGCCTCCCGAAGCTGAAAGATCCGTGGTGTGCCTGGGATGTCCTTCCCTTCCTGATCCACCAGGGAAAGTTCTATGGGCAGGTGGAAGGGGGTTTGCCCCTGCTCCAGCTCCTGACGAAAGCCGACGCGGTACTGTCCCGCAGCAGGGCGATATTCGGTATGTGCGGTGACCTTCGGATAGCCGACGCGGTAAAGCCATTCTCTCCTGAACTGTTCAAGGGAGGCGCCGGATACCTCTTCAAAGCACTGGAAGAACTGTTCGGTGTTTGCGTTGCCGTTATGGTAGCGGGAGAAATAAAGGGCCTTTCCCTCAAGGAACTTCTTCTCCCCGATGATCAGCCTCATCATCCTGATCACCTCTGCTGCTTTTATATAGGTCACGCCGTCGATCAATTCATCCGGATCGTTGAACCCTTCCCTGACGATCCTGCCGGCGTGACCGGCGTCTTCTATGGTCAGGGGACCGAGGAGCGGATTGCGTATGCCCTCCACCTGATGGAGCCTGATGAAAGAAGGATCAAAGACGTCCGCCATGAACTGCCTCTCCACATCAACGGTATATGCCTCGTTCAGCCATACGTCAAACGGCGTCTCCATGGTGGTCTCGCTCCCGCACTGGTTGTGCTCGAACTCATGGACGATCACTCCGTGGGTGTAGAGCAGGGATGAATCAAGAGTGTGCTCCGTTATGAGGGCTGCATCCGTGACGATGGTGGTATTGCCCGCATTCTCCATCCCACCGAAATTAGACTTGTTCATGCAGATGGTGCGGTAAGTGTCGCCCGTGTATTCATAATCCTGCCTTTCCCTTATCCACAGGATGGACTCCTTTAGTATCTCCATGGGGATGCGAACATCATCCACGGCCCCGGGAGGAACAAGATATTCAAGGCGTACCGTGCGGCCTGATCCATAGGTCACTTCGTCCACCAGCGTATCCCATGTGCCCGCGCAGACCAGGAAAAGGTAGGGAGCCATGGGCACCGAGTTTTCATAGGTGATGATCTGCCGGTGAGGCTCGCCCGGCTTCGGCACGGGCCTTCCCCCGGGGTTGAGCCTGCGGCTGATAGTGCCGTTGCTGACAAGATGGGTATATGCCCTGTCCGCCTCGATTGTGGTGGTCATGGTACACTTGGCCCGGCAGTCGTCGAAGATCGGCATGATCCGCTGGAATCCCCACTGCTGACATTGGGACATATACTGCTGCGGAGCTCCGGGAGGTGTCGCGTCTCTGTATACTCCCTCCAGGATATGGTCAGAGGGAGAACAGCGGGTAAAGGTCCTCACAAGGAACCTTTCCCCTGCCTTAACGGTCATCGGCAACTTCACCGCGAGCCTGTTCTTCTCCCTCACGTATTCATAATCCAGGAGGATGCCCTGAGCCGCAGGACTTGTGCACACTTCAACTCTTATAATATCGAGGCTGTTGGCATCCAGATGGATCTCGTCAATATCCTGCTTCGCCGTCATGTCGAGACAATTTGTCGCCTCGACAGAGTCCCTGAGAAAGTTCAGATAAATCGTAAGATGGTGGAGAATGACCGGGAGCTTGCCGAAATCCTCCCGTCTGTATTTAAACCGCTGTCCGGCCAATGGAGTATCTCATGCTGATGGCGAGAGGTTCCCCCGCAGCCTCTCTGCGTGCAGTATCCTCTTCACCCCAAGCTGATAGGCAGCCCTTCTCATCCTGCAGCCTTCCTGGCGGCACAGCGCGTGGACGTCATTGAAGGCGGTTATCATGATGTCCTTCAGCTTTCTCAAAACCTTTTCTTCCGGCCAGTATTCGTTATTGAGGTTCTGGCTCCATTCGAAATAGCTCACCACAACACCTCCCGCGTTGGCAAGGACGTCAGGGATCAGCATGATCTTTCTTCCAAAGAATATCTCGTCGGCCTCCGTGGTTGTGGGTGCATTGGCAAGTTCGAGGACGATTGTTGCCTTTACCTCACTCGCATTGTCCCCGTTCAGCTGGTCAGAGAGCGCGGCGGGGATCAGGATGTCACATCGGCTGGTGAGAAGTTCTTCGTTCGTGATCTTCCGTGCCCCTTCGAAACCGAGCACACTCCCGGTGCTTTCCTTCTGTGCGCTCACCCGGGGGATATCAAGCCCTTTCTCGTTGATGATGCCTCCTCCTGAGTCGCTGACCGCTATCACCTTGAACCCCTTCTCATGGAGGATGCGGGCGGCGTTCTCACCCACATGCCCGAACCCCTGCACAGCCACACTTGTTTCCAGCGGATCCATCCCTATTTTTCTCATGGCCTCTTCGAGGACGAAGATGCCCCCCAGAGAGGTGGAATACCTGCGTGCCATTATTCCCTGGAGCTCCACCGGCTTGCCGGTCACCACGGCGGGGACATGTTCCCCCCTGATCCGTTCATATTCATCCAGTATCCAGACCATGATCTTCTCGTCCGTATATACATCGGGAGCGGGGATGTCCTTAAAGGGACCGATGTAGTCTGCAATGGCCCTTACATATCCCCGTGTTACCTGTTCCAGCTCATTCCGGCTGAGCTCCTTGGGGTTGACCTTGACGCCTCCCTTGGAACCGCCAAAGGGGATGTTCACCACAGAGCACTTCAGCACCATCAGGAAGGCGAGGTCCCTCACATGATCAATGGTGAGCTCCGGGTGGAACCTGATGCCGCCCTTTGCGGGTCCCCTGGCATGATTGTACTGTATCCTGTGGCCAAGGAACATCTTTGTCTTCCCTGAATCCATCCTCACGGGGAAGTGGACGGTAAAGGAGCGTCTTGGCATCGCCAGGAGCTCCAGTTCGTCAGCAGAGAGGCCGAGGTCAGTGTAGATCTCCCCCAGTTCGCTCATGCAGAGCTTACAGAGATTCTTCTCATCAATGTGTATCCTCTCATGATGTCTGTTCGGCAAAAGGTCCACCTCCTTTATTCCTGAATTTCATTATCTCTGTATTTCGGTCAGAAGTCCAGCCAGAGCATCGCCATGTCCGATTCATACGCCTGACTCCTGATCCCCGTCAGCAGTTGCCCTTACTGCGAAGAAGAGATACCCCAGGGCAACCACAGAATTGATGAGCCACCAGGAGGGGATGTTGATTTCCGCGTAATTGTAAAGAGTGTCAAGGATTATGGCAGGCGTCATCGAAACGGCCGCAAGGCTGAGGGCGGCTTGATACCGGAGCGGAACCCGCATGTTTTTCGAAAAGAGCATTCCTATGACGCCGAATATGAACGCCTCCACCATCCGGAACAGGAAAGAGAAAAGGAGGGCAAAGGGATAGAACACAAAGATAAAATACTCCAGGAACGTCTCGATCCAGTCATACAGCGCTGCCTGATCAATAATGAGGGCGTCGATCTTGGAAAGATCAAGGGTTCTTGTGTCCCCGGCGCTTCTTCTGAAGAAGAGTTTTGTCTTCGTGAGCAGGATTACGGCTTCACTTCCCTTCAGGGAGTCGGTCTTGCCCGTAGTGTCGATGATGATGAGGGGCGCGCCGCCTTCAGGATCTTTTATGATGTAAGGCATTGCTTCATTCACCGACGCCACGCCCTTGGAAATAGTGATGAGCGGATCTGTTTCACGATCTTCGGGGCTTCGCCGTGGAGATAATCGGAGAACAGCGGAATGGACCCTGAACATTATGGGGATCGAACAGACCGCAAGCAGAAGGAAGAGGTACAGGAAAGCGGTTTTCCCCCAGTTCCTCCCCACATCCTGGTAGAGGGCCTTTGAGTAGAACGACAGGTAAAGGGGATGGACCGTTGAGAACCGTTTCATACCATGAGATTGTACCTTATCTGGAAGAAATCCTCAAAGAAGAAAAAAGGAATGCAATACGAGAGAAGCACGTTCGCGGTAAAGTTCGCCTGCCATGTCAACCTGCAATCCGGCATGGGCAGTTCATATGCCTGTCAATTATCTTTCATATTTCCGCAAATCCTCCTCTGAAAGGCCGAAGTAGTGGCCGACTTCATGGACGAGGGTGGCCTGGATCTGTCCGATGAGCTCCTCTTCCGTGGAACAGATGGTCTCGATATTCTTCTGGAAGAGGATGATCCTGTCGGGCAAAGGATAGGGGACCTCAAAGAACCCTCCTTTCCGGTGGTAGGGCACGCCGGAGAAAAGGCCGAGGAGGAGTTCTTTCTTCGGGGCCAACCTTCCTCCGTCTTCTTCACCGGGATAATCTTCTATCGCGATCGCAATATTCGCAAAATACTTCCTGTATCGTTCAGGCAGGCCTTCCAGCGCCTTGTCCGCAAGGGTTTCAAATTCCTCCCTGCTCACCCTGAAGGCCATGGGCGTATATTATTTGAGGAGCTTGTCCAGTTTTTCCTGAACCTGTTCTTTCGGGATTCCGCCCACGATGCTGTCGACTTGCTCGCCATTCTTGTAGATAAGCATGGTAGGAGTGCCCCGTACCTGGCATTTATTCGCTACATCGGCATTTTCATCGCAGTTCAATTTTGCAAAACGTATCTTTCCTGCATACTGCTGAGCGAGCTCTTCAAAGACGGGAGCATACATCTTGCAGTGCCCGCACCATGATGCCCAGAAATATACCACGATTATTCCCGGTGAATCTGAAACCTCCCTTCTCCACGTATCTCCGGTAATGGTGACAATCTCTTCTAACATACAACCCTCCTTTTGCCCCGCATCATCAGGGGAAGATAGTGTAAGCACCAAAAAAAAACAGGTTTACAGGATATATTTTAAACATACCATACCCTGGCATGTATGGCAATAAAACATGATGCTTGTAAGGAACAATCGCCTGATCTCAGATTCACCTTTTCGGTCAGGACGGGGCGTGGTACAATGTACCCCATGGGGATATTTTCTGTCAGTCCGCCAAAGGAAAAAGGATTGAAGACGAAGATGGAGGCCTTGAACATCCGCGAAGAGGATATCCAGGAATCCTTTGTCCGCTCCGGGGGAAAAGGCGGGCAGAAGGTGAACAAGACTTCGACATGTGTCTATCTGAAGCATATCCCCACGGGCACCGAGGTGAAGTGCCAGGAGGAGCGCTCACAGGCATTGAACCGCTACCGTGCAAGGGTTATCCTGGTGAAAAAGATCGGGGAGATGAGAGAGGGCAGGGAGAGCGAAGAGAGACTGAGGAGAGAGAAGATAAGGCGGCAGAAGAGGAAACGCTCGAAGAGGGCAAAGGAAAAAATGCTGGCGGAAAAGAAGATCACTTCTGAAAAGAAAAAACTTCGGTCACCTGTTGCCGCCTATGATTAGTTCCACTATTCCGAAATGACCAAAATCTGAGCAGACCTGCCTTTTTCTCCCCGCGTGTTCTTATCCCTGCCATTCCAGCGACAAACAAAAAAGGCGACAGCTTTACATTTTTGTCTGGCTCCAGTAAACTCTTACCATGACCAGGAACTATACCGAAAAGCTCGGAATCACCGCTCTCTATGAGATAAGCAAGCTCCTCGGTTCATCCCTGAACGTCAAGGCGAACCTGAGGGGGGTGATGAAAGTGCTTGCGGAATATCTCGACATGAAAAGGGGGACGGTGGCGCTGCGGAGCAACAATGAGGTCTCGATCATCGCTGCCCACGGCATGTCAGAAGAAGAGATCAAACGGGGCAGGTACAGGCTGGGGGAGGGCATCATCGGGAGGGTTGCAAAGCACGGCTCACCCATCGTCATACCGAATATCGGGGACGAGCCCCTTTTTCTCAATAAGACCGGCGCAAGAAAAACCATCAAGAAGGAGAACATCGCCTTTCTCTGTGTGCCGGTGAAGTTCAAGGACGAGGTGTTGGGCGTGCTGAGCGTGGACAGGCTTTTCGGCGCCAAGGGGGTATCCTTTGAGGAAGACCTGAGACTGCTGAAGATCATTGCTTCACTGATCGCGCAGTCGGTAAAGCTCCACCGGGAGGTGGAGAAGGAGACGGGAGGCATTTCTCGAGGAAAAGGAGGATCCTCACCCGTCAGCTGAAGAACAAGTACAGCGTCGAAAACATCATAGGCCAGTCAGACAAAATGCAGGAGGTCTTTGAAGCGATCCACAGGGTGGCCCCTTCCCGGGCGAATGTCCTCCTGAGAGGGGAGAGCGGAACCGGCAAGGAACTCGTGGCAAAGGCGATCCATTACATGAGCCAGAGGGCAAAAGGATCCCTTTATAAAATTCAACTGTGCATCTATCCCCGAGGGACTCCTGGAATCCGAACTCTTCGGCCATGAAAAGGGCGCCTTTACCGGCGCCATGGCAACGAGGAAAGGACGATTCGAACTGGCCAGCGGCGGGACCATATTCCTTGACGAGATCGGAGATCTGCCCATAACCCTCCAGCCCAAGATCCTTCGGGTCCTGCAGGAAAAGGAGTTTGAGCGGGTAGGGGGAGAACGCACGATAAAGGTTGATGTCAGACTTGTTGCGGCAACGAGCAGAGACCTGGAAGGTCTCGTTTCAGAGGGAAACTTCAGGGAAGACCTCTATTACCGCCTGAATGTGGTCCCGATATTCCTTCCCCCCCTGCGTGAAAGGAGAGAGGATATCGCGGTGCTTGCGGACCATTTTCTTGGAAAATACAATAAAGAGAACCAGAAGTCGGTAAGGCTCTCTGCCGATGTCCTGAGCCTCTTCCTGGACTATGACTGGCCCGGGAACGTGCGCGAACTTGAGAATACCATAGAGAGGCTTGTGGTCATGTCACGGGGGAAGGTCGTCACTGCCGAGGACCTGCCGCTGGGCATAAGGGACAGGTCCATGAAGACCAGGTATGCGGTCCACGGAAAGGATGCACTGCCCTCCGCCATTGAAGACATCGAAAGGACCAATATCCTTGAGGCCCTGAAGAGGACCGGATGGGTGCAGGCAAAGGCGGCACGCCTTTTGGGGATCACCTCGAGGCAGATCGGGTACAAGATAAAGAAGTATGACCTCCAGCAGCAGTAGTGGACCGGGTAACCAGAATGGCCCCTTCCACGCCGCCTTACTATAAGTTTTGAGACATAAGGAACGCATCCGCCTCTCAGCAAGCCATTAGCCGTTTGTACAAGAAGAGTTGTCCCCCACCTAAGACCGGTATGCTCCTCTGTATACTTCACCGTCTGCATGGTCTTGACAGTAAACGTTCGTTCACCATATAATGGAACCATGGAGAGAGACCAGAAGGAAGAGAGGCTGCGGTCAAGGATAAAGGGTATATCCCGGTTTTATTCTGAAAAGGGCAGGATGCCGAGCTTTTCGGAGATCGGGGAGATGGCGGGCCTGCGGTCGAAGAACGCGGTCTTCAAACTGGTGAATAAACTTGAACAGTTCAGGGTGCTGGGAAGAGATGAGAAGGGCAGGCTTATCCCGGGGTCAATAGCCTCTCCGATAAGGGTCCTCGGCACCGTGGAGGCGGGTTTCCCCAGCGCTGCCGAGGAGGCGCTGGCAGACACCCTGTCCCTTGATGATCTCCTCATACAAAACCCCGAGGGCACCTTTCTCCTCAAGGTGTCCGGGGATTCCATGTCGGGGGCCGGCATACTCCCCGGAGACATGGTCCTGGTTGACAAAGGGCGGGTCCCGAAGAGCGGGGATATTGTCATTGCGGAAGTTGATGGTGAGTGGACCATGAAATATCTGAGAAAGAGGGGAGAGAGCGTCACCCTTATACCCGCAAACCCCCGCTATCAGCCCATCAGGCCAAAGAAGGAATTGAAGATTGCGGGGGTGGTGACAGCAGTGGTGAGGAAATACCGGTAGGGGCAATTCATGAATTGCCCCTACGTATTGCGGATTTTTCTGAATTCTGATATTCTAATTTCAGAAAACAGAAGAAGGAGGTCTGGAATGGATGCCGTGAAAACAGTCATAGCAGAGATAAAGTCCCGTGGTCAGTTGACGATCCCGAAAAAGATAAGGGAATCAAGCCATCTTGAAGAAGGACAAATGGTTTCGATCATTCCCCTGGGTGACTCTGTCATCATCACGCCGAAAAGACTCGAACTCGATGAGGCGCGGAGGCAGATCAGAAGGATCATGAAGGCGTCGGGGCTTTCAGAAAAAGAGCTGCTCAAGGGGCTTGAAGAGGAAAGAGAGTTGCTTTACAGGGAAACGTATGGCAAAAAAAGGCGTTAAGGTCTTCCTTGATTCGAACGTCATCATATCAGGTCTTTTCTCTGATAAAGGTGCGCCCCGGATTATCCTTGACCTTGTTTGCCTTGGACTCCCGATGCTTACCTGTGCAACAGGAGCATACAATATCATTGAAATCGAGCGGAACCTGACGAGGAAAATGCCCGATGTTCTTCCGGTATACAGGGAATATCTTCCCCTGTTGAACCTTGAAGTCATACCACTCCCATCATCAGAGATGATCAGAAAAATGTTTGGACTCACCTCCGACAAGGACATCCCTGTTCTCGCATCAGCCATCAGCGGCGGTGTCGACTTCCTTGTAACAGGGGACAAAAAAGACTTTATCAGACTGAAAGGGAAACACTCTTTCAGAATCCTAAGCCCATCGGAGTTTCTTGATGTTATTCTCCCGGAGGTGCTGAAGGTTTTGGATAGGGGAGAGGAGTGACGGGGGCGGGGAACAAGTTGTTCAAGTAAACGTTTATCTCCTATGAATTTTGATATGGATTCTGTATCATTTGGAGGGAACTGTAATAAGTAATTTTGGGGAAAGTAGATGAAAGGCTCAAAAGATGTATTCAGGCTAATATTTAAGAAGTTCGAACCGGTGTTCGATCTGGGTATTGTCCTTTGCGATCCGAAGAGACTGGATGATTTCTGTCATGGCGAATCGCAAGGAGCCGACTTGCTAGCACGATTTGACTCAATGGGTGAGTGGGAAGCTCTTTGTCAACAAGGCATTATGGCATGTGTTTTCGATGCATTGCAATCCGAATATACATTAATTGTGCGGCACTCAGACGCCGAGGCTTATCTGCAAAGTCCTCCTATCACTGTTCTCCAGCGGGTGGATTTTAGGCACAAAAACAGGCCAACTGGTATTGGCAAATTTGAACAGCCTGATGTTTTGGGAGCCATTTGATAGCTATGAGTATGACAACAACTACAACAAATGTGAGAAGCTTACTATACAGCCTGGCTGGTATAAGGTTGCAATTCAGGGCGGTATCAATTCTGAGGAATCAGAGGAAGAAGACGAGGAGAATGAAGAAGAGTGGGTTTTTGAGTTTGTTTTAACACCAGTCCAAGAACTACCTCATTTTGAAGCGGACTTAAGCACAAGTAACCATTTTCATCAACTTGATCAACTTTCTGATCCCCCTATATTAATTTCAGGTCCAGAGGTTTCTCATGCGATGCAAGCAGTCGAGAGAACAAATGAACCTCAAGTTGACAAAAATCTTCTTTTAACACTTCTGCCAAGACTTAACACGACTGCTTTTGAATCGTTCATCATTGAACTGTTTAATGACCGACATGAACCATTTCAACGTATTCAAGAGATAGATGAACCAGTTTTTAAGAAACCATTGCTTGACTCCTATGGTGACTCGCTGGAATCTTTGTTTCTCCTTCATTACCTACCGCTGGAAATATTCAGCGATTTAAGGAAAATTAATGTGTCAAAAGACCCACTTCTTACTCAAGGTTTGACAAAGATTAGAGATTACTATAAAGGTAGAATTGGATATTTTGGCCTCGTATCCGAGGCTATGGTTAAAGCTGCAAAACTTCGTTCCATAGCAGTTCTCACAAATTTAGGAAATCTTGATAAAGATTATTATCAACGTACTATAATCCCTCAATATAGTGACCTTGCCAATCATTTGCAGTTGTACGTATCTGCTTTTTTTGTTGGGAGTTATGACTCATTCCTCGATTTAAATGCTGGTGGGACAAGAGAAGCCTTTCAGCGATTTTTGAATACTTACAATGAAGGGATTTCTATTCGACTCGATCAAAGTTCCGCATCCGTTTCAAAATTTATGACTGAAACGATCCTTGGGGGAGTTTTAAAGGAGAGCAAACAGCCCTGTGAGCCTTTGTTTGCTGATTTACTGCAAAAAAAGGAAACTGTTCTATCTGAATTTGAAGCTCTTATTCGAAGCGAGACATTAGAAGACGAGCTTGAAGAATTCCTCGTTGCTCACTTCCAAGATATCTTTGGTACCAATTATGACAGGATTGAAACTCAAATATGGCTGAGACTTCCTAGTTTGGACATCTCGCAGAAGAATAGACGGTTTGATGTTTTTTTGAGGAACAGCGTAATGAATGACTGGGACTTGTTCGAGATTAAGAGAGTCATTCCACTCACTCGTACTTATCGAGACATCCCAGTTATCAAGTCTGAAGTAATTTATGCAATCCAGCAGATAAAAAACTATGCAAGGCTTCTTTCTCAAGACTCAGTGAAGAAAAAATTTGCTAAGCAAGGGATAGAATATTATGAGCCATCTATGAATCTGGTGGTGGGCAAAACACCGCAAATTTCACATGAACAGTGGCGGTGGTTACAATCATCCGATAAAGATGTGAAAATTCTGACGTACAAAAATTTGCTTGACCAGATGAAACTACGTATAGAGGATCGGCTTGCTTTTCTGAAAAACTGGAAGTAGTGGAAAGTTTAGAAAAGGATTTATCACGATGAAGAAAGAATTTGGCAAAGAAATCGGTGAATGGTCGGAGATTAAGTTAAAGTGTATTCATAGTTATCTTGGAGCATACTCAAACATTTTAACTCGTGCAGGATATAAAGAATTTTATTTTATAGATGGCTTTGCAAGCACGGGCTTCTGTAAGAGCAAACAAACTTTAAAGACGATTAGAGGTTCTGCGACTTTAGCTTTGACGGTTAATCCGCCTTTCAGTAAGTATTTTTTTATAGAACTGGATGAGAATAAAATAAAAGAACTCGAAAATCTCAGGTCTTTATTCCCTAATCTCAATGTTGAAATATTTCATAGTGATTGCAATATCGAAATTGCTAGGGTTCTTCAAAAAATAGCAGATAATAATCCTTTCTTAGCTTTATTGGACCCTCAGGCAGGTGATCTTTACTGGGGTACAATCAAAAAAATATCTGAGAAAAATAAAGCCGAGTTACTTATCAATTTTCCTTTTGGAATGGCAATTAATAGATATATGCCGCTTGAAGATGGAAAAGATATTGATGATGAAAAGAGGGAAAAATTAAATAAGATTTTCGGAACGGAATCTTGGGAGCCAATATATCAGGAAAGGAAGAAAGGAACAATTACTCCCTCTCAAGCAAGGAAGAAATATTTGGATATTTATTTGATAGGGTTAAAGAAGCTGGGGTTCAAATATTATGCGGTCAAAAATCTCAAAAATTCTAACAATGTACATATTTACTATTTGATTTTTGCATCTCGGAATAGGAAGGGTGGAGTTCCCCCGGTTCAGTAGACACTCATAGACTACCACAGGCAGCCGCCTTTTCAAACTCATAAGGGCTTACCTGTCCGAGGTAGCTATGACGCCTTGTCCTGTTGTAAAACACCTCGATGTAATCAAATATATCTGATCGTCCTTCTTCCCTGCTCCGATAAATCCGTCTGCCGATTCTTTCCTTCTTGAGACTACTGAAAAAGGATTCTGCAACAGCATTGTCAAAGCAGTTGCCGCGCCGGCTCATGCTGGGTTCAAGATTATGATCCTTGCAAAACCTCATCCAGTCATCACTGCCATACTGCGAGCCCTGATCAGAATGAACAATAACTTTGCCTTTCGGCTTTCTTCTCCATACAGCCATGAGCAAGGCATCAAGAACGAGTTCTCTCTCCAATGTGGGCTTCATCGACCAACCCACCACAATTCGTGAGAACAGATCAAGTACAACTGCCAGATACAACCATCCCTCCCAGGTGCGGATATAGGTAATGTCCGTCACCCATGCGTAATCAGGTCTCGGCACATCGAAGTTCTGTTCAAGCCGATTCATAACCACCAAGGCAGGTTCTCCCGGCCTTATACCGTGGTCGCTTATAGCCAACCTTTGCCCTTAAGCCTTCCTGCTTCATCAGTCTGGCTACCCGTTTTTCGTTGCACTGCTCCCCGGTCTCCCGCAGATCCCTTGTTATCCGTGGGCTGCCATAAGACCGATCGCTTGCCTCATGAAATCCCCGGATCAAACCGACCAATCGCTGATTTTCTTTCTGCCGGGCAGACTCTGGTTCTTTCATCCAGGCGTAATAGCCGCTTCTGTGCACCCGCAACACCCGACACATTGACACCACTCGAAACTCCTGCCGGTGCCCTCTGATAAAAGCGTACCTTACTGGGATGCCTTGGCAAAGTACGCGGCGGCCTTTTTTAGTATGTCACGCTCCTCTTCGACCCGCTTCAGTTCCGACTTCAGACGAACGATCTCCTGTTTCAGCTCATTGTCGTTGCCCTGTCCGTGCTTCCCGTTGCTTTTTCGTGCTAATCGCAGCCACAGGTACAGGCTCTTGTCCGATATCCCTAACCTTTCACATACTTCCTGGACCTTGTAGCCCCGCTCTGTCACCTGCTTGATTGCCTCAGACTTGAACTCCTCTGTGTATTTCCGGTTCGACATGGACACCTCCTCAGTTGCTTCCAATTGTACCTTTAAATGTGTCTATCAAACCGGGGGAACTCCAGGGTCTTGAAAAAATGAAAGATAATTTCATAGAAGGAGAGCCAGAAAGACAAACTTTATTTTTCAAGCAAGACATCATGAATGCTATATATGATGAATTCGTAGGAAGTCAAGAAATAACGCTGGATACCATATTGGAAAAAATGTTAACAGGAGAAAATGTTTATCGCGTGCAAGACTTTAAAGATGCTTTGATATATTTAGAAAAAGATAAAAAGCTTATTAGGATTAATCCAAGACCAAGATGCAGGTCTTTCACCGAAACGGACTTGTTTAAGATAATATGAGATTGTTAGAAATACAAAGAAAATCTCTGCTTTATAAAAGCGGAGTCGAGTACGCAGATTTTTGTTTAAATCATGTCGAGGGCTGTTCTCACGGCTGCAAGTACCCATGTTATGCCTATATGATGAAAAAAAGATGTGGAATTGTAAAAACCTATGAAGAATGGTGCCGGCCTAAAATAGTTTCGAATGCTTTAGGGCTTCTGGAAAAAGAAATACCAAAATACAAAAAGAAAATTAAGTATGTTCATTTATGTTTTTCTACGGACCCATTCATGTATGAGCAGGAACGGGTATGTAACTTGAGTTTGAAAATTATCGCTAAGCTCAATACAAATAATATCCATTGCACTGTATTAACGAAAGGGATTTTTCCTGGAGAACTTGGTAATGGAAATGGTTTTAGTAACAAAAATGAGTATGGTATCACATTAGTTTCTCTGAATGAAAAATTCAGGAAAGAATTCGAGCCGAATTCGGCCAAGTTTAGAGATAGAATCGAATCTCTCAAATATTTGCATAAAAAAGGATTCAAAACATGGGTGAGCATGGAGCCATATCCTACCCCTAATTTAATTAAGCAGGACTTGATGGAAATATTGGAAGCGGTATCTTTTGTGGATAAAATTGTCTTTGGCAGGTTGAATTATAACGTTAAATCATCTGAATTCAAATATTCCAAGGAATTTTATAATAGCCTTGCGTTATCTGTTATTAATTTTTGCAAAAAAAACAGAATCAATTACCATATCAAGCAAGGAACACAAATATAGAAAGTGCGAAGAAAATCAAAAGGTGACGGATGAAATTGCGATAGTTATGAATGCGGGTCATCTCGGTTCAAACTGGAAACACCTGTATATCGTCTCTCTAAAATCGCCGGCAGGGGCATGCCATGCCCCTACGAATGTTCAATGACCGCCCAACCCCTCACCATCCATTCCTGGCCGCAGGCGATCCTCCATCTGGATGCCGATGCCTTCTTTGCCTCCTGCGAGCAGGCGATCCATCCAGAGCTCAGGGGTAAACCCGTCATCACCGGCAAGGAGCGCGGGATCGTGGCGGCCGCAAGCTACGAGGCAAAGGCCAGGGGGGTCACGAGGGGGATGCGGCTCTTCGAGGTGAAGAAGATCTGTCCCGATGCCGTCATCCTCCCGTCGGACTATGAGACCTACAGCCTCTTTTCCGTCCGGATGTTCGAGATACTCAGGCGCTTCTCTCCCGGACGTGGAGGAATACTCCATCGACGAGGCCTTTGTGGACCTCACCGGGCCTGAGGAGGAGCTTTCCACGGTCCCTACGGGATGATCGCCCGGAAGATGCAGGAGACCGTCGAGACAGAACTGGGGATCACCGTATCGGTCGGGCGTGAGCCTCTCGAAGGTCCTGGCAAAGATCGGTTCAAAACATAACAAACCCCACGGCCTCACCCTGATACCGGGGAGGGAGATACACCTCTATCTGGAAAAACTGCCCGTGGAAAAGGTCTGGGGCATCGGGCCGAATACGGCCGCCTTCCTGCAGGAAGTTCGGGATAACGACCGCCCTGGAGTTTGCGCGAAAGGACGAAGGGTTTATCCAGAAGACATCTCTCCAAGCCCTATCAGGAGATCTGGCACGAGCTGAACGGAAGGAGCGTCTACCCGGTTGTCACCGAATCAAAAGACAGCTATCAGTCCATCAGCAAGACAAAGACCTTTACCCCTCCGTCGAACGGATGAGACCTTCGTCTTTGCCCAGCTTTCGAAGAACCTGGAGAACGCCTGCATCAAGGCACGACGCTACAAGCTCGCTGCCACACGGCTCATCGTCTTTCTCAGGACACAGGATTTCAAAGACACCGGGGTCGAAATGAAGTTGAGCCGTCCCACGGCCTATCCCGCCGAGCTCTTCGGACCGTTACGGCAGGGCTTTGAGCATCTTTATCGGCCTGCGAACCCCTATCGCCAGACCGGTGTCGTCCTTGCCGGCCTGGTACCGGAAGGACGAGGTCCAGTATACCCTCTTTGACGACACTGCCAAGATAGAGAAGATGGCCAGGATCTACGCACTATTGACAGGTTGTCTGAGAAATTCGGCAAATACACCGTTCATCATGCTGCAAGTCTGCCCACGAAACTCCAGGCCCAGCACGAGGGTGAGCGGGGCGATGTCCCGGAGAGGGCGACAGACTTGTTCAAAGGTGAGAACAACAGACAGAGGCTGGGATTGCCTATGCTGCATATCAAGGTCTGACGGGGCAGGGGGATTGCAGGCGGTCGCTCCCCTTTACTCAACCCGGACGAGGATATCCCGGTCCAGCCGGTGCACCAGCTCTGCAACCGCAGCGTTCAGCGCGCCCAGCGATCTCGATTCCGCGGTGACGATGACCGTATATTCGGGGTTCTCCAGGATAGGGTAGGAGCCGAAGGTGACTTCCGTATTCTTTGCGACAACCCCATTCAGGGTTTCTGCAATATCCGATTCGTTGGCTTTCAGAAAGAGCCTCCTGAGATGGCATTCGGAGCAACGGAATCTCTCTTTTATCCCTGCGAATTTTTCCTCGAGGTATTGTGGTATGCCGGGGAGGATGAAGATGTTCCTGAAAGAAATCAAAGGGAACCTCATATCGCCGGGGTCAATAATCTCGGCCCCTTCCGGCACCGCTGCCATTTTCATGACCGCTGCATTGAGCCTGTCGCCGTACCGCCCCTGAAAGTATTTTGCCAGTACCGGATGTGTAACGACCTTCACGCCGAAACCGCGCGCAATGCCTTCCACAGTGACATCGTCGTGGGTCGGACCGATCCCTCCCGATGTAAATACATAATCATACCTTTCCGAAAACTCTGCTGCTTCCCGACCGATGATCTCCGCATCGTCAGGAATCACGCTGATCCGTGCAAGGCTTACTCCGAGGTCTCTTAATTCCGATGCGAGGTAAGGTGAATTCGTGTCCTGCACCTTGCCTGAGAGGATCTCATTGCCGATGATGATTATCCCTGCGGTTTTCAAGCTACCCATGTTCAGGGATCATTGCGGGGGGCCGTGTCCCGGCCCGACCATTCCTCCAGTTTACTGCCGATGAATTCTGTGACCTGGCTGTGCTCCTCTGCACCACGGCCTTTGATCCATTGCGGTTTTCCAAAAGCGAAATGCACCGGCAGGGAAGGATCCATCCTGCCGAAATCCTTGAAGTGTTTGCCGTTGCCCCACGCATCGGTCTTCAGCGCAATGGGGACCACGGGGACGCCTGCCTTTCTTGCCAGTTTTATGCCGATGGTGTTGAATGTCCCGGGATCAAAGTCCAGGAACCGTGTGGTCTGCGGGAATATGATTATCGAAATGCCGGCGTTCAACCTCTCTGTTCCCCCTTCCAGCACTGCCTTTAAGTCTTCCCGGGGATTCGCCCGGCCCACGGTGACGGGATCCCGGGAACGCATCACGTATTTAAAGACAGGGGTCTCCACAAGGGCCTCCTTCACCACGAAGGTGACCGGCTTGATCGAGGCGATGACGACGGGAAGGACAAAGGTCTCAAGGGTGCTCATGTGATTAGAGAGGAAGACGCACGGTCCGTTCAGTTCCCTGAAATGGTCGATGCCTGTTATCTCGACTTCGATGCCGACACTCTCCAGGGCCCTGAGCACTTCAAGGCTGCTTTTGCACCATGCGGTAGTATCATACCTTGTCCATCTTGCCCTGGCGCCCGCCTTGAGGACGATCGGGAAGACATAACGGTAAAAGCCCAGGGTGGGCAGAGCCTTCCAGAGGGGGAAAATATGCCGGCGGGCCGTCTTGTACGACCCGTTTGTGTAATCGAGCCCTATCAATGAACGCTGTGAAATAATGGGATACATGGTGTAATTTAATTGCTTATCCGGATGATTGTCAATAAAGGAACGGTGTATTGACTACGGGAGCGACTTGCGTATATGCTACGTGAGAGGAGACCCCGTGATCAATTTTATCATCTTTGTCTTCATAGGCCTTATCTTCTTTCTGCCTGTGTTACGCAACCTGAAGCAGAAGGCGTTACAAAAAAGCCGGGACATTTGCGCTGCTCGGACTCGCGGCGCTTGCCGGCATCTACATCTGGAGCGATGTCTACCTTACATCGCTCTGGTACGACAACCTCGGATACGCAAGCCGCTACTGGAAGGTGCTCTTTCTCCGAGGCGAGCTTTTTCTCGCCGGCGGATTTGTCGCAATATCCCTCGGCGTGGCAAATGTCTTTTTCTGGTACCACGGCGCAAAACCGACAGGGCCGTCGCCCGTAAGGGACAACCGCTCCAAGTTCATACTCCTCGCCGCGCTTCTCCTCCAGATACCGTTGTTCATTGCCGCCGGCACGATAAGCTCAGCGCACTGGAACGAGGCGCTTCTTTTCTTCAACGCCGTCCCCTTCGGAAAAGAAGACCCCGTATTTCTGAAAGACATAGGGTTCTACATATTCAGACTCCCCTTTTTGAATTTCATCGTGGATTCGCTCGGCAGCCTCTTCTCCTTTTCCCTTTTGCTCGTCAGGAGGTCTCTATGTGGTCGAGAATGCCCTTTTTCGCACGTTCCCGCGGACTTGCCTTCGACAACCTTACCCGGAACTCTTTTATCCACCGTCTCGTCACGCAGATCTCGGCAAACTTCGTCTTCGGCACCTTAGTCTTTATCGCCAGGACCCTTATCGCCCGCTACGAACTCCTCTATTCCCATCGGGGTGTCGTCTACGGAGCGGGATGGACCGACCTGCACGCGCAGCTGCCTGCGTACAATGTTGCCCTCGTGGCTCTTGCGGGTTGCCTCATCCTTTTCCTCTACGCATCCTTTACGAGTTCTACCAGGCGGACCGTAGGCATCTATCTCGCCAGCGCGGCTCCTCCTCGGCGGGATATGGATTGTCGGGCTTCAGGTAATCCCCGAGATAATCCAGCACTTCAGGGTAGCGCCGAACGAACTCCCCCTCGAAAAGCCTTACCTGCGAACGGAACATACAAGTTCACAAAAGAAGCGTACGGACTCACGAACGTCGCCGAGATAGAGTTTCCCGTCAACCCCTCGCCCAGCGGAGTTCTCGCCCAAAGCGACCTGACGATCATCAACGGCATACGGCTCTGGGCGCCGGATATCCTCAAAGCGGTGAACGACCAGACGCAGTTCATACGCCTCTACTACAATTTCCCCGATGTCGACGTCGACCGCTACATACTCAACGGGAAGCTTACCCAGCTCATGCTCTCCCTGCGCGAGCTGAACATCGACCGCCTCGCCGCCCAGTCGAGGACATTTCAGAACGAGACGATGATCTATACCCATGGCTACGGAGATGTTGCCGCTCCGGTAAACAAGTTCACCCATGAAGGGCTGCCCGAATACTACATCAAGGACATCCCGCCGGTTGCGTCCTATCCCGAACTTAAGATAGACCAGCCGCGCATCTACTTCGGCGAAGAGACATTCAACCATGTCTACGTCAACACCAAGCTGAAGGAATTCGATTTTCCGAAAGGCGACACCAACGCCCAGAATACCTATGCGGGGAAAGCGGGCGTTAAGATCGACAGCTTCCTGAAAAAACTCGCCATCGCCATCCGATTTCGACGGACTGAGGCTCTTCACTACCCAGGAACTCACCCCGGAAAGCCGCATTCTCTTCATGCGGGACGTCAATCGACAGAGTGCGCACGATCGCACCTTTTCTCACCTTTGATAACGACATGTACCATGTGATAGCGGAAGGAAAGATCTATTTCATCTGGGACGCTTACACGACTGCAACGACCTACCCCTATTCCCAGCCGACCATGGAAAAGGCAAACTATATACGAAACAGCGTGAAGGTAGTGGTCGACGCCTATGAAGGCTCGGTGGACTTCTATGTTGCCGACAAGACCGATCCTGTCATCCAGGCTTATGCCAGAGCCTTTCCCTCCCTGTTTAAACCCTTCGATGCCATGCCCCAGTCACTGAAGGCCCACGTGAGATACCCCGAGGACCTGCTCACCGTCCAAAGCCACATCTATGCGATCTATCACATGGCAGACCCCGGCGTCTTTTATAACCGCGAGGATGCCTGGGAAGTATCCCGGGTCGCAGTACGCCAGGAGGAAGCGCAGACCCATTCACGCCTTATTACCTGATTTCGAAGCTGCCTGACTCGGACAGGGAGGAATTTGTCCTTACCCTCCCATTCTCCCCGTACAGCACTGACAAGAACAGTCCGAGAAACAACATGGTTGCCATGATCATGGCGCGGTGCGATGGCGACAAGTACGGGAAAGCTGATGCTCTTCAAATTCCCGAAAGACCGCCAGGTCTACGGCCCGCTCCAGATCGGCATCCGCATCAATCAGGACGAGACGATAAGCAAGGACCTCACTCTCTGGAACCAGCAGGGAAGCCAGGTGAGGTTCGGAAACCTCCTCGCCGTGCCGCTTTCCGGATACCGCATCATGTACGTACAGCCTATCTATATCCAGGCATCGGTGGGGAAAATGCCCGAGTTGAGAAGAGTCGTGGTAGTGTTCGGCGATCAGCTCGCCTACGGCGCATCCTTTGAAGAAGCCCTCGGCAAATTCTTCCCGCAGATCGCGGGTTCTGCAAGCGACAGCGCCGCAAAACCCACAGCAACAAAAGAGGAAAAAAGAGGCGGACAGAAAAGACCTCGTTGCCGCTGCGGCCAAGGCCTTCGAGAACTACCGTAACCTCATGGGCAAAGGGAAGTACGAAGAAGCAGGAAAGGCCCTTGAGGAACTCGGCAGAATCCTTAACCAGATGAAATAACCATGCATGCTATGAAGAGGACATTCACGATGGGCGCAAGCTCTGTTCCTGGAAACTCCGCTTGTCAGGATGCGCAAGGATAACGGACAGCTTCATTCGGTCTTCCCCTCAGTCCGATCAGACCATTTCTGGTCCGCCAGGACAACGGACGTCTCGATCTGGCGTTCGGGGATCGACCAGTACTTCTTCAGCAAGCGATTCTTCTCTTCCTGCGAAACCTTCCTGAAGCCGTGCTTTTCATAGAAGCGGACCGCCCATGAAGCGGCAGCCCATGTGCCGATCAGGACGGGGGTGCCAGACCGGGTAACCAAGAATTTCAGCAACTCTCCCCCGACGCCGCGGTTTTGCTTATGCCTGCGAACATAGGCGTGTCTGATAAGGGTAACATCCTGAACGCCCTGGATACCCATTACCCCAATGAGCTCACCCTGTTCCTCAAAGCCCCAGAATACAACGCCGGCGTCCATCTCATGACGCAGTTCGCTCGTGGACATATACGGGTCCTTCCAGCGGTCAGGAGGGACAGCCCCCCTGTAAACCTGCGCAGCCTCATTAATGATGAAATGGATGGTCTCGAAGTCGCTGTCACGACACTGGCGGATCACGGTCTCTCCCGGTACACTAAAGTCCCATCTCTGTCAGCACTTCTCCCATTCTCTTAATACCTTCCTCAATATTTTCAGGAGAGGCATTGGAGAAATTTAGTCGCATGGTATTCTTCCCGGAACCATCAGGGAAGAACTCCTGCCCCGGCACAAAGGCAACATTATGCTCGAGACAGCGGCGAAGTATCTCTCTTGTATCCCATCCCTCGGGGAGCTCCACCCACAAAAACATACCCCCTGCGGGACGGTTCCACTTGAGAGACCTCGGGAAGTGCACCTCTATTGCGGAAAGCATGAGATCCCTCCTCTCCCTGTACGTCCGTCTCAGGGTCCTGATGTGTTCGCGAAAATCACTGCTTTCGAGGTACTCGTCCACCAGGAATTGTCCAAGGGTGTTCGTCTGGAGGTCAGTGCCCTGTTTTATCAGGGTGAGTTTTTTTATAATCTCTTCATCCGCCGCGAGATAGGCCACACGCAACCCGGGTGCGATAGTTTTTGAGAAGGAACTAAGGTGGATAAAGTTGCTCATCCCCCCCAGTTCAAACAGGGAAGGTGGCCGTTCACCTTCGAAGACCAGCTCTCCGTAAGGATCGTCTTCAATGACAAGCAGGTCATGCTCTTTCACGATCTCGATCAGCTTCCTCCGGCGCTCCATGGAGAGGGAGGCCCCTGTGGGATTCTGGAAACTGGGCATGAGATAAATGAGTGAAGGGCGACGGCGCTTTAATCCTTCGAGGAGAGCGTCCATCCTCATTCCGCCCTGGTCGGAAGCGATGGGGACCACGTCGGCCTCGAAGATGCAGAATGACTGGAGGGCCCCAAGATAACTCGGGTTCTCCGTGAAAATCACGGTGCCTCTGTCGATATAGAGCTTCGAAAGGAGGTCGAGCCCCTGCTGGGATCCCTGAGTAATGAGGACATTCCCGGTTCCCGGGCGCTCTGTCGCCGCAGCCAGGGTCTTTACGATCTTTTCCCTCAGGGGCAAAAACCCCTCGGTGATGGAATACTGGAGTGCAAGGTGCCCGTGCTTCGAGAAAACTTTCCGGGCCGCAGCTTCCAGTTCCTTCAGCGGAAAGAGTTCGGGTGCAGGAAGTCCTCCGGCAAAGGAGATCACCTCGGGCTTCGAGGTGATCTTCAGGATCTCACGGATCGCAGAGCTTTTCAGTCCGCCGACTCTTTCTGCGTACACTCGTCTTTTCACCTCTCTTCAGCGGTCCTTCCGCCCCATTAACGCGCCGAGGCGGGTGAACTCACTGAGCGACCTTGAAACGCAATCTTCAATGGCCACTCCTGAGAAATAGTTCCCGGTCAGCAGAAGCCTCTCACCGGCAATAAGCCGGTCGATCTCGGCGAGGAGCGAGTCATGTCCGACGAGGAGGGAAGGGACGAGGTTCTCGGTGCTCACCACATTCTCCAGCTGATCACGTTTCACCCCCAGCACCTCAGAGATGCGCCCAAGCTTCGTGTCGTGGTCCGCGGCACCCGCTTTGAAGTGGAAGACGAAACCCCTGTATTTCTCGTGCCGTACCGTGTCGCGGGAAACCGCCGAATAGAAGGGTTCGTTCACGGCGACAATTCCGGCAAGAGGGGGGAGCGGACTTGCGTCCTTTCTCACCATGAACCCGACCGTTTCAACGGTCTCGACCCTTATCCGCGACAGGAGCACTGCCAACTGGGGGAACGGGGCCTCGAGAAGTCTCGCAGCAACCACCGGTGACGTGGCCACCGCAAGGCTGCCTGATTCGTAGACGTGCCCGTCCGCGGTAGTGATGCCGAACACCCCGTCTGAAAAGGAGAGGGTTTCGATCGTTTTGCCTTTCACGATCTGAATTCCCGGCTGGGCAGCGATAGCCTCTGTGATCGACTGGAGCCCCTCACGGAGCGTGAAGCTTTTCATGACATCCTTGCGGCGGGGCCGTTTCTTAAAAAGCAGATCCGCGGGAAAATCATGTGCCTCCTGGCAGATCACCGCGTTGAACAAGGGCCCGAAGACCCTTCTGAAGTTCGCCGCTCCAACGATCCTTGAATAGTAGGACTCGATGCTCTGACCGGCCTTTTTCGCGGTGAAGAGACGGGGCACCGAGAAAAGAAGTTCTCCGAAATGTATCTGGGAGGGGATCGACTTTATCTCACCGTCGACGAGCATTTTGTAACCGACTTTCTCCCGTTTGAGCGCCTGACCCAGTATCCCGCAGTCCTCCATGACGCGGAGGAGATTGCCATAGGAATTGTAGCAGGTGTGTGCGCCGAGTTCGATCCAGAAATCAGAGGCCCCACCGGCGAAACGATGGGTGTGGAAGGTGCCGCCGACCCGTTCGTTCTTTTCTATTACCAGAGTGTCGAGCCCTCGCCTGGCGCAATAGTGAGCGAGACTCAGCCCGCTGATGCCTGCGCCTGCGATAACGATGTCGTATCTCTTCATTGACCTCCTCCGTAAAGCTACACGAAAAAAAGTTTCTTATGCTGAAACTATAACGTCTTTCCCCATGTCCCTTTAAAGGCGATCTCACTAAGGGGTTTCCGCGCGGGGCCCGAGGCTTTCTCTTCAAGGGGATAGCCCACAGGGAAGAGGCCAACCACCCTGATGTGTGGAGGGATGGCGAGCATCGAGCGGATCTGTTCCTCATCAAACACTCCCACGAAGACGGTCCCGAGTCCGAGGGCCCGTGCCGCGAGCATGAGATTCTGCGCTGAGATGCCGATATCGGTCATATAATATGGCTGCCCCCAGAGGGTCCCCGATTGCGATGGGTCGGCACAGGCAACGATGACAGCCGGGGCCTCTGCCAGCCCTTTCTTGGCAGGGTTCGCCTTGTATCCCCGCGGAACGAAAAAGGACTCCACATAGGACATTTCGCTGATCGCATCCTTCACCGAGGGGTCCTTCACCACGATGAATCGCCAGCACTGGAGATTTGCCCAGGAGGGAGCCTGGCGTGCCGCTTCGAGCATGGCCTGGAGCTTCTCATCCTCCACTGGTTTGTCTGCGAACCTCCTGACGCTCCGCCTCGTTCTGATGGCTTCAAAGATGTCCATAGTTCCTCCCTTCCTTTCAAGTCACGATGTACACCCCGATGCGCAGCAGTCAGCATCAAGGCAACAGGGTGCACCCATTTGATTATATACACAAATTGAAAAGGTTTCACCATTTATCAGGCGGTAGTACGAGGAGGAGCAGATGAACAGGGTTGCTGCCATTGAAGCAGCCCGACCTACAATAATGTAATGACATACAAATATGTTGTATATGTTGGAAAGGAAATCCTTTTATAAACTGCAGAGTTATGGGCTGGCACGGTTCTGGCTATAGAGAGGTGCAGGTTTCAGAACAATGGCAACCTTAAAAGACAAAGTAAAGGAACTGGAGAGGGAAGAGATCCTGCATGCCCTCAGTGAATGCAACTGGATAATGGCAAGGGCAGCGAGAAAGCTGGGGATCACCGAGAGAATGATCGGATACAAGGTCAAGAAATACGGCATACAGAAGGAGGTGGAGGGTATCGGGGAGTATCGAAAAGAAACGGAAGGGACTAAAGAACGAAATGATCAATTTAAGTGAGAGAACGCAAAAAAAAAGACGGCAAAGGAGGGAGAAGTGATGAAAAGGTTTGTGAGCATCAGCGTATTGATAATGGTGGTCTTTGTGTTTTCGATGAGCGCTTTTTCAGAGGAGAAGAAACCTGTCATGTCCGCAGAGGACATCAAGAACGCCCTTGGCATGAGCATCTATCTGCAGGGGGGGTATACCTACAACTTTGAGAACCCCGCAAACAAGGAGAACGGGCTGAGGGTCTTTGACCAGCAGGCAAACAGCTTTCTTGTGGACCTTGCCCAGCTGCAGTTCCTGAAAGAACCCGCTGTTGGCGGCCTGGGGTACAAACTGAAGCTGTCTGTGGGTGAAACAGCAAAGTTTATCCATTCAAATGGTCTTGGCAGCAGTGACGACGTGTTTGACCTTACTGAGGCGTATGTAAGCTACACGGCACCTGTAGGTAAGGGACTGAGGTTTGATTTCGGGAAGTTTGTCACCTACTTTGGGGCTGAGGTCATTGAGGCCCGGGACAATCCTAATTATTCGCGTTCATTTCTGTTCAACTATGCTATCCCGTTCACCCATACGGGCTTCAAGGTCAGTTACCCGTTCAGTGATGCGTTCAATGGGGCCTTATTTCTTGTGAATGGCTGGGATGACACCAACGACAACAACAAGGGCAAGAGCGTCGGATTGTCTTTGGGCGCTACGCCAATGGAACAGCTTTCCATGTTGTTCAATGTGATGTATGGTCCTGAGAAGCCGGACAATAACCACGATGAAAGATTCCTCTTTGACTGGGTCGGGACCGTTAAAGCAACGAAGAACCTTTCTTTCATTCTCAATTTTGATTACGGGTCTGAGCAGCACTCGGCTGCAGACGGTGGCACTGCCACGTGGTGGGGCGGCGCGGGCATTGCGAAGTATGACGTCAATGACCTGTTCAGCATCGCGCTCAGATATGAGTATTTCAAGGACACAGACGGCGCGAGGACCGGTACCGCCCAGAAATTGCAGGAGGTGACCCTTACCCCTCAGTTCACGGTGGCCAAAAACCTGCTGTTGAGGCCTGAGTATCGGCATGACTGGTCAGACGAGGAGTCGTTCCCCGGCAGCAGCAGCGGCAGCAAGAGGAAGAGCCAGGATACTATCGCACTCGGTGTTATGTACACATGGTAAGAACGCATAAAGGTATGAGGAGGTTTGAAATGAAACGATTGGTCAGTATAGTAATACTATTAAGCTTTCTGGGATTGGCAGGTCTTGTGCTTGCCGAGGAAAAGGTGCTTCCTAACCCTCCGACCACAAGCGCTGAGCAGGCTGCGCCGCCTGCTCAGCCGGCATCTTCCCAGCCCACGCCGGTTCCATTGAAGATCGACACGGGCGATACGGCATGGATGATCGTTGCTACTGCTCTGGTCATGCTCATGTCGATACCCGGACTGGCGCTTTTCTATGGAGGGCTCGCAAAGCGGAAGGACTCTCTCAATACGATGGCCATGACCTTTGTAACGTTCTGTATCGTGAGTGTCCTCTGGGTCATCTACGGGTACACGTTTTCCTTTGGGACTGACATAGGAGGGATACTGGGAAGCGCCGAGAAGTTCTTTCTTAAGGGTATCGGCCCGAACAGCATTTCTGATCTGGCAAAGACGATACCCGAGTATATTTACATTGTCTACCAGCTCACCTTTGCGGCGATCACTGTTGCCCTTGCGAGCGGCGCATACATCGAACGGATGAAGTTCTCGGCCTGGGTCCTCTTTTCGATACTCTGGATGACCCTGGTGTATGTGCCGGTTGCCCATTGGGTATGGGGCGGCGGTTTCCTCCAGAAACTCGGGGCGCTGGACTTTGCCGGCGGTACTGTTGTCCATATCAACGCCGGTATCGCAGCCCTTGTTGGTGCATTGGTCCTGGGCAAGAGACGCGAGAAGGCCCTCCTTCCGGGCAACCTGACCCTGGTGGTCACCGGCGCAGGCCTTCTCTGGTTCGGATGGTTCGGTTTTAATGCAGGCTCTGCGGTTGCGGCGAACGGACTTGCCGGAGCTGCGTTTCTTAACACGAATACGGCTACGGCAGTGGCAGCGCTCTCATGGATGTTCACAGAATGGCTGCATTCCAAGAAACCGACGGTCCTGGGTCTCGCATCGGGTGCGGTGGCCGGCCTGGTCGCGATCACCCCGGCTGCGGGCTTCGTGAACATCAGCGGCGCCATCATCATCGGAATCGCGGCCGGCGTTATACCGTTCTTTGCAGTTGCGGTCCTGAAACCTAAACTGGGATATGACGACACCCTTGATGCCTTTGGCATCCACGGCGTAGGCGGAACCATCGGGGCTATTCTGACCGGTGTCTTTGCGGACCCGTCGATAAATGATGCAGGCAAGGGTCTTCTCTTCGGAAATCCCGGACAGCTCATGACCCAGATCATCGCGGTAGGGGTGACCATGGTGTATAGTGGGCTTATGACCTTCGTGATCTTCATGGTCATAAAGGTGTTCGTTGGGCTCAGGGTAGACCCTGAAGATGAAGTCACCGGTCTTGACGAGAGCCAGCACGGCGAAAAGGCATATAACTTATAAAGAAGCTCATGGTTCAGAGGTTATGGTTCTTGCGTGAGC
Source organism: Nitrospirota bacterium (assembly GCA_963699545.1). Taxonomy (GTDB): domain Bacteria; phylum Nitrospirota; class Thermodesulfovibrionia; order Thermodesulfovibrionales; family UBA9159; genus JAMCQB01. The sequence continues at coordinate 153,147 of CAVOUE010000009.1, read as the reverse complement.
AACGAGCCACGACCTCTGAGCTGATGATGGAGGAATTATGAAGAAAATAGAAGCGATCATAAAGCCGTTCAAGCTTGACGAGGTGAAGGATGCCCTGAACGAAATAGGGGTTCACGGCATGACCGTAACGGAGGTGAAGGGGTTCGGAAGGCAGAAGGGGCATGTCGAACTCTACAGGGGCGCTGAATACGACATCGCCTTCATCCCCAAGGTAAAACTGGAAGTGGTGGTAACGGACGCCCTTGCCGAGAAGGTGGTAGCGACCATCGAGGCCAAGGCAAAGACCGGCAAGATCGGTGATGGAAAGATCTTTGTGCTTTCCCTGGAAGAGATCGTCAGGATCAGGACCGGTGAAAGGGGAGAGGCAGCTATCTGAGGTCACCAAGGGAAGTCTGAGACGTTTGCTGCAGGGCCGGCCTCTGAGCCGGCCCTGCAGCAACAACAAGTTCAGGAGCAGGGAACGCAGCGTCCGGTCTTTGCGCCTACATTTTTGTAGGTGCTGCAAAAATGTAGGATAATGCACTATCCCCTTATTTTTACAGAATAAATTACCATCAGGAATCCCTCCAGCTACATTTTTGTAGTCTTCACGGAAAAGGCAGGTTTCTTTTTGTCCAGTATAATCAATATGTTACCTCTGGCACGCCTTTCGCTATACTCCTGGGGACGAATAGCGAGCTCCACCCCGACCGCCTCGGCGGGCTGTGGGGTGAGCGAGCGGATGGAAAAAGGAATCGTTCGTTTCGTTAAGATACCTCATCCCGGAAGATAGCGGGGCAGGGTTCTTCAGTAATCCCCCGGAAGGAGTGTGCCATGAAAAAATGGATCATCAGGCTGCTTTCAGCTGTGTTTGTTCTCTCACTTCCCCTGAGCGCATACGCTCAAACACCAGGCAAGGTGGATGCGGGCGATACCGCCTTCGTCCTGCTCTCAGCCGCTTTTGTAATGCTCATGACCCCCGGGCTTGCAATGTTCTACGGAGGGATGGTGCGGAGGAAAAATGTTCTCGCAACCATCATGCAGAGCTTTGTGGCCATAGCTGTGGTGAGCGTCCAGTGGATCCTTTTCGGCTACAGCCTCTCCTTCGGCCCTGATGTTCACGGGATCATTGGAGGCCTTGACTGGGTCGGGTTGAACGGTGTGGGAGTGGAGCCGAATGCTGATTATGCCGCCACGGTGCCTCATATCGCGTTCATGATCTATCAGGCAATGTTTGCGGTGATCACTCCCGCGCTGATCTCGGGGGCCTTTGCGGAAAGGATGAAGTTTTCGGCGTTTCTCGTTTTCACCGTCCTCTGGTCGACAATTGTCTATGACCCTGTTGCCCATTGGGTCTGGGGAACAGGAGGATGGCTCAAGGACCTCGGGGTACTGGATTTTGCCGGCGGCATAGTGGTGCACATCACCTCGGGCATTTCTGCCCTTGCTGCGGCACTTATTATAGGGAAGAGGAAAGGATACCTGCGTGAGACCATTATGCCGCACGATCTTCCCATGACGGTGATCGGGGCAGGCCTTCTCTGGTTCGGATGGTTCGGTTTCAATGCGGGAAGCGCTCTTTCATCCGGTGGCCTGAGCGCCATGACCTTTGCGGTCACCCATATATCCGCTGTTTCCGCCACCCTGACCTGGGTAATTATCGAGTGGCTGCACAGGGGCAAGCCCACCATGTTCGGAGCTGCTACCGGCTCCATCGCGGGGCTTGCCACGATAACCCCGGCGTCGGGATTTGTAGGGCCGATGCCTGCACTTCTCATCGGGGCGGCAGCGGGATCGTTATGCTATGTGGCGTTGAATATGAAAGGGAAACTCGGGTATGACGATTCGCTGGACGCCTTCGGAGTTCACGGCGTGGGCGGGATCCTCGGAACCCTTGCCACCGGCGTGTTCGCGCAGAAGCTCATTAATCCCTCCGGAGCGGACGGTCTTCTTTTCGGCAACTACAAGGTCCTGGTCACCCAGGTGGTCGGCATCCTGGCGGTGACGCTTTACTCATTTGTGGTGACCGCTGTGATGCTCAAGGTCATTGACTGGACCATGGGGCTGCGGGTGAGTCTGGAAGATGAGGTGGACGGTCTCGATCTCAGCCAACACGGCGAGAGCGGGTATACATCATAGACAGCGGAAATAGTGTATACTTTCTCTATATATGAGAAGACTTCTTGTATTCTTCCTTTTGTCAATCCTTATTTCGCTTGTGTCGTGCGAAAGCAAGATCACCGGAGAGAATAAGAGCAGAAATCCTGTAGAACAGTACGGAGACGATGTCACGCGGGCATACACCGGCACACAGCAGTTCGCCAAACAGATGGACGTCAAGAGCCTTCAGGACGCGATCAGATCATTTCATGTCATGAACGACAGGTACCCAAAAGACATCGAGGAACTGGCGTATTTTACCGGAACCCCGCTTGACAACAGCAAATACGACTATGACCCTGCAGCGGGGACCATCAAAGGAAAAGAGTGATGCTTCCGTAAGTAACGTTCCTCTCACGTGTCTCATTGCTCAGGGTTACGTGTCCCGGTGGCCGGGTCCCTCGCCCGTCAGTAAAAGGACCTGATCTCCCTGTAGACGAACATGGTAAAGTCATACGGCATCCTGTCATGCCGTATCGAGACAAAGGGTGAGAGGTTCCTCATCGCAAAGCTGAAGATGTCTTCCGGAGAGACGTAGTGCAGTTCAAAATCCTTTTTCGGGTTGTGAGCAGAGGGGGCATTGAAGGCCAGTCCGATCCTGCAGCGACCGAAGAGCTTCTTCAGCGCGCTCCTGATCATCTCTTCGATACCCTGGACATTCAGGTTGAACACACCGCAAAGGAAGATGTAGTCAAAGTCCTCATCGAGCGTGTCTTGTTCGATGTCAAAGACCCTGAAGACTGTCCCGGGGTTATTCTCGCGTGCCCTACCGATGAGTTTTTCGTTGATATCGAGCCCCGTGTAATCGACCTGGATATCTCTCTGTTTCAGGAAGCAGCAAAAGTCCCCCTTCCCGCATCCGAAATCGAGGACCTTTTTCCCATGGATGCTGTCCGCAATGTCGAGCAGGGCTTCATAGTGCAGCACCTGCCCCCTTGAAGTCCATCTGAGCGCCTCAGGCCGGTCGCCGAACATCCGGAGCGTTTTGTCGTAAAAGGAGAGCACGTATTGCCTGGCAAGCTCGTCCATTGCCTATTATATCACTGCAAAAAGATCGGTGGGATGGGTCCCCCCTTTTTTATCCCTCTCTTTCATCGATTTTGCTTACACTTCTCGCTTAATTCCAGGAAAGATTTCCGCCAAGATTCAGAAAGGGCGGGCACCTCAAGGACTTTTCTGATCCCCTCCCGATTCGTCCTGTCGTGATGGAGCATATGGTTGGCAAAAGTGATCGATATCCCATGCGGTTCTCTGTCTCGCAGAACAAAGGGGCTGCCCTTCTCCACAATGCCCTCTTCGAGTACCCTGAGATAGAAGCCGGTGTGGCCCGAGTCTATGACGAGCTTTATCATGTCGGCCCTCCCATATCGGGCTGCGAGTGTCTTGCAGGGCTGCCGTGGCTGGCTGACCTGTACCGTTGCTGTTCCCAACACGAAAACATCTCCAACACAGACATCGTCCTCATAGAGATTGGCGACAGAGAGGTTCTCACCAAATGCGGCAAAGGGCAGCGTAATTCCGAGAAGAGTTTCCCAGTATGGATAATGTTCTGCACTATAGACACACACAGCTTTGTCGTGCCCTCCATGGTGCTTCAGGTCCCCGACCCCGTCACCTTCAAATCCAGACTTCCTGAGGCGTAACCGTTCTGATACGGGAGTCTTGCAAATCCCGGTGACTATCTCCCTGCCGTGGAATACTTCTTTCTTCGGCAGGCCGATGTTTAATGATCTGATGATTGTCCTGTTCATTGGGTTGCTTTATTGTATCAGAATCACTGACCGATATTCTGAAGCATATGGTTTTATCAGGAGAGGTACTGAAGGGGTATGATCAATTGAAGCAGTCGCCCGATTTAAAGCTACAGAGCAACAGGAAAGGGTTCTCACAGAAGCCGACATCACTCGGAGAAATTGTCGGGGTTTGAAACGTAATTTTCCCCGCTTTTCATTTTGCCGGTCGCCGGGCCAGATAGGTGTAGTAATTGCAAGATGCGAAAAAAGTTCCATGATCTACCGATTGCCGCTGCGCAGTCAGCCATTCCGCAACCGCTTCCGCTGACAGCAGGCCGCCGGCCGCAACAAGCGGGGCATTCGTCTCTGCGAAAGACTTGAAGTAGCTCCATTTCCCGATTTCGGCAACCACGTCGGGCATCGCGGAGATGCCCTCCAGTCCAACCTCTGCCAGCATGCGTGGCATGTCACGCATGACGAGAGGATTATTAAAAGTGGCCGTTGCAAGCGCTGCATCCATTTGACGACCGAATGCAGGATCAGGGCAGGCAAAGGTCAGAGAGGCATAATCGCCATCAAAGACAGCGACGGTGCCCCCGGGGCGGACGACGCGGGCCATTTCCCTGAGAATTGTTGCGGGCTCAGTGACATGACTGATGACGGTGTGGGCGATTGCCACATCGAATGCACCCTCCGGGAAGTCCAGCCTGTGAGCATCGCCGATGCGAAACTCGACGCGGTCATCGATGCCTTCCTCGTGCGCGAAACGACGCGCAGCCTCAATGAAGACCCGACTATGATCGACCCCGAGAACGATGCCGGGAAAGTCACTTCGGTGTGCGAGAAGACGGACGATCACGCCTGTTCCACACCCGACTACCAGGATTTGAGAAGCGTGGGGCAGGTTCAGCTGCGCGGCATATTTGTCAAAAAGCCTCGTGAAGACTCTGTCTTTGGCACGGCTCTCAAGTCGGTTGATGAGGTTTTCGACCGCGGCATCATCAAGTTCATTGACAAAACGATAGGGATCACGCGCACACATGCTTCACCTCCTGTGCCCACTGGCCGGTACCTTCGCGGACACGCGTAACAGGGCCGGCGTGAAGAAGAAATAGGCCCCGCTGTGTAAAGGAGACCTACTCTTTCCCCCTGCCTTTTCCCGTATCTGTCATTATTAACGCTTTCGCGATCTCCCGTGCAAGGTCCGAGAGTGTTTCGTCCCGCGCGCCAAGGACCACATACGCCTCCCACTCCCTGACACGCTTTAACAGAGTCTCCCTCCGTTCGATCACTTCCACGGATTTGCCGCGTGCGCTGATGGCGTCAGCAAGGTCATGGCTCGAGATGTCCCTGGCCGCAGTGCCACCCGCATAAAAGATCGGAAGGAGTATGAGGTGATCGGCATCCCGGAGATACCGGGTGAATGCCTCTATATAGCCATCCTTCATCGTTTTAGTCGGCCCGTAACCATGGGGCTGGAAGACATAGCAGATGCGCTCCCTGATGCTTTCCATTGCCTCCATGAGAGCGGATATCTTGTGGGGATTGTGGGCATAATCGTCAATGACCAGGTATCTCCCGTCATCCAGAAGGATGTCAAAACGGCGCTCGATGCCCTTGAATTCGCCCGAGACAGCCGCGATCTCTTCAAGGGGGACTCCCATTTCAGAGAGAACGGCGATGCACGAAAGGGCGTTATAGATGTTGCATCTGCCGGGAAGGGAAAGACTGAATCGCGTCCCCCGCACAGAGAACGCGCTTTCAAGGGGCCTGCATAAGACATCGGTCGCCCTGTAGTCCGACGGTTCGACCAAAGAAAAAGTGACCGGGCCTGCCGCATTGATCTCATTAAGATGCAGGTCATCCGCGTTCATGACCACTTTCCCGGCCGTGTTCCCTATCAGGGCTTTGAACATGCCGGCTGTCTCAGCCACTGAATGGTGATCAAGGGCCAGGTTAAGGAGCACGGAATGGAGGGGCCTGTAATTCACAATAGTGCCGTCTGACTCGCATGCCTCAACGACAAGCAGGTCTGAACGGCCCGAAAGGGAATTGCCGGGGTTTGTGCCGGTCCTGAATTGTTTGACTCTGCCGCCGCCGATAAAATTCGGGTCCAGTCCCAATCTGTCCATGAAAAATGCAAGCATGCCGGAGGTGGTCGATTTCCCGCTTGTTCCTGCAACGGCGATGGTCCTGAATTGTCTTACGATCTCCGTCAGGTACACGGGTCTCGTCTTCACAGAGATTCCCAGGGACTTTGCCTTCATGAACTCCGGCCGGTCGGACTCCACCGCAGTGCTGAATACCGCAAGATCAAAGGACGGGTCTATGCCTTCGCCGTCCTGGTGCACAATGGTGATGCCCTTTGACGTCAGACCCCTGTAAAGGGTATGAGAAGGGTTTTGATCAAAGGCCCTGTCAGAGCCGACAATGGTATGACCCCTGTCGTGCATGAAGCAGGCGATCGCAGACATGCCACTCCCGCCGATGCCCGAGAAAAATATCCTTAGTGGTTTGAGAGACATGAGGTATTATAACAGGAGGTTACCTGAGGGCGACAGAATGAAAGACAGGGTCAGGCAAAACCGTCGGGAACAACCACCACCTTCAAAGATTCTCCTCCCTCTGAAACCAAGGTAAACCCCGTCTGGATCCGGGAGAGGGGGATCCTGTGTGTGACCATCTTCCGTACGTCCACCATGCCCTGCCCAATCAAATGCATTGCCTCACGGAGATCATCAGGGGAGGCGCCGTAGGAAAAGCTCAGCGCTATCTCCTCCCGCCAGAACCTGAGGGAGGGTATCGTTATGTTCTCCTTCGGACACGGCGAAAAAGAGGATCTTCCCCTTTCTGTCTATGGAAGAGACGGCATGCTCTATCGCCTGTTTTGCTCCCGCACAGAGTATGACACGGTCGGCCAGCATTCCGTCATTGATGGCCTTCAAGGCGTCTGCAGAATAGTCCGCTGCGTTGAATACATGGTCGGCGCCGAATTCCGAGGCCCTGTCAAGCCGGTACTTGCTGATATCTGTCGCAACAACCGTTGCACCTTTCAGTTTCGCCACCTGGAGATGCAACAGGCCGGAAATGCCGGAGCCTATGATCACGACGGTCTGCCCCTTCTTCAGACCGAGGTCCTTCTGTCCGGAAACCACGCAGCCCAGGGGCTCGATCATCGCGGCGTCCTCATAGGCCATTTCTCCGGGCAGGAGGAATGTCCCGAACCTCACATTTTCTTCAGGGACCCGTATATACTCTGAAAACCCTCCGGGATCGTAGTTCCCGGTGTGCAGGGATTTGCAGGCGGTGTAATTGCCCGCATTGCAGTAACGGCACCGGTAGCAGGGGACATGATGGGAGACGAACACGCGGTCACCTTTTCCGAATCCCTCCACCGCGCTGCCGGTCCCGACGACCTCACCTGCCATTTCATGGCCCAGGACTCGGGGCGCTTTTTCCCTCCTGTACCACTGCATGACGTCGGTGCCGCAGATCCCGGATGCCATCATCTTCACCAGGATCTCAGCGTCATTTATGCGGGGAACGGGACGTTCTTCTATTCGCACATCGTCATTGCTGTAATAGACCGCGACTTTCATCGACTATATCTTTTCCCTGTCTTCATCGATCCTCCCGATCTCCGCTGTCCCTGACTTCCTGCGCGCTTTATAAAGTTCGAAGGCTTCCTTTGCGGAAGCTCCCCTGTGCACGATGGCTCTCGCCGCCCTGATCATTCCCACCGGGTTGTCGCTCTGAAATATATTCCTTCCCATGTCCACGCCTTTCGCTCCCGCTTTGATGGCGTTCTCGGTCATCAGCAGGGCATCCATTTCAGGGATCTTCTTGCCCCCTGCAATGACAATGGGAACCGGACACCCCTCCACCACCTTGTGGAAATCATCGCAATAGTAGGTTTTTACGAAATGCGCTCCCACCTCCGCCGCTATCCTGCAGGCAAGGGAGAGGTAACGCGCGTCCCTCACCATTTCCTTGCCCACTGCGGTTATGGCGAGGACCGGCATGCCGTATCTCTCTGCCTCATTCACCAGCCTGCCGAGGTTAGCGATGGTCCTGTCTTCATTCTCTGCGCCTACAAAGATCGACATGCCGACGCCGGAGGCGTTCAGCCTCAGGGCTTCTTCCATGGACGTGGTGATATCTTCATGGGATAATTCCCTCAGGATACTGGGACCGCCCGACACCCTGAGGCAGACGGACGTTCCAATCCTGGGGTCAATGGAGTTCCGTAATATCCCCCTGGTTACAAAGAGACAGTCTGCATGGGGAATGAGGGGGGTAATGTTTTTCATGTCCTTCAGCCCTGTGGTCGGGCCCTGAAAGTAGCCGTGGTCCACCGCGAGCATGACGGTCCTTCCGGTCTTGGGACCAAATATCCGCGAGAGCCTGTTCTTCATGCCAAAATCCATACGTCAATCCTCCTTTGAGTAAGTCCGGCGATCAAGGTAATTGTCACTGAATCTCACCTCGCCCGTCGTTCCTCCTCAGACACGTGGTATCGTATCCGTTATAGTCTCGGGAATCAGCGCTCCTATTTTATACAAAAGGGAGGGTAATTTTCATTAGAACAAGGAAGCAGTCGTTGCGTAGAGGACCCTGCGGCCTTGCCGCGGAGTTCCTGACAGGATTTTCAGACCGAAAAAGGGTATAATCTTGATGGCTGCACCGGTCGGCGGCAAAAATACGTCCGGGGCCAGAAAGGACATAAACATGAAAGCAGCAACAGGCGTTTTCCTTTTATTAGTTTCCTTGCTCATCTTGGCGGTCGCCCCTGCGGGGGCAGGTCAAAATGCCGAGGACACGGCGGTAAAGGCCGCATCCCAGTGGCTCGCATTAGTGGATGGAGGGAAGTACGCTGAGAGCTGGGGCGAGTCTGCGCAGATGTTCAGGGCTGCCGTGACAAAGGAGAAGTGGCAGGAATCGCTGACGGCGGTGAGGAAGCCCCTGGGGAAACTGGTCTCAAGGAGTGTCAAAGCGAAGCAATATACAAGATCGCTGCCCGGCGCTCCTGATGGAGAATATGTGGTCATTCAGTACGATACTTCCTTTGAGAATAAGAAATCCGCAGTGGAGAACCGTTACTCCCATGCTGGACAAGGATGGGAAGTGGAGGGTGTCAGGGTATTACATACGATAGGAAGCCTGACCTGCAGGGAGATCACAGGAATACAAGTGTGAAGGAGGAGTCAGTACGATGGAACTGGGACGGATAGAGAGGCCTGCTGCCGAGGGATTTATCGCAAAGAGAAAGCTCTACTGTGTACCCAGCATTTATTCAATGGAGGATGCGCCGGAGGACTACCGGGGGCTCTTCGAGAAATACTGGGATGAGGTGGTAAAGCACCTGGAGAGACTCGAGGTGGTGGGGAAGGTCACAAAGGTCTTCTGTGAACATATCACCTCCCCGGGAGATGAGGCCTTCGACGTCCTGGCAAAGGCCAATGAACGGGCGCTGCAGGTTATACAGAAAAAGATGGGGGAGGGGGCTATTCTGTTGCCCCTCGAGAAGGAAGAGATACTCGGCCCTTTTCTTGATTGGGCGAACTGTCTTACTATCGTGAGGACAAAGGAAGTCTTTGGGAAGATCATGGGGTTCTACTCGGAACTTGTCGATCAAAGGCTTCAGCATGCAAAAGAGGTGATAGAGGCTAACCTCCTGGAGGGTGAAGCGGGCATGCTCATCATGAGGGACGAGGACCGGATGCGGCTGCAGCTTCCTCCCGACATCGAAATCTTCCTTGTGACGCCCCCATCCTATGACGATATCCTCAAATGGATTCGAGGCAGGATGAAAGACCTGGAGGTAAAGGCCCTGAAGATATGAAAGCGGGCTGAGGTGTGCTGCGAGTCCTTATTTCCTGGGAGTGTCTTTCAGACCAATCTCCTTACCCACCTCCCTTAGTAATTTCTTGTCGTGCTTCAATATATTCATGCATGATGAAGAACCTCCGCAGGTATTCACGAATTCCTGAAGGTTCGTGTATTTTGCTCTCATCTGTTCTCTATCAATTACAACTCTGCCGTTGAGTATGGTTTGCCCGTCATGGCAAGCCTCACAGTGCCTTTCCCATGCGCTGGTCAAAGCGTAAGCGGGTGCTCCCGCCAGCAGGAACAAAGAGCAGATACTGAAACAGATACATTTTTTCATACCCCCTCCTTACAACCCTTTTTCTCGTGCCATCTTAATCCCGGACGGCTGCCCGGTCCGGATAATTCCTCTACAATCAGTTTAGCACGCTGACCAGGATGATGGAAGTATGCATTTCCCCTGCACGTCACCACAACCGTAAACACAGAAAAAAATGTTTGGGATGTCAGGCGTGTACTCTGTCAACCATATTGGTTCACCCCGGAGCGATGTCGACCGTGTTGTGTGCTACAATGAGCAGAAGACATGCGTTGGAAGACCTGCACGTCTCAGCAATTTGTTGGGGGCATATCGCCTATGTCGATCGTCGACGTGTTTGCTCTATTGATCGTGGTCTTGCTCGCGTCGGAGACCAGCGCTGCACCCGTTTCGAAGGATTGCCGCGGATGTCACACAAAACTCGTAAGCCGGAAAATAGTTCATCCAGCCGTCGGCCTGGGATGCCCGTCTTGCCACTCGGCTATAGGATCCCCGAAAGTGCCGCATGCGAAGACAGCCGCGAACCGCTTCGGTCTCTCAACAGATCAGCCCGACCTGTGCTATGGATGTCACGACAGGGCACCATTTGCCGGAAAGACCGTACATCCGCCCCTTGGAACAGGGTGCACGAACTGCCACGACCCCCATTCTTCACCGTACAAAAAACTGCTTGTCAAGCAAGTTCCGGCTCTCTGTTTTGCGTGCCATCCAAAGGCGGACTTCAAGAAAAAGCATATCCACCCTCCGGTGGCAAAGGGGACGTGCCTGAGCTGTCATACTCCTCATGCCGCCAATACTGTGGCTCTGCTCGTGAGCAGCCCGGTCGATCTGTGTCTGCAGTGTCATCCTGCTGTCGCGAAACGTCCCCATGTAATAGCAGCGGCAGGCTCTTCGGCACACCCCATTGGCTTAACCGAAAAAAATGGGTCAGAGAAGTGGATCGAGGACCCTGCACGGCCCGGGATGCCTTTTTACTGCGGAAGCTGCCATGATCCACACAGCGCAGACAGCCCCGCGCTTTACCGATTCAAGGCAAAGACAGCCTTTGATCTCTGCGTATATTGTCACAAAAGGTAGCCGGATGGAACAGCCTTGTTTCACATCGAACGAAGAGATTACGGAGAACATCCCTATCTCCGGTATCAGCGTTTCCTGCGCGGCGGCCTGTACAGACCCGCCTTGCTCGCGCCGAGGAGGCCTGCCCGGCAGGAGAGGACATCCAGCGGCGAGAGCCGTGCGATCATGGGCTTTGTGAGGAGATGCACCCTGCGGATCTCGTCCAGCCGCTGTGAGATCAGCTCCATCGTCTCGTCCAGCGTCATCCACCGGCGGCGGTCAAAGGTCTTCAGGTCGAGGGGACGGGTATAGCCGCGAAGGGTCTTCTCGCGCTGTATGTTGTAGTAGTGCTCGAAGTACGACATGACCAGTTCCCGCACGGTGCCGTACACTGCCTCCCGGAACCGCAGGTTCACAAAGTTCGATTTCGCGACCGCTCCCCAGTGCCCGTCCCGACGGAACAACGCGAGCACGTGGTCGTCGTCACGGTTGTTGGGTAAAAGGTTCAGGACCAGCGCAGGATACCCGAGACGGCGCAGCATGGCGGCGCCGAAGACGGCGCCGTCGAAGCACTGGCAGGTCCGCTCCCGCAGTACCCGAAGCGGAGCACGGTACACGGTTTTGGCGGCATAGGCAAGGCCGTCAAGGAGAAGCTGGATCTTGGCGGGACTGTCGAGACGCGCGAGAAGGCGGTCTTCGGCCCTCGTCAATTCCCGCTCGAAACTATCGAGTGACTGATTATCTGCGCGATGTCCGTCAGCCATGTGTGGTGATTGTATACGGCCGGAGGCGCTCTGTCAACTCTTCGGGGAACAGGAAAAGAGAAAGGCAAGCACATTCTCGCGGGGACGCACCCTTCTTTATTTCAGATATAGCTTCATCCCCTCGGTCAGGGCTCCGTCCAGCCCAATCTCATTTCCCCACTCATCGTATGTCTTCCCGGATATTTCGATCCCTCCCAAAAGTCCGGCGCCGATGAGAGCATGCCTTACCGTCATTCCGGGAAGGATATCAACGGGTTCATCATTCACATAAACTCTCATGGTGCCTCAACGTATCTCCCTTATCCTGCCCTCGACCCCGGGCGCTATTTTCTTTTTCTCTCTTATATAGTCACCGACTATATCCTTCAGCCACCTGCCGGAATCGCTGTACACGAGCTTTTCACCTTTCAGTGTCCCGCCGATATTGGAGAAATCCACTGAAGACCTTATGGCATCTCCAAAGACCTTGTACCCGTCGCCTCCGGCAGCCAGAAAGTCGTTGGTGGCAACGGTGTATTCCCTGTCGGGTTCCAGGGGCTTCCCCGCAATGAAGATATCCTTCACCCGCGCACCCTCCTTTTCAGAGGGGGCATAGGTGAAGGAAATGCCTGATACCTGGGGAAACCTTCCGCTTCCTTCCTCTATGGCCGATACCCCATGTTCCAGCGCTTCCCTTATCTGCTTTCCCGTGAGCCTGATGGCAACGACGTAACTGTCAAACGGCAGGACAGCATAGATGTCCTTCACCCGTATCTCGCCTTTCTTTATGTTCGTCCTGATGGCCCCGCCATTGCCAATAGCTGCATCTGCACCGGATACCAGCCTCATCACATCCGCAACGAGATCGCCGAGATTGGTCTCTTTCCTCCTCGCATTCTCTCCATCGAGGTCGACTTCGGTCTCACCTGCTTTTTCATTCAACGCCGTATCGCTCTTTCGTTCATACTTCTCAACGATCGCCAGAACGCCCCTGTCTCCCTCGCCCGGAACCGGTCCGATCTCTTCAAGATGACCTTCGAAGCCTGATATCTTTCGGTCCCGCACGGTGAGGTCTAACACGCCGAGGGCCTTTCCGTGCTCCCACGCCTGAACGATCACTGTTTTGCCGAGCATGACCGGCTTTTCTATCTTTGTATGGGAATGCCCGCCGACGATGACATCTATCCCATCCACCTTTTCCGCCAGTATCCTGTCAGCGGAATACCCAATGTGAGAAAGGACAATGACAATATCTGCCGTTTGCCTCAGTTCCCTCACGTATCTCTCAACGGCATCTGCAGGCAGTTCGAATTTCAGGCCGGTCACGTTCCGCGGATGTGTCGTCGCCGGGGTGTCGTCTGTCACGACTCCGATAATCGCGATCCTGACCCCGCTGATCTCCTTTACAGCGAACGGTTTCAGCATGTCGAGCCCCCGGACATTCGCCCCGAGGACAGGGAAACGGGCCTCTGAAATTCGCTTCCCGAGCACCTCCTGCCCGAAATCGAATTCATGATTCCCCAGGACCATGGCGTCAAAGTTCATGGCGTTCATGAGTTCAATCACGGATTCACCCTGGAAGAGGTTTGCCCAGTTGTCGCCCTGGATCATGTCCCCGGCCGAGAGCAGGAGGGTCGGCTTCTCTTTGCGGAGGGCATCCACCTTTGCCGCGAGATATGCGATACCGCCCCGCATCTCCTCTGACCCAAGCGGCATGTATGGCTCCGCGAAGCCGTGGAAATCATTGATATGAAGAATGCGTATGACCGTCTCTTCGGCATAGGCGGAGGAGAAGGAGAGGAGGAAAATGCACAATAAGGTTACTGCGGCTCTGCCGGGAACTCTTTTATTTTTCATTATCCCAACACTCTTAATGCAAGAAAGGGATCTTGAAAATGAGCAGGAATCCGTTGAGGCCCATGAGTGCTCCAAGAGAGGCGAGCACGATGGCAAAATAGAACACATGACGGGAGACCGCCAGTATGGAGATGGAGGCCATCACAATGGAGATCTGGAGGAGCACTTCTGCGTAGTCGAAATAGGGGTCTTTGCTCCTGTTGATGTCCCGCTCGTGTTCAAGCTTCTTCGCCTCCTGCTCGATCTCTTTCTTCTCTTTGCTATACCGGGCCTCTTCCTCATTCATCTTCCTGAGCATGGATTCATAGTGCTTCCGCATCTCCGGCTTCATGGTCGTGCCCCGTTCCATGAGGTCGGCTTCTATACGCATCTTCTGGCTCCGGTAGAGATGCTCGCGGACCACCTTTGCCTGGTAGAACGCCCACTGGTCAGAGGACTGCTGCTGAGCGAGAAGCATCTCTTTCATCGCATTGTTCCCGCCGAGGGAGGAAACGGCGAGCATGACCGCAAAGATGGCGGTGACAAGCGCCACCCGTTTTGTAAAGGTCTTGGACCTGATCTCTTCCAGTTCTTCGGTATTCGGGAGTTCGACTTCCGCCATGTTCCTTCGTTTCCTCCTTATTCATAATTCCATGCAAACACTATTCTATTAACATCTTTTCAATATTCAAGTCAACAAAGAATGCCCCAGCCGCAAGAAAAGCTCGGGATCCTCCGGCTCACGCGGGTCAGGCGGACAAAGGACAATGTGGACAGAGCTGCTACGGATAGCTCAGAGGCGAGCTCAGGGTCTTCAGGAACGCTTCTATCTTCGAAAGCTCTTCATTGGTGAGGTCCTGATGCCCAAGCTCATGGCTTCCGCTCCGCCGGTAAAAGTTCATGACCTCGGCAAGGGTCTTCAGCTGCCCGTCATGCATGTAGGGCGGCCTTGCGGCAACATTCCGCAAGGTGGGCGTTTTGAACGCTCCGGCATACTTTGACCTGTTCGTGTCAATGAACCTCAGCTCCGGGCATTCTTCAGGCTTCGCATCGCTGTACTTGCCGAAGCAGTTGAACTCATCGGAAAGGACCTTTCCGATGCCCTCTGCTCTTCCCTTGTCCTTGGGGTTGCTCAGTCCAACGTTGTGGAAGCTGCTGTTTGTGAAGAGCGGTCCCAAGTGGCAATTCGTACATTTCGCCTTGCCGGTGAAGAGCCGCAACCCCTCAACCGCATCATGGCTGATGAGCCTGTCCGCCCCTTCAGGGTCGTTCTTGGCCACTGCTTCAACGTACCGGTCAAAGGGTGCCGGCTGCGGCAGTATCCGTCTTACATAGGCAGCGATCGCCTTTCCGATGTTGGCATAGATCCTGTTCACCACATCCCTGTCCGCGGGCTTCATTGCTTTCCACGCCTTCAGTGCAGCAGGGTTGCCTGTTCCGGGGCTTGCAAGGGGAGGGCAGTTCTTATGGTCTATTTTCGGCAGTGTCCCGAAGATCTGCTCATATTCGCTCTTGTATCTGTCGGTAATGAGGTGTGCGCACATCGCCCTGGTGAAACCGTGCTCCACGGCGCTTTCGATGGGTCCGATCGCCTGTGACCAGAGGCTGTCCTTTCTGCCGTCCCAGAAGAACCATGCGTTGTATGCAGAGCCGATGAGAGGCATTGTCCGCCTCGTTGTCGTACCCATGCCCTTTGCAAGGGGAAGACTGTCCGTGAAGCTCATGTCCGGGTTATGGCATGTTCCGCAGGAGACCTTGCCGTTGGCGCTGAGCCTCTTATCGAAGAAGAGCTTCTTGCCGAGCTCTATTGCCCGGGGATCGTCAGCATAGGCATTGGAAGGGTCCTTTGGCAGAGGCGGAAGGGAGGAGAGAGAAAAGGAGCGAAGGACCTGGATATCTCCTTCGCTCCACAGGTGCATTTCCTTGAAGGTCTCTGTTTCTGCTGGTGCCTTCCTCGCTATGAGGAGGACCGGCAGAGTGAAGGCGATCAGCAGAACAGGAACCCTTCTCAAGGATCTTAGCAATCTTTTCACTGACCTCTATTTGAGCTGGAGATTAAATGTTACGCTGTCGGTCTTTCCTCCTGCCTTGATCGAAAATTTCATGGTCCACCATCCCGGCATGCTGAACTTGATCCCTTCAACGAGATAGCTGCCGTCACCAAGGCTCTTCACCTTCGGCTGTGTGGGCAGACCGTGGCCGTGCTCAGGCATCGCTCCGTCAACGGTTATCTTTGCGTTGGTCACCGCTTTGCCGTCGGCTGTTTCGACCTTCAGCTTCCAGCTGATGATCGTGCCCACAGGGATGGCCTCAGGGTCGCTCGTGTAGGTCGCCTTGAACGTCCCGGCCTTTGATTTCATGGTCTTTGCATAGTCTGCATCTGATGCCGGCTTTGTCTTTGCAGCAGCAGCACCGCGTGCACAATGTTCACACTTGCAGTCCTTGCCGCACTGGCATCCGCCCTTGCCGTCACCCTTGCACTGGCATTCTCCCTTGCCGGTCTTGCAGTGCTCACACTTGCAGTCCTTGCCGCACTGGCATCCGCCCTTGCCGTCGCTCTTACAGTTGCATCCGCCCTTGCCGTCACCCTTGCCGCAGGCGCATTCACCTTTGCCAGTTTTGCAGTGCTCACACTTGCAGTCCTTCCCGCACTGACATCCGCCCTTGCCGTCACCCTTGCACTGGCATTCTCCCTTGCCGGTCTTGCAGTGCTCACACTTGCAGTCCTTACCGCACTCGCACTTGGCATCCGCGTGAACAGTATCAATAACAGGAGCCAACGACATGGAACCTATAAACACAACTGCGAGGATAATGATCCCGATCCTTCTTAACATGCTGACCTCCTCCTGATCTTTATATAAAAGTTATTATATTAAATCCCGGTGCCATTTGCAACATATTAACAATTCCAGGTGACCGCCGGGGTAAGTTCAGGAAGAAACCGGGAGCGGGTAATCCGGTTCGCGCCATGTGGACCATGACAGCTGAACTCTGATTTGTCCCACGATTCACTTCCTTGTTTTAAGAGGAGTTTTTATGGTAATCTTTTTCACAATGGAGGAACTGTATGGTTAAGAGCGACCGCTGGATAAAGGATATGGGCGCCAGGGGGATGATAGAACCCTTCAGCCAAAGCCAGGTGAGGGAAGGCGTTATATCCTCCGGGGTGAGTTCTTACGGCTATGACATGAGGATTTTCGACGAGTTCAAGATCTTCACAAACATAAACAGCACAGTGATCGATCCCAAGAGCTTTGACCCCAGGAGCTTTGTGGATTTTCGTGGCGATGTCTGCATCGTGCCGCCCAATTCCTTCGCCCTGGGACGCTCCGTGGAATATTTCAGGATCCCCAGGGACGTGCTCGTCATATGCCTCGGGAAATCCACCTATGCCCGCTGCGGCATCGTCGTGAATGTGACGCCCCTCGAGCCGGAGTGGGAAGGGCATGTCACCATCGAGATATCCAACACGACGCCGCTGCCAGCAAAGATCTATGCCAATGAGGGGATCGCACAGCTCATCTTCCTTGGTGGTTCCGAGCTTTGCGAGGTGTCCTATGCGGACAAATCCGGTAAATATCAGGCGCAACGGGGCATCACCCTTCCGAGGATGTAACATGCCGGCAAGAGAGAAGATCATCCTTGCCCTGGATGTTTCCAATGTAAACTATGCGCTTGAAATAGTCGATAAATTCAAGGATTACGTTGGTATATTTAAAGTAGGACTTGAGCTCTTTGCGGCCTCCGGACCGCGAGTGGTGGAAGAGATTATTCGGAAGGATAAGAAGGTCTTTCTGGATCTCAAGTTCCATGATATCTCAAATACGGTCGTCAAAGCGGCGTTGAATGCCACAAGACTTGGGGCGTATATGTTCAATCTCCACGCTTCAGGTGGTCTCGATATGATGCGCAGGAGCAAGGAATCCGTGGTGGATCTGTGTCTTAAGGAAAATCTCCGGAGGCCGAAGCTGCTGGGTGTGACAGTTCTCACAGGTCTTTCACAGGAGATCCTGAGAAATGAACTTGGCATACAGCACAGCCTCAGAACCCATGTGAAGCAGCTTTCAAAACTCTCCGTGGATGCAGGCCTCGACGGCGTTGTTGCGTCAGGGCATGAGGTGGCGATGCTCCGGAATCATTTCGGTAAGAATTTCCTGATCGTCACCCCTGGCATAAGGACCTCGTGGAGCCCGCCTGATGACCAGAAAAGGACCATGACACCGCGCCAGGCCATCAGGGAAGGGGCGGATTATATCGTCCTCGGCAGGGCTGTCATGAACCAGCCTGATCCCTTCAAGGCCCTTGAGCTGATCACCGCCGAGATACTCACTTCCTAAGAGAGCTCGCGTGATACACTGCACATGGACCACATCCATGACCAAAGAGGCGTTTGCGGCATCCTGCAGGACAGGAACCGGCATCCCTCCTCTTTACACCGAAATACCCTACGTTTCCCCCGAGGAGTTATATCCTTTTTTTGCGGGAAGCCACTCCTTTCTCTTCGAAAGCGTCAAAGGGCCGGAAAAGATCGCGCGTTACTCTTTCATCGGGTTCGAGCCATACATGATTTTTCAGGTAAAGGATGGTGTCGTCGAGACACGGACGGCTGATGCGGGAAGGCTCTCCTATAAGAAACCTCTGAAGGGCCTTGGTGAGATACTCCGGGGGTATCAGCAGGCGCCTCTTCCTGATCTGCCCCCCTTTCAGGGCGGCGCAGCAGGTCTGCTGAGCTATGATTTCGTGCATTATCTCGAAAAGCTTCCGAAGACCACTCGTGATGATCTCCATATCCCGGATGCCCATTTCTCTATTGTTGACAGACTGATCTCCTTTGATCACAGGGAAAAGAGGGCGTGGGCGGTCATATGTCCGGGACTGAGGCGAACGATGAGGTATGATCCCGAATCATGGTATGAAGAGGCGGAATATCACCTCGCAGAGATCTGCCGGAGGATCGGCCCGCTGAACGGGGCGGGGTCCCTTCAGGCTGCTTTGCCTGTCCGGAAAGGGATTGAGATCATACACGACATGAGAAAAGAGGATTACATAGAGATGGTGAAGAGGGCAAAGGAGTATATCGCTGCCGGGGACATATTTCAGGCCAACCTCTCCCAGAGGATCTCCGCGTATATCGGGGAATTGAGTCCGTGGCATCTTTACAGGATTCTGAGGTCCATCAATCCTTCCCCCTTCAGCGGGTTTATGGACTTTGGTGAGTACTTCATAGCCAGCTCATCTCCGGAGAGGCTCGTAAAGGTGGGGGGGCGGGTAATAGAGACACGGCCCATTGCCGGTACCAGACCGAGAGGGAGAGATGTGAGGGAAGATGAAAAAATGAGGAACGAGCTGCTTTTGAACGAGAAGGAGAGAGCTGAACATATCATGCTCATCGACCTTGAACGGAATGACCTTGGGAAGGTCTCGGAGTACGGGAGTGTGGAGGCAGATGAGCTCATGATCACTGAGGACTATTCCCACGTCATTCACATCGTATCGAATGTGAGGGGTGTGCTTGCCGGGAAGAAGACCTGTCTGGACGCGCTGAGGGCGACTTTCCCCGGAGGCACCATAACCGGGGTCCCGAAGGTCAGATGCATGGAAATAATCGACGAGCTGGAACCGGTGAGGCGTGGGCCGTATACCGGCTCCATGGGGTATATCGGTTTTTCAGGGAGCATGGATATGAACATCATCATCAGGACCTTTGTGGTGAGGAACGGATATGCCTATGTCCAGGCAGGGGCAGGCATTGTCGCTGATTCTGACCCGGAGAGGGAGTACTATGAGACCCTCAAGAAAGCGGAAGCCCTTCTGAAGGCCCTGGGAAGTTGAGTTAACGGCACATTAAGGCTATAATTGAGTCATCAAGACTTGGAAGGAGGGATCCATGGTTGTCGGTAAACCAATCTTCACTGTGGAACAGATTCAGCAGAGGGTAAGGGAACTGGCCGAGATGGTATCAAAGGATTACGAGGGCAGGAACCTCCTGGCTGTCGGCCTCCTCAGGGGAGCATTCATGTTTTTCTCCGACCTTGTGAGGGCGATAAAGGTCCCCATGACCGTGGACTTTGTGATCGCTTCGAGTTATATGAAGGAGGCGAGCACCGGTGAAGTGAAGGTTCACTACGATATCCGGGAGGATGTGAGTGATAAGGACGTCCTGCTGATCGAGGACATCGTCGACACCGGAATCACCCTTAACCACATAAGGGAGCGCATGCTTCTGAAACGTCCAAGGAGCGTCAGGATATGCGCCTTCCTGGACAAAAAAGAGAGAAGGGTGGTCGATGTTCCCCTTGACTATACGGGCTTCGTGATCCCCAACGAGTTTGTGGTGGGCTACGGTCTTGATTACGAAAACCGGTTCAGGAACCTCCCGTATATCGCTGTGTTCAGGAAGTCCGTTTAGGGAAAAGAGACCGAGATCCTGCTCAGCATGCTGACAGGATATCTGCTGTGTCCTTCGCAAAGCCTGCGGCTGCAGGAAAAAGAGTTTTCAGGAAGCAAGAAGGAGAATTATGTTCGAACTGATGATCGAAACCACATTCTCGGCCGCGCATCAGCTGAGAGGCTATAAGGGAAAATGTGAGCACCTCCACGGACACAACTGGAAGGTCCACGTACATGTCTCGGCGGAAAGACTGAATGAGATCGATATCGCCCTGGATTTCCATGAACTGAAGCGTTTGGCGAACGAGGTGACAGCGCCCCTCGACCATTCCTTTCTCAATGATGTGTTTCCGTTTACGGAGAAGAACCCTTCGTCGGAGAATATCGCGAAATGGATTTTCGACTCTCTTAAGAAGAAGATCAACAATGACAACATCCAGGTAACAGCGGTTACGGTCTGGGAATCCGATACCGCGTCCGCAACGTACTATGAGGATTGACGCAGGGTTCGCCGCCAGACTCCTGGAGGGCGCGCAGAAGAGAGGGGCAGACCTTGCAGAGGTCTACCTGAAGTCCTCGAAGAAGCTGTCCGTGGATGTCAGGGAGCAGGCGCTCGAGGCTCTGGAATCTTCCGTGGATTTCGGGTACGCCCTCCGCATCATAAAGGACAGGAGACTGGGATTTTCTTACTCCCGTGAGAAGGGAGACGCGGATGCGGTGATAGAGAACGCCATAGAGGCATCGCGGTGGGTGGAGCAGGATGAATACCTCGACCTGCCGTCGCCCCATGACCATCCCGCCGTTCGTATCTTTGATGGCTCCGTTGCGACCATGAGCCGGGACGATGCTCTCTCCAGCGCCCTTGCCGTAGAAAGGACGGCGCTGGATGCGGACAGACGCATCCGGAAAGTGAGAAAGGCCTCCGCTTCTTTTTCCAGCAGGGAAGTCCTGGTCATGAGTTCCAAAGGTATGGAAAAAACCTACTCCTCGACCTCCTGCGCGGGGCAGATTACTTTAGTGGCTGAAGAGCACGGTGACAGCCAGATGGGATGGGATTTTGAGGGGAGCAGCTTTCTGGCGGGGGTCTCATTTGCCGATGTCGGCAGGAACGCGGCCCGACGGGCATTGCAGCTTCTCGGGGCAAGAAAGATGGAGAGGACGCGGGCCCGGGTCATACTGGAGAATTCTATCGCCACGGAATTTCTCGGCATCTTTGGTTCCCTCCTCTCTTCAGAGGCTGTCCAGAAGGGGAGATCTCTTCTGGGAGGAAAAGTGAACCAGGAGGTGGTAAGTCACTTGGTGAGCGTTGTGGATGACGGTTGCATCGAGGGTGAACTCGGCAGCAGACCCTTTGACGACGAGGGATTTCCCGCGTCAAGGAAATACCTGATAAAGGATGGCGTACTTCTGGGCTACCTGCACAACGCATACACCGCGAAGAAGGACGGGGTGGCATCCACGGGGAATGCGGTGAAGGGGGGGATTTCGGCAGTGCCCACGGTTGGTCCTCTCAACCTCTTTATGACCGTTTCTCCGGCGTGTGTCTGCTCAGGTGACCTGTGTGCAGCAGTGGACAGGGGTCTTTACGTGACGGATGCCATGGGGATACATACTGCAAATCCCGTTTCCGGGGAGTTTTCGATCGGGGTCTCCGGATTGTGGATAGAGGGCGGCCGGGTGAAACAGCCGGTGAAGGAGGCCGTCATATCGGGGAATATCCTGGATTTTTTCAGGAGGGTTGAAGCCGCAGGGGATGATTTCAGGTTTTACGGGAATGTGGGCGCGCCGAGCCTCCTCATCGGGCCTACGGACATCAGCGCATAAGCGTCTTTCAAAACCCGTCTCTTTTCTGTTAGAATGAACACTCAAAACGAACTGCATCGCAAAAAAGAATGAACAACTTGTGATTACGAGATTGGGGGTCTGATAATGGATTATTTCTTGACTGAAGAGCAGATGATGATACGGGACCTTGCACGGCAGATCGCGGAAGAGAAGATTGTGCCGGTGAGGGAGGAACTGGACGAGAAGGAAGAATTCCCCCGGGATATCCTGAAGGTCATTGCGCAGTCGGACCTGTTCGGGCTCTTCATCCCCGAGGAATACGGGGGGCTCGGAAAGGGAAGCCTTGAACTCTGCATTGCGGTGGAGGAACTCTCGCGGGCATGCCTCGGCGTGTCAACGACCTATGCGGCAAATGCCCTGGGGAGCTTTCCCCTCCTTCTCTTCGGGACAGAGGAGCAAAAAAAGAAGTATCTTCCGGATATCGCCGCGGGAAAGAGACTCGTGGCCTTCGGCCTGACTGAGGCGAATGCAGGGAGTGATGCTGCTGGGATACAGACGACGGCTAGGCTGGAAGGGAACGCATACGTGCTGAATGGCACGAAACAGTGGATAACCAACGGCGGCGAGGCCGAGATCAATACCATCATTGCCATTACCGACAGGGCAAAGGGACCTCGCGGGGCGTCTGCCTTTGTAGTCGAAAAAGGAACACCGGGTTTCACCTTTGGCAAGAAAGAGAAGAAGATGGGCATAAGGGCATCGGTGACCCGGGAGCTCATTTTCGACAACTGCAGGATCCCGAAGGAGAATATCATAGGGAAAGAAGGGATCGGGTTCGTTATAGCCATGAAGACCCTGGACAGTTCTCGAACAGGGGTAGGATCGCAGGGAGTAGGTGTCGCTCAGGGGGCCTTTGACGAAGCGGTGAATTTCGCGCGCCAGCGGGTACAGTTCGGTCACCCCATCATCAGCTTTCAGGCGGTCCAGCACATGCTTGCGGATATGGCGACAGACATAGAGGCCGCAAGGTCCCTTGTCTATTCCGTTGCGCGGTATGCCGACAGCGGCGCAAAGGAAGTATCGAAGGAATCAGCCATGGCAAAGGTGTTTGCCACTGATGTGGGGATGCGTGTGACCATGAACGCGGTGCAGGTGATGGGCGGTTCCGGATACATGAGGGAATACCCTGTGGAAAAAATGATGCGGGATGCCAAGATCCTTCAGATCTATGAAGGAACGAATCAGATACAGAGGAATGTCATAGGCCAGGCATTGATAAAGGAGGCGGCAAAAAAGAAATAGCCGCCTTCAGTCCGCCTTTTTCCCGAAGTTCTGCTTGTCGTTCTCTCCGGTTTTTTCGCCGTTGAGGTGTTCGATGAAGTCTTCCACGGTCTTATTCGCGGCGAACTCCATCTCCTCCTTCAGGAGCTTGAAGCCATCTGCTTCCAGTTCGTCCACGTTTTTTGCCCTCTCAAAGTTGTCCGAAAGATAGAGGAAGCTCTTTTGCCAGAGGACATCGCCCTGGGGGTCTTTCATCGTCACCACGGTCTTGCTCAGAAAGCCGTCACTCACCAGTCCTTTATCAACGCCTCTTTCAAGAACGATACCGCCCCTCGTAAGATCAAGGGAACCATAGGCAACTCTGTTGACCCTGAACTCTATGACCGTGGTTTTTTCGGAAAATTCCTCCTTGAGGGGGTCCGGAAGAGGAGCAAGCCCAGGCCAATCAGGCCGTTCGATCGGCATGCGCTCCACGAACTTATTCATGACGAGAGAGCCGAAATCAGGGATCCTGGTCTGGGTGTCCGAACCCCTTGCCCTGGCGTATTCATCGCCCACCACCATAAGGGCAGTTCCACCTGGGGCAGCCAGCGTAACAAGTGCAAGAAGTGCGGTCTCCGTCCCGGTGCTTTTCATGATCCCGGGAGTTTCATACCGGACCACTTTCACGGGTTCGGATGATTGCATATCTTTCTTCGTAAGCCGTGTGTTCCCTGCGCATCCCTGAAGGACAAGCAGGGAAACCGTCAAGATAAGAAGCAGAGGCAAGGGAATTAATTTCTTCATTTGAGACCCTCCTTTCGTTTCCCCGGAAGGCTGCGCCAAGCGATGTTCGGGCGCTTCCGACTACCGGAGAAGAAACGCGCCCGTTCCCCTTTTATCGGTAACGAGAAACACTCAATCTTAATGTATCCCTTTCCATAGAAATCTGTCAATCATATTTTGGGAACGAGAAGGGTCTGGAAGGCGGTCTTATGCTTCCGGAATATTTCCCGGCAGGGTTCTTATGAACTGCTCAAGTCTTAAGACATCCTCATCGGACATGTCGGTGAACTCCACCCCCACAGTAAACCGGTTGCGTGTCTTCTCCGGCATCTCGGTGCAGAAGGCGACCCTGCCGGTGGAATGCAGAGAGACCTCATCTTCCGAAAGTATGAGTTCCAGCGGAAATATGCTCTTCGGAGAGGGTCCCTCGCTCGTCTCTATGCGTATGCCCCCAAGGCTTATGTCCTTGACCACGCACGTTTCCAGATGGCTGAGAACCGCCGTATCAGGCGCATGGACCCTGATCCTCACACCGCAGAGCCTGCGCTCTCTGAGTTCCCTGATCGTGCACGTTATGAACTCCTTGATCTGTTCCGCCTTGTCCGTCAACCCTTCACTAAAAGCAACGCCCGCGGTGTAAATCGGCATTGTTTCCCCTTCAGAAGTCCTTTTACTGCCGGTCAACGTTGTCCATACTATAACGCCCTTTACGGAGATAAACTTGCCTTCATGTCGCACCTTGAACGTGTACTCGGAGCCCATATGAAATCTCCTCGGTCCTCTGATTGAAGCGCCACTCGTGCTTATATCAAGGATCTCCACTTCCGTATTAAAGAGCGTCTTTGCATAAATATCCATGCCTGCAACGATATGCCGCGGATGTCTTCGTTCTCTGGACATAATTTTTCCTCCTGAAATGGTATACCATTTCCCCCGGAAAGACAACCTGAAAGTCACCATGGAAAATCAGCATCGAAAGCCTTTTCCCCTTTCCCAGGCCATTGCCTTCGTGAATTGCCGGAACAGTTTTTCTCGTTCCCTGAATTCCCTGGGATGAACGGATCTCTTTCCGTCCTTCTCATTCGCATCCATGTCGGCATGGAGCATCTCATGGTAAACGACGAATTCCATAAAATACCGGGGTACGCCCTTCCGGTCTAGGACCGGATGTATCCTGATAGTGTTGACATGTCTGCTGTAGCTGCCGAGGGTCCTTTTTCTCGCAACATACCTCGTGTTCCCTGCGCCCCAGGTGATTGAGGAGGAAACCCTGCCGTCAAAATACTCGCTGTTCAAAGAATGAAAGATCGTGTCAAGGTTGTGGTATTTCCCCTCTGTTCTCATAGTCGTCTTTCTTGGGGATGGTCTCCTTATCCTGTGGCGGTTCTGCCTTAGGAACTTCCTTAAGAGAGGTGTTGCCCCCTTCCTGTGCTTAAGGAATTGTGCGATCTCGGTGATCACATCGTCTCCTGCATCAAGGAACATCCTGTGGAGCCTCATGATCACGGTCTTTCCCTTGTCCCGTATGGATACCATGCTCGTGGCATTGTCGGTAATGAAGAGGGAAAGAGGCCTGCCTGCCACTCCCCGGAAATAGTCACTGAGGTGGGCGGTATCCCGCGTCAAAGGCAGGGATAACTGTTCAAGGGCGGGCATTGATTTTTTACATCTCCTTCAAAATCCTGTATATCCCGGAAAAATCCTGGGAATCCAGATTTTTGCTGAACGTCATCCCGAAGAGTTCTTTTGCGGTGCTCCCGGTGAAAAGGGGTCTCCTGAGGGACCTGGCAAGATCCTGAAGGTAGTGGAGGTCCTTGTAAATCAGCGCGGATGAGAAATGGGTCGAGAAATCTTCTTTCAGGAGTTTTTCCCTCTTTGCATTGAGGACCATGGAGTTTCCCGCACCCGCGGAGAGAATGTCCATGACCTTTGTTCTATCTATTCCTGCCTTCTCGCCGAAGACAAGGGCCTCTGCCAGGGTCGCCATGAAGGAGCCAAGCGCGAGATTGTTGATGAGCTTCATCTTTGCTGCGAGGGTTGGTGCTCCAAGGTAAAAGATGGATTTCCCGATCTTTTCGATGTGGGGCAGGGCTTTGTCAAAGGCGGCCTTTTCTCCGCTTACCAGGACCGTGAGCGCACCCTGAGAAGCGGGCACGACGCTGCCGAGGACAGGGGCTTCAAGATAAGAGGCCTCGTGTTTCTTCAGGATTTCATGAAAGAGCATTACCAGTTCAAAATGGTTGGTGGTGGTGTCGACGATGATCTTTCCCTTGCATTGCCCTTTGATGATCCCCTCTTTCCCTGCTATCACCGCCTCCACCGCGGCACTGTCGAAAAGATTCAGGAACAGAATCTCGACCTCCGATACGAGGGAAGCAGGGGTATCCGCTATTTGGACGCCGAGGTCCAAGGCCTTCTCCCTTGTTCTGTTCCAGACGACTAGTTCGACGCCTTCCGCAAGCAATCTCTTTGCCATGGCCTTGCCCAGATGCCCGAGACCGATGAATCCTGCCTTCATGTTCACCTCCCTGAGATGTGATGATCATACATAAAATATCACAAAACCTTTCTTACCGCCACGTCTGGCCCTTTATCACGTGCGCACCGTCTTTACTTCAGCGAGCGTAAAGTCGTATACTATTTCCTCACAAAACACGAAAAAACTGCCGTAGTCGTTCGTATGACCCCGGAGGACAAGAGACCGTGAACATAGTCGTTTGTATCAAACAGGTTCCTGATACCGCTGAGGTGAGGATCAATCCCGAGACCAATACCCTCATTCGGGACGGCGTTGCGAGCATCATCAATCCCTTTGACGTTCATGCCATCGAAGCTGCACTGCAGGTCAGGGAGAAGGCAGGAGGCAAGGTCATTGTGATCACCATGGGGCCGCCCCAGGCAGAAGCCGCCCTGAGAGACGCCATAGCCATGGGTGCCGATGAGGCCGTTCTTCTCACCGACAGGGCATTTGCCGGGTCTGACACCTGGGCGACCTCCTATACTCTGTCAAGAGCGGTGAAAAAGTTGGGTGCGGATATGGTGATCTGCGGCAAACAGGCCATAGACGGTGATACTGCCCAGGTCGGCCCTGAAATGGCAGAGTTCCTGGATATCCCTCATATTTCTTATGTCAGGAGGATAGAGGACGTTCAGCCGGATTCGGTGCGGGTACAGAGGCTGATGGACGACGGCTCCGATGTGGTGGAATCTTCCGTCCCTGTTCTCATTACCGTCGTTAAGGAACTCAATGAACCACGGCTGCCTTCTCTCAAGGGAAAGATGGCTGCGAAAAAAGCAGAAATAAAGAAGTGGGTATCAGCGGACATAGAAGCCGAGGCGGATAAGATAGGATTGAAGGGCTCGCCCACGCAGGTGAGGAATATCTTTGCACCCGAGGTAAAAAAGGACAGAAAGTTGCTGGAAGGAAGCATGGAGGCGCAGGTGGATGCCTTGCTGCAGGAACTCAGGGGTCTGAAATGCGTATAGTGGTGAGGGACGAAAAATGCACGGGCTGCGAGACGTGTCTGGATTCATGCCCCTTCACCGCTATCGTGATGAAGGAAGGCAAGGCGTTCATCACCGAATACTGCCAGCTGTGCCGCGCATGTCTGGGCGTGTGCCCTGAGGGCGTCATCAAGGAACTGCTTGAGGAAGGTGATGCACCGGCTTTTCAGGAAAGGCCCATCAGCGATTATGCGGGGGTCTGGGTATTTGCGGAACAGAGAGATGGCAAGGTGGCGTCTGTTGCGTATGAACTTTTGGGTGTGGGCAGGCGGCTTGCGGATGAGCGGGACACAGGGCTCTCGGCGATGCTTTTCGGCGCTGCGGAATCCGAAGCCCGGGAACTCATCAAATGGGGCGCCGACAGAGTGTATCTGTCGAACAATCCCATTTTTGAGAGGTTCAATGATGAGCCGTATGCGGAACTGATTTCATTATTGATTCAGGAACACCGTCCCGAGATCGTTCTTGCGGGGGCGACACCTATCGGACGATCTTTTTTCCCCAGGGTGGCGGCCAGGTTGAGGACCGGTCTTACCGCGGATTGCACGTCCCTCGAAATTGACGGAGAGACCGGGAACCTTCTCCAGGTCCGGCCCGCTTTCGGGGGGAATATCATGGCCACCATCCTCTGTCCCAATAACCGGCCGCAGATGGCTACGGTGAGACCGAGAGTGATGAAACGGGGCTCGTATGACGGAGGGAAAGAAGGTGAGATAGTCCATGTGGAGGCTGATGGGCTGACTTCCCGCACAAGGGTACTCGAAACGATAAAAGAGGTTTCGGAGATCACCGTGAATCTCCACGAGACGGATGTTATTGTGTCCGGGGGAAGAGGCCTCGGAGACCCAAAGGGCTTCAAGCTCCTTGAGGAACTGGCAGAGCTTTTGGGAGGGGCGCTCGGCGCTTCCAGGGCTGCGGTTGATGAGGGCTGGATTTCGTACCGGCATCAGGTCGGACAGACAGGCAAGACGGTTTGTCCGAAGATCTACATCGCCTGCGGGATTTCCGGCGCTGTGCAGCACCTTGTGGGCATGCAGTCATCGGATGTCATCATCGCCATAAACAAGAATCCCGAGGCGCCCATATTCTCGGTTGCGAACTATGGGATCGTTGGTGATGTGTACGAGGTTGTGCCGATGCTGATAAAGAAAATAAAAGAGATGAAAGGCTGAGAGAATAAGGCGCAGGACGGGTGGGCGAAGAGTTCTTGTACGACACCTTATAAAAGAGACGTAATGGAAGAGCCGGAAAAAAGCTTACAATTGGACAAGAGACGATATGCCATATAATTATCTTGTCGATTACAAGAATTCTGAGACTATTCGTCCTGCGCCTGTTAAGTACTGCAGGAGACGCTACCCATGAAACTTTGTTTTGTCTTCCCGGGGCAGGGTTCCCAGTATGTCGGCATGGGAAAAGAGATATACGAGAACTTCCGTGAGGCTAACGAAATATTCAGAGAGGCATCAGAGGCCCTCGGATACGATGTGCCGGGGTTGTGCTTCGAAGGTCCTGAGACAGAGCTCAACAAGACCTTCAGGACGCAGCCCGCTATCCTGACCGCAAGCATCGCAATTCAGAGGGTGTTATTATCCAAAGGTGTCGTTCCCTCTGTTGTGGCCGGGCACAGTCTCGGGGAATATTCGGCCCTCGTGGCGGCGGGAGCGATATCGTTTGCGGATGCGGTGAAACTTACCGGGAAAAGGGGACAGTTCATGCAGGAGGCGGTTCCCGTGGGCAGGGGGCTCATGGCTGCCATCCTTGGGCTGAAGAGGGACAAGGTTGACGAGATCTGCCTGTCACTGCGATCAGGATACGCGGCGCCTGCAAATTACAATTGTCCCGGCCAGATCGTCATTGCAGGAGAGAAAGAGGCCGTGGAAGAGGCAATGAAACGAGCGAAGGAAGCGGGAGCAAAAAGGGCGGTGCCTCTCGCGGTGAGCGTTCCGTCGCATTGTGCACTGATGGCCGATGCGTCACGAAGGCTCGGTGAACTGCTTGAGGCCATCGCCTTCAGGAACCCCGCAACTCCTGTCGTGAATAACGCCGATGCCGTGTTCCTTAATAACGTCGAGAGTATTAAGGCATCGCTTGTCAGACAGCTTAATAGTCCTCTTTTATGGGAAGACTCCATCAGGGTGATCGCAGATTCCGGAGCAGGGACATTTGTTGAGGTCGGTCCCGGCAAGGTGCTTTCCGGGCTGATCAAGAGGATAGAGCCCGAGGCAAAGGTCTTCAATGTGGAAGATATGAAGAGCCTGGAAGCGACGCTGTTGCACATAACGCTTTAACCCGCATTATTCAGGAACTCTGTCCGTCATTCGGCATGTCCGCTCTCGGCGCCCGGTTCTCTCGATTACTCAGTTCTCCTTCGAACTCGGTCTGGCAATACACCTTATATCCCTTTTGCCTGAGCTTCGTATAGCCGCCGACGTCCGGGAGGCTTACGATGAATGCCATTTCCGAGACGACACCGCCCATTTTTTCCACGAGCGCCGCGGCTGCAAGCGCTGTGCCGCCCGTGGCAAGAAGGTCATCGATAAGGATCACCTTTGTTCCCTGTTGGATGGCGTCTTTGTGCATTTCAATCTTGTCCGTGCCATATTCCAGTTCATATTCATGGCTTATCTTTTCCGCGGGGAGTTTCCCGGCCTTTCTCACAGGGATAAATCCTTTGCCCAGCGTATAAGAAAGCGCGCCGCCGATGATAAACCCCCTTGACTCTATTCCCACGATCACATCGAATTCAATATCCCCCTTGATGTATCTCTGCGTGAAATTGTCGATCACGAGCCTGAACCCGACAGGGTCCTTGATGAGTGTTGTGATGTCCCTGAACATGATCCCCTTCTTGGGGTAATCAGGGATCGTCCTGATCTTTGACTTGATAGGCATGGCCTCCTCCTTTATCTCTTACATTTGCACTCGGCACTCTTGATCTTCGTTATCGTCTTTAAAAGCAGTTTTCTCACGTTCTCGGCGTTGTTCTTCATTATGGAGAGTATCATCTCCCACGTGACGGGCTCTTCTCCTTCCTTCCAGCAATCATAATCCGTCGACATGGCTATTGTCTGATAGCAGATCCCCAATTCCCTTGCCAGTATGACCTCAGGGACGGTCGACATATTGATGACATCAGCGCCCCATGCCCTGAACATATGAGACTCTGCCTTCGTCGAAAACCTCGGACCCTCGATCGTTATCACAGTTCCCTTGTTATGATGAGTAAGTTTCAGCGCCTTTGCAGAATCTGTCAGGAGTGAGCGCAGGTTTCTGCAGAAGGGCTCGCTCATCGGTGTGTGGATCACCTTTTCATCATGGAACGTGAGCGCCCGGTGCCTCGTGAAGTCGATGAACTGGTCAACGAATACAAGGTGTCCGGGTTTAATCTTTTCTCTCAGGGAGCCGACTGCCGTGGTTGCGAGGATATGTGTGCAGCCTTCCTTCTTGAGCGCAAGTAAGTTTGCCTTGAAGTTTACGCCTGTAGGATAAATGGAATGGTCCCTGCCATGGCGGGCAAGGACCACGGTATCGACCCCGTCGATCCTGCCGATGGTAAGCGGGGAGGAAGGGTACCCGTAGCGGGTTTTCACCTTCTTTTCTTTCATGTCCTTCATAAGGCGCGGATCGTCCATCCCCGATCCCCCGATAATACCAACCCTTATCCTCTCCATGCGCTCTCCTTTTCCTCGCGAATTTTGTCTTAAAAATAAAGAATGCCTGCAACCAAAGTCAAGCTGAGAATCTCCTCATTCCAATAAACTGAAAAGGGAGGGCTGTCCGGAAAGATTAAAGAAGAAGTGTACGGCGCGAGTAAGTAAGTGGCGTTCGTTCAGGTACTTCCTGAAACACGGTGTCCCGATTTGTTTGGCGGAGTGAGGATTTCCATCGTAAGTAATCAATGATCTTTTCTATCTGGTGCTGCTCTTCCCTATGGCTTTGTTGTATAAGCTGGGAGCTAATCCTTCTGTTCAAGGTACTCAATCCCATGCGCTCTTAAACAATGTCGATAGACAATTTCATACAGGTACTCATCCTTATCTGCCCTTTTCTCTGCCTCAATGGAACAACCCGCCCTGATCATGCTCGGTCGATATTCATACCAGAAAAACAACCCTCCAGCAATCAACAAGGCAAAGATGAGAATTATAATCGGCCTTTTAAAAATCTCCAATGATCTTCTCTGTTTTATTCAATTGGGTCCGGCAAGGTCGAGTTTGTCTTCCTCTCTGGAGCGTCACTATCTTTGCAAAGCATAGCATAATGGCGACTAAAGTCAAGAAAGAGAACACCAAGTTACTGCAGGGCCTTGAATTGACTACTTCCTGAATCCCACATCATGAGGTGCCCTTGTAACGGTTCTGATTATTTCTGGAAATATGCAGTATGTCCCGAGCATTTGTGGTCCACATTGTAGGTATGGAACATATCTCTGTTGTGTTGTCCGTGCCAAAATTACTTGGCTTATGATAAAGAACATTAGATCCCAACGGTGCAGTAGGGGTTCCCATTCCTGTTATAATGAACGCATGCGAAAGGTATTGGATTAAAGGGGGAAAAGATTCCTTTAATAGCAGAGCGCTTCTAATAATTTCGCATCGCATATAAGCGACGAATGCAAAGAGGTAGAAACATTTAGTGTGCACACGGGTTTCCCACGATGGTCTATGAAAGCGCTAAGAAATTTGTAAAGTTGTCAGCAGCAGCAGAAAGAGCAGCATTGGACATCTATGAACGGCTGCCTCTTTCCCTAAGGTATAAGGTATTTTACGGCGCTACTTTCCTGCGGTGGTTGACCATATTGAAAGAATCGGAAAATTGGGATAACGACAGGTTGCATGCCTATCAGCTTGAGCAGACAAGAGACTCACTTATACATTCAATGAAACATGTACCCTACTACAGGAGGCTCTTTCGCAGTATTGGGTTCCGACCCGAAAAAATGCAGAGCGCTGATGACTTAAAAGTGCTTCCTTATCTTGACAAAAAAGAACTAAGAGATCGTGCCACAGAATTTGTTGACGAGAGCATTCCGTTAAGGTCTCTTATTAGGAAACCCACCGGTGGTTCTTCGGGTATCCCTCTGTCCATTTACAGAACCAAGGAAAGCAGTGCTGCATTCCTTGCGTTCAGGACGAACATTCTGGGCAGGATAGGCTACACCCCGAAGGCGAGAGAGGTTATGCTTTGGCACTATATTCAATTGGGCAATAAGAGTGTGCCCTTTACGAGATACGGCAATAGGTTAGTTCTTTCTATGAAATATCTTACTGTGGAATGCCTGCTAAAATGCCTGGATATGATCAGAAAATTCGACCCTGAGTATATACTAGGGTATCCTTCGTGGCTTACAGTCCTTTCTACGGTCATCAGAGACCACCATCTGTCGCCTTACCGGAATATAAAAGCCGTTATCGTATATTCAGAGACTTTACACAGGTGGCAGAGAAAACTGCTGGAAGAGACTTTTAACGGTCGGGTTTTTTCCATGTTCGGTATGAATGAATGTGCGGCAATCGGAGGTGAGTGTGAGAAATCAGCCAGTATCCACTTCCATCCGCTTTACGGCTTCACAGAACTTATAGATAGCATTCAGGGCTACAAAGAGATTGTAGCGACGGGATTCACTAATTATGCAATGCCACTGGTACGGTACAAAACTGGTGATTTGGTGTCGGGATACACCGATTTCTGCCATGAATGTGGCAGGCACCACAAAAGTGTTGAAACAATCGAGGGAAGGTCTCACGACTTCCTCATTGGGAAGAACAGGGAACTGATCGATGTGCGCCCTCTCTGGATAGCGAGTTTCCCGAATATTCTGCAATGTCAATTCTTTCAGGAAGAACCAGGGAAGGTTCTTTTGAGAATAGTGCCATCAAAGAGCTTTGCCAATATTGACCTATCGTATATACGGAAAAAACTCGAGGGAACCTTAGGGTCCAATAAAGATGCAATCCATGCAGAAGTGGTCATGGCTGATCATGTAGAGAGGACTTCTTCAGGCAAGGTTAACATGATAGTGCAGAAACTCGATATACAGAGTCTTATTCATTAGCTCCTCTGTTATATCTTTTTCGGAAACGTATTGCGGGACAATCATAAATTTCAGTTTCGGACTCATTGCCCGCGTCTGAGCTTGATCGTTACCGCAGACTTCTCTCGAAAATCTTCACTGTTGTAGTAAATTGGACAGCATGGCAGATCGCCTGCTGCCCAGCGGCTTGCCGCGCGTGACCCTTGTTTTTATAGCTTGAATCTTTCATATCGAAATTTGTCATACGCTGATATATAATAATACAATAACAGCTATCATCGAGCAGAAAACGGATATGTAATCTCGAAATGTCGAACGTCTTAAAGCAATCTCGCGTGAAATATTGATCGAGGACATACAGACTGATGATTTATTACCTTGTCACTCAGAAACACGCTTATACCATAAGGTCATTTATCAATACATGGGCTAAAGAACTCTTGCCCAGGATCAAGGTTTTATCGTATGAATCTTTGCCACATCGCAGATCCCTGAAGCAGGGGACATATATTTTTTCTGATATTGAGCGCTTGACCCAAGAGCGGGCAAAGATCCTGTCTGCAATATGGGAAGAACTTGCGAGTGTGAACAATAGGCTTCAACTGCTTAATCATCCTTTGCGATCAATGCGAAGGTACACCTTATTGCGTACGCTCTATGAACAGGGTGTTAATAGGTATAACATCTATCGGCTTGCAGAATGCCGATTGCCAGGGCAGTTTCCTGTCTTCGTTCGGGGGGAGAACGACCACCATGGAAATCTTACGCCGCTGCTTGAAACTCAGGGTGCGTTAGACGCGGCCATTAATGTACTTTCACAGCAAGGACAGGGACTCAGAGACAAAGTCATGATAGAATTTTGTAATACCGCCGACCCGGATGGCGTCTTTAGGAAATATTCGGCGTACATTGTTGGAGAGAGAATTTTTCCTCAACATATGATGTTTGGCCAGGGATGGATGCTGAAGAACGTTAATAGCCTTGCTAAGAAAAAGATGGAACTTTATGAGGAACAGCATTATTTAAAGAATAATCCACACGAAAGTCAACTTGGTGCAGTCTTCCAACTGGCAGGCATCAATTACGGCCGCGTTGACTACGGCATGCTGGACAATAAACCGCAGATCTGGGAAATTAATACAAATCCTACCTTGATGCACATAGCTCCCGGCCCGGCAAAATGCAGCAGAGAGAGGAGCAGATTTGTCCAACGGATGATTGCAGCTCTTGAGGAGATTGATTACTCAGGAAACGGAAAGATAATGGTGCCGGTTAAGGCAAGAATACCCCAGATGGCTAACACTCCCAGGTTGAAGGTGTTTTTCACTTTCACCGTTGTGTTTGTTCTGGACAAGTATTACTATCTAAGGCAATGGACGGTGCCCGGAACGAGAAGAACTGCGGCGCTTGTTCTGCAGCGTGTGAAGGCACGCTTGAAGAAACTGAAAAGATGGGGTTCGTCAAATGCGCAATGCAAATCGTGAACGGCAACCTGAGTGCAAGATAGAATATGCCATAGACAAAAACCCTTATGAATCACTTGTCGTGGACATTACGAACCGGTGCAATATGACCTGTCATTTTTGCTACAACCCGGTGCGCTCCACCCAAGATATGTCATTAGACCACTTTAAATATGTTTGCGCTAACTTGCCATTCCCTGTGCTCTTGAAGTTTTGTGGCGGCGAACCCACCCTACACCCTAACATTCTTGATTTTATACGCATAGCGCATCAATACAGACATAGAGTTCATATCGTCTCCAACGGGACAAGATATACCGATCAAACTTTTATGAAATCGCTTAAGGAACTAAAGAGAAGCGGGACAGCTTTTGCCTTAGGTCTTTCGTTGGATGGCGGCTACGCTAACAAGCATGCCTATGAAGTTATAAATGGGTGTGATTGCCTGGAGCAGAAACTTGAAGCGTTTAATTCCCTGATTTCATATAAATTGGGAAGAGTGGGCCTGTCAGCAATTATTGTCCGCGGATTGAACGAAGATGTCATTCCTCAACTGATTGCACTGGCTAAACAGAATACTATAGTTAGGTACTTGCATTTTAGGAATGCGGGCAGAGTCGGAATTTGGCTGGATACTGAACCTTATTCCGTCAACGAACTCACGGAATTGGTGAGGCCTCATTTCAGTGAAGATGAATTCGAACCAAAATGTGTGCACGAGCCATACTGTCCGCCTGCAAGCGGCAACGAATGCTGCTATAGATTCAGGCCGACCGATAGGTTGCAGATTTCACTTGTAGAATTTAATTCTGAAAGAGCAGCCAGGTGTCAGAAGAGAGGAAGACTTATCAATAACTCGTATAATATACAGCCGTTTTTCGACAGCATGAAATAAGAGCCAACAAGATACCCACAGTCACTGATCATGACGAAGCTGCCGCCGCTCAAGTTCTTCCAAGAGTGTTATATTCCGGTTGTACTCTTCAGGCAGCTGCGGTTCGTCGAAAGTGTGGAGTCGTCGGTGAAGCCGATACTGTTCCCGGCAACCAATGTTCCATAGAGTGGGTTCGCTTGCTTCCCTACCAGCTCCCTCCACCACCGCCGCCAAAGCCGCCGCCGGAAAATCCTCCCCCTCCCGAACCGCCTCCACTGATGCCGCTTCCCCTGGGGCTGGAGAACATGGCGCTCCCGAGGCTCGAGGTCATGGAATTCATGGAATGGGAGAATGTGTGAGGGCTGAAGGTCCGGAACCCTCCCGGAGAAACATACCAGTCAGGCGGGTTCTGGTAAATTCCTTCAAATGCCTTTGACCAGTTATCTGCCACATTAAGGGCGATCGCATAGGGCAGGAATCTAGAGAAGAGATCCTTATCCCCCATTCTCTCGAGTCTGTCTTTCTCGGCCCGGTTCATGAATTCCTGGAAACCCAGAATGTCCATATACACGGAAGCTCCTGCCCTTGTCTTTGCCGGCATGACCCGGGCAAAGGCGAACACAGGCAGCCCTGCGAGCAATCCGGCAAGAGCACACTTAAAAGAGGTAACTGACGTGAATGACCCGGCAGCGAACAACGCCCGGGTAAGAAATATTGCGGCGGGGATCGCAACCGCTGCTACCACCGCAGCGGCAACCATATAATACGTTCTCACCTTTTCAGGGCTTCTCAAGAAATACTTTTTTTCGACCAGGTCGCTATAGAGGGTCGTCTTAAGTGATTCGATGTTCGTATAGAACTTGTTCTTCATCTCCGAGACCGATGTCCCGTGAAGGGATCCCTTTGAACGTGCTCCCCATCAGTTCCCTTTCAAAGGAAGT
Source organism: Nitrospirota bacterium (assembly GCA_963699545.1). Taxonomy (GTDB): domain Bacteria; phylum Nitrospirota; class Thermodesulfovibrionia; order Thermodesulfovibrionales; family UBA9159; genus JAMCQB01. Next base: position 116,452 of record CAVOUE010000009.1, on the reverse strand, counting down.
AAGCTCTGCATCCGGTTCTTTCAGCTTTGTAAGGTAGTAGTCCGTGGAATCGAATATCAACCCCTCCCTTTTTGTCTCTTCTATTTTAATATATCCTTTCACCGCCAGGCCCACAATGGAAGACGTGATATCCCTGGGATCCAGTTTTTCATCCACAATGGCGCCGACCTCTGAAGGGCTAAGGGGTCTGTCGCCGACTTTGGGGGGCTCATACGTCACCGTGACCGACTCCCTGACCCTAGGGTCTCTGCCTGTTTTTCTCCAGAGGTTCATCATGAAGAGGAGAGAAAGGACAGGGAGGACGAACGACCAGTTCTCCTTTATTCTCCGGAGGAGCATTTTCCATTCGGACGGGGGAGCTACAAGGCCCTTGTCCCACCCAAAGGCTACGGTGAATCCTTCCCGTGGATTGAGGCTTTTCTTCAGAAAGAACTCAGCGGAGGTTCCGAAGGTCTCATAACGGCACATGGATTCCCTTGAGCGGTAGGCTCCGGTGTAGCATGACGCCCAGAGCTTCGCGCTCCTGCTCTTTGAAGCAAGCATTACGCTCGCCGAAGCGTCCTTTATCGGGGCATTCCAGTAATTCCCCGTGACGTTCCAGTAGAGTTCGTCGTGGTCGTCGAAGAAGAGGAGGGCGTTCTCGACTTTATATTCGATGACATAGGTCTGGCTCCCGCTCACATATTTGTCCTTGTCGCCGATCCTTATGTGGACGACATTATTGCGGTTGTCCACCGTGGTTTTCCACTTCCTGCCTCCGGTGTCGGTTACTGATAGTATCTCCATAGGCGTTACGGTGCTGCTGCCAAGGTCATCGGTGTAGCTGAAGGGGATCTCCCTGTAAATGCCGTGCTTGGGCCGGTGGAATTCGACCTCCAGGGTCTCTTTTACCGTGAAGGAGGAATCATCATTGATGACGATATCGGCGTGGAACGTGCTGATGGTGAAGTCCTGGCCGCGGGCAGGAGATGCCAACAGCGCAAGAAGGAAGAGAAGGAGAAAGCATACGACGATCTTTGCTCTGTTGCTGGTCATTTTGCTGTGTGATACGCTCCCATGTGCGGCCTCTGTGCCGGACCATCCGGTCAGGGCTGCGAGAAGCTCACCCTAACAGGTTTGCGTTCAACGTCCGGCGCTTCCAGCTCGAAGAACTCTTCCTTCTGGAACCTGAACTGCGATGCAATGATATTGGAAGGAAATGACTCTATGAGTATGTTGAAGTCCCGGACGACAGCATTGTAATATCTCCTGGCGTATCCGATGTTGTCCTCCAGTTCCTTCAACTGGGCCTGCAACTGCATGAAATTGGCATTTGCCTTCAGTTCGGGATATGCCTCTGCAACAGCGAAGAGGCTTTTCAATGTGTCCCTGAACATGTTCTCGGCTTTGGCTTTTTCAGCAGGGGACGATGCCTGCATGGCCATGGAGCGCGCTTCGGACACCTTTTCAAACACCGCCCGTTCATGGGCGGCATATCCCTTTACGGTTCTCCACAAGATTCGGCACGAGGTCATATCGTTTCTTGAGCTGGACATCAATGTCCGACCATGAGGACCGGACAGTGTTCCTGAGCCTGATGAGCCTGTTGTAAATGACGATGACGAAAAGGATCATCACTATGATGAACCCCGCCAGTATTGCCAGCATGCCAGCGATCAGTATCATGATGCCTCCCTCCTAATATGGAAGATATTAGCAGATTTTCAGAAAAGCGTAAAGTGAGATAAAGAAGATATCTTCATATTTTATTCAAACTCCTCTGATATGGTAGATGCAGGTCGGTCCCTGAAGGGAGGTGTATACAGCGAGGAGGTGACAGATTGACAAGCGTGGAGCGATGTGGGATATTTGTCTGGGGGAGGCCGTTCGGGCCTTCGAGCTTTACCAAAAGGGCCATCCCGTAAATAAAATCCGGGAGATGGTCGAAAAAGAATATAAGCGTTGACGGATATAATAATAAGGAGGATGTACAATGAAAAAAATCATGGTAGCTGTTCTCGTTCTGCTCTTTGTGGCAGGCATCGCGTACGCGAAGGATTATGAGGTAACGAAAAAGGCGGGAGAATACAACGTGGCGGTAAAGATCGACAAGAATCCGCCTGTTGTCGGTGATAACAATGTCAGTATCGAGATTACCGACGGGTCAGGTCATCACGCAAGAGATGCGAAGGTGGTCGTTGAATATTCCATGCCCGCAATGCCCGGAATGCCAGCCATGAACTATAAGACTGATGCTGAGTTGAAAGGCGATGAGTACAAGGCAAAAATGAACCTCTCCATGTCAGGATCGTGGAATATAGCGGTGAAGATAACCAGGGCGGGCAAGACTTCCACGATGAAGTTCACCGTAGACGCCAAGTAAATGAACAAGTTAGCCGGTTCTGGAGGCAGTAGGCGCTATGCAGTACGAGTTACTTTGCTGCTTGGCGCGTACTGTTTGCTTTTTTCTTCCTCTGTTTTTGCAGAAGAGCTGAAGCTTCAGGACCTGATCGATGAGGCGCTCGGAAATAACCACGAAGTCCACATTGCCGGATACCGCCTCGAAGCCGCAGGATACCGGATCCCTCAGGCAAAGAGCCTTCCCGACCCCATGTTCATGTTCGGCTACCAGAATGAGGGATTTCAACAGTACACGCTCGGCAAGGAGCAGGGAGCCCAGTGGATGTTCTCGGCCTCCCAGACGGTTCCGTTTCCCGGGAAGCTTGCACTGAAGGGCGAGATGGCGGAAAGGGAATCGGAAAGCCTCAAGGCGTCCCTCAAGGGGTCGCAGCTCAAGACCGTGGAAAGGGTGAAGGAGATCTTCTATGACCTCTTCTTCACGTACAAAAGCATTGATCTCGTAAAGGACCGGGCAGTCCTCTTCTCCCGCATAGAAGACGCTGCGATGGCCCGGTATTCTTCCGGAATGGGAGTGCAGCAGGAAGTGCTTATGGCCCAGACCGAAAAATATATGCTCCTTGAGCGTGAGGAGATGCTGAAGCAGAAGATCCAGTCCGCTGAGGCGATGCTCAACGCAACCCTCGGCAGGGATATTAACGCGCCGCTCGGCAGACCTGAGGAGCGAACAGCGACTGTTCTCGCAGAAAAGGTGCAGGAACTGATTGCTGCGCACGTCGACAACAGTCCCTTCGTTAAAGAGAAGGAGAAAATGGTTGCAGCTGCAGAAGCGAAGGTCAGGATGGCCGAGCGGGAATACTATCCTGACTTTACGATCAATGCAGGCTATTTTAAACGGGGAGGGGAGTTCATGGATATGTGGAGCCTTACTACGGCGATCAACGTCCCTATCTTCTACAGGACAAAACAGAGGCAGGCTGTGCTCGAGGCAAAGGCGAACCTTGGAGGGGCCGAACATGAACTCTTGGCGACAAAGACGATGCTCGCATCAACGATCAGGGACAATTACGCGATGGCAAGGACGACAGAGAGACTGATGGAACTTTACCGGGACGGCCTTGTGCCCAAGGCTTACCAGGATTTTGAGTCGGCGCTCGCAGGCTACAGGACAGGGAAGGTCGAGGCGTTGACGGTCATCAGCAGGCTCAAGGTCCTCCTCGATTACGAGACCCTGTACTGGGGGCAGTTCGCCGAGCGGGAAAAGGCGATCGCAAAACTTGAGACCATAACTGGTGCGGGGGAAAAAGAAAAATGAAAAGGAACCGTCTGTTCGTCATTCTGGGGCTTATCGTCATCGCAGGACTGGCCGTCTATGCTTCAAAGGTAGGCTTCGGGCAGAAGAAGGTTGAGACACCTGTCCCTGCAGTTTCAGAAAAGGCCGGACCCTCTCCTGAGCACCAGGGTCATGCAAAAGGGAGTGAACAACCCAAAGAGGCGGCAAAGCCAGAACCAGCGGCAGAGGCTCCGACCATCGAGATCCCGCTCGAGAAACAGCAGCTCATCGGTGTGAAGACCGTAGTGGTTTCGGTTAGACCACTGGAGAAGGTGATCAGGACCGTGGGCCGCGTCGAATATGATGAGAGAAGACTTGCCACCATAAACACCAAGTTTGAAGGCTGGATCGAGAAGCTCCATGTCGACTATACAGGGAAATACGTGAAGAAGGGCGAGCCCCTCGCAGAGGTTTACAGCCCCGAGCTTGTGGCCACGCAACAGGAATTCATAAGTGTTCTCAGGTGGGCAAAACTGGGAAAGGATATCAAGAATGAAAATATCGGCGGGATGCTCACAAAGGACGCGGATTCAATAGTGGAGGCAGCGAAACAGCGGTTAAGGCTCTGGGACATCTCCGACGACCAGGTCAGAAAGATTGAAGAATCGGGAAAACCCATAAGAACACTCACTCTCTATAGCCCGGTGACCGGGTATGTGGTCCAGAAAATGGCTCTGCAGGGCATGCGGGTCATGCCTGGAGAGAAGCTCTTTGATATCGCCGACCTCTCGACGGTATGGATCATCTCCGATGTTTACGAATATGAATTGCCCTTGGTCAGAGTGGGAGAGACGGCGACGATCGCCCTCAGTTATTTCCCCGGCAAGGAGTTCTCTGCAAGGGTCGATTATGTCTATCCTACTCTTTCAGGCGACACACGCACCGCGAAAGTGCGGTTCTCTATCCCGAATCCTGGGGGGCAGCTTAAACCCCAGATGTTCACCAATGTGGAGGTAAAGATCAATCTCGGCAAGAAACTGGCGATTCCGGATGACGCGGTCATCGACACAGGGACACGACAGATCGTTTATGTTGACAAGGGAGAAGGGAATTTTGAACCGAGAGAGGTCATGCTCGGGGTGAGGGCCGAAGGGTTCAGGGAGGTGCTCATGGGGTTAAAGGCAGGGGAGAAAGTCGCATCATCAGCCACATTCCTCATTGATTCCGAGGCCCAGTTGAAAGGGGTTAAGCCTTTGGGCGGGCATAAACATTGAGCGCAAGCTCACAGCTCCTTGCTCGCAGCTGACAACTGACAAATGATTTCCAAAATTATCGAATACAGTGCACGGAACAAGTTCGTCATCTTCCTAATGGTGACGTTCCTCTGTGTATGGGGAGTATGGGCCCTCACAAAGACGCCCCTTGACGCCATTCCCGACCTGAGCGATACGCAGGTGATCATCTACACGGACTGGGCGGGCCGGAGTCCCGACCTTGTGGAGGACCAGGTAACCTATCCCATAACCTCGACCCTCCTTGCAGCTCCAAAGGTGCAGGCGGTGCGCGGTTTTTCCTTCCTCGGGAGTTCATTCATCTATGTGATCTTCGAGGAAGGAACGAACATCTACTGGGCGAGGAGTCGTGTCCTTGAGTACATGCAGTCAGTGAAGGGTAAGCTTCCGGCCGATGTGAACCCCGTGCTTGGCCCTGATGCCACCAGTGTGGGGTGGGGGTTCAATTATGCGGTTGTCGATGAGAAGAGCGGCCGTGATCTTTCCCAGCTTCGTTCCCTGCAGGACTGGAACATCAAACTTGCACTGGAAAGCGTGCAAGGCGTGGCCCAGGTGGCCAGCGTGGGTGGCTTTGTGAAGCAGTATCAGATATCAATCGACCCGAACCGTCTTTCCGCCTACAACGTCTCGCTGATGAAGGTGATGGAGGCGGTCCGTAAGAGCAATAACGACGTGGAGGGGAGAGTGCTTGAACTCTCCGGCGTTGAGTATATGGTGAGGGGAAGAGGCTATATCAGGAGCATTGAGGACATCGAGAATATTGCGGTGGGCACCAACGGCTATGGTACCCCCATATTGCTCCGTGACGTGGCCCGCGTCCAACTCGGCCCCGAGATACGGAGGGGGCTTGCGGACCTTGACGGAAAGGGAGAGGTGGCAGGCGGGATTGTTGTAGTCCGCTTCGGTGAAAATGTCCTCACCGTCATCGAGCGGGTGAAGGAAAAGATCAGGAAGGATATCCAGCCCTCGCTGCCCGAAGGCGTAAAGATCGTCACGACCTATGACCGGTCTGACCTTATCCACCGGTCCATACAGACCCTCAAGGAAGAGATCATAAAGCTTTCGATTGCGGTGAGCGTGGTCTGTATTGTGTTTCTCTTTCATCTCCCCAGCGCCCTTGTGGTGATATTGACCCTGCCCGTTGCGATCATCATCTCGTTCATCTGTATGTATTACCTTGGGGTTACCTCGAACATCATGAGCCTTGGGGGAATTGCCATCGCCATAGGAGCCATGGTGGATGCATCCATTATCATGGTCGAGAACGCGCATAAGAAGCTCGAGGAATGGTATTGCGACAGCAGGAAGAGAGAAGAGTGCACAAGGTTCGATGTGCTCATCGATGCGGCGAAAGAGGTCGGGCCGTCGCTTTTCTTCTCCCTCCTTGTCATTACCGTAGGATTTTTCCCGGTTTTCACTCTCCAGGCACAGGCGGGAAGGCTCTTTAAGCCCCTTGCCTACACAAAGACCTTTGCGATGCTCTTTTCGTCCTTCCTCGCCGTCACCCTTACCCCTGTGCTCATGACCCTTTTTATCAGGGGGAATATCCGGACCGAGGAGCAGAACCCTGTGAGCCGCATCCTCCATAGACTCTACGAACCCGTCGCGAGGTTTGCCCTCCGCTTCAAGACCACAGTGATCCTTGTCGCGCTTATTATCATGGGGTTGACTCTTATCCCTTACATGAAGCTGGGCTCTGAATTCATGCCGCCCCTCTATGAGGGGTCACTGTTGTACATGCCGGTGACCGTTCCCGCCGCTTCGATCTCTGAAGTCTCGAGGCTTCTCCAGATGCAGGACAGAATTCTCAAACAGATACCTGAAGTGGCCCAGGTGTTCGGGAAGGCAGGACGCGCCGAGACCGCCACGGACCCCGCGCCCCTGGAGATGTTCGAGACCGTGATCAATCTCAAGCCGGAGAAAGAGTGGCGGGCGGGCATGGATGTGGAAAAACTGAAGAACGAGATGAACGATGCCCTCCAGATCCCGGGTGTTGCGAACTCTTTTACGATGCCGATAAAAAACCGGATCGATATGCTCGCCACGGGTATCAGGACGCCTGTCGGTGTCAAGGTGCTGGGTCCCAAGCTGGAGATGATAGAGAAGATTTCGATGGATGTCGAAAATGTCATCAAGGACGTCAGAGGCACGAGGAGCGCATATGCGGAGAGAGTGACTACGGGGTATTTCCTGGATATCAGACCGAAGCGCGCTGAGATAGCGCGGTATGGCCTTTCCATGGACGATGTCCAGGCGGTGGTGGCAGGCGCCATAGGAGGAATGAATCTCACCACTACGGTGGAAGGACGAGAGCGTTATTCGGTCCATATCATGTATGCGAGGGAGTTGAGGAATGATGTGGAGAGGATAAAGCGGATCTTCGTTCCGGTGAACATGACGGGGGACGCGTCCGGCATGCAGGGAGGCCAGAAACCCGTGAGTCTTGCTCACATTCCGCTCGGATTGCTCGCTGATGTCGAGATCGTAAAGGGCCCCACTTCAATAAAGAGTGAGGAAGGGCTCCTTGCGAATTATGTCTATGTCGATTTCTCGGGCCGTGATGTGGGCGGATACGTTGAAGAGGCGAAGAAAAAAGTTGCTTCGGCGGTGAAGCTTCCAGAAGGCTACCGGCTCCAGTGGAGCGGTGAGTATGAGTATCTCGTAAGTACCCGTGAGCGGCTGAAACTGGTCATCCCTCTTACGGCTCTCATCATCTTTGTTCTTCTTTATTTCAATACAAAATCCGTCATAAAGACGCTCATCGTTCTCCTTGCTGTGCCCTTCTCCCTCGTAGGATCGTTTTGGCTCCTCTATCTCCTGAACTACAATCTGAGCATTGCTGTCTGGGTGGGCATCATAGCCCTTGCAGGACTTGATGCAGAGACAGGAGTGGTCATGCTCCTTTATCTTGAGCTTGCCTATGAACAATGGAAAAAGGAGGGGAAGCTCAGAGGCGTTGACGATCTGAAGGAAGCGGTCATGCACGGAGCGGTGAAGAGGATCAGGCCGAAGATCATGACCGTGAGCGTCATTCTCGCCGGTCTTATCCCCATCATGTTCAGCCACGGCGCCGGCGCCGACGTGATGAAGCGCATCGCAGCACCCATGGTAGGAGGCGTCATCACTTCCACGATACTGGAGCTTATCATCTACCCGGCGATCTATATGATCTGGAAGGGGCGGGAGTTGAGAAAAGAACAGGAAAGTTCTTTGTAAGGAGGATCAATGAAAATGAGAACCGGTATTTTCTTGTTTGCCCTTTTTGTTACGACGGCAGCTTTTGCGCCTTCTTTTGTTGCGGCGGATGAAGACACGTGCAGGGAAACAGGAATTATCGTCAGGAATGCGACAATGCTCAACTTGTGGTATAAGAAAGATGGCGGACAGTGTACGATCTGGATACACGAACATCTCGTTACCATAAAGCCGGAAGACAGCGCGGAGATATTCTCGGGCATGGACTGTACTGCGCTCTATTGCAAGGATAACCCGACGTACAAGGAATACAGGTCTGTGGACACGAACGGTAATTGCAGAGTCAAAATCCTCCCCGCTTGCAGTCTCTCAGATATGTAGGCTGTATCTCTATTTTGTCTCACAAGATACCGGAGTCGACTCATAAGAACACCCTCAGTCACGGAGGAAAGGCGTTCAATGTCTGGCCGAAATGAGCGGACAACTTTTTCATAAGCCCCCCACGCGATTTGTCAGTCCCGCCGAAAAAATGTTAGAGTAGCGAAAATTCCAGGGAGAATGTCTTACGTGTCGGTAAGGACCGGACTCGATCTGTTTGAAAAGAAATGGCCTGCGCGGTTCAAGGGTTCAAGGGTAGGGCTCCTGGTCCATCCAGCCTCTGTAAACAAAAGGTTTGAGCATGCTGTTGACCTTTTGCGCAAGTCAAGGAAATGCAGACTGACCGCCCTCTTTGGCCCTCAGCACGGGATACGCGGAGAGACCCAGGACAACATGGTGGAGTGGAGCGGCTTCACAGACGGGAAGACGGGACTTCCGGTGTTCAGCTTATACGGGGATACTCGCAAACCAAGGCCTGAGATGCTGAAGAATGCGGACGTCGTGGTCATTGACCTTCAGGATGTGGGTGCACGCTATTACACCTTCATCTGGACCATGGAACTCTGCATGCGTGCGTGCGTTGAGGAGGCCAAGGCGATTGTGGTGCTTGACCGGCCGAACCCGTTGGGAGGCGTTCATACCGAAGGAACGGTGCTGAATCCGCGCTATTCATCCTTTGTCGGAAACAGGCCGCTCCCTGTACGTCACGGTATGACCGTTGGGGAGATTTCCTGGTATTTGAGGGATGAGTTCTATCCATCTCTTGATTTCCACGTTATCCCCATGGAGCGCTGGAACCGAAAGATGTGGTTCGGCGAAACAGATCTCCCGTGGATAATGCCATCTCCCAACATGCCGACGATAGAGACCGCTACTGTTTATCCCGGTATGTGCCTCCTTGAAGGGACGCTCCTCAGCGAGGGACGCGGCACGACAAGACCCTTCGAGATATTCGGCGCCCCCTTCATAGATGCCGATTCCCTTGTGAAGCGACTCCGGGAATGCAGACTTCCGGGGGTCGCTTTCAGGCCCCTCTCATTTCAGCCGACCTTTCAGAAGCATTCGGGCAGGCTTTGCGGAGGAGCGCAGATCCATGTTACGAGCAGGGAACGGTTTAAGCCCTTCAAGACCGGGGTTGCTGTGCTCAAGACCGTCCACGACCTCTATCCTGATCACTTTCAATGGAAGACCCCCCCCTATGAATATGAGAATGAGAAGATGCCCATCGATATACTTGCGGGCGACGACTGGCTGATGAGGGGAATAGAAAAGGGCAGAAACCTGAGGCATATGGAGGCACAGTGGCAGGAAGAGTGCGCCCATTTTCATAAAGCAGTGAGAAAGAGCTTCCTGATGTATGGCTGAGCCCATGAACGTCTTCATCCCTGCTGCGGGCCTGGGCGAAAGGCTGAAGCCCATTACCTTGAGTATTCCCAAGCCTCTCCTCCCTATTGCGGGAAAACCCGTGCTGGAGATCGTCCTCGAAAAAGTTCTCCCTTCTTCCTGTGAAGCGTATCGGGATAAACCTTCATTACAAAGCGGATGTTATCCAGGACTGGATCGACCGCTCGATCTTTCGTGCAAAGATCATTTCCTTTCCGGAAGAAACCCTTCTTGGGACTGGCGGTGCGCTGAAAAATGCATGGAAGTTCCTTTCAGAAGACATATTCCTTGTGCACAACTCCGACATACTCTCCGACATTGACCTGGAGAGGCTCATTGAATTCCACAGGTCATCCGGAAATCTTGCCACCCTTGCGGTTCACGATTTCCCGAAATTCAACACCGTTGCGATCGACCCTGAGGGGCTGTTGGTCGGTGTCGGAGACTCTCTTGTCCATGCATTCGGCGTGAAGAAGCGGATGGCATTTACCGGCATAGCGGTCTATGGCCACGCTTTCCTGAGGTTCCTCCCTGAGGGCGCCTCCAGCGTGGTGGATGCATGGATGGCCGCTGCAGCCGCCGGCAAGAGGATCGCTACCCATGACGTGAGCGGCTGCTCCTGGAGTGACATAGGCACTCCCTCTGCATATGCTGCCGCTGTCATCGAGAGGATGAGGGCGGAAGGCGAGACCATCTATATCCATCCGTCTGCCAGGGGGTGCCGTCATTCAAAGATTGACGGTTACGCGATTGTGGAGGAGAATTCCACGCTGCAAAGAGGTGTTGCGATCAGGAATTGCATCCTGCTTCCCGGAAGCACGCTGGAGGAAGATGTGTCCCGCGAGAACTGTATCGTCGGTCCCGATTTCTCACTGCCACTACGGGAGGGAGAGATACTCGGATCGTCCGGGGATGATCATATCCTGCTTATCGGCACCGGAGGGTCCGACAGAAAGTACTACCGGATAAGGGAGGAGAATGCTTCGTCCGTGCTTGTGAGGTTCAGCATGGGAGATGAGGATTTCCGCCGTCACCTTGCATATACAGACTTCTTCCGGAAGTATGGCATCCCTGTCCCGGAATTGTTGAAGGCGGATATCGAAAAAAGAGAAGCTCGCTTTGAAGACCTGGGAAACGTCTCCCTGTACGGCTGGTTGAAGTGCCTCCGGCTGGAAGAAGAGGTGGAAACCATGTACCGGAAGGTCATCGATATCGCTGTTATGATCCATACAGTTGCAACCTTGCACGCAGCGGAATGCCCCCTCATGGCGGAGCGGATATTCGACTATGACCATTTGCGATGGGAAACCAGTCATTTTATGCAAAACTTTGTCTCGCGCATCAGACGGATACGGGCAGAAGATGCTTCGCGGCTTGCAAGAGAATTCCACGGACTTGCCATGAAGGTGATGTCCTTTCCGAAAACCGTGATCCACCGGGACCTCCAGTCCCAGAACGTCATGGTCACACGGGGCGGTATCCCCCGGCTCATCGACTACCAGGGCGCAAGGATCGGCCCTCCTGCCTATGACATGGCCTCCCTTCTCCGGGACCCCTATTACCGCATTGAGGAGGGCTTGAGGGAAAGGCTGTTGAATTACTATATTGAGCGGATGAAAGAAAGGAGCGGAAGGGACTTCGATGAGAGGGATTTCAGGGATACCCTTCTCCCCTGCCGTCTCCAGAGGCATATGCAGGCCCTTGGAGCATACGGGTTCCTCTCGTCAGTGAAGGGGAAAAGATATTTCCTGAAACATGCGGTGGAAGGGATAAGACTTTTCAGGGAAGATATCGCCATGGCGAAAGAAGAGTTTCCGGCCCTTTATGAGCTGGCCCTGGTATTGTAAGGACGCAAGCGTGCAGTTTATATCGCAGCCGTCCCTTTTTCTCCTTCCGGAACAGAACTCCCCTCCGCCCCTTTCCTAATAGATGTTACTTCGTGACGAGTTCAAGTTAATCGCCTCCATCGGGCCGCCGGTATCAGTATAGGTGATGTCGATGACGTCACCCGTCTTCGGCAGGGTCTTCAGTTTCGACGCCCTGAACGTGATCTCCTTGCCCTTTGAGACGATGGTAAAGGCTTTAGCTTTCAGGTCCACGCTCATCACTTTTCCGGTAATCAGTTTAGGCGATGCCTTGTCGACCGTCTTCTTTTCTCCGGCCTGCTGCGCGGCGGCCAGGCCGATGAAGACAGCCAGCACCGAAATGCTGAGAACCATGGTCAGCAGTCTCTTCATGTGGGTCACCTCCTCTCCCTCGTTCGGAGACGGACAGTTCGTTCCTCCCTTTTCCCGCTCCAGTTAATGTAATTATAGCAATCAGCTTTCATCGTGTCAAAATAAATTTGGTGCTATAATCAGAGGGCAGGAGGAGGGATGACCGGCATAAGAAACAGGAAGCAGATCATCAGCTGGTGCATGTTTGATTTCGCCAATTCAAGCTATTCCGCGGTCATAGCTGCAGTCGTATTCCCTGTCTATTACGCGACGCAGATCGTGGGCAACCAGAACGGTCTTGGAGATCTCTGGTGGGGGAGGGCGGTGTCGCTGAGCATGGCGGTCGTCGCGGTGACCTCGCCGTTCATGGGCGGGATCGCCGATTACGGCGGGATAAGGAAGAGGCTCCTTTTCGCGTACACGTCCGTCTGCATAGTCACGGTGACGAGCCTCTCTTTTCTCCAAAAAGGAATGGTCTTTGAGGGTTTTCTCCTGATAGTCCTGGCGAACATGGGGCTGGAAGGGGGACTGGTTTTTTACAACTCGTTTCTCCCCGAGATCGCGGAAAAGGAATACCAGGGGAGGGTTTCGGCGTGGGGCTATGCCATCGGATATGCAGGTTCCATTCTTTCCCTCATCGTTGCGATCCCTCTGGTGAAGACGGGACACTTTGGAGAAACATGGCTCATGGTCGCCGCCTTCTTTGCTCTTTTTTCCCTGCCCGCTTTTCTCTCTCTTCCGAGGGACAGAACCGGGCTGAAGATCATCCGCGCTGCCTCACAGGGTTTCCGGTGCACGTGGAGCACATTCAGAGAGATATGGGCCGGCAGGGAGTCCAGGCGATTCCTCATAGCGTACCTGGTCTATGAAGACGGGGTGAACACGGTCATCGTATTTTCGAGCATCTTTGCGGCAAGCACTCTGGGATTTAAGCCGCAGGAACTGATAGGCCTCTATCTCATTGTCCAGATCACTGCCCTCATCGGCGCCTTTCTCATGGCAAGGCCTATAGATTCTCTTGGACCGAAGAAGGTGGTCAGTCTTTCGCTTCTTTTGTGGACCTCTGTTCTCCGTTATCGCCTTCTTCATCTCTTCGAAAGCGCATTTCTGGCTCCTGTCGTGCAGCGCTGGCCTGGGTCTCGGCACTGTCCAGGCAGCGACCAGGGCGTTCTTTACGCAGTTCATCCCCCCGGGTCACGAATCAGAATATTTCGGGGCATACTCAATGGTGGGAAAATCCTCTGCCGTAGCAGGACCTTTGATCTTTGGGTATATCTCCTCGACCTTTGGCAGTCAGCGGCCTGCGATACTCTCGATCGCGCTTTTTTTCCTGACCGGCCTCATCATGATCCAGTTCGTGAAGGGTGGAGAGCCGAATATCAAAGCCTCCTCCTGAAAAGCGCGAAGAATCTCTCCTTGATCTTTTCGGAAAAGGGTCTTCCCGTCCATTCGTCGCGCTGTATCTCCATGGCGTGGGTGATGTCTTCCTCAAAGACAGCGGTCATCTCCCGCCCGAACCCCTCGTCCAGTATCCCCACGTTCCCCTCATCGTTCCAGCGGAGGGACTGAAAGTCGAGATTAGCAGAACCAACGATACTCCAGTATTCATCGAAGACGTAGCTTTTTGCGTGCAACATCTCTCCATGGTATGCGAATATTCTTATCCCCGATTTCAGGAGTCTTGAAAAGGAAGCGCGTCCTGCATAATAAGCAGCGGGCACGTCGCTCTGACCGGGGAGAAGCAATTTTACCTTTACCCCTCTCCTCACCGCTTCTTCGAGGGAATACAGCATTCTCCTGCTGGGAGTGAAATATGCAGTAGTCAAATGGATACTCTTTTGCGCATGGGTAATGCTGTGATAGAGAAGCTTGCGCATCCTCCTCCTCCCCTTTGCAGAGGAGGCAAAGATCGTAATGACCGGCAACGTGACTTCCGAAGCCGGGGCAGAAAGCTGACATTCCGGTATTTCGGAAGAAGGGATGGGCGGGCCTCCCCATGCCTGCCAGGCTTTTTGAAAAGTGACGAAGAGTTCAGGGACGATGGGGCCATCCAGTATGATACCGGTATCCCTCCATCCCCTCTTCCTCCTGAGGTGAAAACCGCGGTATTCGTTGGCTATGTTCAGACCTCCGGTGAATGCCCTTGCACAGTCGATGATCAGTAGTTTCCTGTGGTCCCGACGGGCATAGTGGAGAGGGGAAAACCACTTGAAAGGCCTTGATGCCCGCAGGGCAATCCCGGCATCTGAAAGTTCATTCCAGAAACGACCCGGCGTTCCGATGGACCCGAAATGATCATAGAGGACGTAGACCTGTATGCCTTCCCTCGCCTTTTTCTTGAGAAGACCGGCAAGCTCGGTTCCTGTTTCGTCGTTCCGGAAAATATAGAACTGGAGGCAGATGAGCTTTTTTGCATCATTCGCGCATTCGAAAATTGCCTTAAAGGAGTCTCTCCCCTTATAGAGGAGTTTCACCCTGTTGCCCTCGGTAAACTGAGTGGCTGAAATGCTCTCTATGGAGGATTTGTCAAAGGCTGCGACCATACTACATGATTGCCGAAATGGTTTTTTATGTCAATGAGGAAGGGGAAGATGTCAACGTGCAGGGGCGACTGGCAGGGCGACCGCCCTGCCAGCTGAAATGCCCTACTTGAAGGTCTTCAGAATATATTCCGCAATCTCTTTTGCGTCCTTGTCAGGGATGGTCTTGTCATCGAACTTTGTCATGCCGGGACCCGGAGTTCTCATTATCTTTACGATATCCCCCGCCTTCTTGATGTTATTTGCGTCGAGGTCCTTCTTCTTCAGTGTCTTCTTGGGGTTGATAATATTGCCCCCGTCCGCGTGACACGGCGAGCAGTGCTCTTTGAATAACGCTTCTCCGGACTTTTTCCCGCCTTCCTTTGCGATCCCTATTGAGCCGAGCACAAAGACCGCCATCACGATAAGGCACACCATGCACGTCTTTTTCATCCTGCATATCCTCCTTTGGTATTCATCTCCGTTCCCTTGTCTTAAGGGTATCATAAAGTGAGGGAGCGCGCAACGTCGACAAATGGTTTGCTTTTACGGCGGTATTTGTTCTACATTTGTCTGTGCTCAGGATTATCACCCAGATACTCATCGGTCTTATGCTTTTTTTCGGAGTTGTCACTCTTGCGCCACGTGCGATCTTTTACTTCCGGAGAGGAGATACGCTGCGGGCGCTGTTGTTTCTGCTCCTTGTAGTTGTTACGTCTTTTTTCTCCGTCATGGCGTTTTATTTTGCGTATGGGGGAATAAAGGAATTGTAGGTGAAGACGTCAAACGCATGCGGAATGGCTTCAGTGCTTGACAGAAGCGTCTCTGCGTGATAACATTCAAGTATGATGCGGATAGTTCTCATCGCCTTGCTTTCGCTGTTTTCAGTTCCGACAAGCTCGTGGGCAGACATCTACCGGTATGTTGACGAGAACGGAGTGCTTTGCTACACGGATGCTCCTTTAAACAGGAAGGCTGAAAGAGTGCTGAGGACCGAACCCTCGTTGGTGCAGGGGGATGGTTACAGTCACGGTCCAGCCGTACAGAGGGACTTTCACAGCATTGTGGCCGACAAGGCGAGCAAGTATGAGATGGACCCATCCCTTCTGCACGCCGTGATCAAGACGGAATCCAACGGTAACCCGCGCGCAATATCGAGAAAAGGCGCCATGGGGCTTATGCAACTGATGCCTACGACCGCCAACGACCTTGCGGTGAGAAACCCCTTTGACCCCGAGGAGAATATAGACGGGGGGACACGGTATCTGAAGTATCTCATTGAGAGGTTTAATGGTGATCTTACCCTCGCCCTTGCAGCCTATAACGCCGGACCAAAGGCGGTGGAGAGAACCGGTTCCGTTCCGCAGATCACGGAAACGAAGCAGTACGTGAAGAGAGTTCTCTCTCTCTATAACGGAAGGACCGTCCTTCCCGTATCATCCTCGGTCTCGCTCGTCCCCCATGCGGGACCGAAGACCGAGGCCATTTTTAAGGTGCTGACGGAAGATGGCACTGTCCTGTTCACCAATTCCCCCCTTTATAATCAAAAGAAGACCCCAAGGTTTTAGATGTCCCTTTCTGAAGATCTTCGTAGAGAGATCCTGAAGGTGAAGGGTGAGAAACGCGCCATAATCCTTTCCCACAACTACCAGAGGGATGAGGTGCAGGACCTGGCTGACTTTGTGGGCGATTCCCTTGAGCTTTCCCGGATTGCCTCGACCATCGAGTGCGATGTGATCGTCTTCTGCGGCGTGAACTTTATGGCGGAGAGCGCCTCCATACTTTCTCCTGAAAAGACCGTACTTTTGCCGGAACCGGATGCGAACTGCCCCATGGCGGACATGATCAGGGTGAGTTCCATACGAAATGTCCGGAAGAATTTCCCCGGGTATGATGTCCAGCCAGCCTTTGTCTTTCCCCATGATTTCACACTGAGGGACATGAAAGCGACATATCCCGGAGTTCCTGTGGTCGCCTATGTGAACACTACTGCCGACGTGAAGGCCGAGAGCGATATCTGTTGCACGTCCGCCAACGTGGTCAGGGTGGTGGAGTCCCTTCCCGGCGATAGAGTGATCTGCGTCCCTGACCGGAATCTCTCCATGTGGGCCCAGAAGAACACAAAAAAGCAGGTCATCGCGTGGGACGGGTTCTGCCATGTCCACGACAGGGTAACTAAGGAGGATGTCCTGAAGGCGAGGGCCGAACATGCCGGGGCCCTGCTCATGGCGCATCCCGAGTGCAGGCCCGAGGTCCTGGAACTTGCGGATCATGTGACGAGTACATCCGGGATGCTCAGGTTTGCGGCAGCTTCGGAGGCGAAGGAGTTCATCGTCGGCACCGAAGTCGGTCTCATGCACCGACTGAAAAAGGAGCATCCGGATAAGGTTTTTCATCCCCTGAGGAAAGACATGATCTGTCCCAACATGAAGAAGACTACACTGGACAGTGTCCTCAGGGCCCTGAGGGAAATGAGACATGTCATAAAGGTTCCCGAAGAGATACGGGTTCCTGCCAGGAGGGCTCTGGACAGGATGCTCGAGATACCGTGAAAAGGCAGAAATGTGCGTTCCTTGAGCATAACTGACTTTCGCTCACTACGAGATTTTTCGACAGTTCTATGCTCATTCCACTACATCCTCGAAACTCGCCCTGCGGGCGCAGACAGTCGAGGATGTAACCGCTTCATTTCGCGAAGGACTGTTACCGAAAAACCTCTGATGCCGCTCAAGTCAGCCCTGCTCATAAAACTCGTGCGGTAAGTAATTCAGTACTATCATGACCCCTCTCAAAGAAAACATCATCGAAAGAATAAAGAAAGAAGGTCCGATAAAGTTTGAGACCTTCATGGACATGGCACTCTATTCCCCGGGACTCGGATACTACACGAGGGACGCCACAAAGATCGGCCGGCCTGGGGATTTTTACACCAGTTCCCATCTTCATCCGATTTTCGGCGCAATGATAGGGAGACAGATGGAAGAGATGTGGGACCTTATGGGCAGGCCGGAGGTGTTCCGCATCGTGGAGATGGGTGCTGGCATGGGATATCTTGCCGCAGACATGCTTGAGTATCTTAAGACGAGGGGCAGGCAGCAAGGGGTGAACAGTGGCGCTTTTTTTGAGCACATCAGCTATTCCATCATCGAGCTGAATCCTTCAGTGAAGGCGCAGCAGCAGATGCTCCTCAAGGACTATTCGGACATGATCGCGTGGTTTTCCGGCCTGGAAGAGCTGGGGCCTGTTGTAGGATGTCTCTTCTCCAACGAGCTTCTCGATGCCTTTCCCGTCAGAATGGTTGAGATGGACGGGGAGGTGATGGAGGTCTATGTCACGGTAAAAGGGGATGAGGTTGTGGAAGTGAAGAGACCATGCGGTGACGATGTCAGGGAGTATTTCAGGGAGTTTGATGTTGAACTTCCGGAAGGGTACAGAACCGAGGTAAATCTCCGGCTGAAGGGCTGGCTCAGGAATATCAGTGAGACACTTTCAGAGGGTTTTGTCCTGACCATTGATTACGGCTACCCTGCGTGGGACTACTATGGTGACGACCGGAACAGGGGGACGCTGCTCTGCTATTATCAGCATCAGGTGAACGAAGACCCGTACCAGCATATCGGGGAACAGGATCTGACGGCCCATGTGAATTTCTCGGCGGTAAAAAAATGGGGACAGGAATTCGGTCTTATAACTGCGGGGTTTTGTCCCCAGGGGACCTACCTTGTCTCTCTTGGCATCGATGAAGTGATGACGGGGCTTTACGGCGATTCCCCTGATCTCTTTGGCGCTGCAAAGATCAAGAGCCTGATCCTCCCCCAGGGCATGGGTGAGTCCCACAAGGTGATGATCCAGTATAAGGGCGCCGGTGGGCCGAAATTAAGAGGATTTTCTCTCAGGAACCAGGCCGGGAAGCTGTGATATATGCTCCCTCAGTCTCCCCATGCTTTTCAAGACATCTTCCGGGCTGTGTGCCTCGATCGTACGGACACAGTCTTTCCCGTTGAGGGACGAGAACAGTGTTCTGAAGTCAAAGGTGCCGTCGCCGATGGGAAGGTGCTGGTCAAGAGTCCTGTCATTATCATGGAGATGAAGCTCAAAGATGTAGGGCATAAGCTTCTCGATCCACTCTACCACGGGAACCTTCGAAAAGAGGTTACAGTGCCCCGTATCAAAACATATGCCGAAGTTCTCCGAGTGAAGCTTTTCCATGAGCGCCAGAAGGTTGGAGGGCTCATCCTCAAAGATGTTTTCGATCGCGATCTTTATCCCTTGCCGGGCGGCTTTGTCTATGACGGGCCGCCATGTCATCAGACTTCCCTCAAGCCACAGGTCTATCCAATGGGCATATTTCCACTTCTCATACCCCGAGTGGAACACGATCACTTTGGGTAAGAGGAGCTCCGCAATCTCCATCACGTGTAAGAACCGTTCAAGAGTGACGACCCTCACCCTGTCATCGACAGCACCCGGTGACAAATCCATGAACGGAGCGTGAATGGACAGGGAAGGGCCGTAATCAAGTTCTTTCTTCAGCAGTTCAATGTCTCCGGGTTTGAGGGAATCCAGGGAAGAAGAGGGGAAATAGATTTCGAGGTTCAGTCTGTTCTGCCTGATGGCGGCAAGATAATCCCCTACACGAGGGTAGGGTACGTGGACGTGGACCGTATTCACTAGGCCTTCGACGCAGTCTCTATCTTTGGTTCGGACTTTGTTTCCGGTTTCTTATCAGATTTTGCGCCGTTGTCTTTTTCGCCTCCCTCTTTCTTGCTGTTGCGGGGAGGGTAATCGGTCTTATACCACCCTGTGCCCTTAAGAATAAAGGATGTGCTTGAAATGAGCTTCTTCATTTCTCCGCCGCACTCCGGACATTTGGCGAGAGGTGCGTCGGTGTATCGCTGCATTATCTCATGAAGCTTGCCGCACGACCGGCACTCGTATTCGTAAACGGGCATTACTACCTCCTCCTCAATAGCTCAATGTAGTATAACCTATTGGCGGAATCCGGTCAAACACCTGAAGCAGTAATACGGCAGGTGTGGAGGGTACAAAGGTGGGGGTACGAATCCTTCGTCTTTTAAACAGTATGAGGTATAATACCGTGTGCTATTGGTGGGACTTACCGGTAATTACGGAATGGGCAAAAGTACGGTCCTCGGGACGTTCGGGAAGCTCGGGGCGATTACCGTTGGGGCTGACGGGATAGTGGACGAACTTCTCAGTGATGCAGCCGTCCTCGACAAGATGAGAAAAGCCCTCGGAGCGAGTGTTTTCTCTGAAGACGGCAGTCTCGACAGAGCAAAGGTCGCGTCCGTTATTTTTAAGGATAAGGGCAGGAGGGATGTGGTAGAGGAGATCCTGCATCCTCTTGTCTTTGAAAGGATCGAGGAATTATTGGACGACTTTGACAGAAATGAGACGAAGGGAAAGATCGTAATCATTGAGATCCCTCTGCTTTTTGAGAAAGGGTATGCCGGCAGGTTTCGCAGGACGATAACGGTGTATGCGAACGAGGAGACAGCCCTCGAACGTCTTGGGCAGAGGGGCATCAGCAGGGAAGATGCCCGGGCCCGCATGGATGCGCAGATGCCCATTCACGAGAAAATGAGGATGGCTGATTTTACGATCGATAACAGTGGTGCTCGGGAGGAAACGGAGGAGCAGGTGAAGGCGCTCTACGAAAAGCTCCTTGGAGAACTGAACAGGCAAGCAGCTCATTCATAAGCGACCTGCGGTCGCTTTCTGCAATGATCCGGGGTGACAGATGATGATCGTGAGAGGACTTGAAAATCTGAAAGGGAAATACAGGAATGTCGTCCTCACGATCGGCAATTTTGATGGTATGCATATAGGACATCAGAAGATATTCAGGAACGTTGTGCAAAGGGCAAAGGCGATAAAGGGTACCCCCCTGGCGATAACCTTTGACCCTCATCCGTTGAAGGTCATCGCCCCGGAGAGGGGCGTGAGACTGCTGACTCCCTTTCCCGAGAAGGCGCGTCTTATGGAATTACTTGGAATCGAGGTGCTCCTCTGCATACATTTTGACAGGGAATTTGCGAACACGAAACCGGATGATTTTATACGCGATGTCGTTGTGGACCAAATCGGCGCCAAAGAGGTGATTGTCGGCCATAGCTATGCTTTTGGTAAAGGGAAGAAGGGAAGTACCGCACTGTTAAGGAGAAGGAGCGGAAAGGGTGGATTCACCTTCAGGGTCATCAGGAATGCAAGGCTCTATGGCGAGAAGGTAAGCAGCAGCAGGGTCAGGAGCCTTCTCGCAAGGGGCAGGGTCTGCGAATCCTCGTGGCTGCTCGGGAGACCCTACATGATCACGGGGCGAGTGGTCAGGGGCGCCGGGAGGGGGGGAAGTCTGATGAATGTGCCTACCGCGAATATCGAGACCTCCAATGAGCTTATACCGAAGGAAGGGGTATATGCCGTTAAAGTCGGGATGGACGGGACCATATTCGATGGCGCTGCAAATATCGGCAGAAACCCCACCTTTGGGGAGCAGAGGATGAGCTACGAAGTCCATATCCTTGATTTTTCAGAGAACATTCTCGGCAGGGAACTCAGCGTACATTTCATAGACCGGATCAGGGATGAGAAGGTATTTCCCGACTTCAAGGTCCTCCATGAACATATCCTCAGCGACATCGTGCGCGCAAGGGAAATCCTGAGGACAAAGAAATACCCTAAATTGTTATAGGGTCGACATCGACCGTTATTCGCAGCCTCTTCTCTTCCTTCAAGACTTCCAAAATGTTTCTTGCATACTCGCTGAGCCTTTCCTTTAATGCAGATTTCAGTATGAGCTTCCAGGCATGGACCCGTTTTCCCGGCAGGGGGATCGGGCCTATGCATTCGATCCCGTCATCTGCCCGGGGAAGGCAGCTCGTCAGCGTGCTGCTCATGTCAAGCCTCGATGAAAGGGTCATGACGATCATGCGCGAGAACGGGGGGTAAGCAAGAGCCCTTCTCATGGAGAGTTCCTGCGTATAGAACTCCCTGAAGCGATAGCCTCTCACACAGCGAAAAACGTGGCTTTCGGGCATCTTCGTCTGAAGAATAACGAGGCCTGCAGGTTTCACATATTCGGTCATGCCGATGATCTCCTGGAAGAGAAGTTCCGATGACCTGAAGTCCGGTACGTGCAGGCTGATGTCAGGGTTCAGGAAGACGCAGAGCCTGTTGCCTCCTCCGGCGTCCAGGTGCCCCTTGACGGCCTTTGTGCCCACGATGATCTCATCTCCCCGCATGATGAACGGGAGACCCTTCAGGGACTGATCGCGCAGGGCATCTCTGTCAATACGGAGAGGTTCTATGTCCAAATATTTCCTGATGTCGGCCGCGATACGCTGCGTGCCCGCCCCAACGGTCTCAAGTCTTGTACTGCCGCATTTTTCGCAGGTATCCGGCGCGCGGGAAATGTAGTTGCAATAATGGCACCTGAGGACCATTTTGTTCTTGTGATATATGAGCGGTATTCTGCATGCCGGGCAGGTGAAGACAGTGCTGCACTCTGCACATTGTATCAGGGAGTACCCTTTCCTGTTGATCAAAAAAAGGACTCCCTCTTTGTTCTTGATCGCAGCTGACGCTGCCTGGAGAGCTCTTCGGGAGAGATGCGGCGTTGCCTTCCCCGCCGTCTTCATGTTGACGACATCGATCCTGGGGCGGGATACTGCTCCATGAGCGCTGAGAAAGATGTACTTGCCCCTCTCAGTGTTGTGAAAGGATTCCACCGAGGGGACCGTGGAAGACAGGACTACCGTAGACTGTTCGAGATAACCGCGCATGACCGCCACGTCCCGTGCATGATAACGGACCCCTTCAAGGTTCTTGAATGACTGGTTCTGTTCCTGCAGGACCGCAATGAGAGAGACGGAGGGGAGGGGAGCGGTTACCGCGATCCGTGTTCCCAGAATAATATCCGACTCTCCGGAGAGGATACGATTGATAATGCCTCTCCGCCGGCCCTTCGAGAGCTTGCCGTGGAGGATCGCCACTCTGTCGCCATATGATTCCGTCAGAGCGGGTAAGAGGAGCTCAATGTGTGCTGTTCTCCGGTACGAGGATGACGACATTTCTGATCCCTTCCATGACCGCAAGCAGGGATGAAACTTCGTAGTGAATGGTCGGCGCGTGGAGCAGGAATGTCTTGTACACCCCTTTCTCCAGAGACGCACGGATCGGTAATACGATGCTCTCAGAGACTGAGGGCATCGGCAGACGTACGGATGAGTGCTGCGAGCTTTCTGTTCTCCTTGAGCTTTTTTCTCGTTTTTGAAGGGCGACAAAATTCCATGAGGGCAGCGGTCTTGAGGACAGCGCCCTCCGGAACGAGATAGTATTCCGCCATCCATTTCAGGAGGCTGAGAAAGGTGTCGCTCACCACCGGCTTCCAGGAGATCACTTCTGTCACTTCCTTGATATGGCCTTCCGGCTGATGGACAGCATTACCGAGGACAAGGCCGTACTGGCAGGTCGTTTTTACCTCTGCTTTTACCATCATTCCAGGGGAGAGTCGACCCTGAGCCGCAGGCCAGCGGTAGGTGAGGGGGCCGATATTAAGAGGGAAGATGACATCGAAAAAATCCATAGGGGGATTTTACCATGAAACGCCATGAGACCTGTGAGCTATAATAAACTATGCGATATTTTCTTTCCCCGCACTGTGCACTGAAGCAGCTTGAGCATCTCTGCGTCTATAACATGTGGTCTGATGAACTCTATGAGCTTGATCGGCCAGCCTTCGCGTTCCTCCGGCGATGCGCTGATGAAGAAGGCTGTTCATCTGAGGGATGTGACAGGGAATTCCTTGACTACACATTGCGGGAAGGAATCCTGACCGACCAGAGTGTCAGGGCGAAAAGGCCGCCCGTTGAGAAGAGCCCGGCTCCGTCGCTGAGATACCTCGAATTCCAGATAACTACGAAATGCAATCTCAGTTGCAGACATTGCTATATCGGCCGTCCTGAAAATGTCGAGCTTCCCGCGAAGAAGATAAGGGCTGTGCTTGCGGAGTTTGAGAAGATGCAAGGGTTGAGACTCCTGATCACGGGTGGTGAGCCCCTTCTCCACAGTGACTTCGCAGAAATCAACGAACTCCTTCCAGGGTATGCGTTCAGGAAGATCCTTTTTACGAACGGCCTCCTTCTCACTGCGGAGTGCGTAAAGCGTCTCGGAGTGGATGAGATCCAGGTGAGTATTGACGGGCTTGAAGGCGGGCATGATGCGCTCAGGGGAACGGGGACGTTCAAGCGGGCTCTGAAAGCCGTTGAGACTGCGCGGGACGCCGGTTTCGATGTTTCCGTATCCACCATGATCCATTCGAAGAACCTCGATGAATTCGACGGGATGGAGAAGCTCTTCAGGACCCTCCGCATAAAAGACTGGTCTGTGGACGTCCCCTGTGCCGAGGGGAACCTGATGAATAATCCGTCATTCTATCTTAAACCGGATGTGGCGGGAAGATATCTTGGATATGGTTTTGGAGAGGGTCTTCACGGCGGAGGTAAGGGTTTCGCGTGCGGACTTCATCTCGCATCGGTGCTGGCTGACGGCATGGTTGCAAAGTGCGCTTTTTACCGTTCTGCTCCTGCGGGCAACATCGACGAAGGGCTTGGCGTCTGCTGGAGCCGGATAACGCCCGTGTCGCTGGATGAGCTTGAGTGCCGCTGCGCGGTGAGGGATACGTGCAGGGGCGGCTGCAGATACCGGGCAGAGCTCATGGGCAATCCTCTGGGCAAGGACCTTTACCGGTGTGTTGCGTACGGACAAGAGGCGGGTGACCAATCGGGCGAACGATAAAAAAGAAGATCGGAAGGGCTACTTGCCGTCGGGTCGAGGTACAGGTTAAGCGGCTTTTTCGATCTCTTTTGCTTCATATTCGGGAAACATGATTATTGCGGGATGAACATCAAATGCTTTCGCAAGCTGTTTAGCACGCTTTTTTCCAATTTCAACCTTTTCATTTTCCAGGAGGCTAATGTTCGTCACCGTGATGCCGGATCGCCGCGCAAGTTCGGCCTGAGTCCAACCTTTCAATTCGCGGAGCATGCGAATGACCTCACCTGTTGATAAAACAGCGTGGGCTTTTGCTGCAGTGAATGTGCCATGAGATGATTTCATTTGACCCTCCTAATATTCATGTGGAGTTATTTCCAGAACATGGACGGTAACAATGTCCTGGTCTACCGCATAGATAACCCTGTATTGGTCGCTTAATCGCGATGAACGTTGCCCCCTGCGCTCGCCCTTCAGTTTCTCATCATGAAACCCGGGAAACTCTTTCAATTTTTCGGGGCCGTGACGAAAAACAATATTCTTCCAAAGTTCGTACTTCTTGACTACATGTAATGGCAGCTTCAAGCACCTCTTTCCAATAGTGCGACGTTCTCTAATGTGCCACATTATTAAAGATAATAACTTATCAAATATGATAAGTCAAGAGCTGCGGAACCGGTTCTGACAAAAAGGGAAGTGGGGGCAGCCGTTCAGAACGGCTGGAAGACCGAAGAGAAAAGACAAGATATTGGGATGTGTCCCTACTTATTCCTCATATTCCTCAAGTTTTGCGCATTCTTCCGCGAGCGAAGCGAGCGGGAGAATGAGATGGCTGACGCGCCGGGGCAATCACCGCTGCGAAAAACCACAAGGGCTATTCCCGGTCGGCGTCGAGCTTGGTGTTATGCCCTTTCTTTATATATTTGGCTATCCTGCTTTTGGAAATACGCTGGCACATGTCCCGCACTTAAAGTATTGCAATGTACTTATTTGCTTCGAAAAAAGCATGCCCGAACAGTGAGGACAGCGATCACCGACTGGTTGCGGTAGTATCGGCGCAGGCTTTGCATATGGGATTGCTTCAGGCTCTTCCATCGGGCTTTGTTCGGGCTCGTCGTGTTTTGAAAACACTTGGGTGCATCTCGTGCATTTCAGATACTGCAATGTTCCCATTGTCTTTAACACTACATCACCAGGGCATTGAGGACATCGGCCTACAACTTGCGGCTCGCTTATTGGTTGGGGTTCTTCATTTAAGCTCGCCTGAAGTTCTTCAGTCAACCCCGTCCTGCATTGCTCATAGATAAATGAAGTGGCTGCAATCTCTTTGATTGCTGCAATCGCTTCTTTTACAGAACATCGAAACCACTCTTTTCCTTCCTTAGCAGCAGACAGCATCTTATGAATTCTCTGTTCTATTTGATACGGCTCTTCAATAAGCATTTCATATTCAACAACGTATGGATGCGGTGAGCCTGTATGATTAAGTTCGTCAGCGCGGAGTTTTGGATCTTTGGTAGAATAACCGATCTTCAGTATCCCAGGCATTGCCCTATTGCTTATGATGTAGACCCAGCCTTTCATTTCTTTATCTCAATCACCTGACGCAATAACATTCCAAACAATTTTATTCGGCTTTAGTTCTGTTTTAGGCCGGCGGAGGCAAGAAAAATACCGAATTACTTTTTTGAGAACAATGCCTTTTTTCTTGATGAAATCATCCTCCATTAACGCAAATGGATCACCCGGGAAATGCCTGCCTGAACGATAGAAGAACACAAAATCTTCAAGTTCGTCCAGATGCCAATCGAAGCCATCGGTAAAGAAGACGAGAAAAGTTACTTCTTTCTCTAAATTTTGGCAACACAATTCTATTTTGTCTTCCATTTCCATCGTGTAATCTAACATTTTGCCTCGCGCGGCATATGAATTATGATAAAGCTCTCCGCCAAGTCCTCCCTCGCTCAGCAATAAATAGGTATCATCGGGAAGCCAGCCTTTCTTATCGGCGGCCTCAAATTTGGCCCAGTCGTCTTTGCTGATGGGATGAATCGTTTTGACCTCCATAATTCGCACTAAGCCGTCAGGCATTGATATATGGAAATCAAATTTCTTTTGGCAGTTATTAATCTGGGGTTCGTATTCAACTCTCTTAACACTTGCTTCTTCAAGAATCACCGCGGCCGTACAGACTTCATTATGTACTTCGTGAAATGAACTTAGACCGGAAAAACCATCCTGCAAAACATGTTGAGCTGCAGCGCGATAACGATTAATTAGCGTGGAATATGAGGGGAAAATATCTTTGTTATGTTCAAGTGTTGAAATCAGAGTACGTTCTGCTTCTTCAAGGAAGTGTTCGAATAATGATTTGCGTTTGTCATTATTTGTCATATTATCAGTTGGCATAACAATTACCATACCCTGCGGGTGTTTTCTCCCTATCGGCACATGGTATCACAATTCCACAGAGCTTGTGAAGAGAAAAAAGCTTGCAATATTAAGGGGCATGAATTAGCCTAAATGGTATTTTACGGTATTATGGACTAAATGCAAGACTGGCAAAACATGGGAAATTTGGCAGTGATTCCCAGAATGATTTACAGCATGTACTCCGCGAGGTTTATCCGGTACTTGTTCGGGTCCATGGTCTTTACGATGGTCCTCAGATACCTGATGCCGGAGCTCTCCTTTTCGGTAAGGTCCACTACATGCCCCTTGACCCTGGTGCCGGTGTTATCGATGATGATCAAGACCCTGGGTCTGTCCTGGAACATCGTGTTCCCTCCATAGACAAGACCGAGTTCCTTAGTGTCCAGCAGAACAAGAGTGCCTATGGGAAATACGCCGATCATATTTATGAAGAATTTGAAGATGAGAGGGTCAAGCTGTGTACCGGCCCGTTCCATCATGACGCTGAGGGCCTTGTCAGGGGCCATGGGGATCCGCGAATAGACCCGGGCAGACGTCATCGCATCATACTGGTCGGCAAGACTGACGATCCTTGAATAAAAATCCAGTTCAAGAGGTCTGGATATCTTCGGGTATCCTGACATGTCGGGGTTCAGATGGTGTTCAAAGGCGACAATGGCGGTCCGTATGGACGTGGGATCAAGTCCCTTGAGTTTCAAAATGGCCCTTACTCCCCAGAAGGGGTGTTTCTTGACGATCGTCCATTCGGCATCATTGAAGTTCGTGGGTTTATTCAGGATCTCGGGGGGAACCTCCATCTTTCCGATGTCATGGAAAAGGGCCACCAGACCGAGATCGGTAAGGGCCTTTCTGCTGAGGCCGATCCTCTGTCCCAGGGCAACGGAAAGGATGCTGACATTCACTGAATGGTGATAGGTGTATTCGTCATAGTCTTTAATGGCGGTCATCCCGACCAGGAGTTCCTCTTCCTCAAGGATCATATCCACCATCGACTCCACCACCCTCTTTGCCTTCTTGATGCTGACGCGCTCTCCCGACTTGATCTTGTTGATGACGCCCTTGGTAAAGGAAACTGCGTTGAAATAGGTCCTCTTGACCTGTCTCCTCATGTCAACTTCCCCTTCTTCCTCGACCTTCTTGAACCGGCCGACGGTCAGGGAGTCCACGTTCATGATGCCTTCCGACAGGGTCTCATACGGAGTGTCGGAGAAGGGTGCGTTCAAGAAAGGCCTTCACAAAGAGCTGCATATCCTCCGCGTTAACGGACTGTCATCGAGATACTGCCGAGATCGCGCCTCTTGAATTCCCTGATAAGGAAATCGAAGTTGAGGAGATACTCCATGGAGTACCTGACCGCTACCTCGTTCAAATAAAAGAACTCTCCGACGAGCTCAAGGGTCAGCCTGTTGTCTGACCGATTACAGCGGATTGACCGTGGCAATGAGCCTCTCTATGGCGGTCAGGACCGCGACATTGCCGGGATCATGAACATGGGCCGTCCGGATCATGACCGGCGATCTGATTTATGATGTCCTTCGAATTCCTCGCGATCTCGATATCTTCTCTATCAGCCATACTCGATCTTCTTTATGGCGACACTCACTACCTCTCTCAAGAGTTTATTCTTCGAATCCCTCAGCTTGGAAAGGACGGGAGGGAGTCTTTGCTCCCCATTAATCCAAGGCAGTATGCAGCACATGCCCTCTCCTCATCAATTCGCTTTTCCGAAAAGCGCTTTCTTTTTCAGTGTGCCTCTTAAGAAGTCCACTACATCGGCATCATTCCATTGCGCCAAGACCTCATAGAAGTCCCTCTTTTCGTCAAAATCCTGTGCCTGAAGGCTTGTCCGAGACCCTTTCGAGGATTATCCGTTTTGCGGTCTCGGAACCTATGGCCCCCAATGCCTTTACCGCAGGATTTTCGTATGGACGGTTCCGCGTCATCGAGACAGTCTCTCAGAATCTGCAATGCGAGAGGGTTCTTCAAGTCTCCCAGCGTCTTTATCGCCTCTTTCCTCACCCGTTCGTCGGTATGTTTTGCGGTGGCGAGCAGATATTCCACCGCCTTTTTATCCCCTATATGGCGAAGGATATAAATAATGTTCCTTACCACAAACCAGCGGTTGTCTTGAAGTCCCTTTGCAATAGCCTGAATGTCATGTTTGCCCAAGTTAATGAGTATGTCAATGACGATTTTTCTTCCATGAATACTCTCCAGTTCCCCCAGAAGCGAAATAAAAGGGGGGATGGAGGTTCTGTTAAGAAACACCGTGTACTCACTCACTGCCTGTTCATCGATGGCCGCGTCCGAATCAAACATCTCACCCAGGCTCTTTATTGATTCTTCAGAGTTGACGGATGCGAGCAGAAGGATTCATCTGGCGCTTAATGGTGTCCGAAAGACAGGACTTTCCGCCAACGCCTTTGTCTGTTGCATGATATCAACAGCGATTCTTAGGTTTTTTTGCTTGAGACTATAAGAAGAATACGTCCCTGAGGAGGCTGTGCACGTCCTCATATTCCGGAACGGTCTCTGCCTGGGAGAGCATCTCCAGCAGTATCTGGTATATCTTACCTGTCTTGTCCAGTGTATCTTTTTCCATCTCTTTCACGAGAACCTGCAGATCCTTGTCGGTAAGGTTCACGATGGAGATTCCCTTGCACATCCTCGGATTCGAATGCGGCGGCATAGGCCTTGAGTACCTCATCAGGTTCCGCAGCTTTGCTTTTTACCTGGTTTATTTCTGCCCTCTCAAAATCTTCATCCTCGACAAGGAATGCGTCATCAGCAACATATTTTATGTTCTGGAAATCCTTCTCCCATAAGAGCGTGACGATATCGTCGTCAACCGCCTCTCGGTCAAAGTCAAGGGCGATGATCTTCAGGAACTCCTCCATCTCTGGCTGGGACAGCCCTTTCCTGAACGTCAATTCCCTCAGATCCGTCCTTGAAGAAAAAGAGAGCGAGGTTATCGTCCTTCTCGGCACTTGCGTAGACCTGTTCGGCGTCAAAAAATATTCATTCTGTTTAATCTTCAGATTCGAGTTCATCCCTGTAATGGAAAAGGTCTGCAAATCTCGAAAATGTATCATCGATGGTTTTCTTATAGACGGGATTGTTCTCAGGATACATCCTGACGGCCTTTTTTGCCTTCAGCAACGCCTGAATGACATCCTTTGCGGCCTTTATGTCTTCGGAAACTTCCATGTCCCAAAAATAACACAGATTTCATAGGTGTCAAATAGGGCTCAAATAAGAGGAATGCGTTTGTCTCGCGCATAGGTCCTGATAATCATCGCTGTCGTGTGAAGTCTCTGGAGCCTCAGGTTCCTCCACCGAATGGACTGCACGTCACTGTAGGGAAATCTTTCACCACGGATCTCCGCCTGGGTTTTCATTACCTCCTGGTAGAGTGCCTTGAGGGTTTCAGCGTCAAAGGGCTTCAGAAAGAGGGGATTGACCGTGGTATATCCTTCGGATATATCGCTGGGTATCGATCTTCAGGCTTTTCCCTCTTACGGGCCCTCGACGTTGGG
Organism: Nitrospirota bacterium; assembly: GCA_963699545.1. Lineage (GTDB taxonomy): Bacteria > Nitrospirota > Thermodesulfovibrionia > Thermodesulfovibrionales > UBA9159 > JAMCQB01. Next base: position 86,101 of record CAVOUE010000009.1, on the reverse strand, counting down.
CATCTTCTGTCTCCTCCTTTCTTGCACCAACGAAGAATCTTGATACCAGTATACCGGCCTCGTAGAGAACGATGATAGGAACGGCCATCAAGGGTCTGGTTGAAGGCATCAGGGGTGGGCGTGAGTATAGCCGCGACCATGAATGCGAGCAGTACCGCATATTTTCTGTTCTTTGCGAGGGTCTTTGGGGTAACGATGCCCATACGGGTCAGAAAGACGATGACGATGGGAAGTTCGAACACCGCGCCGAAGGCAAGGATGAACTTCAGGCAGAAGTCCACATAATTACCCACAGACAGCATGGGTGTCATGGAGCCGATCTTGTAGGTCAGCAGAAAGCCCATGGCAAAGGGAAGGACAAAGAAGAAGCAGAAAGGCAGCGCCTGCAAGAAAAAGAAGCGAGCGCTTACCACGAACGGACCGATATACTTTCTTTCCTTTGCAGAGCAGTCCCGGAGAAATAAACTTCCATAACTGATAGAGAATGACGGGGAGGACAAGCATGAGCCCTACCACAAAGGAGACCTTCAGATGCATCCAGAATGCCTCTGCAGGAGCAAGGAATACAAGAGTCGGATTTTTTATCTTGAGCAGGGATGAACGCGATACGAAGGGGTACTCATGCTGAAGCCCTATCTCTGACCTGAGGGGTAGGGTGAGCACGTCGAAAATATTTTCGGAATAACTGAATGAGACGGAAAACCCGCAAGAAGCGCTACAAGAGAAATAATGATTCTTTTTCTGAAGTTCGGTGAGGTGTTCTGTGAAAGGCATCTTCTCATCTGTCATCTACCGTATCTTCCTTTCTCTCCTGTCCCGCCTTATCAGGGGCATGGTCAATCCTTTCCCCGCTCGGAACCCGCGGAAACACCCCCTTCGGTCTCTTGTCCGTCATGGCTCCATGAGGGCCTTCCGGGGTGCTGCGTATGCCGAGTCTGATTCGACACCTCCCTCATCTTTTTCTCTCTTCCTTGCAGGGCTCCCCTTCGGGGGTATGGGTGGTCCTCGGATTCCGCGTGCATCTGTTCCCTGACGCCCTCCATGGCCTTTCGCAGTTCCAGCATCCCCTTTCCGAGGGTCTTCCCCAATTCCGGCAGCCTTTTGGGGCCGAAGACGATGAGGGCCACAACAAAGATCACGATGAGTTCCTGAATGCCAAGTCGAACACTAGTCCTCCTGCTCAATAATCTTTTTTATCTCTCTTCTCGTCCGGAGGGAAAGAGATAGCTGAAGGACAAAAACAGACGGAATTCGGGGCTCCTGTTCTTGATGTCAGTACCCGCACCGATCGTGGTATAGAGAGATTCGGTGGTAAGGAATCCTGTACCCAAAACGCAGTTCGAGCCGGTTCACCTTCCCGGCATAACTCTTCTGCCCGTACAGTTCAGCCAGTATTTTGAAGTTGTTCGATGCAGCGAAATCGAGGCCAGTGGCAAAGGTGATTTCCTCCGTCAACGGTCCGCTGCCCGGCCTGAAATACAAAAGATTTGCATGTGCAGTGACAGGCCCCACCCGTTTTGTGATGATGATTCCTCCGCCGATGCTCCCTGCCGTGCTGAATTCACTTCTCCCCGTATGTAAGGATCCACTCACCAGAAGTGCGAGGGAAGGGACGTATTTCCCCTCGTCCAGGAACCTGTATTTTAGGCCTAATGCGATATCCCCAGGCCCATTCACGGAGCCATTCCAGTCTAAGACGTAGGGTACGGTGACATCAACCTCAAGGTTGTCGGTTATCCCGTAACCGAACTGGCCGGTGAAGCGGTAGTAATCAGGGTCCAGCGATATCCCTGCTGCTAGGGCGACGCCTGCTTTCCCCTTCTTGAGGCTTTCTGCGCTGAAGGTTGAAAATACGCCGTACGGTGCCAGGGGTTTGAGGCCCTCCACATCGTAATTGCTTTCGAGACTGTATGCATAGCGAATGAAGACAAAGTTGGCCAGGAAGAAGAAAAAGAGATATTTTTTCATTATGATAAAGATAACAGAAAAAATTAACTACTGTCAATAAGTGATTGATTTCTCTTGACAATTGAGGGTGTCGCTACTATAATGGAAAAACAGAGCGATGAGGGGGCCGGCAGTAGTGGGCCGTGGCGGCTCTTTCGTGCGAAAAGATTCCATAAGAGGTGGATATGACAAAGGCTGACCTGGTAGACATCATATTCGGAAAAGTGGGGCTCTCAAAAATAGAGTCCCAGAATATCATCGAGATGATCTTTGATACGATCAGAGTGACGCTTGTGGAAGGTGAATCGGTGAAAGTATCCGGCTTCGGGACATTCAACGTAAAAAAGAAGAATGCCAGGCGGGGAAGAAACCCGAAGACAGGTGACGAACTTCAGATAACGCCGAGGAGAGTGATCACTTTCAGGGCGAGCAACCATTTTAAGGAGCTGATAGAAAAGACAGATGCATAGGTCATCGGCTGAAAATATCATGACGGCGAAAAGACCTTTTCCCGACAAGCTTTTTTACAAGATCGGAGAAGTGAGCAAGATCGCCGAGGTCGAGCCTTATGTGCTGAGGTACTGGGAGACGGAGTTCTCCTTTCTGAAGCCGAGGAAGAACAAGTCGGGACAAAGGGTGTATATAAAAAAGGACCTGGAACTGGTCCTTCAGATAAAGAAACTGCTGTATGAAGAGAGATATACCATAGAAGGCGTAAGAAAGAAATTCGGCGAACCGGAAGCAGCCGCACAGCCGCAAACCCCTGCTGTTCCCAGCCCCTGCAAAGGAAGTTGTCGAGAAGGTCAAGAAGAGGCTCAGGGAGATACTGAGCCAACTCCGTTAATCGGGGCGTAGCGCAGCCTGGTAGCGCACTCGCTTGGGGTGCGAGTGGTCGCCTGTTCAAATCAGGTCGCCCCGACCATAAGAATCAAGAGGGCTGCGGAAGTCCGTATCCCTTTTGATTCTTGTCATACCCGAGACGTGCAGCAGCGCATGTGTTGTTCGGCGCACGAGAGAAACAATCAAAACAAAAGGAGGAGTTGCTATGCGTTTTAGAGTCGCTCTCGCAGTATGCATTATGCTCTCACTCGCCGCCGGAGGGCTTGCCTTTGGAGAGCCGAATATGGAGGACGGCATGTGGGAAATGACCATGAAGACCGAGATGCCGGGAATGCCGATGGAAATGCCTCCCATGAAATTTAATCAGTGTCTCACAAAAAAAGACCTGGTACCTCAGAAGAAAGAAAAGAATGAGGACTGCAAATTGATAAGTACCAAGGTGGACGGCAATACCGTTACCTGGGTGGTGCAGTGCCGCATGAAGGAAGGGACCATGGACGGCACCGGTACAATCACGTACAAGGGCAACGGGTTCGACGGGGTGATGAAAATGGTGATGGATACCAAGGACACGGGCAAAATGGAAATGACCCATCAGATGACCGGACGCCGCATCGGGGACTGTAAGTAACACTGCATCAGGAGTAAGCTGTTTCAGCCCCTTCCCGTCAGGGGAGGGGCTGAAACAAAAGCAAGACGTACCGCCGAACTCAGTCAGAGTCGCTCACCCTGACCAGCGTCCCTTTTTTTGCGGTGCCGTACCTGAAGATAGTGATCCCCTTCAACCCTTTCTCATAGGCAAGAAGGTACGTGTTTGCAACGTCATCTTTTTTTGAGCGGCGGGGCATGTTTATGGTCTTAGAGACGGCATTGTCGGTATATTCCTGAAATGCCGCCTGCATCTCCAGGTGGTCTTGGGGGGGGATATCGTGGGCGGTCTTGAAGAGCCGCCTTACTTCAGAAGGTACCTTCCGTATTCCCCTTAAGGACCCTTTATTGATGACCTCTTTTTCCAGCTCCGGGGAGTAAAAAGTCTGCTCCTTTGCAACCCTGAAGAAATACGTGTTGACTTCATAGAGTTCCGAATCAAGGATCAGCCTCTTGTATGCCAGTGCAAAGAGAGGCTCTATGCCGCTTGAGCAGTCTGCAATGATCGAAAGGGTTCCTGTGGGTGCAATGGTCGTGGTGGTGGCATTTCTCACGCGGGGCATGCCGGTAGCGTCATAGATCGAGCCTCTGAAGTTCGGGAAAAGACCTCTTTTCCCTCCCAGTTCAACAGACGCTTCCCGTGCGTTTTCCCTGATGAATTTCATAAGCTCCCTGGCAAGGCGGAAGGCCTTTCCGGCATTATAGGGGATACCGAGAAGTATCAGCATGTCTGCCCAGCCCATAATGCCGAGGCCTATCTTCCTGTTGCCCCTATGCATGGCCTCTATAGCGGGAAGGGGGTATTTATTTACGTCAATGGAGTTGTCAAGGAACCTCACTGCTGTCTTAATATCCACCGCAAGGGAGGCATAATCTATCTTTGGGGAGCCCTCTGTCCCCCAGGACATACTTTGAGAGATTGATGGAACCAAGGATACAGGCCTCGTAAGGGAGTAACGGCTGTTCCCCGCACGGATTGGTGCTCTCCATCTCGCCTATGTTCGGTGTCGGATTAAACTTGTTTATCCTGTCGATAAAGACCAACCCGGGATCACCTGTTTCCCATGCGCTCGCCACGATCTCATCAAAGACGACCTTGGCCCTTAACCTTCCGGCTACCCCCTTGCTCCTGGGGTTTATCAGATCATATTCCCTGTCGTTCTTGAGGGCTTCCATGAAGGCATCCGTGACGGCAACCGAGATATTGAAATTCGTCATTTCCCTTTCGTTCCTCTTGATCCTGATGAACTCCATGATGTCGGGATGGTCAACCCGCAGGATGCCCATATTTGCCCCCCGCCGCGCGCCTCCCTGTTTGATCACCTCTGTGGCGGTATTGTATATCTTCATGAAGGAAACAGGCCCGCTCGCTATTCCGCCGGTGGAACGCACCATATCGGTCCTGGGACGCAACTTTGAGAAGGAGAAGCCCGTCCCTCCGCCGCTCTGCAATATGAGGGCGGTATTCTTCAGGGTATCGAAAATGCTTTGCATCGAGTCCTCCACGGGGAGGACAAAGCAGGCTGCCAGCTGGCCAATGCTTTTCCCCGCATTCATAAGGGCAGGTGAGTTGGGGAGGAACCTGAGGTTTGCCATGAGTTCGTAAAATGCTGCTTCCCATAAAGGAACATCGCCGCCGTACAGCTTTTCAGCCGCGGCAATGGTAGATGCTACACGATTGAACAGCCCCTCCGGGGTTTCGATGACCTCACCGCGCTCATTCTTGAGAAGATACCGCGCCCGGAGAACCGTAAGGGCATTTTCCGTAAGCTCCATACGTGCAAGTATAACAGATAATGTTTCGTGCACAAGACACCCAGACGGAAACTGTGCTGGGGTGCCAGACCATCTCGGGGAAGGCCTAAAACTGCAGCTTGACAGTAGCGTGTTCTACGGATAGACTTTTCTTAGAAAGAGGAAAAACGTGGAACCGGCACATCCATGGGGCTCACCTGATAATGTCGCTCATAAAGAATGTTCATATCTCAGGCATGATATAGGTCATGGTGCCGCCGGATCTTATGGGTTAAAATTTCTTTTTATGAAGGGGCTCGAAATTGTCATAAGGGAATCGAGAAAACTCATTCATTAGCACCACAAAGGGGGTAAACATGTCACTGTCAAGGAGAGAATTTCTGAAGGCGAGCGCAGCAGTGGCTGCTGCAACAGCGGTTGGCATATCGGTACCGGACGGACTGCTGGCAGAAGCGAAGAAGGCTGAGGCGGGATGGCGATGGGACAAATCCGTGTGCAGGTTCTGCGGCACAGGATGCGGTCTTATGGTCGCCACAAAGGCCGACAGGATCGTGGCGGTGAAGGGAGACCCCGTGGCGCCGGTGAATATGGGACTGAACTGCATCAAGGGGTACTTCAATGCCAAGATCATTTATGGCGCAGACCGGCTCACTGAGCCGCTCTTGAGGGTGAACGAGAAAGGGGATTTCGACAAGAAAGGGAAGTTCAAGCCTGTTACATGGCAGAAGGCGTTCGATGAAATGGCAAAGCAGTTCAGGAAGTATTACAACCAGCTCGGACCGACCGGTGTCGCTGTTTTCGGCTCGGGGCAGTACACCATCATGGAAGGGTATGCAGCGGCAAAGCTCATGAAGGGCGGGTTCAGGTCCAACAATCTGGACCCCAATGCGAGGCACTGCATGGCCAGCGCTGTCGTGGCCTTTATGCAGACCTTCGGTATTGACGAACCTGCGGGCAATTATGACGACATGCACCACTCTGACACGCTTGTCCTGTGGGGAGCGAACATGGCGGAGATGCACCCGGTCCTGTGGTCCAAGATAACCGACAGAAAGCTGGCTGATCCCCAGAAGGTGAAGGTGGTCAACCTGTCGACTTACACCAACCGATGCTCCAATCTGGCTGATATAGAGATCATCTTCAAGCCGAATACAGACCTCGCTATTCAGAACTATATCCTGCGGGAGATCGTCTATAACCGCCCCGATGCGGTAGACCGGGATTTTGTGGATAACAACTGTGTGTTTGCTACCGGCTACGTAGACATCGGCTATGGCCTGAGGCCGAAGACCGATCATGCAAAATACAAGAAGACCGAGCTGGACACCGCAAGCAAAGAGGCATACAAGATCGTTACGAAAGAGGAAGCAACAGCAATGACCGCCTTGGGTATCAAGGCCGGCGACAAGATGGAGATGAAGCACGCCGGTGCACCTGATGCACACTGGGCCATCACGTTCGAGGATTTTAAGAAGGGGCTTGAGCCCTACACTCTCGATTTTGTCGCCCCTCTGGCAAAGGGGGATGCCGACGAACCGCTGGATGAGTTCAAGAAGAAACTTTTGAAGCTTGCTGACCTCTATGCCGAAAGGGGAAGGAAGGTGGTAAGCTTCTGGACAATGGGCTTTAACCAGCATGTGCGGGGCACATGGGTGAACGAGCAGATCTACTCGATCCATCTCCTCCTGGGCAAACAGGCACAGCCCGGCAATGGCGCGTTCAGCCTGACCGGGCAGCCCAGCGCCTGTGGGACCGCGAGGGAGGTCGGGACCTTTGCGCACAGACTTCCCGCAGACATGGTTGTGGCAAATCCCAAACACCGGGAGATCACCGAAAAGATATGGAAACTTCCGGAGGCTACACTGAATCCGGTGGTCGGTTCCCATTACGTGAAGATCATGAGGGATCTGGAAGACGGGAAGATCAAGTGGGTTTGGGTGCAGGTCAATAACCCGTGGCAAAATACCGCCAACGCCAACCACTGGATAACTGCAGCGCGGGAGATGGATAATTTCATTGTGGTGTCGGAAGCGTATCCCGGCATCTCTGCGAAGGTGGCCGACCTTATCCTCCCTGCCGCAATGATCTTCGAAAAGTGGGGGGCTTACGGCAATGCCGAGAGAAGGACCCAGCACTGGAGGCAGCAGGTCACTCCTCTGGGAAAGGCAATGTCGGACACATGGCAGCTCATGGAGTTTTCGAAGAGGTTCCCGCTTTCGGAGGTCTGGAAAGAACAGAAGATCGATGACAAGACGACCCTGCCCAATGTCCTCGGCAAAGCAAAGGATATGGGCTATAAGGAGACCGACACTCTGTTTGACGTGCTCTTTGCCAACAAGGAGGCAAAGGGATACAAGTGGCCTGATTCCATAGGAGCAGGGTTCTTCAACACAGAGGTGGCAGGGGACAGGAGGAATGTGGAGGGATTCAAGGGGTATGGCTTTTTCCTCCAGAAATACCTGTGGGAGGAATACAGGAAGTTCGGGTTCGGGCATGGTCACGACTTGGCGGACTTCGACGCCTACCATAAGGTCAGGGGACTGAGATGGCCGGTCGTGGACGGCAAAGAGACGTTGTGGAGGTTCAATGCTGAATACGACCCGTATGCGAAAAAGGCGGATCACGGCAAATTCGCGTTTTACGGCGCTGCATTCAAGGAGATACCAAAAGGCGACCTCCTCGGCCCCAAAGGAGACGAGAAGGTAAAGCTTCCGAATAAGGCGAAGATATTCCTCAGGCATTATATCGACCCCGCCGAGATTCCGGATGGCGAATATCCGTTGTGGCTCTGTACAGGAAGGGTCCTTGAACACTGGCACAGCGGAACAATGACCATGAGGGTCCCTGAACTCTACCGTGCCGTGCCTGAAGCCCTCTGCTTTATGAACCAGAAGGACGCCAAGAAATCGGGTTTCAAGGAGGGCGAACTTGTGTGGATTGAGTCAAGGAGAGGGAAAGTGAAGGCGAGGGTCGAGACACGGGGAAGGAACATTCCGCCCCAGGGGCTCATATTCGTCCCCTGGTTCGATGAGAACGTTTTTATCAACAAGGTCACCCTTGATGCCACCTGTCCGCTTTCGAAGGAGACGGATTTCAAAAAATGTGCAGTAAAAGTTTACAAGGCTTAGGGGCGTCGGCTGCGTATGGCCAGGGATGAGGAGACTGAGAAGATGCCTGAAAGGAGGCGGTTTCTCATCGGGGCCGTGAAGGGCATCGGTGCAGCAGCTGTGGGAGGGCTCGTCTGGAGAGGCTTTCTTGACGGAAAGAAAGCCTACCCCTTTATCCTTCGGCCTCCGGGCGCGATCCCTGAGGACAGGTTCCTTGCGAAATGTACCAAATGCGGGATATGTGTTGAGGCATGTCCCTACAAGGTATTGATCCTTGCCAAACCTGGTGATGAAAGGCCCGTCGGGACACCTTATTTTGCGATGCGGGAAAACCCATGCCGTATGTGCAAAGATATCCCTTGCGCTGCCGCGTGCCCTACCGGGGCCCTTGACCTTGCCCTTGTGAGCGGGAAAGATGAGCAGGGAAGGAGAAAGCCCGATATCAACCTGGCCAGGATAGGCCTTGCAGTGATCGACAGGGAGGCCTGCGTAGCATACTGGGGTATTCAGTGCGATGCCTGTTACCGCTCGTGCCCGGTGATGGACAAAGCGATTAAAGTGGAGCACCTCAGGAATGAGAGGACAGGAAAACATGCCATCCTCGCACCCGTTGTCCGCAGTGAACACTGCACCGGATGCGGAATGTGCGAGCGGGCATGCGTTACGGAGAAAGCGTCTATCTTTGTCCTCCCGAGGCATATCGCCATGGGCGAATCCTCGGCGCGGTATATAAAAGGCTGGGACGCCAGTGATGAGCAGCGTATGGGAGAACTTCCTGAGGAAACAAAGACCGTGACGCCGAGGTCGCAAAAGGACCCCATTGACTATCTCAACAAGGGAGATATTTGATCGTGATGGATCTGATGAAATACCGGTACATGGTCCTTCGGAGGATGTCGCAGGTATCCCTCCTGTTGCTTTTCATGGGCGGAAACATCCTCGGCTGGCACGTCCTGAGCGGGAACCTCAGTTCATCAAGATTCCTTGGTGAAATACCCTTCTCCGACCCCTTTGCCATTATTCAGATCTTTGCCACCGGGAGTCTGGTATCAGCAGAGGCGCTTACGGGGGCACTTATTGTAACCGTCTTTTTCGGCCTTGTGGCCGGGAGGGCCTTCTGCAGTTGGGTGTGTCCGCTGAACATGGTGACCGACCTGGCGGGCTGTATGAGAGAGAAGACGGGGGTGGAGGGAGAAGGCGGGTTGAGCAGAAAGGCCCGGTACTGGGGTATCGGCATTACCCTCGTCCTTTCCGTCGTCACAGGGGTAGCTGCCTTTGAGTGGATAAGCCCCATATCAATGTTTCACAGGGGAGTGATCTTCGGAATGGGAGCCGGCTGGACAGCTGTGCTTGCCATATTCCTCTTCGACCTCCTTATCGCCGGGCATGGTTTCTGCGGTCATCTCTGCCCCCTGGGAGGTTTCTATTCCCTCATCACCAGATTCAGTCTGATAAGAGTGAGGCATGACAGGGATAAATGTACACAATGCATGAGATGCAGAGAGGTCTGTCCTGAAGCACAGGTGCTGCCCATGGTCGGAAAGACGAGCTCGATGGTGGTTTCCGGGGAGTGTACGAACTGTGCCCGGTGCATCGAGGTTTGTGATGATGATGCCATGAGATTCGGGATACGGTATATTTCATGAAAAGGGAAGAGCAAAGGGGAAAGGAGGCTCATATGATAAGAAATGAACACAGAAAAGTGGTCGCAGCCTTTTTGGCTATGACTATTTTCTTCTGGTCCGGCATTGCGATGGCCGACAAGAAGTCGCAGGGTGAGGAGGACCTCGGGATCAGGAAAGAGTCGATCTATGAAGAGGAAAAGGTCAAGCCCGAACACGGAGAATACAGCAAGACGGAGCCCGGCAAGAGCAGGAGGATAGAGAGGGCCTTTGAAAACAGCCCTCCTCTGATACCCCATGATCTGACCGGCATGCTCCCCATCGCAGAGACGAACAATATGTGTCTTAACTGTCATATGCCCGACGTTGCAAAGAGCCTTGGGGCAACTGCTTTGCCGAAGTCCCATTTTATTGATATGGATACGGGAAAGTACCTTGGAGGCAAGCTCGACGGCAAACGGTACGGCTGCATGCAGTGCCATGTGCCGCAGGTCAATATCCCCGAGCCTATAAAGAACCAGTTCAAGGCTGACTTCAGAAACAAGAAGAGCAAGACAAGCTCTGACCTGATAGATTCCCTGAACGAGGGGGTAAAAGCCGAATGAATATATCAGGCATCGTGGTCAAGGCAGCGCCTGAACACCTCCAGAATGTGCTGGAAAGTCTGAAGTCTTCAGGGCTGTGCGATGTCCATTTCCATGATGACTCAGGGAAGATAATCGTCACTCTGGAGGGCAGGGACACGGGTGAAGAGGTCCGGAAGATGAAGGCGATCATGAACCTTCCCCATGTGCTCTCCGCCGGCCTGGCGTATTCCTGCAACGAAAACGAACTGGACGAGGCCTTCGAGCAGTTCAAGACGGGAAGTTCGGTGCCTGACAGCCTGAAGGAGTAGCAGGTGACGTTTCTTTTGTTTGCCACTGGCTAAAGGTGGTCGCCCGAAAAGCGTATGCATTACCTGTCTCGTCTGCTTGTGGGGCCTCCTCGCCCGCCCACGGCTCACCGCCGCCAGGGTTCCCCATTGTCTCCTTGTCATCAATAAATAAGAAGCTATTACTTTGTTATCGTGAAAATTAAATTATCTTTAAGATCATAATGTTGTGGGCCTGAGTTGACAAAGGCATAAAGATATGTTTATATAAAAGCAGATTGGTTACCAGGTTGGAGGCTTTCAATGCTGAAAGATGTTGCATCTCACATAACCTATGGCGTTGTAAAACTTGACCAAGGTTCCCGGCTCGCAGACGCCCTTAATTTCTTTATCTACGACACGATCAAGATATTTCTGCTGCTTGCCGTCATCATCTTTATTGTTTCAGTGATCAGGAGCTATTTCCCGCCAGAAAAGACCAAACGTATTTTATCTCATAAACGGGAATTTATTGGTAACATTCTGGCTGCCCTGCTTGGTACTGTCACCCCATTCTGCTCCTGCTCGGCTGTGCCGCTGTTCATAGGCTTTGTGGAGGCCGGTATACCCTTGGGTGTTACATTCTCTTTCGTAATCTCCTCACCAATGGTAAATGAAGTAGCCGTGGTCCTCCTCTGGGGGCTATTTGGCTGGAAGATAGCGGCGATTTATATGGGCACCGGTCTTTTGATAGCGGTCCTGGCAGGATTAATAATCGGGAAACTGAAGCTTGAGAAATGGGTTGAGGAGTACGTATACAAGATCAAAACCGGTCAGGGACAGGAAGTCTTCACTCAGCCATTCAAGGAAAGGCTTCAGTACGCGAAATTGAATACGGCAGACATCCTAAAGAGGGTATGGTTGTTTGTTGTCCTGGCTATCGCTATAGGAGGTTTTATTCACGGCTATGTACCGCAGGACTTTCTTATCCGATATGCAGGCAATGGCAATCCTTTTGCTGTGCCCATGGCTGTTGCACTTGGCGTCCCGCTCTATTCTAATGCCGCAGGAGTTATTCCGATCGTCTATGCCCTTATGGAGAAAGGCTTGAGCATGGGGACTGTCCTTGCGTTTATGATGGCTGTGACCGCCTTGTCTCTTCCTGAGATGATAATCCTGAGGAAGGTTTTAAAGATTCCTTTGCTGGCTGTTTTTGCAGGGATCATGGCTGTAACTATTACAGCGGTAGGGTATATCTTCAATGCGATTTTGTAGGAGGCATAGCTGTGAAAACACTTAGCATTGAATGGCAAAGATTGCTCGATGAACATAAGAAGACATGTCCGCGGTGCGGTTCGACTGAGCAGCAAGTGGAAAAGGCCGCAGCCAGTCTTACCCGTGAGCTCAAGCCTTTTGAGATTAATGTCAGCCTGGTGAAAAAGGCTGTCGAGCCTGAGGCTTTCATGAAGGATGTATCACAGTCAAATAAAATCCTAATTGCTGGAAAGACGCTTGAAGAGTGGCTGGGCGCACGGACTGGACAAAGCCCCTGTTGTGAGGTTTGTGGAGACGCAGAATGCAGAACTGTTAAGTATGCTGATCAGACCCATGAGACGATCCCTGCTGACTTGATCGTCAAGGCCGGGCTTCTTGCGGCATCACAGGTCTTTCATGTCAAGTTGCCTCGACTGGGCGAGCGAAAATCAGCAATTAGTATGTTGCCCAAAAAGTGTTGAATGTGAACTATAAGGAGGATTCGATTATGGAAATCAAAGTATTAGGTCCGGGATGTGCCAATTGTCACACAGTGGAGCAGCTGGCGAAAACAGCGCTGAAGGAACTCGGCATGGATGCTAAGGTTGAGAAGATTTCCGATATTCAGGAGATCATGAAATATACCATGTCCACCCCTGGGCTTCTCGTCAATGGCAAGCTCAAACATTCCGGCAAGCCGCTGCCGAACATTGAAAAAGTGAAAGCCGTGATTAAGGAAGAGGTGTAGCATGCAGGAAATGATCAATATCTTCAAAGCGCTTTCGGAGGAAACAAGGCTCAGGATCTTGAAGCTGCTTGAGCATGGAGAACTCTGCGTATGTGACATCGTTGCGGGCCTTGATATGGTTCAGCCGAAAGTATCCTTTCACCTGAACGTGCTGAAAGAGGCCGGCTTTCTGAAAGACAGGAAACAGGGACGATGGACCCATTACAGCATCGACGACGCGGACTTTTTCCGGAGGTTCCTGCTTGTTTCGGTCCTCGAAAGGATACCGAAAGAGGCCATTGCAGAGGACAGGAGAAGGCTTGCTCATTTCATGCAGGACAAGCCCGCCAGGGACAATGTCGTGCCTCTTCCTGAAAAGAAACGATGCGCCGGGGGCTGTAAATGACCGAAAAAAAAGGCAAGAGACTTTCTTTCCTTGATCGTTACCTTACCCTGTGGATATTCGCTGCCATGGCCTGTGGTGTCGGCCTCGGATATTTCGTGCCGGGGACTGAAGCACTCATAAACAGTTTCCAGGTCGGCACAACAAATATCCCCATTGCTATCGGCCTTATCCTTATGATGTATCCCCCGCTTGCAAAGGTGAAGTATGAGGAACTGGGAGAGGTCTTCAGAAACAGGAAGGTTCTCGGACTCTCCCTGATCCAGAACTGGGTTATAGGACCTGTCCTGATGTTCCTGCTGGCGATCATCTTTCTTAGGGCTTATCCGGAATACATGGTCGGGCTCATCATGATTGGCCTTGCACGCTGTATCGCAATGGTTATCGTATGGAACGACCTTGCCTGTGGTGATACGGAATATGCTGCCGGTCTTGTGGCCTTCAATTCGATATTTCAGGTCCTCTTCTTCTCTGTCTATGCCTATGTCTTTATAACCGTGCTGCCGGCATGGTTCGGGCTAAAGGGTGTGGTAGTCAATGTCACCATAGGCCAGATCGCAGAAAGCGTCTTCATCTATCTGGGAATACCTTTTCTTGCTGGGATGATAACCCGCTTCAGCCTGCTTAAGATCAGGAACCGCGAGTGGTATGAAAAGGTATTTGTCCCAAGGATAAGTCCTATCACGCTCATCTTCCTGCTTTTTACCATCCTCGTCATGTTTTCACTGAAGGGCAATTACATTGTGAGACTTCCGCTGGATGTTGTCCGTATAGCAATCCCGCTCCTCATCTATTTTGTTGTCATGTTCCTCGTCTCATTCTATTTAGGCAGAAAGATAGGAGCGGATTATCCGAAGACAGCCACGCTTTCCTTCACCGCGGCAAGCAACAACTTTGAACTTGCCATAGCCGTTGCCGTTGCCGTTTTCGGTATCAATTCCGGCTCTGCCTTTGCTGCGGTCATTGGCCCGCTTGTAGAGGTCCCCGTCCTAATAAGTCTGGTGAACGTCGCTCTGTATTTCCAGAAGACATACTTCGCCATTGACTCTTGCAGGGTGAAAGACATTAAACCATCATAGAAAGACTCTACGCCGTGGAGGGATTATGGGAGAAAGACTGCTGCCTTTGGTTGTTGTGATGTTCCTTGCGCTATGCGGATGCAGCAATGCAAGTGAGATTGATACCATACTGAGTAATGCAAAAAAAGACGGCAAGGCGGTAATGCTGGAGCTGGGATCAGTAGGATGTATCCCCTGCGAGCAGATGAAGCCTGTAATGGAAAAGCTAAGAACGAATTACAAAGGAAAGCTGGAAGTCTTCTTTGTCGATGTGAGAAAAGACAAGGAAAATGGCAGGCGGTTTGGCGTCTATGTAATACCGACTCAGGTTTTTCTTGATAAGAGCGGCAAGGAATTCCACCGGCACATTGGGTTTTACGGTTATGAAGAGATCGTGTTGGTATTAAAAAAGGCAGGCATATAGAAAGCGGGTTGGCTCCTTACTTTACCGGGAAACTCAGGGAGGGGAAATAAGGCACATGGAAGTCCTCTTAAGTAACATTCAATATATCATCCAGGATCAGCACGGACTGGCGTTTATCGCTGTTTTTATCGGTGGTCTGATATCTGCCGCAAGTCCATGTGTGTTTGCGGCCATCCCGCTCATCATCGGCTACGTCGGCGGCTATTCGGAGGGGAACAAAAAGAAGGCAGCCCTTTTCTCCCTGGTATTTGTTCTCGGGCTCTCGATCACCTTTACCCTGTTTGGCGCCGCAGCATCATTCATGGGACAATTCCTCGGATTCATGGGCAGATGGCTTTATCTCGGGCTTGCACTTGTCGCGGTAGTAATGGGTCTGCAGCTCATGGGAGTCGTTTCAATCCCCTTACCCTTTCAGAAGATAAGGGCGATTAAAACTAAAGGGCTCCTCGGGGCATTCCTGCTCGGCATGTTGACCGGTACGGTATCATCCCCCTGCGCTACGCCCGTGCTTGCAGTGCTCCTCGCCTATGTCTCGACGCAAGGTGATATTCTCTACGGCGGATCGCTCCTCTATGTTTATGCCCTCGGGCATTGTGCACTTATTTTCGTGGCGGGACTATCTGTTGGGATCACGGAGAGCATTATCGGGTCGAAGGGTGTAAAGAACTTCTCCCTCTACGCAAAGAAGCTGAGCGGCGCCCTACTAGTGGTATTAGGTATCTATTTTGGAATAACGAATTTATGAGACTTGGGCATATGAAACGATAATTCGCAAACGCTGATGGAACGAGGATGATAGTAGCGCGCATCACCCTTTCCGTCAGCTCCTAATGTTGAATTAGGATCGATCGTCGTTCAATAGAATATTGGGCGGTTAAAGAAAAAATGAAATATTTCCTGACAAGAGGCTTCTGGTATGGGCTTTACCTCTTCATCATTGTTGCCCCCTCTTTCGTCCTCCTGGCTAGCAAGCCTCTGCCTGGAAGGGGCTTCTGGTGGGAATTCTCATCGGCCATAGGGTTCATGAGCATGACAGCCATGGGGATGGAGTTTGCACTCACCGCTCGCTTCAAGAAAGCCACAGCCCCCTTCGGCATCGACATTGTTTACTACTTTCACAAGTACATTGGCCTCCTCATCTGTGGATTCATTATCGCCCATCTAGCGATTTTTTTTCTCAAGTACCCATTTACTGCCGAGTTCTTAAATCCCATAACGACCCCGCTCCATTTTCAGGCGGGAATCATCGCGGCACTGACTGTGGTCATCATGAGCTCTTTGGCTGTCGTGAGACAACGGTTCGACATCGAGTATGATAGCTGGCGGATTTGGCACCGGACCCTGGCGATCGTCGGGATTCTTGCCGCGATGGGGCACATCGCAGGAGTGGGCTATCATATGCAGAATCCATTGCAGCGCAACTTCTTGATCGCGGTCGTTCTGACTTGGGTGTGGCTCGTCATGTATATGTGGATTGCAAGGCCGTTGAAAATTGGCCGGAGGACTTATGTCGTTGAGGCAGTAACGGAGGAGCGAGGCGACAACTGGACGATAAGGATACGCCCTCAAGGGCACGAGGGCATCCGGTTCCTTCCAGGACAGTTTGCATGGCTTTCGATCTGGTGCTCCCCATTCGCGATGAAGGACCATCCGTTCTCCGTCGCATCGAGCGCCGAGCATCCCGCTACCCTGGAGTTCACAATCAAGGAGCGCGGGGACTTCACGAAAAGAGTAAAGACGCTTAGTCCGGGAGAGTGTGTCTACGTAGACGCGCCGTACGGTTCCTTCAGCTGCGACCGATACCCTGCCAAGGGACTTGTCTTCATTGCAGGAGGCATAGGGGTAGCCCCCATCATGGGAATGCTCCGAACGCTCGCGGACCGTGGTGACAGGCGGCCGCTTTTGCTCTTTTATGCGAACAAGCGATGGGAACGCACAGCATTCCGCGAGGAACTCGATGAGATCAGGGACCGTTTGGACCTCCGGGTTGTGCATATTATCGAGAACCCTGATCCCGGTTGGCATGGAGAAAGCGGCTTCATCAACGCTGAGATGATTGCCAGATATCTTCCGGAAGTCGGGGAGAGGCAGCATTTTATCTGCGGCCCTGTACCGATGATGGATACCTGCGAGAAGGCCCTGCGGAGACTGGGAGTTCCTATAACGAAGATCCATTCGGAGCTTTTTAATATCGTATAAGGGAGGTTGCTCATGCGCCGCTGGTATGCCCTGCTTATGGCCGTAATTACTGGGGCGATAATTATCGTCTCGTCATTCGTCTTTACCTGGGTAATGGGAAAACAATAAAAGGAAACGCTTGATCCGGCTAAAGGAGGTGGTTATGAGTAGAAAGGGAATCATAAGGTTGGTAGTCGTGCTCTCGGTAATCCTAACATCGTCTATGGCCTTTGCGGCATGGAAGGGCTGGCGTGGAAGCGGCGGCTGGGGCATGGGTTCGCAGTATAACAGAATGTACAACCCGGCAACAGTCGAAACAGTATCAGGTACCGTTGAAACTGTGGACAAGATTACACCCATGAAAGGAATGTATTCAGGAATCCACATTGTGGTCAAGACGGACAAGGAGAGCATTGACGTCCACCTTGGACCGGAATGGTACATCGAAAGACTCGATACCAGGATCGAAAAAGGTGACAAGATCGAGGTGAAGGGGTCGAGAGTGACCATTGCTGGAAAGCCAGCAATAATAGCAGCTGAAGTAAAAAAGGGCGACAGCACTCTTGTCCTCAGAGACAGCGCAGGCGTCCCTGCATGGGCTGGCTGGAGAAGGTAAAAAGAACGGAGGCCCTGCTCTGAGCCGGAGGCGGGGCCGTGTATCAAGAATTAAACATCACAATACAAATACAAAAACAGGAGGTTTATCATGAAAGAATTCAAAGAATATCTTGACGTGGCATGGGAGTTCCATGGCCACAGGTGCCCTGCCATGCCGATGGGGCTGAGGGCCGGGCTTGCTGCTATGAAGGCACTTGGTGTTGAACGCTCGAAGGATAAGGAGCTCATGGTCGAGTCCGAAACCGGCAAGGGACATGCAGCCGGCTGTTTCCTGGATGGTATCATGACGGCTACCGGCTGCACCTATGGAAAATCCAATATCCAGAAACTCTATTACAACAAGATGGCCTTCACCCTTGTCGATACAAAGACGGGAAAGGCTGTACGCGTCTCTCTCAAACCGGAGTTCTTCGAGAAGGCGATGAACTCGCCTTTCGTTCAGGAGCGGAAAAAAGGCGTGCCGCCGCAGGATATTCCACCTGCTATAACTGACCCTCTTGTTGAAAGGGCATTGGGTCTTCCGGAAACCGACTTCCTCAATATAAGTGATGTATTTCACAAGGACACAAAGAAGGGCTCTCCGAACTTCGATGTCAAACGTTGCGCAAGATGCGGCGAGGCTGTATTCACCGACAAATTGAAAACAACTCCTGACGGACGGATGTTGTGCATTCCCTGTTCAGAGGTTGGGGACCTGACGGGTGAATGTTGTCAATTTCCTGTTTAGACGCTGGGAGAGCAGGGCTTCTGCCCTGTCTTCTCTCTGACACTATATGGCAACGCCTATATTAGCGGCATTACTTGTGTTTGTCTTCACCACGGTCCTGACAATAGCCGGGGTCGGCGCAGCGTTTATCGTGATCCCGACCTTCTACTGGCTTGGCATCCCCTTGACCGAGGCCATGGCGATAGGCCTGTTGCTGAACGCCATCAGTATGACATTCGCCTCCGCCAACTATATCCGCTATAAGCTCGTTCTGTTTCGCACTGCCGTGCCCATCATTGTGCTTGCCGTTATATTCTCTCCTCTGGGTGCCTGGTCAACGCGGTTCTTCCAAAAGAACACACTTATCCTCTTGTTTGTGATCTTTCTGGTCTTCGCGGCCTCAATGATGCTTTTCTATAAGCCGAAAAAGAAGGAGGAAGGTCAGTTGTCCGGCGGAAAGGAATTGAATGCCGGCATCGGACTGGGCATTGGAGCAGGGTACCTGGGCGGCCTTCTTGGCGTAGGAGGCGGAAACTTTATCGTGCCAACGCTTGTGTGGCTGGGCTTTGATCCGAAAAAAGCGTCTGCCACTACCGCCTTCATTGTCGTCTTTTCCTCTCTCTCCGGGTTTTTTGGCCACGCAGCCTTTGAAACAATAAACTGGAACCTGCTTACCTTTGCAGCTGTCGGATCAGTCACCGGGGCTCTTCTTGGATCATGGCTCATGCACTGGAAACTCGACGCAGGGCAGGTTAAGAAGATGATTGGCATTGTTCTCTACGCAATAGCCGCGAAGATGGCGTGGGGCTTGATGAACTTTTAGGGAGATATAAGGTATGAGGAAGATATGCTGGTTACTGCTGATTGCCGCACTTAGTGCTTATCCTGTATTTGCACAGGAAGACAAGCAGGCGGCAGTGACTACAAATATAGTCGAACCGGGAGGGCATTTCCCGGAATGGCTTGGGACAGCGCCGTATGCTCCTGCCTTCAATGTTAAGGATACGGAGAACAAGTACGGCCGTTACAGCAGGGATACAAAACCAATAACCATAAAAGACCTCATCAAATATCATGGCCACTTCTGCGGAGGTTTAGTGGAGAGCGCGGGAGCGCTGAGGGTCGCCCTTGATAAACTTTTTCCCAATGGCGTTGTGGACCGCACAGACCTCCGGATAGTCTCCAACAACTCAGCATGCGGGGGCGATGTGGCGGATTATCTTACCGGTGCACGGACACGGTTTAATAGCCATATCATAGACAATTCACTAACCGAAAGCGAGTTTTACATTCAAGTGGTTTCAACCGGCAAAACCATTCATGTAAAGCTAAATCCTGCTGTTTACCCCAAAGAGGTCAAGACCCAGATGAAAAAGATTGAATCCGGAACCTTTGAGCCACAGGACATAGATCTTTTTCAGGGACTACAATGGGCATATGCTAAAAGGCTGGTAAACAAGCCGCTCAACGAGTCATTCATTGTTGAAGACGCAATAGATTACAAATGGCCTGAGCCCACCTGCTAAGGATTTGGGTAAAAGGAAGGACAATGATTATAAGAATGTGCCAAGGATCAACTGACACATGATTTCGACCATATTCAAAACGTCGAAATCAGATGCTCAACTTGCCAGACTTCTGGATGATGCAAGAGAATACGCCCATGTCTACGTGCTTGCGAGGCAAAGACAAAAGGGTTGTGACGGCATGGGTGAATTAGCGACCATGAAGGAAGAATTCAGAGATGTCGTTGATAAGGTGATACAATACTCTCAGGAGAAGAAATATATCTCTGATGACATTTCGTATGAAGTTGATGCAATTGCTGATGAAATCTTGAGACTATAGGGAGATGTCTTTGCTGAAAATCAAAGGAATTACCTTCCATACAGGTGATAAGAATATCCTTGATGATTTCTCCATGACCATCGGGGTCTCAGAGGTCCATGCCCTGCTCGGCACAAACGGCACCGGCAAAAGCACCCTTGCATATCTAGTCATGGGCTGTGAGGGATACAGGCCTTCATCCGGGGAAATAGTGTTTGAGGGAAGGTAATCAATGACCTCAAGATCCATGAGAGGGCAAACCTCGGCATAACCATGGCCTGGCAGGAGCCGGTGAGGTTTGAGGGTATTTCGGTCAGGGATTATCTGGCGCTGAAAGACAAGAGACAGCGATCCGTCTCAGTATCTCGAGATGGTTGGACTTCATCCTGAGCTCTATCTGCACAGGATGGTCGACAAGTCCCTGAGCGGAGGTGAACGAAAGAGGATAGAACTTGCGTCCATACTTGCATTACATCCAAAACTTGCCATCCTCGATGAGCCTGATTCGGGGATAGACATGCTTTCTACCCAGGATATTGTCAATGTCATCAATGCATTCAAGGAAAATGGTTCATCTGTGCTTGCTCATTACCCACCGGGAAGAGATTGTCGTCATTGCCGACAAGGCTTCACAGATATGCAATGGGAAAATAGTCTGCTCAGGGAATCCCGACAAAGGTAGCTGAATACTATAAATCAAGGAAATGCCTTGTATGCGATGGAGAGGTATGCGCTTATGTCTGATCTTGATGCATTGATGAAGGCATTGGGGAACGCCGGTGGCGACAAGGCTGTCCTTGAAAACAATGAGATAGCGCACCTTGTCGCAAGCGGCCATAAACTGCTGAGCATGAAAAGTGTCGAGGGCCTTGAGGTTGATGCTAAAGAGACATCGACCGGCATCAGCGCCAGGGTTACGGTTAAAGAAGGCATAAAAATAAAGAACCCGGTGCATCTCTGTTTCGGTGTTCTGCACAAAAAGGGAACCCAGAAGATCAAGATGGATGTGAGGCTTGAAAAGAACTCATCTGCCCATTTCATTGCCCACTGCATATTTCCGAATGCTGAGAAGGTACGGCATATCATGGACGCGGTGGTTGAGATCGGCGAAGGTGCAGAGATGAGATATTCGGAGACCCATTATCACGGGCTTTACGGAGGCATTGAAGTTGTTCCGAAAGTCAGTTGTCAGAATCGCCAAGAACGGCAGATACTTTACAGATTTTACCCTGACTACGGGACGGGTCGGCAAACTCGATATGGACTACTCTGTCGAAGCAGGAGAAAATGCTGTGACCGAATTGACGGCACGGGTCTTCGGCCATGCCAACGACGATATAAATATAAAGGAAAAAGTCGTTCTGGCGGGTAAAAACTCGCGAAGTATTATAAAAACCAGGGTTGCCATTGAAGACGATGCACAGGCTGAAGTCACCGGCATTACCGAAGGAAATGCAGAAGGTGCAAGGGGGCATGTGGACTGCATGGAAATTGTTAAAGACAGGGCAGTAGCAAAGGCGATTCCGATAGTGAATGTCACAAATCCCCTCGCAAAAGTGACCCATGAAGCTGCCATCGGGAGCGTTGACAAACGCCAGATGGAGACACTCATGGCGCACGGACTGACGCCTGAAGAGGCGGTAGATGTGATTGTTAAAGGGGTGCTAAAATGATGCAATGAAATCAATTAGTAAATATTTTTCTCTCAGACCGTGTTTTGGATACAGACCAATTTATTCAATCGTATTACTCCTTCTCATCGTTGTTCTTCTCATTTGCAGTCAGCAGAACACCTTTGCCCAGCCTAATAATGTCGTCAAGATCGGCGTTGCCTCGATGATCACCCCGGTCGATGCTGTCAAATACTACCAGGATGTCATCGATTATATAGGTGAGCAGATCGGCCAGCCGGTGCAGATGGTCCACAGGAGGACCTATGACGAAATGGACTCTCTGCTCGAAAAAGGCGAGGTCAAGATCGCATTCATCTGTTCAGCCCCGTACGTAAAGAACCGCGAGCAGTTTGGTGTAGAGCTTGTTGCAGCTCCCAGCGTGAACGGCAAACCCATCTATCACTCCTATATAATCGTCCATGGCGACAGTTCCATGAAAAGCTTCCCGGAGCTCAAGGGAAAGGTCTTTGCATTCACTGACCCTAAATCCAACACCGGCAAACTCTATCCGACCTACCTGTTAAAGACTATGGGATTCACTCCAGAGAGATTTTTCAACCGATTCCTTTTTAGCTACAGCCACAACAAATCAGTGGAGATGGTCGCCAAGAAAATTGTTGACGGCGCAGCGGTTGAAAGCATTGTCTATGATCATATGCTGAAGACAGGTTCTCCTTATGCCAAACAGACAAAAATCATCAAACGCTCTCCCCCCTATGGCATCCCTCCTGTGGTTGTCACGCGGGACATTGACCCGGAACTCAGGAAAAAGGTAAAGGATGCCTTTCTCTCCATGCAGAAAACATCGAAAGGAAAGAAGATTCTTGCCGCCATGATGATCGATGGGTTCGTTGAGGTGCCTGACAAAAACTATGACACGATAAGGGAGATGGAGCGTGCCATCGTTGAAAGCTCAAAAGGTACAGGGAAGATCAAGGACAAGAAGACCGTCTCTTTCGGGGTGATCCCGAGGGATAATCCGAGAATCATGTATGAAAAGTACCAGCCCCTCCTTGATTATCTCGCATCAGAGACGCCATACACCTATGAGCTTGTCCTGAAGAAGAACTATGAGGAGACGGTAAACGCCCTCGGCAATGGGGAGATGGACCTGGCGCTTCTTGGCCCATTGACGTATCTGGAAGCTCACGCAAAGTTCGGCGCAATCAGCATCTTAAAGCCAAAAGGCGCAGACGGTAGTGCGACCTACAAAAGTGTGATGATAAGAAAGAAGGATTCGCCTGTGAGGGATATCTCCGATCTAAAAGGGAGAAGTGTTGCCTTTGCTTCCTCTAAGTCCACGTCCGGCAATCTCATGCCACGGTATCTTCTTGCCAACTCAGGGATACATCTCAGCGACCTGACCGAGTATGCCAATTTTGATTATCACGATTCTGTTGTGAAGGCGATTCTGAAAGGTCAGTATACTGTCGGCGCTGTAAGAGACTCAGTTGCAAAGAAATATGCCAAGTTAGGCATTGAGGCCATTGCCGAATCTGCTTCCATTCCCACGGGGCCGCTCGTTGCGGGACCCGGGACACCCTATGCGGTTATAGAGAATATTAAAAAGGCACTTCTTGACTTGAATTCTCAGAATAGAGACAGACAGAACGTATTAAAGCGTCTTGATGAAGAATATAGGAACGGTTTTATTGAAGCCTCTGACAAAGATTACGGTGAGATCCGTTCGAAGATCAATGCAGTACCTCAGACCTGCGGCAAGGGCTGTCACCCGAAGATAAAGCTATGAGTAGAGTAAAACTGGTTTCAAGGCTGGGGCTCCAGTATAAGTTTATTCTCATCACAACCTGTGCAATAATCATGGTCATGAGCATTGTCGGATATCTTGCAGTCGAACGTGAAAAGAAGATACTTTATGCTGAAGTTGAAAAGCAGGGGAAATTGCTTGGAGAAACGCTTGCCATCCCGATCATCAACGACCTTATTTACGAGAGGCTTGGTCTTGTGGAAGAGGGGGGGCTTCTTGATAACTATATCCTCGAGATATATAACAGACAGGATGCCGACCTTCTCTATATCGCAATCCTGGATGAAGAAGGCAAGGTGATATCCCACAACAACATTACCGAATATGGAAAACTGTACTCTGACCCATTGACGCAAAAGGCCCTTAAGGCGGATACCACGGTCATACAGCATTTCGCGGGTAAGGACCATAACGCCCTCGATTTCGGCGTGCCTTTATCCATCGGCAAGAAACGCTGGGGAACGCTGAAATTCGGCATATCCCTCGAAAGGGCCGAGCATGAAATTCTGGCAACCGTCAAAAGAATCATGATCTTGACTGTTGCCCTCCTCGCAGCGGGCTTTGCAATCATTCTGCTGTTAAGTCGCCGGTTCATCAGTCCAATAACACAGCTTGCAAATACGATGGAACAGGCAAGGGGAGACTATCTTGATCTCAGGGTTGACGTAAAAGGGCATGATGAGCTTGCTGTTCTGGGAGAGCGATTCAACAGCATGATCGAGAGGATCAAGCAGGCAAATGAGGAACTGAAGAAGACACATGAGAAGCTCGTCCAATCCGAAAAACTCGCCTCTGTCGGCATTCTTGCTGCCGGCGTTGCGCATGAGATCAACAATCCTCTCGGCGGCATCTTTAACTGTCTCCAGATGCTCAAGCAGAACAGCGACAACCCTGAACTCAGGGAGAAGTATCTGGAACTCGTAAACGAAGGACTGGACAAGATAGAAAATACCGTCAGCAAGCTGTTATGGATGTCACGGAAGGCCGAGCATGCACCTGTTGACATGAACATCAGAAACTCTGTGGACAGTGTCTACTCCTTTCTTGAGTACAAGATGAAAAAGGGCAGGATTGCTTTCAGGAATGAGGTTCCTGAGGATGTGCGCTTCATCTTTGATGTGCATGATTTCCAGCAGTTGCTGCTGAACCTCTTCATCAATGCCATTCATGCCATGAAGGACGGCGGTTTACTTCAGGTCAGGGGATACAAGGAAGATTCGAAGGTGATAATCGAGGTGGTGGATAGCGGTTGCGGCATCGAGGCGGAAAATATCAGCAAGATATTCGATCCTTTTTTCACGACAAAGTCTACCGGTGAGGGCACCGGGCTGGGGCTCTGGTTGACCTATGAGATAGTCAGGAACTACAATGGTGAAATTTCGGTGGAAAGCGACATTGGGAAAGGCAGCAGATTCATTCTGCGTTTCCCCTCGGCTCAGGTGGTATGAAAGAAACGGTCCTGCTCATCGAAGATGAAAAGATTATGCGCGTCACCCTTGAAGACGCCCTCAAAGGTGCAGGATATGAAGTTATGTCTTTTGAGGCAGGTGGCCCTGCCTTACAGGCTATGAAGAGTGATTTCTTTGATGTCGCTGTGACCGATGTCAGACTCCCTGATATGGACGGATTCGCTATTGTACGGGAGATTACCAGGACAAAAGATGCTCCGGTGATTGTTATGACCGCCTACGGTACGATAAAGGACGCTGTTGAAGCCATGAAACTTGGGGCCTTCGATTACATAACCAAGCCTTTTGCGCTCGATGAATTCCTTTTGCTCGTTGAGCGTGCGCTCGAAATAAAACGGCTGAAAGAGGAGAACATAAGGCTTAAAAAAGACCTAAACAAGTGTTACTGCGCTCCCAACATTATCGGTGAAAGCGCTGAGATGAAGAAGGTATTTTCCCTGATTGAAAAGGTCTCTGTGTCGGATGCGACGGTCCTCATCCTCGGTGAGAGCGGAACAGGCAAAGAGCTCGTTGCCACGACGATCCATTATCAGAGCAAAAGGAAAGACCGGCCTCTTTTAAAGGTCAATTGTGCTGCCCTGCCTGAAGGACTTATAGAGAGCGAGCTGTTCGGACATGAGCGCGGAGCATTTACGGGTGCAGTGAGGAGAAAGCCCGGCAGATTTGAACTCGCCAACGGAGGCACTATTTTTCTCGATGAGGTTGGAGATCTTCCTCCTGCGACTCAGGCTAAGATTTTAAGGGTCATACAGGAAAGGCAGTTTGAAAGGATCGGTGGTACCGTAACATTGAATGTTGATGTGAGGATTATCGCTGCGACAAATAAAAACCTGGAAGAAGAAGTCAAAGCGGGACGCTTCAGGGAAGACCTGTATTACCGTCTTAATGTCATACCAATGACCCTTCCGCCATTAAGGGATAGGAGAGCGGATATCCCCCTTCTCGTCGAGTTGTTCATGGACAGATACAGGAAGAGGACCTCAAAGAATGTCCGCTTTTCCAACGAAGCTGTTGAAATGCTTCTTGCCTATGACTACCCGGGAAATGTGAGGGAACTTGAGAATATCATAGAACGGTGCATAATCCTTTCTATGTCTGATGTGATCAGCAAGGATGCACTGCCCTCTTATATCAGGACTGATACGCCAGAAGCAAAAAGCCTTTTCCTTTCCGATATCGCTGCTGATGCTGAGAAAGGCCACATCATCATGGTACTGCAAACCACACAAGGTAACAAAACAAAGGCAGCAGAGATGCTCGGTATAAGCAGAAAGACTCTGTGGGAAAAGATGAAGGCATATGGAATTGAATAGCATCTGCTATTGGTAAGTGTTACAGAAAAGTAACGGCACTCCTTTTTGCCCTTCACGAAAAAACATAATCAAGTCAATTAGTTAGCGGTAACACCTTTTGGGTGTTTCCTTTTCGTAACACTCCCCGAGAAATAATTCCAACAAATCAATACGTTACAACTGGCAAGAAAGTTGTAACTAATAGAAGGGTTCTATCATGCAAAAAAATTGATGAGGTGAGAAAAATAGGACGTGAAAAAGAACGAAAGGAGGAGGAATATGAAGAAGGCTTTGATTGTCTGCCTGGTTTTATTGTTTGCTTCAGCTGCCGGAGCGGACGAGAAGAATCTCATTGACCTACATAAGAATGCCGGCAAGGTGAGCACGAAGGAGTGTCTGGCCTGCCACGGCAACATCAAGAAAGACGTGTCCGCGAACAAGAAGTTCAAGACCTTTCACAGGGTACACCTTGAATCCAAGCTTGCAACGCCGAAGCAGTGCTCGGACTGTCACAAGTCAATTGATTTGAGAGACGGTTCCGCAGCTGCATTGAGGAAACAGGTCGACTCGCAGCTTTGTGCCGGATGCCACAGTGGCGGGGTAAAAGGCGCCAAAGTCTTATTTGCACAATAAGAGGAGGAAACAGAATGAGCGAAAGAAGAGATATAACCGAAGAAGAAAAGAGTCTGTTTGAAGGTGCTACAGGAAAGCAGTTCACGCGGCGGACTTTCCTGAAATGGTCGTCGGCGCTAGCAGGTGCTGCGATAGCCAGCGGCATTCTCTGGGACGAGAAACTCGGTCTTTTCAGAGAAGCGAGCGCACAGGAGAAAAGCCTTAAAGAGGGTGAATGGATTTACAGTAACTGCAATATGTGCGGTGGTCAGTCCGGCATCAAAGTCAAGGTTGTCAACGGTAGGGCGGTAAAGATCGAGGGTATTGCCAACCCTAACAACATTGCCAATATTTCGACAAATTTCGACAAGGTAGTTAAAAAGCTGGGCGCCATGTATAAGGATAACGACGCCGCAGGCAGGCTCTGTTCGAAAGGCAACTCAGGGCTGAGATCCCTCTATGATCCTGACAGGCTGAAAACCCCTATGGTCAGAGTCGGTGAGAGAGGCAGCGGCAAATGGAAGGCAATCTCATGGGAAGAGGCAATCAACCAGGTTGCAGACAATCTTCAGAAGATAAAGGATAAGCACGGTGCGGAGAGTCTTGCATGGTTCAGCGAAGACCACTGCTTTACTCATATCCAGCAGGACTTCTGCAAGATGTACGGCACTCCCAATTACCATAATCATGCCAACCTCTGTGACGTTGCGAGAAAGGCTTCATTTAAACTGGTCATGGGAAATGAACGTCCCCTTGCGGATTTTGAAGACACCTCGTATGCCCTAGTATTCGGCTGGAACCTCCTGGGAGCAACAAAGTGGATCCTCCTGCCGGGCATATGGAACAGGGGCAGGGCGAAGGGTGCAAGGATGGTTTATGTTGATCCCTTCTGCAGCCAAACGGCGGCAAAGGCAGACCAGTGGGTGCCGCTGAGACCCGGGACAGACGGTGCAATGGCTCTCGCCATTGGTCATGTCCTGATCAAGAAGAACCTTGTCAACAAGGCCTTCATCGATGAATGGTGCGTCGGTTTTGATGAATATGCGAAATTTGTTGCAGATAAGACGCCTGAATGGGCAGAGAAGATCACATCTGTCTCGGCCAGGACTATTGAACAAATAGCCACCGAGATGGGAGAGTTGGCAAAGACCGGAAAACCAGTTTGTATCGATACATGGAGCGGGCCAGGGCATCACACGAACGCGACCCTGGGGGGATATGCCATTACGGTTCTTCCAGCTTTGCTCGGAATGATCGACAAACCGGGTACTATGATGGAGCCAAGTAAGATAGGCAACAAACATCATAGTCTCGACTACGATGCGCCTTCCCTTAAGAAACCGAGGGTTGACGGCAAAGGAACCAAATACATCCTCGGTCACGGCTCAGGCATTTATGTCGAGACCAGAGACGTAGTCCTGAACGGTAAGGAATCATCCCAGGGCTCGGGAGTACCGAAGGCAGGTGTTTTCGTATATCAGAATTTTGTCATGTCAGTTCCGAACACGAAGAAGAATGTGGACTTCATAAAGAAGCTCGAATATGTGGTCGTAAACGACACACATATGAGCGAGACGGCAGAACTTGCGG
The DNA here is from genome assembly GCA_963699545.1 of Nitrospirota bacterium. GTDB lineage: Bacteria > Nitrospirota > Thermodesulfovibrionia > Thermodesulfovibrionales > UBA9159 > JAMCQB01. The sequence goes on along the minus strand of CAVOUE010000009.1, from coordinate 57,733 downwards.
ACATAGTTATCCCGGGCTCAGTGTATCTTGAGAGGTACGACTTTACCGGATACTGGGTCACATGGCCTGTGCTTGGCCTGAGAAAGCCAGTTGTGAAGTCGGTCATTAACGGCCTCACCGAGGTAGAGTTCTGGATGGCAGTAATGAAGAAACTTGGCATGAAGGACAAGAAAGGGTATGCCCCTACCGAGCATTCCTATGACGCCTATTATGCAGATGAGTATAAACCGACCGCATATGCCAAAGAGCAGGACTGGGAGGCGTACAAGAAATCGACCCTCGCCATGAGCGGCAAGACCGAGTATGAGAAGTTCAGAAAGGAAGTGAAGATGCCCGAAGGCGGCATTGTCGATGAAAAGACGGGTGTTGTCAAGGACAAGGACGGCAAGGCAGTCGGCGTAAAGATCGGCGACAAAATCATGAAGGGCTTTGATACTCCGACGAGAAAGCTCGAAGTTACTTCTGCCTTTCTGAAGAAGCATAAATACAGCGGCCTTCCCGAGTATAGCGACCCCGAAGACAAGCCGACTTCCGAATTCCCGCTGTATCTCGTCAATTTCAAGCAGAACGAGCATACCCATTCGAGGACCTTCAATAACGATTATCTGATGGAGATGAAACCTGACAATCCGCTGCTCATCAATTCGGCAACGGCGGCCAAACTCGGGCTCAAGGATGGGGACGCCGTCTGGATTGAATCTCCCTTTGCGAAGGCCAAGGGCACCGTTCAGGTGACGGAAAGGATACATCCCGAGGTGGTCGCACTCCAGCACGGCTATGGACACTGGGGCTTCGGCAAGGTGGCGAAGGGATCCTTAAATAAAATCAATGCATGGTCTCCTGCGGGGACCAATGACGGACAGTTCTTGCCCGGCAAGGCGGAGAAGTTCTCCGGCATGGCGGTCCACAAAGAGATCGGCGTCAAGCTGGTGAAGGTATAGGGAGGTTATAAACATGGCAAAGAATCCAAAACAGGTAGGTTGGTATTACAACGAGAATAATTGCATCGCATGCAGGGCCTGTGAAGCGGGATGCAAGCAGGAATTTGATTTGCCTATAGGAGTGAGGCGCAGGAGAGTCATCATAAAAGAAGATGGTAAGTATCCCAATACCAAGGTCAGGTATCTCTCCACAGCCTGCAATCATTGCACTGAGCCTGCGTGCATGAAAGCCTGTCCGTCTCAGGCAATAACAAAGGAGCCGGAGTTCGGCGTTGTCCTGATCAACCAGGACAAGTGCATAGGCTGCAAGCGCTGTGCTGCTGCATGTCCTTACGGAGCGCCGACCTTTGATGAGAAAAAGAAGAAAATGGACAAATGCACGCTTTGCATTCACAGACTGAAGGAAGGTTTACCACCGGCTTGTGTGAGAACCTGCCCGGGGTATGCCTTGTGGCATGGGAAAATGTCGGACATCGAGGCTCAGAAGACACCCCCTGAGATATACAGAAGACCTCTCAAGGACAGGTTGCCGGCGTTTTCAGATCCAAAGATGACGATCCCGTCGGTGAGATTCTCCGAGAACAAATGAAAAGAGTCCATGGGAGAGCGGCCTTGTGCCGCTCTCCCATGCAGAGGTTATTATGGTTATTACGATGATGAGTCCGGCAATGGCGCTTAACCTGATGAGCAACATGTACTTGTGCAAACCTTCGAAAGAAGCTGTAGAAAACTGGAAAAGGCTGCTCGCTGATGATGCCGCGATCTTCATGCATGACCTGAAAAAGGCGGTCGACGAGATAGACCCAGCATCCGAGCAGGAGATGGAGGACCTCCTGTGGGAATATACGCGGCTTTTTATAGGGCCCTACAAATTGCCGTGTCCGCCTTGGGAATCCGTTTATACATCTCCGAAAGGACTGATGATGCAGACAGCGGCCGATGAGGTTCTGGACCTTTACCGCGAAACTGGCTTAACGGTCAATTCGGCCGACGTAATGCCCGACCACATTGGGGCCGAACTGAATTTTCTGGCCATACTGTTCCAAAGGATAAGTGACGAGACAGGGAACAGAGATCATTACGTTAAGATAGCTGACAAATTCATCAGGGAGCACCTGATGGAGTGGCTTCCTAATTTTGCACGCGATATGGAAGATGCAGCCGTTTTACTGCTTTACCGGGAATTGTCAAGGGCGACGGCTTCTTTCCTTTCGTTCTTGAAATAGCCGATGAACGGAACATTTACATTTCCAGGTGGTATGGTAGTATTAAATATCAATAAGGCAAGAGAGTGTTTGGAGTTATGGATTTTGAGCTGCTGCTGAAAGAATCGACCAAGATTCACGGCCATCTGTGTCCGGGCCAGGTGCTCGGGGTAAGGATGTCCATCCTCGGGCTGCGGGAGATCGGGATCACGGATCCGAAGGGGAAGGACAAAAAGAGCCTCATCGTGTTCGTCGAGATGGACCGGTGTGCAACCGACGCCATTCAGTCCGTCACGGGTTGCAGTCTTGGACACAGGACAATGAAGTTCCTGGATTACGGAAAGATGGCTGCGACCTTTGTGGACCTGAAGACAGGGAAAGCGGTCAGGATCATCGGAAGGGAAGAGGCCAGGGAAAAGGCAAAGGCCTGTCAGAATAAGACGGAAGACAAATACGCCGCCCAGATCGAAGCATACAAGATAATGCCTGACGGCGAGCTCTTTGACATGATGGAAGTGTGCGTAGAGCTTAAACCTGAGGATATGCCGGGAAGACCGATGCGACGCATCAAATGTGATGCATGTGGAGAACATGTTCAGGATAAGAGAGAAGTCCATAGGAGCGGCAAGGTGCTCTGCAAGTCATGCGACGAGGGAAGTTATTACGCGACCCGGAAGACTTTTTTTTCGCCGCCCGTTATGCAAGGTAGTCATAGCGGTATGGAGATCAGATCCAAGCTCTGGATAGAAATGAACGGCGAGCCCGTCTTCGGGAAGGGCAGAAGGTATTTGCTCAGGGCGATCGACAAGCATGGTTCCATAAACCGGGCCGCAAAGGAGATAAATATCTCTTACAGGAAGGCCTGGGGATATATAAAGGCTATGGAAGAAAGGCTCGGCATGAAGCTGGTCGAGCGGCAGACAGGCGGAAAAAACGGTGGCGGAGCGGTCCTGACCGAAGATGCGCGAAAATTCCTGAAGAATTACGAAGCCCTGGAGAAAGGGATGCAGGAGCTGGTCGATGAGCGATTCGACAAAATATTCATGGCAAAAGGATCATAGAGGAGGTTTTTATGTGTGAGAGCGAAAGGGCAGAAGGGCAAAGGAGCGGAAGCACGGAAGCAATGGACCCAAAGACTTCTGAACTTCCAACCTTCCAGACTTCCGGGCGTATTCCGGTGACCGAGGCGGTGGGCACAGTCCTGGCCCATGACATAACCGAGATACGGCCGGGAGAGTTCAAGGGACGGGCCTTTAAGAAAGGGCATGTGATCAGGGAGGAGGATGTATGCCATCTCCAGAGGCTCGGTAAGGAAAATCTCTTTGTCCTGAATATCGCAGATGATGAGATGCACGAAGACGATGCAGCCTATGCTCTTGCGAATGCCCTCATGGGAGAGGGTGTGGGTATAAGAGGGGAACCGAAGGAAGGCAAGATAAACATCATCGCTGAGGCAGACGGGCTTCTTAGAATAGATAAAGATGCGCTCCTCGCGTTCAACATGCTGGGCGAAGTCATGTGCGCAACACTCCATAACAATACTGTAGTGAAGAAAGGACAGACCATTGCCGGCACGAGGGCGGTTCCCCTGACCGTAAGAAAGGACATTGTCCAGGCGGCTGTCAGCATTGGTGAGAAGGCCGGTAAAGTTATTCATGTGAAAGAGATCAGGAAGCCGCGGGCAGGAGTGGTCATCACAGGGAACGAAGTATATTACGGGAGGGTGAAGGACGCCTTTTCACCGGTCATAACAAACAAGATAAAGGCATTCGGCGGAGAGATTGTCGGAACATACTACGCGCCTGACGACGAATCATTTATTGAGACAAGGCTGAGAGAGCTGATCAATGCCGGTGCGGACCTGCTCATCACAACAGGCGGGATGTCCGTTGACCCTGATGACGTCACAAGGTTCGCGATAGGAAACCTCGGTGCAATCGATGTCACCTACGGCTCGGCAGTCTTGCCGGGGGCCATGTTTCTTGTGGCGTACCTTTACGTCAGTAACGAGTTGAAAGTAACAAGTAACAAGCCAAAAGAAAGTATGGGAAACTCACCACTCACCACTCATCACTCGTCAGTGATCCCCATTCTCGGGATTCCGGCCTGCGGCATGTATGCCAGGACAACGATCTTTGACCTGGTACTTCCCAGGATCCTTGCCGGGGAAATCATCGGCAGAAGACAGCTAGCGGAACTCGGCCACGGCGGATTGTGCATGAAATGCGAGGCATGTAATTATCCGGTCTGTCCCTTTGGGAAGTGAAAAAGGGCAAGCAAAGAAATTACTTGAATAATCAGAGAGCATTTTATATAATTATACATCAGGTTTAATATGTTAAGGGAAAAAGTTGAAGATGTCCTTGAGAAAATTAGGGTTGGCCTCAAGGCCGAGGGGGGCGACATTGAGCTCGTGGACATAAGAGACAATGTCGTCTACGTCCGACTGAAAGGCGCCTGCGGCACATGCTCCATGTCTTCTCTCACCATGAAGAGCTGGGTGGAGGCAAATCTTAAGAAAGAGATTCCGGAGATAACTGCTGTTCATTCGGTATGAACAAAGAACAGGGCATGGGGATCATAGGGCGTAACGCATCCCGTTTATCGGCTCTGGGGAGAAGCCTCGGAATCGTCCTCTTTTTTTCTCTCGTTTTCATTCCCCGCACAAATCCCCTCGATGCTGCTGATCGAGCAGAGATCAAGAACATCCGTTACTGGTCGTCTCACGGCTATACGAGGGTCATTATTGACCTGTCGCAGCCGGTGGAATTCACAAAGAAACGTCTGTCAGGTCCTGACAGGCTCTACTTCGACCTCAAGAATTCAAACATCTCGAAGAAAATACAGAACAACCTCCCCGTCGGTGACGGCATCCTTAAGTCGGTGAGAGCAGGGCAGTTCGCTCCTGATACGGTGAGGATCGTCCTTGACCTCGAAACAATGGATGATTTCAATGCGTACATCCTTGATGACCCCACCAAGCTGGTGATCGACGTCAACGCAAGGAAACCTGAAAAACGGGTCGTTACCGGGAGAGTAGTCGTCCTTGACCCCGGCCACGGCGGCCATGACCCCGGCGCTGTCGGCAAAAAGGGTCTTCAGGAAAAGGACGTTGTGCTGGACGTCGCCCTGAAGGTCAGAGAGATCCTGTCAACGGAGCCGGATATTGAGGTTGTTCTCACACGAGACAGAGACGTCTTTATCCGGCTGGAGGAGAGGTCTCTTATCGCACTTCAGAAAGAGGCGGACCTCTTTGTCTCTATCCACGCCAATGCAAGTCCGAACAGAGCGGCGAGAGGGATCGAGACCTATCTCCAGAACTGGACAAACGAAGAAGAGGCTATAAGAGTTGCTGCACGGGAGAACTACGTTTCGCTGAAGAGAATGAAGGAGAAGATGGCCCAGTACAAGAGCGATGATCTCGGCAAGATCCTCAGCGACCTTAACAGGGACCATAAGAGGGATGAGTCTGTTGCCCTTGCCAACTACGTTCAAAGCTCTCTCTATTCCAACGTTGCGAGGGTCCACGCAAAGACCGTTAACCTGGGGGTAAAGCATGCCATGTTCTTTGTGCTGATGGGTGCTTCGATGCCGCCTTCCATCCTTGCGGAGATCTCCTTTGTCAGCAACCCCGAGGAAGAGAAACTGCTGGCCAGCGATTCATACCGGGCTGTCATCGCGAAGTCGATTGCTTCGGGGATAAAGACATATTTCTCATCATCTGCTCCTGTCCAGAAAGTGGCTGGTGTGAAGAACGAGGACAGAAGGGGCCGTGATGCTCTCCGGCGCAGCGCAGATGTTCAGGCGAGACCGTCCCCGGCTTCTTTTGCAGGGCGGTGAAAGACCGCTTGTTCCCCCGGCTCATGATCTCGCTCTACGTTGTGTTTGTGGTAAGCCTTTTTTTTGTTCAGGGCATATACCTCCACGCATTCGCTGCTGCTGCTATCTTCATTCTTGTCCTCGTGGCGCTGCCGGCCGGGAAGATGCGAAGCGGACTCTTCCCTATAACCCTCTTCCTCCTCTTTACCTTCACCGGGAATCTCTTCTTCCATTCGGGCAAGATCATATACCGCAGCGGTTTTCTGTCCGTTACCGACGAGGGACTTCTCATGGCAGGCGTCAGGACTCTGAGGGTTTTTTCGATGATCCTGGCTGCAAAGCTGTTGACAGCTGTGCTTTCCCTGGAGGAGATGCTCCGGTCGCTGGAAAGCATCCTGCGGCCTCTCGAGAGGATCGGCATACCGGTAAGAGATTTCTTCTCGGTCACGGGATTGACGCTGAAACTCTTCCCGTCCTTTATGACCTACCTTCTGAAAGAGTACAGGGAACATATGAAGTCTGACGAGGGAAAGGGCTTTCGTCAGCGCGTGAGACATATGGTATCATTCCTGAGGCCGGTGTTTGTGAAGAGCATTCGATCACCTGAGAGTTTTTTCGCTTCTGATGCTGCCGCTTTGAAAATCAAAGAGGACCTCTAGCGATGTCCTCCCGTAGTGCTATTGCACGTGCCTGGATTGAGGACGGCTGTGGATATTGATATTTTGATCAGGGGAGGCTGGGTCTATGACGGCGCCGGGGATGAACCGTTCATCGGCGACGTCGCCATAGGCGGCGACAGGATAGTAGCCATTACACGAGGCGGAGACCGCTTCATGGGGAAGGCGGGGAAAATCATCGATGCGAAAGATCTCTCGGTGTCTCCCGGCTTCATTGATACCCATGCACATTCTGAGTTCACGCTCCTGGCCGACGGCCGGGCCGAAGGGAAAGTCTCGCAGGGAGTGACGACGGAGATCAATGGTAACTGCGGGTTATCTGCGGCACCGCTGTATGGTGAAGCGCGTGAACACCGGGAAGATGATATGAGGGAACTGGGGATCAGGGAGCGGTGGTCCACCTTTGAAGAGTATTTTCATCTTCTCGAAAAGAGCGGACCTGCCATAAACTTCGCCGCCCTGACCGGACACGGGAACATACGGGCGTCTGTAATCGGGTATGCTGACCGGGACCCTGACACGGAAGAGATGGAACAGATGCAAACTCTCCTGAGGGACGCTGTTCGTGAAGGTGCCATAGGGCTTTCTACGGGATTGATCTACCCTCCGGGGGTATACGGGAAGACCGGGGAGATCATCGGGCTTGCCCGGTGTATAAAAGACCTCATCTATACGTCTCACATGAGAAGCGAGTCGGACCGGTTGATTGAGGCGATTGAGGAGGCCATACAGATAGGGAGGGAGTCGGGGATTGCAGTGCATATCTCCCACCTCAAGACCGCCGGAAGCCATAACTGGGCAAAGATAGATGAGGCCCTTTCCGTTATCGAACGTGCACGTACGGAGGGATTGCCAGTAACATGCGACCGGTATCCTTACACTGCAGCTTCCACGGACCTTGACGCAGTGCTCCCCTCATGGACCTATGCGGGTGGGAGTGAAGAAGAGCTGAAGAGGTTAAGGAACCCGGAAATACGGTCTGCGATAAAGGTTGAAGTGCTGTCACAGCGCCCCGGTGAGGACGACTGGAGCAGCATCGCCATATCATCAATGAATTCGGAGTCGAACAAGTGGATGGAAGGGAAAACGCTTTCGTTTCTCTCTCAGAGGGCGAAAAAGAGGCCTGTCGAATTTCTTATGGACATTCTCATTGAGGAAAAACTGAGGATTGGTGCGATCTTTCATTCAATGAATGAGGATAACCTCAGGAGATTTCTGGCGCGGCCCTACTTGATGATAGGTTCGGATAGTTCAGTGCGGTCCACGGACGGACCGACCCACAGGGGTAAACCCCATCCCCGGGGCTTCGGGACGTTCCCGAGATTCGTCGGACGATATGCCAGGGATCTCAAGCTGATGAACATGGGTGAGGCGATCCGCAAAATTACTCTGCTCCCTTCGATAACGTTTGGTCTCGCAGGGAGGGGTTGTCTGAAAGAAGGGTTTCATGCGGATGTGGTGGTGTTTGCTGAAGAGCGCATTATCGACAGGGCGACCTTTGAAGAACCTTTTCTTAAGCCTGAGGGGATACATTCGGTCCTGGTGAACGGAACGCCGGTCGTATGGGAAGGGACCTTTACCGGTGACAGGCCTGGAAAGGTATTGAGAAATGGACGGTAGGGTGCAGGGGAGCCGGCCCATTATCGGCATTTCCATGGACCGGGATGGTGAATATCTGAGACTGAAACACCATTATTCCTCGGCCATACTGTCAGCAGGGGGGATTCCGGTACTTATTCCTCCCGGCGGTGAACCGCTCAGGTATGTACCTTTTCTTGACGGCCTGCTTATTCCGGGGGGAGGGGACATGGATCCTTCCTATTATTCGGAGAAACCCCGTCCCGGCGCCGGCAGTGTGCCGAGGCAGAGAACTGACTTTGAGATAGCGTTGTTAAAGGCTATAATGGAACTGAGGAAACCGGTCTTCGGTGTCTGTTACGGGATGCAACTGATAAACGTTGTTTTTGGAGGCAGTCTCTATCAGGATATAAAGTCCGAGATGAAGACGTCTGTTGATCACACGATGGGAAACCACTTGGTGATCGGTAATGGCGAGTGGCTGAAGGGGGAATGTGCGGTGAACACGTCTCATCACCAGGCGGTGAGGAAACTGGGGCAGGGCCTCGAAGTTATCGCAGTTTCCGAGGATCGCCTCGTGGAGGCGATACGTTTGACCGGTTACCCGTTCCTCCTTGGAGTTCAGTGGCATCCTGAGCGTTCGGATGACGAATTATCCCGTATCCTCTTCAGTTCTTTTGTGGAGGCTGCCCGTGGCTCCTCCTAGTAACAGGTTTTACCCCCTGATGTTCTTTTCCATACTGGCTGTCCTGGGCTATCTCTCCTATCAGATATTCCAGCCCTTTTTGACCCCCATCGCATGGGCCATGGTATTGTGCGTGATCTTCTATCCCGTATACGTTTTTGCCCTGCGGTTTATCAGGGTAAAGGCGGTGGCATCTCTGGTAACGCTGCTCCTGATACTGGTGGTTATTATCGGGCCTTTTTCCTACATTTCCTATTCCCTGATCAATGAGGTAAGTGACATAGTGGCCAATACTGATACGGACACGAGGACACTGGGTGCGCTGCTGTCCAATGAGAGGGTGATGAAGATCGTTCGGAAGATCGAGCCGTACACCGGACTGGAAGCTCCTTCAGAGGAGGTTCTCATCGAAAATATCAAGAAGGTGGGACAGAAAATCGTGGAGGGGCTCTCGGCGGGTTTCGGGAACGTGATGAGCGCGGCTGCGAATTTTGTGATTATGACCTTTACGGTCTTTTTTTTCCTCAAAGACGGGCCGCGATTCCTCCAGAGGAGCAGGGATTACCTTCCCTTTTCAGAGCAGCACAGGGACAGACTGACGTCACAGGTTAAGGATATGATCGTCTCCACCATCTACGGCGGTGTCATTGTGGCTATTGTGCAGGGGGTCCTGGGCGGCATCGCCTTTGGAGTGCTGGGGATGAGATCACCCATTTTCTGGGGGAGTTCCATAGCCCTCATGTCCTTTGTCCCGTTGCTGGGGACCGCCATTATCTGGTTGCCGGCGAGCGTCATTCTCCTGTTGCAGGGAGCGTACATAAAGGGCATCGCCCTGATTCTTATCGGAGTATGCGTGATCAGCATGGTGGATAACATCCTGAAGCCGCTTATCATAGGTGGCAGGACCAAAATGCCGACCATTATCATATTCTTCACAGTGCTCGGTGGCATCAAAGTGTTTGGACTCCTGGGTCTGGTGATGGGACCCCTCGTGTTTGCTCTCTTCCTGTCGGTGGTCGAGATTTTCAGGACAATGGAAGGCGAGTCAAAACAGTCCCAGGGCCAATGAATTGACGCGCACATCCCGCTCCTTCTTACTTTTCAGTCTTATGGCTCTTCTCGTTTGTCTTTCCTGTTCGCAGCGGAACAGGCTCAGCGGATATGTCTATTACCGGCTCAGCTCAAACCCGACTACCCTTGACCCGGCCTTAATTGTGGATGTGACCGGAGGCACCATTTCCGCGAAGCTCTTTAATGGCCTCGTGAAGCTGGATGAAGGACTGATCGTTATACCCGATATTGCTGAGCGGTGGACCATTTCTCGCGATGGAATTACCTATACATTTCACCTTATAAATAGAGCTAAATATTCTAATAATCAAAGTGTTAATGCTCATGACTTTAAGTATAGCTTTAAGAGGGTCCTCGACCCCAGAACCCGTTCTCCCAACACTTGGGTCTTCGAAAAGATTGTCGGGGCAAAGGATTATATGAACGGACGGGCAGTTGATGTCAGGGGGATAAAGGTCGTTGACGATCATACCCTTGAAATCAGTCTTGAAAAACCCTTTTCCCCATTCCTCTACCTGCTTACGACCCCTCCTGCCTATGTTGTTCCGGAAGAGGAGGTACTGAGGTGGGGACCTGACTTCTCCACCCACCCTGTTGGCACGGGCCCCTTTGTCCTTGCCCAGTGGCTGCCAAACAGGGAGCTGAGGCTCGACCGCAGGGATGGGTATTTCGACAAGCCGGCAAAGGCAGGCGGGATCGTCTACCGCGTTATTCCGGAGGACCTCACCGTGGCATCCGAGTTCGAGCTTGGCAATCTCGATGTGATCTCTGTCCCGGCGCCGGAGTATTCAAAATACAGGAATGACCCGAAGTGGAAAGGACTCATGGCCTCAGTGAAGGGGATAAATACATATTATATTGGAATGAACTGTTCGAGGCCTCCTTTCAGTAACACGAAGCTGAGAAAGGCCATGAACCTTGCGATTGACCGGAAAAAACTGCTGGCGACATTCTTCGAAGACAGGGGTCGCCTTGCCGGAGGGCCGGTGCCTGACCTTTTGAGAGCATGGGGCAGTCCTGAACCCTATGAATATGATCCCGGCAGAGCGCGGGAGATTGTGGCAAGGGAGGGAGTGGCGGGCCAGACCATCAATTTCTACATAACCTCTGATCAGGAGGTGGTGGATATGGCGGAGTTTATTCAGTCCTACATCGGAAAAACAGGTTTGAAGGTAAGAATAACGCAGCTGGAATGGAGCGCATATAAAGCGGCGCTGAACAAAGGCGAAGCTGACATGTTCTGGCTGAGCTGGTGGGCCGATTACCCGGATCCTGAGGACTTCCTTTTCCCCCTTTTCCACTCATCAAACACGGGGCCCGCTGGGAACAGGACACGATACAAGAATTCTGTGGTTGACCGGCTCATCGAAGAGGGGCACACCGTCGGGAATGAAAAGGAGAGAATGACCGCTTACGAAAAGGCGGAGAAGATCATTGTAGAGGAAGCCCCGTGGGTGTTTTTCTGGCACAAGAACGACTATACGCTGCGGCAGCCGTGGATCAAGGGTTACCGGATGTATTCCATCTACAGCATAGACAAGGGGACGGAAATATATTACTGACTCTATCCGGCATACGAATTTCTATCGAGCCCCAGTTTGCATGAAGAGATTTCGAGGACGTGCTTCGCAAGAGAGTGCCTTTCTTTCAGCTTCAGGTCGAAGTAAAAGGCACTCTCCATGAGAATCTCTACGACGTCCGCAATGTTCAGCGGGTTCATCCTTTTCTCCTCAATTGACGGTGAATTCCGGTTGCCCATGGGATCAGCGGGTGTTCCTTTTCTTTCTCTTTTTTCCTGAGAGGTAGGCTTCTGAAGGCCTCCATCCGAAGGACACGAGATCCCTCAACAGACCAAGGACGCCTCCCATAACCTGTCCTGCCAAAAGGGTGATGATTGTTGCAATGGCCATGAAGGGCATGCATATCACATAGACCAGCCCGATCACGGGTCCCAGGACCAGGGCACTTACCCTTTGTCCAATGCTGTATTCTTCCCGGTAGGTAAGCATTTGTCTTTCCTCCTTTTCTTTTTCTTGATTGCACTATAGCAGAGAATTGAACGGAATAGAATGGGAAGAAGTTCTTAGTTCCATCGGAATTTCTCACTATTTGAGCGGCAAAGATGTTCTATTGACCCCGGGAAGAGGCGAGCCGCTGGAAAAAGGGGTTCTACCGATAAAGCGTTGTATGTTTGTAGAAGAATGGTTTCAGCACCTTCAGGGCCCCTACGGAAAGCACGGGCTTGAACAGCCACGGGATGAAGGACTTGCTTCCAAGACAACGCCGGCAGTGGGGATGGACGAGCTGAAACTTTCTGAACCCTCTGATGATCGCCCCCAGTTCTTCAGAGGAAAGCACTTCCTTCAGGGATGAATTGGCAAGACTGCCTACGGCTGTCCGGCCATCGAAGTCTATGCAACAGAGCGTAACATCTCCGTTATAGAGGATACCGAAGTGGTCCCTCATGCCGAAACAGTATCCTCCCCACGCATTGAGAATCTTCTTATCACCGAAGGCATTTCCCCAGTCCTCCAGGACATAGGTCTCGAAAAAGAGTCCGGGATAGATCTCCACCACGTTCCATTTATATGATACAAGAGCCTCTATGCGCCTTATTGCCTTCTCTCTCGTTTCCTGTTCAACACCGAGGATGTCATAGATGTGTCCGGCCCAGTAATGAAAGGTGGTGTGCAATTCTTCAGTGGAAGAGATAACCTTCAACGGACCCACCTTTTCTTCCATGTCTTTTTTACGGAACCGTGTGTTGAGAAAGCGAAACTTGAATGTCGTTTCCGGCCATTTGGTCCTGTAGGAATGAAAGAACCTGAGGATGCCCCGAAGGTACGCATCAAAGCTAAGGGTCCTCGATTTTCGGAGGGTGAAGGACCGGGCATCCGGCGTCTGCAGGGAAATATCGACCTGGTGAAGGTTGTATTCCAGAAGACGTCTTCCCACTTCACCGCCGAGGCCTGCCCCGTTTGTCGTGAGGCCGACCTTCACCCCTCTGTCCAGGGCATGGGAGAGGATATCAAAGAAGCGTGGATGCAGCGTGGGTTCTCCCATCACATGAAAAGTGATCTTCTCAGCTATCCCGTTCTCCGCTATCTCATCGATAATGCGTCCGGCAAGATCAAAGTCCATATAGCCCGGGGGTCTTTTCATAAGAGATTTCGGGCAGAAGAGGCAGTTGAAATCGCAGATGTTGGTGAGCTCAATGTGAACCCTTTGAAGAGGGATCTCAATATGTCCGAAATGTCTCTTGTCCATGAATGGTCTTTCGTACAGGCCTGTTTTTGTTAAGTCTCCAGTCCGGTCCGATACAAAGGCTGTCAGAGAACCTAATGGAAGGCCTCCGGGGAATTAGCCCGGAGGCCTTCCATATTTCAACGAGAGGACTGTTAGAACAATCCACTTACCTTGCCGGTATTGACATCGACGTCAACCCTTCTGAACGCCGGATTGGAACTCGTTCCCGGCATGAGGCTGATGGTCCCTGCACATGGACACAGGAACTTGGCGCCGGAGTATATCAGAACGTCCCTGATCGGCAGCATCCAGCCCTTGGGTACTCCCTTGAGGGTCGGGTCATGCGAAAGGCTCAAGTGCGTCTTGACCATCATGGTAGCGTAGTCGGCATACTTGGGGTCGTCTTCCAGCATCTTGGCCTTAACCTCGGCCTCCGGCAGCCAGGAGACGCCGTCTGCTCCGTACACTTCCTTGGCGATGATCGCTACACGGTCGCGCAGTTTCATCTCAAGCGGATAGAGGAACTTGAAGTCATTCTTCTCCTTGCAGGCGTCGATGACCGCATCTGCCAGTTCAAGCGCACCGTCACCGCCCTTGAGCCAGTGCTGGGATTCGGCGCAACGGGCACCTGCTGCTTCCGCAGCCTTCTTGACAACAGCGACTTCGGCATCCGTATCGGTGTAAAAACGATTGACACAGACCACCGGGTTTATGCCGGACTTGCGGATGACGTTGATCATGTGCACCATGTTGGCGCAGCCTTTTTCGACAAGTGCAATGTTCTCCTTCGTGTATTCCTCGGGCAGGGCCTTGCCGGCCACAACCTTTGGCCCTCCTCCGTGCATCTTCAGCGCGCGGACGGTAGTCGTCAGCACCGATACATGGGGTTTCAAACCGCTGAAGCGGCTCTTGACGTTCCAGAATTTTTCGAAACCGATGTCCGCAGCAAAGCCGGACTCTGTGACATGGTAGTCAAACAGCTTCAAGCCGACACGGTCGGCGATAATGGAGGACTGGCCCACTGCGATGTTGGCAAAAGGCCCTGCATGGACAAAGCAGGGGTTGTATTCGGCCGTGCACATCAGTGTAGGGTTAATGGTATTACGCATGAAGGCGGCCATTGCATTGCCCACCTCGAGATCGCCTGTGGTAACGGGATTGCCGCTCTTGTCAAAGGCAACGGTGATGTTGTTCAGGCGCTGTTTCAGGTCAGCGAGGTCATTGGCTACCGAAAGGATTGCCATGCACTCAGACCCAACGGCGATACCGAACTTCGACTGCATCATAAAGCCGTCGGTCCGTCCGCCCATGCCTATGATGATATTACGGAGGCTCTGGGCACAGAAGTCCATGATCCACCCCATCTCAACGCGGGTGGGGTCGATGTCGAGGCGCCTCATCTTCGTGAGCCGCTGCAACTGCTCGTCGTTGTAATTGCGCTCGTGCTGCATCCGGGAGGTCAACGCAACCATCGCAAGGTTGTGCGCATTCATTATGTCGTTGATATCACCGGTGAGCCCAAGGGAGAATTCGGTCATGGGAATGAGCAAAGAGTTGCCACCGCCTGCGGCGGTACCCTTGACGTTCATGGTGGGGCCTCCGGACGGCTGACGCAGTGCCCCGCCCACATTCACACCCCGCTTGCCGAGACCTTCCATCAAACCACATGAGGTGGTGCTCTTGCCTTCGCCCAGAGGGGTAGGGGTGACAGCCGTCACCTCGATGTACTTTCCGTCAGGATTCTTCTTGAGTCGGTTGATGACCTTGAGAAAGTCGATCTTGGACAGGCGCCCCATGGGTAACATCTCGTCCTTTTGCAGTCCCAGCCGCTCGCGCCACTTTTCCGGGGTAGGCATATTTTTTTCAGCTTCTTCGGAAATCTGCCAGTCAGCTAACTTCGTTGCATCAAATGGCATCTCTTGAACCCTCCTTTAGAATCGTTAAGTATGTAGTCGCAGGCTTTCAGCCGGCTCTATGAAACCTTTATATTCACCGCGCAGACCTTGAGCTCAGGGATCTTGCAGACAGGGTCCAGAGCGGTGTTCGTAAGGACATTCGCGGCAGCCTCTTTGAAATGGAAGGGGATGAATACCATGCCCTGCAACGGCCTTTCCGTGATCTTTGCGGCGATTTCGATGCTTCCCCGTCTTGAGGAGACCGTGACCTTCTGGCCGTCGGTAATATTGAGCTTCCGGGCATCTTCGGGATGTATCTCGACATATGGCCGGCCCGCGGAAATTGCCTCTATGGCCGAGGTCTTCCTGGTCATCGTGCCCGTATGGTACTGGAACAACTGCCTTCCTGTGGAAAGCACGAGGGGATAGTCATTGTCGGGGAGTTCCGCAGAAGGTCTGTAGCTTACAGCGGTAAACCTTCCTTTTCCTCTGGGGAACCCTCCCTTGAAAAGATACGGCGTGCCGGGATGGTCTGGCGTGGGACACGGCCACTGCACCCCCCGTTTCTCTATGTGACCATAGGTGATGCCCGCTACTGCCGGCCAGAGGCGGCCGATTTCCTGCATGATCTCTTCCACAGAGTTATAGTTCATCTCATACCCGAATCTCCTGCTCAACTCTGCAATTATCCAGGAGTCCGTTCTCGCTTCGCCGGGCGGGTTCACTGCCATTCTGACGCGCTGGACCCGCCGTTCGGTATTGGTAAAGGTGCCGTCTTTTTCTACAAAGCAGGCGGCAGGCAGGACCACATCTGCATGCTCTGCGGTTTCCGTAAGGAAGATGTCCTGCACGACCAGGAATTCAAGGCTATCGAGGGCTTTCTTTGTGTGCTTCATGTCAGGGTCGCTGAGGACGGGATTTTCTCCCATGATATACATCGCCTTGAGAGTCCCATTGATCGCAGCATCCGTCATTTCCGTGGCAGTGAGTCCGGCCTTGCCGGAGAGGGAAACACCCCATTCCCTTTCGAATTTCTCCCTCGACTGGGGCAGGTCGACCTTCTGGTATCCGGGGAGGAAGTTCGGAGCGCACGCCATATCGCTCGCGCCCTGGACATTATTTTGCCCTCTCAGCGGATTCACTCCGACGCTTTCCCTCCCGAGGTTGCCGGTCATCAATGCAAGATTTGCTATCGAGTAGACATTATCCGTTCCGTGGGTGTGCTGGGTCATCCCCATCGTGTAATAGATGCCCGCCCGTTCCGCATTTGCATAAAGCAGCGCGGCCTCTCTTATTTTTTCCTTCGGAACTCCCGTGATCTTCTCGCCCATATCCGGTGTGAACTCGGCCAGGGAGGACCTGAATGCCTCGAACCCTTCCGTATGGTTCTTAATGAATTCGCTGTCCTCAAGACTCTCTTTCAGTATCACATGCATGATGGAGTTGAGGAGTGCGACGTCCGTACCCGGTCTCTGCCGGAGCCAGATGTCGGCAAAGCTCACCAGGGGTATCCTTCTCGGATCCGCCACGATCAGTTTCGCTCCTCGTCTGAAGGCCTTTTTCATCTTCAGGCCGATGATGGGATGGGTCTCTGTCGTGTTCGAACCGATCACGAAAAGGACGTCATTGTTCACTATCTCATTGATAGAGTTCGTCATCGCTCCCGAGCCGAAAACCGTGGCCAGACCGGCCACCGTTGCGCTGTGTCAATACCGGGCGCAATGGTCAACGTTATTGGTGCCGATTGCTCCCCTGATGAATTTCTGGAAGAGATAGTTTTCCTCGTTGGTAGCTCTGGCTGAAGACAGTCCTGCGATGGAGTCAGCGCCGTGTCTTTCCTTGATGCCCTTTAGCCGTTCCGCGATATAATCCAGCGCTTCGTCCCACGATGCTTCCGCGAACGTCCCGTTCTTTTTTATGAGGGGCTTGGTCAGGCGCTCCGGACTGGCGATGAAGCTATAGCCGAACCTGCCTTTCACGCATAACCATCCTTCATTGATGGTGTCAGCCTTCGAATCGACCCTGATGACCTCGTTCCCATGAACGTGGAGGGTGAGACTGCAACCGCAACCGCAATACCCGCAGGTGGTCTCAACTTCCTTAACATCTTTCTGACGTCCCTTCTGTTTCCAGGACTTGCCGGTGAGGGCGCCTGTGGGGCAAACGGCGATGCACTGTCCGCAGAATTCGCAGTCAAGGTCTCTCTCATAGGGGGGGCATATCTTTGACTTAAATCCGCGGTAGGCAAAATCGATGGCTCCAACACCTTCAACCTCGTCGCAGACCTTAACACATCTGCCGCACATGATGCACTTTTCCATATCCCGTTCGACGAAGGGATTTCCGTCCCGTTTTGCATAGGTTCTTCTTTCACCCTCAAACCTGTTTTCCCTGATGCCGTAGGAATACGCGAGTTCCTGAAGGGTGCAGTCTCCCGGCCTTCTCGCATACCATGCAATCGTTCGGGTGGTCAGAGAGAATAAGTTCAAGAACCGTCTTCCTCAGGCCTTGCAGGGTCGGGCTGCTCGTGGTCACTTCCATCCCCTCGCTCACAGGAGTGGTGCAGGAAGTCACCGGTCGGGGAATTCCCTTAATCTCTACCAGACAGAGCCTGCAACCCCCGAAGGGGGTGAGTTTGGGATGGTGGCAGAGGGTCGGAATAGAGATATGCAGTTCTCCTCGCAGCATCAAGGACCGTTATCCCATCGGGAACGGTTGCTGTCTTTCCGTCTATCGTTACCTTTGGCATGGTTACTCCCTGTTTACCGACGCGAATTTACACACATCAAAGCACGCACCGCACTTGATGCATTTATCGGGATCTATCCTGTGGGGCTTCTTCTTCTCGCCGGTGATCGCACCTGAGGGACATGCCCTGAGGCAGGCTCCGCAGCCCGTGCATGTCTTTTCGATAACGGAATAGAGGAGGAGATCCCTGCAGACCTTGGAAGGACACTTCTTCTGCTTGATGTGGGCTTCGTATTCGTCCCTGAAATACTTAAGAGTGCTCATCACCGGGTTGGGAGCGGTCTGTCCGAGGCCGCAGAGAGAGGCGGCCTTCACATCGCTGCTCAGCTTCTGGAGAAGCTCTATATCCTCCTCTTTTCCCTTTCCTTTCGTGATCCTGTCCAGTATTTCGAGAAGCCTTTTCGTTCCTATGCGGCAGGGGACACACTTACCGCAGGATTCTGACTGAGTGAACTGAAGGAAGTACTTTGCAACATTCACCATGCAGTCATCCTCATCAAGAACGATCATTCCGCCCGAGCCTACAATGGAGCCGACCTGGGCAAGGGACTCATAATCGACATTGATATCCACCATGCCGGCAGGGATGCACCCGCCGGAAGGTCCTCCTGTCTGGACCGCCTTCAACGCCTTGTTGTTCTCGATGCCGCCTCCTATATCGTAAATGATCTCCTTCAGCGTGATACCCATGGGGATCTCGATGAGTCCGGTATTCTTCACCTTCCCGGTGAGGGCAAAGACCTTCGTGCCTTTTGACTTCTCGGTACCGTAGGATGCATACCAGTCAGCCCCCTTGCTGATGATATACGGGATGTTCGCAAGGGTTTCCACATTATTGATCACCGTCGGCTTTCCCCATAGCCCCTGATATACAGGGAAGGGCGGCTTTGGTCTCGGCATACCCCTTTGGCCTTCAATGGATGCGATGAGCGCAGTTTCTTCTCCACACACAAAGGCGCCTGCGCCGAGTTTTAATCGTATGGTAAAGTCGAAGGCCTTGTTGAAGAGGTTTTTCCCCAGAAAACCTCTTGCCGTGGCATCTTTTATCGCTTTCTTGAGCCGCTCAACAGCCAGGGGATATTCTGCCCTGATATATACGTACCCCTTGGTCGCACCGGTGGCATAGGCACCAATGAGCATTCCCTCGATGACCACATGGGGATTTCCTTCTATCACCGCCCTGTCCATGAATGCACCGGGATCACCTTCGTCTGCGTTGCAGATGAAATACTTTTGGTCAGAGGCAGTCTTCCGGCAAGCCTCCCATTTCACTCCCGTGGGGAAGCCGGCGCCGCCCCGTCCTCTTAGCCCGGACTTCTTCATCTCGGTGATCACCCCGTCAGGGCTCATGGAGGTGAAGATCTTCTCTGCAGCCTTGTAACCTCCTGCAGCGATGTAGGATTCGATGCTCTCATAGTCTATCTTCCCGCAGTCGGAAAGGACGACCTTCACCTGTTTCTTATAGAAGTTCTCATAATCCTCCCCAGCCATCCATTCCGGTACCGGTTTCTTTCCCACGATGTGTTCGTTCACGATACGCTTCACCATGTCAGGCTTCACGTACTCATAGGTCGTTTTGTTCCCGTCGATGAAGAGATCGACAAGGACGTCCTTGGAACAGAGACCGAAACAGCCGACGTGATGCAACGAGCAGCCTTCCTGTATCTGCGCAGAAATACTTGCCTGCTTCAGTTCCGACTGAAAGGCAGCGATGACGTCTGGACCGCCCGAGGCGATGCCACCGGGCCCCATGCAGACCTTTATCTGTACCGTGCTCATTTCTTGTCCTTCTTCAGTGACTTGATCTCTTTTTTCATCTTCTCGGGGGTTATTTTTGCATGCATCTTATGGTCGATGATCATTACAGGCGCCATGCTGCAGGTACCGAGGCAGGCCACTTTTTCAAGGGTGATCTCCCCGTCCTCTGTAGTGTCCTGGTCTTCATTGAGTTTAAGCTCCCGAAGGGCGGCGCTGATCAGTCTGTCCGCACCCCGCACATGGCATGCGGTTCCGCAGCACGCGGTAATGATATTCTTGCCCCGCGGCTTGAGATGAAACTGGGAATAGAAGGTGGACACACCGTAAAAGCGGCTTGCCGGTATGTCAAGTTCTTTCGAAAACCAGGTTACTGCCTGTTCAGGGACGTAGCCGAACTCCGACTGGATATCCTGAAGAAGGGTTATTAGGTTCCCTTCGCCCGACCTGTATTCCTGAAGAATGCTTACAAGTTTCTCTTCCACGAGAACTCCTCCGCGATGGACGACACATAAAATACCATAAGCAGATTAAATAGGCAATAAAGATTTACTTATAAATAATTTATATACCTTAATATATCTAAATATATTTTGAAAAGTCAATTTCACAGACAGAACAAGGGAGAGACAGGAAGTCTACTGCTTGAACCCTTTCACCTCAAAGATCGTCACCTCTTTTTCCTTCCCTTTCACTTTCACCGACGCAAGCGCTATTAGCTCCAGATGTCCGAACGCTCCTTTCTTAATAAGCGGCTCAATCTGTTCGAACGTGTTTTCAGCAATGAGGATCCTTGTGTTGTACTGCCTCGTTAATTTTTCTACTCTCGCTGCGAGATTGACGTGGTCACCTATTGCGGTGTAATCCATCTTTTTCCCGGCCGCGCCGATATTGCCTATGATGACCTCACCTGTGTTGATTCCGATACCCACGTCGAGAACTTCGGATCCCTTACCCTTCCACATGTCGTGCAGCTCGTCCAGCTTTGCCGACATATTGAGGGCGCATCTTAGTGCGAGTTCTGCGTGGTTTGGTTGATCTACGGGAGCGCCCCAGAGCGCCATTATCTCGTCACCGACAAACTTGTCGAGGGTCCCATCCCATCTGAATATAATATCCGCCATCTCCTTGAAATACTCGTTGAGAAGAGAAACGACCTCCTCCGGCTGTCTCCTTTCAGAGAGCGAGGTGAAGCCGATGATATCAGAGAAAAGGACAGTGACGACCCTTCGTTCTCCCCCAAGTCTCGCCTTGTCGGGATTATCGATGAGCTCTTTCACGATCTTGGGCGATACATAGCTTGAAAACATCTGCCGTATCTCCTTCGATTTTCTTTCCTCGAGGAAAAACTTTGTGACCGTGAGAGTGGTAAAGATCGCGAACATGTTCGTGACGGGATAGAGCAGATTTGCCGACAAGTTCTGGTACATGAGGAGATAGCAGCAGGCGACGATGTAGAGCAGTATGAAACCTGCGGCAAGGAATGCGCTGGCAACAGCCTTCAACTTCGGAAGGGTCAGTCCCAGGAAAATCCCGGTGAGGATTATCACCACGAGTTCCATCACCCCTGGACTCTTCCTGATAAAATTATTGACGAGGATATTCTCGACAACACTGGCGTTTTTCTCGACGCCCGGCATATTGGCTGAAAAGGGTGTCACCTTCTGATCATAGGTGGCAAGGGCAGAAGTTCCGACGAGGACTATTTTGTCCTTCAGCGTTTCGGCAGCGATCCTGCCCCTGATAATGTCGGAAGCTGATATATAAGGAAAACTGTGCTCCTTCCCTCGGTAATTGATCCCCGCACGTCCCCAGAGATCGGTCGGAATGAACCCGGTGCCGAGACCTATGCCGGATCCGCCGTAGAGGACCATATCTTTCATGGGGATGCCGAGGGCGATACGGGCGATCTGGAGAGCGAACTGCGGGTAACAGTCATCACCGTACATAAGAGAGAGAATCTCCCATCGCTGAGATCCATCCATATCAGGCAGGGCGTAGACATGGCCGAGCGCTGCAACAGTGGAGAATTCGGGCAAGGAAGCCTTAACCTTTTCCGCCTTCACTGCAAAGTCCTTCCATTTAATTCCCCTTTGGCTTTTTACCTCCATGAACGCGGAGTCCCAGAGAAAATCGGGAACATCCTTTGGAGGTGTGAGAACCTTTCTTCCCTGAGGGACCTCAAAGGCCGTGGCCAGCACTACGTTTCCCGCCTTTTTTATTGCTTCTGCAAGTCTTTCGTCCTTCTCGGGACTCTCTCTTTCGGTGAACATAACATCGATCCCAATGACCTTCGGTCTTGAAGCGGAGATCTTATTGATCAGACCTGCCATAACATCCCTTCCCCAGGGCCACCTGCCGATTTCCTCGATGCTATTGTCGTTGATGGCGACGATGACGATGTCTTTTGCCGGAGGTTGCTGTCTCACAAGGTTTTTCAGACGAAGTCTCAGGTCGTACGTCTTGCTCTCAAGTTGCTCACGGATTATGACGGGATCAAAGAGCTGCAGGAGGACAAAGAGCGATGTGGAGGTGAGCGTAATAAGGTAGAACAAGAGGGTCCTCTTTTTCATGACTAAAGAGATTATACAAATTTAGGGTAAAATGGACAACAAGGAGGCTTCTATGATAGATTGCCTGACCATCTACCGATGAAGAGACCCCTGGTAATACTTGCAGCTCTTGGTTGCCTTTTCTGGGCAGCGGACGGTCTTCACGCCAGTGAAGAACTGGCCGAGCATGTCAAGAGGATGACTTTGGAGGAGAAGGTAGGGCAGCTTCTCATGCTCGGGATCCAGGGTCAGGACCTCAGCTCACGGGAGATCGAGCATATCAGGAAGATCAATCCCGGCGGCATCGTCATTTATGGAAGAAATGTGAAGGAAGCAACGGACATTGCTCCTCTCATCTCAAAGATACGGTCCATCTCCGGAGACCGTGAACTCCCGATTTTTTTTGCTGTGGATCAGGAGGGAGGGTTGGTCCATCGCATCGAGGGAGAATTGTATAGGCCCCCTTCGGAGCCTGCGATCGGTGCGGCGAATTCTGAGGAGCTTTCGAGGGAGGCCGGTCTGTCCGTTGGCAGCGCCCTGAAGGACCTGGGAATAAACGTCAATCTGTCTCCTGTGCTTGATGTGCCGGCAGACATGCTGTCGTCGCCGATGGCAAGGAGGAGCTTTAGCAGTGATTCCCGGACGGTTGCACAATTGGGGAGCGCCTATATCCGCGGACTCAGGGAAGCCGGATTGCTGGCAACCGCCAAGCATTTTCCCGGCATAGGAAGGGCGAAGGAGGATTCCCATTTCGTGATTCCGCATATCGTGTGGAAGGACCGGGAGGAGAGGGATGAGGATACGATGCCTTTCGAGAACGCTGTAAGGGCAGGAGTGGACATCGTTATGGTTGGGCATTTTATTGCGGAGCCGGGAGACTCGAAGAATCCTATTTCACTTTCAGCTTACTGGATGGTGGACGTGCTGAGAAAAGGTATGGGATTTGAAGGACTCATTATTGTGGACAATATCGAGATGAGGGCGATAAGGGGGATGATGACGGTAGCGGAGGCCGCGGTTCGGTCATTCCGGTCGGGCGCCGATATTATTATGGTAAGCCATGAGATGAAAAATCAGGAGAAGGTTTTCAATGCGCTCGTGGACGCGGTGAAGAAGGGGCACATCAGCCACAGGAAACTTGATGAGTCCCTGACAAGAATAATGAAGGCAAAGACGAGGATCATGAAAGCTCCCGTGAGGATGTCGCGAAACGATCTTGGCCATGTTGCGAGATCAGTAGCAGAGGCCTCTATCGCGTATGTGAGAGGGAGGGATGTCCCTCCTCTCCCGATACGAAAGGAGTCTTCCGCGCTCTATATAGGGAATAACTCAATCCTGCTCAGCGGCGTAAAGAATTTTTTCAGGCATGCCGAAACTCTGGATACGACTTTGCTGAACTATCGGAAGATACACCCTGAAACGCCCATCGATAAGTTTCTGGCCAAATTTGATGCTGTCATCATGGATGCAGAGTATACGGATGCGGCGGAGATCATTTCTGCCTGCAATACGTTAAACAAAGAATGCATCGTAGTCTTAGGGCAGCCGGGGAGATTTCAGAAAATCATCGGGGAGCTTCAACCGAGGCGAATTGTCCTGACAGCTGAAAATACCAAGGTACATTTAGACGTGGCCCTGGAGATAATCTCGGGGATACGACAGGCAAAGGGCAGATTGCCTTTTCCTTTCAGCCTCCCTGACGCATACGTGTACGACTAAGAGCAGCCGCTAAAATCACTGGGCCATATTGGCGGGGTAGTGCAGAATAGTCCGCTGCATAAGGCGTTGTTGCCTTCATCGCTTTCCAGTATGGCATTCGTCGGGTCTATGAGTATGTAGTAATCGTCTAAGAGAAAGAGGCCCGTGTCGAGAAAAACAAAACCGCCCGCCGGAACCGTGATGTTAAAGAAAGGTTGACAACTGGTCGGAAAACCGAAATATCCGTTAAGACCATAGATCGAAACGTTCGTCGCGTCCATGGTACCACTATTATAGACAATAAAGGACAAACAGCCATCACCACTGCACCCATCATATACGAGGGGTACAGAGAGGTCTATGAACGGAGATGGTGGAGGTTGCGTGGGTTGTGTAGTCGCGCAAGCCGGATTGCTCTGTGCCGACTCATTATTGGCAGCATCAAATGCTGACACGGTGTAACAGTGGTTGGTTGAGGGGGCAAGCCCCGTGTCAGACGTTGAGGGTGTAGTAACCGACTTAAGGAATATACCATCCCTGTAAACTTTATATCCCGTTACGCCCACATCATCGGTAGAGGTATTCCATGTGAGGTCTATCTGGCCTGAAGAAATGGCGGCTGCGGTCAGCCCGGCCGGCACGGACGGCGGCGTGGTGTCAGGAGAAGGAGGAGGGGTTGTATCCTGCGTCCTTGCACAAACCTGATCACTCTGCGCTGAGTCATTAGGGGGAGTGGCCCCATCGAATGCCGAGACCTGATAGCAATACTGAGTGTTTGGGATAAGCCCTGTATCGGAGTAATTCGTAGTGGTGACGGTAGCAATGGGAATCACTGCACTCTTCTTGGACGCCGCAACTAACAGACCGTTACGATACACCTTGTACCCTGCCACTCCTGTTCCTCCCACGTCATCAGTGGAGGCATTCCACGCGAGGGTTATCTGGCTTGAAGAAATGGCGGTTGCCGTCAGCCCGGTCGGCACGGACGGCGGAATGGTATCAGGAGTAGGAGGAGTGTCTACACAGCTCACCTCGGAACTGTTGGTCATATTGCCCGCCTGATCCTTTGCATTGACACCGAAACAATTATGGGTGTTGGGGGTCAAACCCTCTACAGTAAAACTTACCGTGCTTGCTTTTGCCCGCAGAAGGTCCAATATCCTGGATGATGTCTTCCAGTCCCGGGGAGCAGGGTTATGAAAGGCGATGAGTACACCCCTTCTGAAGTTGACGCTTTGTAGATGATATAGGTCAAGTTCGACGGATCTGTCTGGTCATCGGCGGCAGGGTTCCATGTGATGAGTACCGTGCTAGGCGAAGTGGCTTGCGCTAATAAAGCAAGCCCATTGGGGAACGAGGGCGGTGTGGTGTCCGGCGGCAGTGGAGTCTTCGCCGACTTCTCCACATCGTTCTTGCTCACATTTCCGGCCTTGTCCCTCGCCCACGCCCTGAAATAGTATGTGGTATTGGGGTCAAGCCCTGCGATGGTCGCGGAGGTGACACCGGTCACAATGCTCTTCGGGGTCGCGAACGCTCCCTCTCCGGGCGTGATCCCCGGGGTGACCGACATGTAAATGAGATATTCGATCTCGGATGCAAGCGTCTTGTTATCGGAAGCAGCAGTCCATGTGAGCTCTATCTGGCTCTCTGACAGCGCAGTCGCGGATACCAACCCTCCAAATGTGGGGGGAGTGGTGTCAGGAGTAGGCTTGGTCCTGGCGTTTTTTACGACGCTATTGTTATCCCTGTTCCCCTTTTGGTCCATCGCCAGAACCTGCACAAAATACTCCGTATCCGGGATGAGGTCCGTCACGGTGAACGTTGTCGCCCCGGGGTCTGTGACAAAGCTGGGCGAAATGGATGCTCCCTGCGCTGCAACTACCTGAGGGGTCGTTGACAGGAAGATCAGGTATACAATCTGTTCCTGAGGGGTGACCTCATCCGAAGCCGGAGACCATGAAAGTTTCATCGACGTCTCGGTAATGTCGGTGATGCCCGAGAGACCAGCGAAGACCGGCGGCAGAGGGTCTACCGAGACCATGACGATAGTGAGATGGAGCGGTGTTCCAGTCAGGTTAGCAAAGATATCACCCCTGTAGAGGACATTATTTGATGCATCCAGCGCCTCCGCCACAAATTCCCTGTTCTGCCCGTTCTGGAGCTCAAATGAAAGAGACACAGAACTCCTTCCCGCAACATCGATGACCTGCTGAAGGGGGTTCATGTCCGGAGCGGAGACGGTGAGTCTTATGCTCGTCACCGCAGGGGGTATTTCAGATGTCTGGCTCACGAACCTCCCCTTTGAATGAGCCGACAGTCGATCTCGTCTGTCCGATATTGATCGCCACATTTGTCCTGGAGGACAGGGATGTCGTCGAACCGCCGCCGCTTCCTCCACCACAATTGTTGAGGTTCACTGCGGCCAGTGCAAGCAGTATGAACGTCATTATGATCTTTATTGTGCCTGACCGTTTCATTTGAATATAAGATCGATAGTCACCGGAGTTTTGCTCACCGGCTGCTGGTTAGGGATCTGGGGAACGTAGCGGAAGCACCAGGTCAAAACTGCGCACCCCGGTTTCCCCCTGTGCCGGTATGGGCATAGATATCTCATACCCGACAATGTTCGTGTCGCCCGTATCATCTTTTCTTTCTCGGAGTTCTGCGCCCTTAAAGGGGTTGTGGGAAACGGCATTCCCTCACATATCGTGACTATCGTGTCGCTCGTTAACGACACAACGTCTTTAACAGTCTCATCTGCACTTCCCGCAACTACTTCTCCTTCGGTACAGAGGATGGTGGTGCACAGTTTCCCGTCCCTTACCCCCACATCAAAGAATATCACCGTTCCCCTTGCTGCAGCAACTGCAGTGGGTGTATGAACTTCGAAACCCGCTTTTCCCACGACTGATTTCATCTTTCCGTCCAGGAGGTTAAAGATCGATTTGCCACCCTTTTCCCTGCTGTAGATGAATTCCTCTATTACTACCCTTGATTTCTCTCCCATGGTCAAGACGCTGTCGTCCACAGAAGAGCATCTTTGCCCTGGCTGCTTCCCCTGTCACGAGCGTATCTTTCAAGAGTATCGGATCCTTGACCTTTGCCTCTAGCACGAGCTTCGTCCCTGTCGATGATCGTTCTGCCCCGAACCGCAACCACCGTAGCCACATCATCCTTGGCTATAGCGAGGCCTGACTGTCCCAGAAGAGATACGACAATGATAACGGTTGCTCTCAGTACGAGACCTTTTCATCTAAAACCTCGCAGTCAGAAAGAGGCTGGTTACTGCACGTTTATAAGTCAAACGCCGCTAGGTTTGAATTATCCTTGGTATAGAGCTGGGCCAGAGTGACGCTGAACATATCCGATAACACCTTTGTGGCCGAGATCGAACCGGTGAATATCTTGTCCTTCCTGTTCGCGCCTGTCTCCGGATCTGTCCCGTCGTAATCTTTGCACGTAGTATTCCGCGTCAAGGTTCAGGAATATTTTGTCGGGCAAAATGAAGGACAGTCCCAATGCCCCTCTGTCACCGCTGTAGTGCCAGAAACTCTCCTTCGTTGAGTCTACGTCATGGGAATAAATCACCCGGGCCTGCATAGAAGGATTACAGGGAGATATTCTGGGTTATCCCTATGTAATTGTCAGGACCCGACCTCTGTGAATTGTCAAAAAAGAGTTCAGAGTCATTGAACGTGTAATGACGGTACCGGTATTCGATGACGGTAGAAAACCCTTTTCCTTCAGAGATGACGACCGATGGCGCCACCATATAATCATACCCGTATCTGTTCTTCCCCCCCACCCACACGTATTCGAAGTTAAAGAGCCCTCTCAGCTGCAGCCACGGTAAAATGGTGTATGCCGCGGTGACATCGAACACGGGTTGGGTGATATTAAAATCAGAGAGTACCGCATGGACGTTCTGGTAAAAATTGAACCCCACAGAGACCTCTCCCTTCTCTTCCTTGATGAGATGGTACCTCCCATTCATGACAAATACTGCGCTCCAGTCGGATTTTTGCGATATACCCTGAGGAAGAGGGTTGCCTGAAGGGTTGAGCACAACATTGCTGTCGTACTGGCCTCCCACCGAGAAATTCAATGCCCAGCGCTTTGCAAGGCCACCCTCTCTTATGAGTGTGAGATATTCACCTGCCCTTGCCGAAAACTCTGTTCCCGGTGAAAGCCGTATGGTGTTTTCGAAATAATCCCTTGCCTCACCGTACATGGAGTATCTGAAATAGTAAATACCAAGTTCAATGTTGGTCCTGGGATCTGAAGGCTCCATCGCAAGCGCCTGCTTGAGAATCGTCTCCGCTTCTCTATCCCCTGAACGGTTGAGGGCTATGCCGAGATAAAGCGTGGCGGTAGGATCGAGGGGTTTTTCTCTGAGGGCAGCTCTGAATTCTTCGGCTGCGACCCTGTAATCCGCTGCCTCTACGCCTGCGACGCCTTTGGCTATATGTTGCTCATATGTCGCAACGGTTGCATGCGAGACAGTGGACAGGAAAAAAATGGCTAGCGCTATAAGTACGATGAAACGCATGCTCCCCTTCCTCATAGATTAATAATTATATGAAAGCGCACGCATTTGTCAAGGAGATTCCTTGTCGACGTCTCTGCCATCAAGGCACGAGGGGAGAGATGTGACAAGGCGTTCTCATATCCTGATGATCTCCCCATCCCTTAACAGTTTCAGGTTCTTCAGCTTGAGGTTCTTGATCTCGTGCCTGATGACCTGCGAATACTGGGGTTTTGTATGGGTGATATATACTCTCTCAGGCATGAGCTGCATTCCTGAAAGTTCTTCCTTCAGCAGAGATGAAGTAAGATGGCCCGTCATGAGAGCGATATCTTTCATCTTGTTGGGGAAGGATACCTCAATGATCAAACAGTGTATCTGCCTCTTCCCGATCTTCTTCCACGTCCCCCCTGTAGGCCCCGTATCCCCGGTATAGAACATGCGTTTCCCGCCCCGGGCTTCAACAAGATATCCCACCGCGGGTACGGAATGGTTGACCCTGTAAGGAGTGATGGAATAGCCGTTGACCTTTATGGGCCTGCCTTCGCGCAACTCCACGAACTGCAACACCCCGTTTTTCGGATCCGGAATGATAGTAAAATCGGGCCAGACATGTCCATTGAGAAGGTTTTCCCTGATCGTTTTGATCACCTGGTGGATGCTGATGATGTTCACGTTGCATCCCCTGTTGTCGATAAGGAGGTTGTCGGCAAGGAAGGGAATGCCCCTGATATGGTCAAGGTGAGCATGAGTGATAAAAATATTCCGTATCTTTTGCTGGCCTCTTCCGCCCAGCACATTGGTCAGGCTCCCCGCATCAAAGAGGATCTCATCGTCAAGGAGAAACCCTGGAGGATTATGGCCGGGGAACTCAGCGCCTGAACAGCCAAGGACCTTGATCTTCATTCCCCGCCCCGGATTCCTTCCTGACACGACGTGATGAGTGTACCGACTGCATCAGGCGCAGACCAGGAGCAGGCGCAGTTCCTCCGCTCTTCCGGCGCAACCTCCGTGCTGAACCTTTTTCTGTATGGCCTGTCTGTCGTCATTGCGTCATATGTGCTTGCCGGGGACGGCGTGCATCATTATTGCATTATATTATTGAAAGGTCAACCGTTCATCCCCGGGAAGGGGAAGAAATAAGTTGATAATGGGAGGGCTCAGGCACATAATAAAAGCATGGAAGTGAAGACCGATGATATACGGGAAGTGCTTCTCAGTCATCCCCTCGTATCACGCATAGTGGGTGTGAAGAAGGAGGTCTTCCTCGTTGGCGGATATCTCAGGGACCTGCTGCGGGGGGTGGCGTCCAGGGATATTGATTTTGTGGTGAACGGTGACCCTGCCGACATTGTGCCGACGATCTTTCCGGACGGGGAGGGAAGCGTCATTGCGTTCAGAGACACTCTCCTTGTGCGGGTGGTTGTGGGCGATACCACCGTGGACTTTACAGAACTGAAAGGAGAGATTGAGGACGATCTCTCCCGCAGGGATTTTGCCGTTAACGCCATTGCATGGTCTCCGGAAAGGGGGCTCATCGATCCGCTGGGGGGGATAGGCGATATCGGGAGGGGCAGGCTCAGGTGCATTTCGGAGAAGAATTTTGCGGCTGATCCCGTACGCCTTCTCCGAGCATATCGCTTCACAGCTGAACTCGGATGGACCATTGATAGGCGAACAAGGGGAATAATAAGGAAGCTAAAGCAGTTAATCAAGGTGCCGGCCACTGAAAGGATTACTTTAGAATTTCACAAATTGTTAAACCAGGAGGGCTGTCTCAACGCTCTGCAACAGGCATTGAAGGATGGTTTATTAGTGGAAATTATAGCCTTAAATTCTAGTCAGTTAAGAGAGAATGTTAAAGCTCTTTCGAGATTAAATTCATTTCTTAATAAGATACCTGAAGCAATGAGGTCCGATCTCGATCAAGTGTTCTCCCAGGGGTTATCCTTCGTCGGCCTTCTCAGGGCCGGACAGCTTCTTTACGGATCAGATATTCATCGGTGTAATCTGCGTTTGAGCAGACCGATACAGAAGCGACTTGTTGTGACGATGAAGCTGCTGGATGCGTATATGAAGGAGGCGGTCTTGAGCGATTCAAGAATCTTTGACCTGTTTGCGGAGGCCGGGGATGCGCTCAGGGATATTGCATTGCTCACGAGAAAGATGAGCTTCCTCAGAAAGGCCGAGAGATTTCTGCAGATTTCCCCTGTGCTGGCTGCAGAAGAGGTCATGAGGGTAACGGGCCTGGAATCAGGACCGGAACTGGGCCGCGTCTTGCGGGGTATGAAAAAACTGCAGTTCCTCGGAAAGATAAAAAGTAAGAAGGACGCCATGAAGTGGCTGAGGAGCGGTGGTGATTGAAACTGTGCTGTGCAATGTGCCGTAGCCCCGGACGAGAGTAATATCCCTTCCGGAACTGCATGTCCCGCTATTTTGACAAACTTCTTTTGGATGATTTAACATACACCGCTTTCAAACCACCGTGGAGAGATGACCGAGTGGCCGAAGGTGCACGACTGGAAATCACCTCTGTCGAACCGCCTCATATAATATTATTGAAGGGATGTCGAAAATAAGTGAGGAGCTAGAAAAGTCGTGACATTAAGCAGGGCTGTCCCGATCATGACCCACTAGTCAGTTTTAAAGTCGGGAAGTAATTATGAACGAAAGCGCGGTAATGAAGTCAGCGGCGGTGCTTACAAAGAAAATACCTCAAGCATCCGTTCTAGCGAAGAAACGAACCTCAGGCGAGACGTCGTCCGAGAACGTGTCTCTTTCTTTAAAGAGCCCCTCAGTTCGTGGGGCTGCATTGACTTAGACATTCGTGCCACAATATAATAAAAATAAATTTGTATAGAGTATTGATCTAAGAGATGAGATGTTGCATAACGAAGAAGTAAACAAGCTCGTTAACCATATAAGTAGCATGGATGAGACATACATAAATGCTATTCTTCATGACATTTCTGATGGTCTTGAAATAATTTCCGGGCTTCCCAAGAACCGCATATACTTATCACTTACTTCATGTTATGGGCCTAAGAAACAGATTCTCGAGCCTTTTCATATGAGAGGGTACTCGCAATATCCGGCAAGAACTACCGTCATCGCTATAGATGACGTAATGAGTGAAAATACTTCTTTGTCTGAACCACTGCAGAAAACCTATGAAGCGAAAGCATACAGATCTTCGAAGCCCATTATGGCAATGGATTATGCAGAATCGGATATGAGAGGCTCTGCCCTCCTGGGAAAAGCGCTTGATATCAAGTCGTCTTTGATATTTCCCGTGATGATCAAAGGCAGGGTTCTTGGATTAATCGCGATAGATAGTTCAGAGCACAGTGAGCAGGGGGCTTTTTCATCTTTGAAAGGAGTTATTGCCGAATTCTTAGGAGCAATAGGACAGAAGCTGTCGGATGTCATAGATTATTGGGCACCAGTCATTCAAGAGAGATGGGCTGAAGAAGTCATGAAAGCATACAAGACTTCATTGATTTTGGAATTGCCCATCCAGGAAGGGATAGCAGATTTGGCCGTATTAATGGTGTCTTCCGTAGATACTGTTTGCGGTGAAAAAATAAGATGTCTTGTTCCATTTTCTTTGGCATCTCGAGATGAGAATGACAGAAGGCTGTTTGAAGAGACTTTGAGGGACAATAGATATACTGGCAGGATGATATTTGGCTCTCATTCCTTCATTCTCACGTCTGAATTAATGGGAAAAGGGTATGATAAGGTGAAGTTTACGCCGGAAACTTCACACACGCCGTCCTTTTTTCGCTTGAGGGATTTTGCATGCTCCTTCGAAATAGAACTGGAGAAAAAGGCGGGATTCGCCGCTGCCATATGTTACCCTGTTGTAGACAGACAAAAAGATCTGCTTTACGCTCTTATCTTCTACCTGAAACAGGATGCTGTCAGGAAAGTCAAAACAATGCTTCCAAAGGTGGAAGGAAAGTCTCCCTTGAAGAGCCAAATGAAAGTTCTCGAGTCCAGGATAAATTCAGTCCTCTATGGTCTTTCTGCGAGCACCCTCGTCACAGACCACCTCATAAAGATATTCCAGGTTAATAAGAGCTATGAAGATTTCAACAAGATGAAGGACATTAGGAAGGGACTTACCGAGTTTCTTCATACGATTCTCTATAACGTTGCGGTGGTGAGTGGCGCCGACTGCGGGACCATCGGCGTCGTTGGAAATATTAATGACAAGAAATACGTTATTGTTGAGAGAGAAGGAGGGGTAGTGGTAGGCGCAAAGGCGGGGGATATCCATAACAGCTATATATGGCCTGTAAGGGTTGGAACTCCGGCCGACCTCCTCACGAAAGAACTGTCTTTATCAGGGATGGCTGCCGCGCAGGGCAAAACCAAGGTAGCTCTTGGGATAGAAGGAGTCGACAATGACGGGTTCATGCCTTGCCCTGGCATGAAATCGGCCATTGCGGTTCCCATAGTGGTACGGCAGGAAACGATAGCGGTGATTAACCTTGGATCAAGGAAAAAGTATTTTTTCTCGGAAAAAATGCAGAAGCTTCTTGAGATGATTTCCGAAATGGTAGGTGCGAATGTTCATAAACTCATAATGAAATATGAAGTGAGCGTTGAAGTCCTTAAGCTTTATGGCGGCAGATACCCGTATATAAAGAATGACGCATTACATTATCTGGCCGAACTGTATCATTCCTATTTCATAGATTTAAGCAAGTTTCTCGACGACATCTTGAAAAATTACAGGTCCAGGCGCAGGGACAGGAAAGATAAGGAAAATCATATAACGCTAAAAGATATCAAGACGACATATCTTGACAGCAGCTTGGAACGTATAAATCTTGAGGAATATCTCGAAAAAGCCGACAATGATGTTGCTAATTATATTTATCTGATGCTCAGGAATCAGAAGGCTTCTTTTTTTGACGCAGTTCAGGATGCCTATTCAAGGCACGATATATCACGGAACGTCGCTCTGCTTGTTTTCGAAAAAGCCAAGCTTACTTTAGCAAAGCCTCAGGTTACGAGAATCGCTGTTCATCTGAACGTCTGTTCGGAGAATTACAAGGGCAACTATGAAGAAAAGAAAAAAATAGAGCGATTCAGACAATTCTACAAGAAGACTATAGGTATAAAGATTTGATGTCTTTCGCGATGAGCCTTTACGCGGGTCCTTACCTGATATGAACACATGATGCAAGGAGTAGGGGACTGCAGTTTTCCTGAAACGCCAGCCCCCCCCGAGATTCTGAAGGATAAGTACCAGCCATCAGCTGAGGAGTGTTCACAGTAGTATCAATATATTTCTCGCAGCTTGGTGATATTTCTGATCAGGCCGTATTAGTTTCACCCACGGCTGCACGATTGCTTTTGCTCAGTTCCATCCATCTTCTGACATTTCCTGAGGCCATACTCCATTCCGGCTCTGTACAAAATCTCATTGCCGGCATCAATGCTGAGTTTCAATTCGGAAAGCCCCAGTGGCTTTTCGACAAATAAGGCAAAAGCGACAAGGGGCCGAGAAATAAAGAGTAGCCCTTCACATGCTTTCGCGCTTGATGCAAAGCTTTTGGACCCTCCTCTGCAAGGCATCCCTTACACGCTTATCTCTCCAATCCCTGCAAATAAATCGGGCTAGTGCCGATGTATTGCTCCGGGCTCCATTGGCCTATCCTGGTGACGGGGAGGGATGCATGGAGAAAGCAACTCCCAACAACGGCACGGTGCAGCGATTCAAGAAGTGAAAGATTTGGGACAAACTGCCGGGCAGAATAATATGAGATAGCTATAATTATTGCAATAAAACAATATAACATACTAATAATTAAACCTCAAAATATAGCTAACATTCGGTACCAGCAGGATAATCCTGTAATGTGCTGATAAGAAGCGTTGTTTAGCACCAGAAATAAAATAAGCAAAGGTATTGACAAAGTCACACCAGGTGAGTAACATAAAAGCAAGGATAGTTAAAAAAGTTTCTACAGGGTAGGTGACGAGATGATAAGTTCACATTTCTTAGTAAGGCAGTTTTCTTATTTATGCGACCGCGAACCAACAGGTTGCATGACAACCAATCTTATCTCCCCTAGGTGCGCCCAGAACGCATACGAGTTTGAAGACGAGCGAGACGAAACGCAGGGGGCTTGGACGTACGTGATGGATAAGGTTCAGACAGCGGCAAGGCTTGCAAGAGTGTGGTCTGAAGTGGCAGCCGGCGGCTCGAACGGCTTTTGCTCTGAATACGGAATTTATTTCTGGAGCCAGCGCTCAATCCCAGAAGATCTAAGATCCCCAGAATCTGAAAGAGCAAATGAGAGCATTTACAACTCACAAAGTCAGCAAACGTCTGCATGTCGCCAGGCAGACGACATTAAATCAGTAAGAAGGAGGCAGAGCAGAGTATGGCAATTACGAAGTCACATCCCACGTCCGGCATAAAGATCACTGAATCAAGTACGAAGGGTGCTGCGGAGATACCGAAATATCAGTCCGCCATAGGTACCGCGAAGGCAGGAGGAGGTGCCATAGAGTTAAGGGTATATATCTTTCTCGACCAGATGCAGCCGCAGCTGGCATCGCAAGTTGCAGCAACTGCACGAGGATATCTTCCTATAGTGGGGCAGGCATCGATAGTTGTTGAGATAGCACCGGGGATCGAGATTAACAGACTGACGGATATCGCTGTCAAAGCGACAGACGTGATGCCTGGCGCACAGGTGGTTGAGAGGGCGTTTGGAATGCTTGAGTTCCATCATGGCGATCAGGGCTCGGTGCTGCAATCCGGACATGCGATTCTTGAGGCCCTGGGGAAAACAGAGATGGACAGGCTTAAGCCGAGAATATTGACAAGCCAATTGATAAGGAGAGTCCACGACTATCAGTGTCAGCTGATAAACCGCACTAGCAGGAGTGCAAACTACATCTTGCCTGGAGAGACGCTCTACATTCTTGAGGTACATCCGGCCGGGTATGCCAACTTCGCAGCCAATGAAGCTGAAAAAGCGACTAATATCAAATTGATAGAGGTCAGGAATTTCGGCGCCTTCGGCAGGCTCTATTTCTGCGGCGAAGAGAGGGACGTAGAGGTTGGTATGGATGCAGTTCACCGAGCTCTTGAGTCGGTGACGGGCAGGGACAATTCACCGGCGAAAAAAGAGTGATAGAGGCAGGGATGGAAACGGTTTGGCGTGCTCTTGAGTCGGTGACAGGCAGAGACAATGTACCCCGTTCTGGAGAGCGGGCATAAATAACCTGGAACAGGTAAGAAAAGGAGAATGAGAATGCGTACGACGGAAGCTTTGGGAATGATCGAAACAAGGGGATTTGCCGCAATGGTGGAGGCTGCTGATGCGATGGTGAAGGCTGCCAAGGTCGAACTGGTGAATTATGAAAAGATTGGCGGCGGTTATGTGACCACGATTGTCAGGGGTGACGTGGCAGCGGTAAGGGCCGCTCTTGAGGCAGGAGGCATTGCGGCCGAAAAGGTAGGCGATGTGGTGAGTGTTCATTTGATCCCGCGGCCGCACGATAATGTGGACATCACACTGCCGCTGGGGAGGGGCAGGGACTACTGGGCGATGATCGATCAGGCCGAGCAAAAGTCCATTGAGCTCAATGAATCAAAGAAAATAAAATAGACTGAACATGAGAATGAAAGGAGCGAACCGATGCTCTTAGGAAAGGTTGTAGGAACGGTCGTGTGTGACCAGAGGGTCCATACCATGGTGGGATCCAAGTTTCTGATAGTCGAGAAGGTGGACTACAAAGGGGAGCCGTGCGGAGGATACGAAATAGCCGTGGATGCCGTGGGAGCGGGAACGAATGATGTGGTCCTTTACACTGTGGAGAGTTCTGCCCGGCAGACCGGAATCACCAAGGACAGGCCGGTGGACGCGGTTATCGTGGGTATTGTGGACACTGTGGAACTCTCGGGCGAGGCGAAATTCCAGAAAGTTCCCATCTGGCAGGCTCCGCCTGTCACATTGTGAGAGGGAGGTGAAAAATGGCTGATGATGTG
This sequence comes from Nitrospirota bacterium, assembly GCA_963699545.1. Lineage (GTDB taxonomy): Bacteria > Nitrospirota > Thermodesulfovibrionia > Thermodesulfovibrionales > UBA9159 > JAMCQB01. Next base: position 21,321 of record CAVOUE010000009.1, on the reverse strand, counting down.
GGTAGTCCCGTAGAGTCTCTTGTGGAAAAGGCGCTGGACAGAATTACCTTTAAGTCCAACGTGCACAGCACCTCTCACGTAACCAGATCGGGAGATTTCGTATGGAAGAAGCGGAAGAACTTAACCTCCGATGATGCGCCTCTGAATGCCGGCAAGGAAAAGGACTCTGTGCTGCCAGCCGGAGGGGCAGCCGCGCCTTTGGTTCAGCAGTCTGGCGATGTCCATGTTCTTTCCGCTCCCGACGGGGAGGAAGGGGGAGTATTTGCTACCATCGACGGAGCTGTAGCCGCGGCAAAAAAGGCCCAGTTGGAACTGAAAGACGTTTCTTTGAGTACGAGGAAAAAGATAATCGCCGCCATGAGGGAGGCGCTCATGAAGAACGGCGACGTCCTGTCTGTCATGGCCGTAAACGAGACCAAGATGGGCAGGCTCGACAGCAAGAGCATCAAGCACCAGTTGATAGCGGAAAAGACTCCCGGCGTTGAAGACGTATCTACGGTTGCTTATACCGGCGATTACGGCCTCACCCTAGGCGAGCGTGCGCCCTGGGGCGTGATCGCAGCGGTAACGCCAGTTACGAATCCCTCTGCTACTGTTGCCTGTAACGCAATCGGGATGGTGGCTGCTGGCAACAGCGTGGTTTTCAGCCCCCATCCCTCGGCCCGGGAAGTCTCTCTGGCCACCATGAGATTGCTGAATAAAGCGATACGGTCGGCCGGAGGCCCATTCAACCTTCTCACGTCGATCAGCGAGGCCTCAATTGCCAATGCCCAGACACTTATGGACCATCCCGATGTGAGGCTCCTTGTTGTCACGGGTGGGATGAGGGTAGTACGGGAAGCGATGAAGCATGGCAAGAAGGTGATAGCAGCAGGCCCGGGAAATCCACCCGTGGTCGTTGACGAGACAGTGGATATCAGGAAAGCGGCGCAGGACGTCGTGGACGGTGCGAGTTTTGACAACAACATACCGTGCATCACCGAAAAGGAACTTATCGTCGTCGAGGCGGTGGCTGATGAGCTCAAATTTCATATGAAAGAGCTCGGTGCTTATGAGCTCAGCCAATGGCAGCTTAAGCGGTTGGAGAAAGTTCTTCTCAGTGAAAACCGGGGCCCAGGCAAAGCCGGAGTTCCGAACATACATTTCATAGGAAGGGATGCCAGGGTAATTTTAGCCGAGATAGGCGTTCAGGTCGGCGACGATATAAAACTCGTAATGGCCGAAACGGACTATGAGCATCCCTTTGTCTGGAGCGAGTTGATGATGCCTGTGCTGCCAATGGTAAGGGCCAGGGACGTAGATCAGGCCATTGGGATGGCGGTCAGGGCTGAGCATGGTTTCAAGCATACTGCCATAATTCACTCCCTGAGCGTGGACACCCTTACAAAGATGGCTAAGGCAGCGGACTGTACGCTGCTGGTAAAGAACGGGCCCTGTTATGACGGACTCGGGATCGAAGGTGAAGGGTGTGCGTCCTTAACTATTGCGAGTTTTTCCGGAGAGGGGATGACCTCTGCACGCCATTTCACCAGGGAGCGGCGCTGCGTGCTCTCGGGTTATCTGCGGATATTCTAATTTGACTACTGAAGGAGCTGACAGGCAGGTTTTGTCATGACGAAGGAACTTGTGAGAAGAGTCAGAGACGCCGGGATAATCGGTGCGGGAGGCGCAGGATTCCCGAGTCACATCAAGTCCGGATCAAAAGCGGAGATGGTGATTGCCAACGGGGCGGAATGTGAACCCCTGGCGCAGGCCGACCAGCAGCTCATGATGAAATACGCCGATAAGATCGTCGCCGGTCTTTTGCTCCTCATGGCCTCCACCGGCGCTTCAAAAGGGATAGTGGCCCTGAAGAAAAAATATAAAACCTCCATCGAGAGTCTTTCGAGGGCAATCTCGGGTAATAAGGAGAAGATCGAGCTGTTTTTGCTCCGGGATTTTTATCCTGCCGGGAGACGAGTTCGTATTGGTCCATGAGGTGACGGGAAGGGTGATTCCCGAGGGGAATATCCCTCTTTCCGAAGGTGTGGTTGTACAGAATGTCGGAACTCTTTTTAATATCTGCGAAGCCGAGAAAGGGATTCCTGTCACTCATCGGCATATTTCAGTTTTGGGTGAGGTAAGATATCCGGCGACTTTCAGGGTTCCGATCGGGACGGCCTTGGGTGACGTGATTGCAATGGCCGGTGGTGCAACGGTCGATGAATATGCGATGATTACCGGAGGCCCCATGATGGGCAGGGTCACGTTCGATGTTTCAAGTACGGTCAATAAAACCCTGGGGATGCTTCTCGTGCTTCCGAAGCACCATCCCCTGATCGCCTTAAAGACCAGACCATTAAACCGAAATATCCGCCTGATCAAATCCGCCTGTACCCAGTGTAGTTATTGTACCGAACTCTGTCCCCGATATCTCCTGGGCCATAATCTTCAACCTCACAAGATAATGAGATCCCTCGATTTTGGTAATGTCGCTCCTCCGAATGTCATCACTTCGGCAGCACTTTGCTCCGGCTGCGGCCTGTGCGAGACCTATGCCTGTGTCCAGGGTCTCTCCCCCCGGCAGGTAAACATGGAAATCAGGGCTGAGCTCTCCAGAAAAAGATACAGGCATGAACCATCCAAAGACAAAGCGAAAGCGAGACAGGAGATGGACCACCGCAAAGTGCCGGCAGAACGGCTGCTGAAACGGCTGGGGCTCGAAAAGTATAAAGAGGTTGCACCGCTTAAGGAGAACGTCTTATGCCGTTAAACAGGTAAAAATAGGCTTGCGGCAACACATTGGCGCTCCGGCTGTTCCCGTAGTTGAAACGGGGGACATCATGCGGCAGGGCGATCTGATCGCCGATATCCCTGACGGAAATCTTGGGGCGAAATACCACGCATCGGTTTCGGGCAGGGTGCGGAGGATTGACGGAGATGCGATTGTTATCGAAGCAGCGTAATGGACGAGATGGTAGAGTCGGATGGTAGAAATGCGGCCGGCCCTGGGCCTCATCGAATTCAGAAGCATTGCACGCGGAATCATGACGTGTGATTTTATGATGAAGAAGGCACCGATAGAGTTACTTGAGGCGACGCCTACCTGTCCCGGGAAATACAGCGTTGTCATCGGAGGCTTGGTCGCCCCGGTCGAATCCTCGATGGAGGTAGGTCTTCAGATCGGGGGAGATCAGGTTATCGATCATCTCCTTATTCCCAATATCCATGAAAGCATCTTTTCTGCCATCCGCGGAACTACCGAGGTGAAGGAAGTTGTGTCTCTCGGCGTCATCGAGACCTTTTCGATAGCCTCGACCATTATCGCAGCGGATGCGGCTGCAAAGGCGGCAAACATAACCTTGATAGATATACGTCTGGCGAGAGGCCTGGGCGGGAAGGCCTTCGTTACTCTGACCGGCGAACTGTATTCAGTCGAAGCGGCACTTGGTGCTGCAACGGCTGCCATCGAAGAGTCCGGCATGCTGACTATGACAACCATAATACCTGCGCCCCATGAAAGCTTGAGCAGCGTACTTCTATAGGAGACGGAGAAAGAAAATGGAAAAAAATAAAGTGAGTGTTTCTTCCCTCAGTGCCAAAAAGAAAAAGGGTGAACAGATAAGCATGTTGACCGCTTACGATTATCCCTTTGCCAGGATTATCGACCAGGCTGGCATCGACATCATCTTCGTGAGCGATGCTCTGGGCATGACCGGCTTGGGGTACAAGAATACTCTCCCGGTCACGATGGAGGAGATGCTTCACCATACCAAGGCTGTCTCCAATGCCGTGGAAAGGGCATTCCTCCTGTCGTGCATGCCTTTCATGGATTACAACACTGAAGACGATGCCAGGAGAAATGCCCGGCGATTTGTCAAGGAGGGAGGTGCCGATGGCGTTGAGATCGAAGGAGGGCCGGAAGTGGTAAAGATCGCCAGGGCTATAGTGGAGTCCGGAATCCCCACCATGGTTCATATCGGCCTTACGCGCCAGTTTGTGTCCAGGTATGGAAAGTTTGCCGTGATGGGAAAAACAGCGGAAGAGGCGGCAGAGCTCATTGATCTGGCTATGGAATGTGAGAATGCCGGTGCTTTTGCCCTTTCTATAGAATGTTTGCCTCCTAGCGTCGCCGGTATCATCACCGAAACGCTGAAGATCCCGGTGATAGGAATAGGGGCCGGTCTTCACTGTGACGGTCAGGCCTTGGTGACCCAGGATATGATTGGACTCTTTGAACACTTCGTACCGAAATTTGTGAAAAAATATGTGAACCTTTGGGAGGAGACTACGAAAGCCGTCAAGGCCTTCAAGGATGAGGTAGAAACGTTCAAATTCCCGGCACCCGAACATACCTTCACGATCGCCGAGGACCAGTTAATGAGACTTAAGAACATACAGAGAAGCAAGAAGTGGGTTATTCCGGAAAGATGAGAGGTTGAAAGATGACATTCAGAGAAAAGCTGAGATCAGGAGAGTTTGTTGTAACATCGGACGTAATTCCGCCTAAAGGCACGGCCGTCTACAAGAGTCTGAAGGGTATTGAACTTTTGAAGGGAAGGGTTGATGCGATAAATGTCACCGATATGCCCGGAGCGAATATGAGGATGGGCTCCCTCGCGGTGTCCGTGAAGGTCAAAGAAATGGGGATAGAGCCCATCATGCAGATCACCTGCCGTGACAGAAACAGGATCAGCCTTCAATCAGAGATGCTGAGCGCCTATGCCTTAGGAGTAAGGAACATACTGTGTCTGAGAGGCGACGAGGCGACAGGCTCGGACAATCCAGACACCAAATCCGTCTTTGACCTTGATACTGTTCAACTCCTGGCGGTAGCGAGGAATCTTGAAAAGGGTTTTGACATGGGCGGAAAACGACTTGATGGCGTACCGAACTTTTGTCTCGGAGCCGCCCTTGACCCTGGTGCGGTAAAACCGCTGGAAGAGATCAAAAAGGCACGTCTAAAGGCTGAGGCAGGAGCGGAATTTCTGCAGACTCAGCCCATCTTCGACGTCGATAGTTATGCCAGGTTCCTGGAAAGTGTGGCCTTCCTTGATATCCCGGTTCTGGCCGGGGTGTTCATCCTGAAATCCGCGGCCTCTGCGCGCTTCATGAATAAGAACATCCCAGGCGTTCTCGTTCCCGAACCGATCATACAGGAGCTCGAAAAAGGAGACGCCGAGAGGAGAAGCATTGAAATAACCGTCAGGATCGTAAGGGCACTCTCACATATCTGTTCGGGGGTCCATATTATGATGACCACGCCGTGGCACGACCGGATTCCCTACATCCTGGACGAAGCAGAAATTGCCGGAAGAGAAAGCCGGACAGCAGGAGCCAGAGTGTAGTATGGCACTGAAGGACGTTTTGAAATCAGGAAGATTTGTCATTACGACGGATTTTCTCCCGCCGAAGGGAACGGATATAAGGGCAGAGTTGAAAATATTGCACCCCTTGCGGGGGAGGGTGGACGGTGTGAATGCGGCAGATAATCAGAGTGCGGTAATGAGCCTCAGTTCGCTTGCCGCATCCTACTTGATAAAAGAGGAGGGACTTGAACCGATACTCCAGATGGTATGCCGAGACAGGAACCGGCTGGCCCTGCAATCCGACCTGTTAGGCGCCTCAGCACTCGGGATAGAAAATGTTCTTGTCCTTTCCGGAGACCATCAATCCCTCGGGGACCACCCCGGTGCAAAAGGAGTCTTCGATATTGAATCGGTTCAGCTCTTGAAAGTGGCCAGAGGGCTGGAGTGCGGCGCTGACATGTCCGGCAAGCGGCTCAAAGGCTCTCCGTCATTTTGCCTGGGGGCAGCCGTGAACCCTTCCTCTACTCCACTGGAACCTCAACTCATCAAGATGGAAAAAAAGGTTGCGGCAGGAGCGGATTTTTTCCAGACTCAACCTGTTTTCGACATCGAGGACTTTACATCCTTTGTGGAAAAAACAAGGCATTTACATGTTCCGGTTCTTGCCGGTGTCTTTCTATTAAAATCTGCAAAGATGGCCCATTTTATGAACAAAAATGTTCCCGGGATTAATATTCCGAAGTTCATCATTGATGAATTTGAAAAAAGCACCAACCCCGTGAATACAAGTATCGAGGTAGCGGCTCGTCTGATCAAGGATTTGCGGAACCTCTCCCAGGGGGTTCACATTTATACCATTCACTGGGAGGACAAAGTTCCGTTGGTTCTGGACAAGGCGGGGTTTTAATAATCAATTTTGAAGTGGGAGGAAAGATGGAAGTAATAGGCGAAAGGATCAACACATCGATCAAGTATATCGAGAAGGCATATGAGGAGAAGGATGCCAAGGTAATCCAGGAGGAGGCTGCGAAGCAGGTCGCTGCGGGAGCTCACATAATCGACATTAATGCCGGCCTGAAGCCTGAAAACAATCTCCGGAGGCTTGAATGGGCCGTTGATATCGTCCAGGAAGTGACAGATGTTCCGCTTGCTGTGGATAGCATACATCCAAAGGCAATAGAAGCCGGTCTCAAAAGATGTAGGAATGTGAAGAATTGCATTGCCAACTCTATCACTCTTCAGAAACCAAGGATTGCCGGCATACTGCCCTTTGTAAAAGAGATGGGCTGCAAAGTCATCGGTGTGACAATCGACGAGAAGGGGGGGATGCCCGATCACGCGGAAGGGAGGCTTGAGATAGCCAAGAAACTTGTCGATGCAATAGACAGCTATGGAATAGACCTCTCCCTGGTCTATATTGATTTCATGTGCCTGCCGGTAAGTGTGCCGAACTGGCATACGCAGTCTCTGATCTCCCTCGAGTCGCTCAGGCTTATAAAAAAGGAACTCCCGCAGGTTAAGGCTATGGTGAATGTCAGCGCCAGCACCTGGAATCTCCCGAAGCGTTCTCTCGCGACGAGGACCTTCCAGGCTATGCTGATGGCCTCATGCCTCGACGCGGTTCTCCTTAATCCCTTGGACAAGGAACTCATGGCCACCATCATAGCGGCGGAAACAATGCTTGGAAAAGATCAGGACTGCGCTACCTTTTTGAAAGCGCACAAAGAAGGAAGAATTTAGGAAAGACGATGGCAATTAATAAGAGGATCCTCTATACAAAGGAGGAACAAATGACAGGAGAGAAATACAGTCCCAGGGAAAGGGTGCTGAGACTATTCAGGAAGGAAAAGATAGACAGGATTCCGGTCTTCAGCGGTATGGGAAATGTTACGGTTCACGGGCTGAAAGAAAGCAATACCCCTTTTTCAGAAGTCCATGCGGACCCGAAGCTGATGGCGTCCACTTCTTCCTCTACTTACCGGCTCTTCGGCCTTGAATGTGCCGTTGTCCCTTACGATATCGCCGTAGAGGCGGAAGTCCTGGGCTGCACGATGAACACTTACTCCCACAGGGAAGGAATCCTTTATCCAACGGTAAAGGACAAGGTTATCAATGGGCCCGCGGACATAAAGCTGCCTGAGAACCTTGCAGAAAAAGGAAGGATCCCCGTTGTCACCGAGGCGATAAGGATACTTAAGAAAGAAATCGGAGGCGAAGTAGCGGTGGGGACCTATGTCCTGGGACCTTTTCTTTTGGCAGGCCAGGTGATGGACCTGGAAGGGCTTTTGAAACAGTCCTTTAAGAATCCTGAGGCCGTGAATAAGGTCCTTGACTTATTTGCCGAGCTCATCATTGCTGTAGCCAACATTTACAAAAGTGCGGGGGCCGACTACATGACCATAAGGGAGATGGGGGCCGGTGCCGATGTCGTGAGTCCAAAGATGTTTCGGTCCCTGGTGAAACCCCATCTGGACAAGGTTATGGCGGGAATAAGCATGCCTAGGGTCCTCCACATCTGTGGTAATACAAACCCGATCGTGGAAGATATGGCGAATACAAAAGTCGACGCAATAAGTATAGAGAAGAAGACCGACGTGGCCAGGGCGAGGCAGCTTCTCGGAAAGGAAGCGCTCATTTTTGGAAATCTGGATACCTACCAGATACTCTGCCTGGGAAGTCCGGAAGATGTCGAGAAAGAGGTTATGAGATCCATCAAAGACGGGGTAAGCGCGGTATGGCCCGGCTGTGACTTGTGGCCTGAAATTCCGGCGGAAAACCTGCGGGTCATGGTCGAAACAGTAAAGGCGAACGGGAGTATCACGGACTGATGAGATCTATTCTTCCCATCTCTGCGAGATTTGGTTTTCAGAAAAAGGAGATAGAGCCCTACGGGAAGTCCGTAGCCAAGATTTCACTGGAAGTATCTGAAAGACTGCCGAGAAGGCCCGGCGGCAAATACATCTTTGTCACCGCAATGACTCCGACTTGCAGGGGAGAAGGGAAGACGGTTACCGCAATATCGCTGAGCATGGCACTTAACCGGGGAGGGAAAAGCTCGATAGCCTCCCTGAGGCAGCCCTCGAGCGGTCTCTACTTCGCCCGCAAGGGAGGCGGCTCGGGAGGAGGAAAGGCGAGTCTTATTCCTCAAGAGGAGATCGATTTTCACTGCACCGGGGACACTCACGCGGTCACCCTGGCCCACAATCTCGTCGCAGCCCATGTAGATAACCTCTTCTTTTGGGGGAATCCGCTTGGGCTCAATAGAGAAAGGGTTTTCTGGAACAGGGCTATCGACCTCTGTGACAGGTCCCTGAGGAGTGTTCTCATAGGGACTGACAAGGAAGAGACGAAGCGAAGAAGCGGCTTCATCATGACCCAGGCATCAGAGCTAATGGCAATACTCTCACTTTCCAGAAATCATGAAGAGTTACGGGATAGGATTTCAAAAATAACAATAGGCATTGACGAATATGACAATCCTGTCTTGATGGCGGATATCAAAATAGAACCGGATCTGATAAAGATTCTCAGGAAGGCCCTTCTGCCGAATCTTGTCATTTCTTCGGAAAACACCCCTGTCATCCTCCACTGCGGTCCTTTTTCCAACATCAGCCACGGGAACTGTTCCGTCCTGGCGGACGAAGTCGCGATGAGGATGGCCGACTATGTTGTCACCGAAGGCGGGGGGGGTACGGATACGGGTTTTGAGAAATTCCTGGCCATCAAGGCCCCCGTCCTCCAGAGGCTGCCCGATGCCGTTGTCCTCGTAGTAACGGCCAGGGCCCTCAAGATGCATGGCCTCAGCACTTTGGCCACCGGTCGTGTGTCTGAAGAAAGCGAGTGGGCAAGAAGGAATGATGCCGCCCTGATGTCAGGAATGAAAAACCTTGAAAGCCATATCCACAACGTCAAGATCTTCGGTTTTCCGCTGGTCGTTGCCGTCAATAGGTTTTCCTTTGATCACGATGAAGAGATAAGGACGATTAAAAAAACTGCACTTGACCTGGGCGCCGATTTCGCCGTTGCCCACGAGGGTTGGCAGAAGGGTAGCAAGGGGGCGATTGAACTGGCTGAAGCGGTAACGGAAGCCGCCCAAAGGCCTTTTAACTTCAGTAAGCTTTATGATGATACCTTTTCTGCGGAGGAAAAGATTTCTAAAGTTGCCGATAAAATATACGGTGCAGAGGGGATAACAATATCTTCTCAAGCATCTGAAACCTTGACAGGGATAGAAAGACGGGAAGCTCTCAGTTCAAAGCGTCAAAATTATGGACTCTGTATCGCAAAAACCCATCTTTCCCTTTCCCACGATTCCCGGATAAAAAATGTCCCCGGGAAATACACTCTCCCGATAGTTGATTGCGTTCCTTTTACGGGTGCAGGCTATCTTTGTGCCCTGACCAAAAATAGCAATCTCATGCCGGGTATGCCTTCAGAAGCGGTTGAGCCTAATTTCAACAAAAGGAGGACAGAGGAAAAAGGATGATCATCTTTTTGCTGATCAATCAAGAATCCTAGACAAAAACATAAGGGGGTTCCATAACGCGACTTCGATCTTCTGATGGGGAGGAGCCGGAACCCTGAAAGGGAGGAATCATGAAAGAGACCATGTCACCAAAAGAAAGACTTCTTGCCACCTTGGCCCGTCAGCCAGTAGACCGGATACCTGTAGCCCAGCCTTTACATACGGGGACGATAGAATTGATGAAATCATGTGGTGCTTATTGGCCGGAAGTACACTCCGACTCTGAACTTATGGCTACCCTGTCTTATGAGGCTCATCGGGTTATTGGCTTTGAGAGCGTCCGCGTTCCCTTTGATATCAATATAGAGGCCGAAGCTATGGGATGTGTGCTCGAGTATCACTCAGGCCGCAACAAGGGATTGGATATTCAACCCCCTGTAAAGGAGCCTGCCATATCGGAAACGGGCGACTTCAGCAGGGTGAAGGATCCGGACCCTTATAAAGACGGCAGAATGCCGGTGGTCCTCAAGGCGATTAAGCTCCTCAAAAAGAGAGTTCCTGATACCATACCGGTCATCTCGATGGTAGTGGGCCCTTTCATGGTGGCGGGTCAGGTCAGGGGTGTGGATCCTTTTATGCGCGAATTGATGAGGAAGCCGGCAGCTGCCATAGAGCTTATTAAGAAAGCTCAAAAGGTCTGCGTTAAGTATGCTCAAGCCCAGGTCGAGGCAGGGGCAGATGTTGTCGTGATCGTCGATGCCACGGCCAGCTGCGATTTGATCAGCCCGAAACAATTTGACGAGTTTGCCAAGCCATTCTCCCGGAGCATCACCGAAAACATTTCAGTGCCGACAATTCTTCATATATGCGGGAAAAATGATCTGATTCTGACGAGGATGGCGGAGGTGGCGCCGGGCATCTCCATTGATTCTCTGGTAGATATGGCTGATGCCAAAGCCGCTGTTGGAGAAAAAACCGCCGTCTGCGGAAACGTTAATGTGAATGGGGTCTTACTGTTTGACGGGCCTGAAGATGTTGAAAAAGCTGTTATGGAGATTATCAATAAGGGAACCGACCTCCTCACCACATGCTGTGGCATTCCCCCCCAGACACCTACAATTAACCTGCAGGCTATGGTTGAAACCGGTAAGAAATATGGATTTAAGAAGGTGTGGGTTTAAGAAATGAAGGGCTTATCTTTAGATTTAGGGACGAGCGGCTTTAGAGCACAAGCCATTGGAGAAGACGGCAGGGTTATCGCGACTGCTATATCGACCCGCCATCCTTTGCCGGGTGCAAATGTCATGGACCATCTCCACTTCTGTCTTGAACTGGGATATGACCTTACTCACAAGTTGATTCTCAATGCGGTGCACAAAGTCATCCGCGCACTTCCAATCGATCTGAAAGAAGTGGGACGTGTATCGATTTGCGGAAATCCTATCCAGCTTTCCCTCTTTCAAAGGATGGAAATTAGAGATTTGGCCTTTGCCGGTAAACGGGGACTCAAGAAGATGGGAATCACTGAGCCTGTCCAACGGCCGGCGCGTGTCATTCGAGCCGCAGATGTGGGGTTAGAACTATCCGACAAAGCGGAGCTGTTTGTGCCGCCGGCAGTCAGGCATGAGATAGGGGCAGATGCTTTAGCGATGATGTATATTACCGGCCTCCTTGATAAGGATGAGGTGGCCATTGTCACGGATTATGGTACCAACGCGGAAATGGCCATCAAGGTAGGCGGCGAGATATTGACAGGCTCGGCCGCGGCAGGACCTGCCATGGAGGGACAGCATGTGTCCTGCGGCATGTTGGCTCAGCCGGGCGCCATTGCAGATATAATCTCTGCCGACGGAGTCTGGGACATTCGTGTGCTCGATTCAGATCTCATCTCACGTTCCAGTTCGAGCATCCGTGCAAAAGACGGGGTGATCGTTCTGGAGGGAGACCCGAACTACCTGCCGAAAGGCATTACCGGTACGGGTGTTGTTGCCGCGATCGCCGAAGGGATTGATGCAGGATTGGTAGGCCCGCCAAAGATCAGCACCGCCGACGGAAAACTGCACATGACCGAAGGAATCTTCCTGACGGAAAAGGATGTAAGAGAGGCGGGGAAGGCCATCGGCGCCATTCGAGCCGGGCATATGACACTCGTCGAAGAGGTCGGCATAAAGCTGCCGAAACTGGAAGCTGTTTACATGACAGGAGCATCAGGCACTTACGTAGACCCGTTAAAGGCCCGGAAAGTCGGTCTTATTCCCAATTCAGCCGGCAGGATTATACAGGCCGGGAACACAAGCCTGTGTCTCGCCACTGAAATTGTCAGACGTCCTGAGCTCCTGGACATGCTCCAGAAAGTGGCCGATACGATCACCGCCAAGCACATTATGTTTGCCGACTCGAAGGTTTTTAAGAATGCCTATGTCTGTGAACTGGCTTACTGGGATGAGGGAATGCCGGCGCATATGATGAACGGCATGCTTGCCCTCTACGGCATTCAGGGTTTTCCTCAGCCGCACCCGTCGCCGGAGTTGATTCGCATCGCAAAGAGAGATATTATCGAAATCGGTCCTATGGGCCTGACTGTCGTGGACAGCGTGGGCACCGAGCTCTCTCTTGATTTCCCCGCCGGGTGCCTGGGTGATGCCTGTCGAAAATGTCTCAATGAATGTCCGGAGACCGCTGCACATATCGAAACAGTGGATGGGAAAGAGAGGATACTGATCCGTTCCGACCTCTGTAACGGCACCGCCTGCCGGCGTTGTGAAGCAGAGTGCTCTAACGGTTTCCTACTCGAATCCATGAGGATTACCGAGGATTGATATGGTGATTGGGCTTTTGATATGCGAAGTCCTTGAAGATGAGATGGCACATATCCTTTCCCATGACCCAGATATCGAAAAAGTCGCTTTCATTGAGAGCGATCCTGCGACAGACATAATTGCGGCCCTTCACCAGTTGATGGGTGACAGGTTCACAACAGTTAAGAACGTAACTGACTTTCTGCCGGACCCGAAGGTCTCTTTCGAAGTCCTGGCCATGACGCTCCGCGTCGGTCTTCACATGGACAAGTCCTTGCTGAGAGAGGGGGTTACAGAGCAGGCAAGGATTCTGAGTGAGAAGAGTGACGTCCTTGTGCTGGGTTATGGACTTTGCGGCAATGTGCTCCTCAATATCGAAGAACAATTGGCCGGCTTAAATTGTCCTGTTGTGATGCCCCAAAATCAGGACGGGAGTACGATCGATGATTGCGTTTGCCTGGTGCTGGGAGGGACCGAGAAGTATCTGGATCAGGTTCGTCAAGAGGCGGGCACATGGTTTGTGACCCCTGGCTGGCTCAAGCACTGGGAAACACTGCTGGTTAAGGAACTCCACTGCCCGGATATCTCCACCGTCAAATGGATATTTAAGAAGGCAGATTATAAGAGGGCTCTTATGGTAGACACAGGCATCGGGAATCGTGAAGCGCTGCGCACTGAAACAGAGAAGTTCGCCGCGTCTTTCGACTTTTATATAGAGGAGGCGAAGGGGACGCTCGATATTCTGGAGCGGGCATTTGACCGAGCCAAGAGCCTAATGAATGAAAAGAGATAGGAGGTAACAACGTAGAGAAAGACTAAGCATGAGCAGTTGGTAAATGGTAAACATAATATCTAAGGAGGTGGAACACAATGAGTGAAAAGATCTTCCAAGAACTTAACCACGCCGTAGTCGTAGGCGACATTGAACAGGCGGGCAAGCTGGCAAAGCAGAGTCTGGATGAGAAGATCGACCCCATGACCACAACAGAAAAGGGTCTTATCCCGGCTATGGCAATAGTCAGCGAAAAGTATGATAAAAAGGAGTACTATCTGCCCCAGATGCTTCTCAGCTCCGAAGCCTTTTATGAGGCCTTTAATATCCTGAAGGCGAAGATGAAGGTCGAATCAAAGGGCAGAGGCAAGGTGCTGATCGGCGTTGTCGAAGGCGATGTCCATGACATCGGGAAGAACCTCGTGAGGATAGTGCTGGAGGCAAATGGTTTTGTCTGCATCGACATGGGACGCGATGTGCCCATCGAAGACTATCTCCAGAAGGTAGCTGAGGAGAAGCCCGATTTTCTGATGCTTTCGACCCTCATGACGCCGACGATGCTCAGCATGAAACGGACTGTGGAGGGACTGGTTGAGGAAGGCCTCCGGGACAAGGTCAAGGTGGGCATCGGTGGAGGACCTATCTCCTGGGAATTTTGCAAGAAAATAAAGGCAGATTTCTATGGAGACAATGAAAAAGAAGCCCTGAAATGGGCAACATCAGTAGTTGGCAAATAAGGAGGAGGTGAGAACTATGTCTTCGATGACTCCGTTAGAACGTGTTGTTGCAGCCCTCACATTTAAAAAGTCGGACCGGGTGCCTGTCGCTCTTTATTTCCAGAGTGCCGCCCAGCATGACTTTGTGGACCTGGACTATACGTGGGAGGAGGGGCTTAACCATCCGAGAAAGCTCTTTCAGTCAATAGAGAGGCAGTATACCGAGTATGGGGCTGATAACTTCTTCCTGCCCGTCGATTTTCGGGTCGAGGGCGAGGCTCTGGGCTCGAAGTTGAATTACATGCTCAAGTGCGGCGGCGGTATGCGCATGGGTGTCGTCAGCGAATGGGTTGTCAAGACCCCTGCGGATCTTGCCAAACTTTCAGTCCCCGACCCCACCAAGGCCGGAAGGATGCCGGTCATCCTGGAGGTGATCAGGAGAACTGAAGAAGAAATATCCCGATGTGCCAATCGTAGGGTTCGTGAACGGACCTCCGGATACGGTCACCGATGTTCTCGAGGGTCGCTATACGCGGCTCTATGTGGATATGATGAGAGATCCTTCTTTTATCCATGAACTGCTTGAGCTCTGCACCCAGACGTCCATCGCTTTTGCCAAGGCCATGCTCGAAGCGGGGGCCGTTGCGATAGCAACTGTTGAGGGCGGGATGGTTGATGAGGCGGTCAGCGTTGATCAGTATGCCAAGTTTGTTGTCCCGTACCACAGAAAGATCCGTGACGCCATAGGGGCCCCGTACATTTACCACCAGTGTGAAAACGCTACTCCATTCCTGGATTTGATTGTCAATGAAATCCAGCCGATAGCGGTGGCGTTTCATGACTCGGTTGACCTGAAATGGGCAAAGGAGAAGTACGGGAAAAAGGTGGCTATTGCAGGGAACGTCGCCGTGTCAAAGTCTGATGCCGTCCTCATGTTCGGAACACCTGATGACGTAATGGCGGCAGCAAAGAAATGTCTGGATATCGGCATGCCGGGAGGGGGGTTTCTGTTATCAGCCGGATGTGAGATTCACCACGGCGTTCCGCCCGCGAACATAAAGGCCCTTGTGAAGGCGGCTGCCCTGTACGGAGTTTACAAGTAAGCCTTTAGTAATTGGGGCATTGAAAGAAAAAGGGAGGAAAACGGGGAGTAACAAGTAAACCGGAGCTCAAGGTATAGTCGCCTCATCTGAGGCGACTATACCACATTTTCAGAAAAATTAGGCCTTCTACTAATATGCTGCAAAAAAGATGGCAAAGGTTTTGAGAAGGAGGTGTAAGATGTTTTGTTATCAGTGTGAAAGGGCAGAAAATGGAACAGGATGCACAACGACCGGGGCCTGCGGAAAAACTCCTGAGGTATCGGACCTTCAGGACCTGCTTGTATATTTGCTGCAAGGGCTTTCGGTGCTTGCCCTTGAGGGCAGGAAAGCCGGGGTAATAGACAGGAAAGTCGATGAGTACACGGTGGATGCGCTTTTCTCGACCGCGACAAACGTCAATTTCGACCCTGACTTTTTTGTTTCATGTATAAAAAGGGGCGTAGAGCTCAGGGACGGTCTGGTGAAAGAACTTCAGGCTGCAGGCATAAAAACAGGCCCTGCGGAGGGTCCGGCGAATTTCCGGCCCGAAAAAAGCCGTGAGGGAATGCTCAAGCAGGCGCAAAAACTGGGACTCTTTTCGAGTGATTCTTTGGACCCTGGCGTCCTGCCCTGGCAAGGTCAATTCCATCGGCCCGGCATTTTGGACCCTGACGTCCTGTCCCTCCGGAGTACTACGCTGTTCGGCTTAAAGGGCGTGGCAGCGTACACCGGCCATGCCCGGACCCTGGGACAGACCGATGACGCCATATACTCTTTTTTCCACGAAATGCTGGCGTCCATGACCAGGAAAGACCTCTCCCTTGATGCCTGGGTGGGGTTGGCCCTGAAATGCGGAGAGATAAACATACGCGCCATGGAGCTGCTCGACAAGGGCAACACTGGCACCTACGGTGACCCCGTCCTTACCACGGTACCCCTTGGGCACAAGAAAGGAAAGGCTATTCTCGTTTCCGGACATGACCTCAAGGAACTTGAAGAGATACTCAAGCAGAGCGAGGGAAAGGGTATATATGTCTACACGCATGGAGAGATGCTCCCCACCCACGGCTATCCGGCCTTGAAGAAATACGCTCACTTTTACGGCCATTACGGGACCGCCTGGCATAACCAGAACAGGGAGTTTGAGCAGTTTCCCGGGGCTATCCTCCTGTCCACCAACTGCTTCCAGAAGCCCCTCGATTCCTACAGAGACAAAGTATTCACGACTGGCGTTGTGGGCAGCCCCGGCATGCAGTATATCACAAAGAGTGATTTTGCCCCCCTCATAAAGAAGGCCCTTTCCCTCCCCGGCTTTTCGAAAGACGAGGACCTGGGCTCGGTGCTGACCGGCGCGGCAAGGAATGCGGTCCTCAGCGTTGCGGGCACGGTAATAGAGGCGGTAAAGAGCAAGAAGATACGGCATTTCTTTCTTGTTGCCGGCTGCGATAGTGGAACAACGGGAAGGAGTTACTACGCCGATTTTGTCGAAAAAGTGCCCAAGGACTGTGTTGTGCTGACTCTCGCATGCGGCAAGTTCCGTTTCTTCGACAAGAAAATGGGCGATATCGGCGGTATCCCGAGGCTCCTGGACGTGGGCCAGTGCAACGACGCTTATTCTGCTATCGAGATAGCGGTAGCTCTTGCAAAGGCCTTCAACGTGGGGGTAAACGATCTCCCCCTTTCCATGGTCCTCTCGTGGAACGAGCAGAAGGCCGTGGCCATCCTGCTTTCGCTTTTCCACCTGGGGATCAAGGGGATCCGCATTGGCCCGTCATTGCCGGCCTTCATAAGTCCTGGGGTGCTGGGAGTGCTTATGAAAAACTTCAACGTAATGGCCATTACCACACCGGAAGCAGACCTTAAGGCTATCCTGGGAGCCGGTGCATAGGGAACTCAGAATGATTTGCGTGGTTGAAGCTCTTGCATGGAGGTGAGGCAGTGAACGGGAAAGAGATTGTCTTATCAGCTTTTGATTTTAAGGAAACCGAAAGACTTCCCGCAGCCATTTTCGGAGGTGGAGTATGGACTTACCACCGATATGGCGAGGAACCGGAAAAGCTTGTAAAAAACCCGAAAAGGATGAGCGAAATTGTAATAGAAGTGGCAGAGAAAATCCGATCGGACATAGTCTATGCAGGCTCCGGTCTGAACAACTGTTTGCCCGGAGCGCTCGGAGGCAGGGTCGTCTATCGGAAAGTAGGGGCACCTGATTTCGAACCGCTTGTCAGCTCCGCTGATGACCTTAAAAAACTTGATCTGGCGAGAATAGACAGCGATCCCGTCCTTAACAATATCAGGGAAGCTACGAGGATTGTTTCGGAGCGCATAGGCGAACGATATGTGCATTGCGTAACAGCATCTCGACGCGCCTATGCGCTCGAAAACAATCCTCGTGGCTTCCCTGATATTGTTAAGGACGGGATCGCTGTCTATTCTCGCCAGATCAAGTTTTTTGAAGGTCATCAGCGGAGCTGACAAGCGGTTGGCAACGAGGTGCCCCTACTTTCCGATAGACGACCCTGCCTCCGAGCGCTCCCGGGCGAACATTGTTCAGACCGGAGCTCATAGACTATGTAGATCGGATTTTCTCTGCCACTTCTATTACAATTTCGCTCATCCTTTTCGGGTTTTTTACAAGCTTTTCCGGTTCCTCGCCATATCCGGTCGGATAGTCCATACTCCACCTCCGAAAATGGCTGCGGGAAGTCTTTCGTTTTCCTTAAAATCAAAAGCTGATAAGACAATCTCTTTCCGGTTCACTGCCTCACCTCCATGCAAGAGCTTCAACCACGCAAATCATTCTGAGTTCCCTATGCACCGGCTCCCAGGATAGCCTTAAGGTCTCATGCTTCCGGTGTGGTAATGGCCATTACGTTGAAGTTTTTCATAAGCACTCCCAGCACCCAGGACTTATGAAGGCCGGCAATGACAGGCCATGCGAATGCCTTGATCCCCAGTGGAAAAGCGAAAGCAGGATGGCCACGGCCTTCTGCTCGTTCCACGAGAGGACCATGGAAAGGGGGAGATCGTTTACCCCCACGTTGAAGGCCTTTGCAAGACCGCTATCTCGATAGAATAAGCGTCGTTGCGCTCCAGGACCATCGGGATACCGCCGATATCGCCCATTTTCTTGTCGAAGAAACGGAACTTCCGCATGGAGAATTCAGCGCAACACATCCTTGGGCACTTTTTCGACAAAATCGGCGTCAGTAACTCCTTCCGTCTCACTATCGCAGCCGGCAACAAGAAAGAAATGCCGTATCTTCTTGCTCTTTACCGCCTCTATTACCGTGCCCGCAACGCTGAGGACCGCATTCCTTGCCGCGCCGGTCAGCGCCCGAGCCCAGGTCCTCGTCTTTCGAAAAGCCGGGGAGGGAAAAGGCCCTGAGGGGGGCAAAATCACTCTTGTGATATACTGGAAGTCGGGCTGCCCACAACGCCAGTCGTGAATACTTTGTCTCTGTAGGAATCGAGGGGCTTCTGGAAGCAGTTGGTGGACGGAGGGATAGCCCCGGGAAACTGCTCAAACTCCCTGTTCTGGGCATCCCCGTAATGGCCGTAAAAGTGAGCGTATTTCTTGCAGAAGCCATAGCCGTGGGTGGGGAGCATCTCTCCATGCGTGTGAGCATATATACCTTTGCCTCGCTCTGCTTGAGTATCTCTTCAAGTTCCTTGAGGTCATGTCCGGAAACGAGAATAGCCTTCCTTTCTTGTGCCCAAGGGGTGCCCGTGGTAAGGACGGGGTCACCGTAGGTGCCAGTGTTGCCCTTGTCGAGCAGCTCCATGGCGCGTCTATCTCTCCGCATTTCAGGGCCAACCCCACCCAGGCATAGAGGGAGAGGTCTTTCCTGGTCATGGACGCCAGCATTTCGTGGAAAAAAGAGTATATGGCGTCATCGGTCTGTCCCAGGTCCCGGGCATGGCCGGTGTACGCTGCCACGCCCTTTAAGCCGAACAGCGTCATACTGCGGAGGGGACAGGACGTCAGGGTCCAAAATGCCGGGCCGATGGAATTGACCCTGCCAGGGCAGGACGCCAGGGTCCAAAGAATCACTCGAAAAAGTGCCAGTTTTTGCGCCTGCTTGACTCCCCTCACGGCTTTTTTCGGGCCGGAAATTCGCCCCGGACCCAGGCCCTGTTTTTTTATGCCTGCAGCCTGAAGTTCTTTCACCGCTTGACCGGTCCTGAGCTCTACGCCCCTTTTTATACATGAAACGGAAAAAAGTCGGGTCAAATTAACGTTGTCCGCATGGGTTTTCCTGTCCCCTCAAGGGCAAGCACCGAAAGCCCTTGCCGCGAATACAAGCAGGACATGAAGGTCCGATACCTCAGGAGTTTTTCCGCGGCCCCCAGTCATTATCGTGTCCATTTTCTGCCCTTTCACACTGATAACAAAACATCTTACCTCTTCTGAAACCTTTGCCATCTTTTTTGCAGCATATTAGTAGAAGGCCTAATTTTTCTGAAAATGTGGTATAGTCGCCTCAGATGAGGCGACTATGCCTTGAGCTCCGGTTTACTTGTTACTCCCCGTTTTCCTCCCTTTTTCTTTCAAATACCCCGATTACTAAAGGCCATGTAAACTCCGTACAGGGCAGCCGCCTTCACAAGGGCCTTTATGCTCACGGCGGAACGCCGTGGTGAATCTCGCATCCAGCTGATGGCGGAGACCCCGCCATAATCCAGACATTTCTTTGCTGCCGCCATTACGTCATCAGGTGTTCGAACATGAGGACGGCATCAGACTTTGACACGGCGAGACGTTCCCTGCAATAGCCACCTTTTTCCCGTACTTCTCCTTTGCCCATTTCAGGTCAGAAACGAGTCATGAAACGCCACCGCTATCGGCTGGATTTCATTGACAATGAGAAATAGGAATGGAGTAGCGTTTTCACACTGGTGGTAATACTACGGGGCCCCTATAGGCGTCACAGATCTTTCTGTGGTACGGGACAACAAACTTGGCATACTGATCAACCGCTGACCGCCTCATCAACCATCCCGCCCTCAACAGTTGCTATCGCAACGGCCCCCGCTTCGAGCATGGCCTTGGCAAAAGCGATGGACGTCTCGGTTGCAGAGCTCAAGCAGTTCCATGGATAAAAAGGTACTGTTCATCATATCCACATAGAGCCGCGTACGACCTCGAGAACATCGGTGACCGTATCCGGAGGTCCGTTCACGAACACGTCATCGGGATATTTCTTCTTCGTTCTCCTGATCACCTCCAGGATGACCGGCATCCTTCGGCCTTGGTGGGGTCGGGACTGAAAGTTTGGCAAGATCCGCAGGGGTCTTGACAACCCATTCGCTGACGACACCCATGCACTGGCCGCCGGCACCTTGAGCATGTAATTCAACTTCGAGCCCAGACCTCGCCCTCGACCCGAATGGACGGGCAGGAAGAAGTTATGAGCCCCATACTCGGTATACTGCCTCTCTATTGACTGAAAGAGCTTTCTCGGATGGTTAGCCCCTCCTCCCACGTAAGTCCAGGTCCACAAAGTCATGCTGGGCGGCACTCTGGAAATAAAGAGCGACAGGCACCCGGGTCCGACTTTTAAATGTGAGGGCTGCAACAACACGTTTCTAACGGAGTCATCGAAGACATAGTTTCTCACCTCCTCCTTATTTGCCAACTACTGATGTCATTTTCAGGGCTTCTTTTTCATTGTTCTCATAGAAATCTGCTTATTTTCTTGCAAAATTCCCAGGAGATAGGTCCTCCGCCCAATGCCCACAACCTGTCCCGGAGGCCTATTTTCAACCAGTCCCTCCACAGTCGGTTTCATGCTGAGCATCGTCGGCGTCATGAGGGTCCGAAAACGAGAAAATCGGGCTTCTCCTCGCTTCTGGAGATAGTCTTCAATGGGCACATGGTCCATGTCGATGCAGACGAACTGGTTATGCCAGCACTATCCTCACGAGGTTCTTCCCGATGTCATGGACATCGCCTTCGACAACGCCGATCAGCACCTTGCCTCTGCCCACTGATTCGACCTTCATCTTCGCCTTCAGGGTAGAAGTAGAAGCTCGGAGCTGAAGCATCTGGGGCAGATAGTACTCCTTTTTATCATACTTTTCGCTGACTATTGCCATAGCCGGGATAAGACCCTTTTCTGTTGTGGTCATGGGGTCGATCTTCTCATCCAGACTCTGCTTTGCCAGCTTGCCCGCCTGTTCAATGTCGCCTACGACTA
>CAVOUE010000008.1:0-11307 GCA_963699545.1 Nitrospirota bacterium | reverse complement strand
AAATCGAGGCTATTAGGACTGTTCTTAAAACTGAGCCCAAAGATTCCAAGAAGACGGAGCCTGCTAACACAACAGGCACTACAACTACGACAAACAAACCTTAAGGATGATATAAGGGGTTGGCATGAAAGACAGGGTATTTATTGGTATAGGTTCTAACGTTGGTGATAGCCAGGGAAATTGCATCAGAAGTATTAAAGAAATGAATAAGGATGGTCGGCTTCGCCTGCAAGGTGTATCGTCTCTTTATCGTACATCACCTGTATCCGATATTTCACAGGGCGATTTCATCAACTGCGCTGCCTTCGTCTCATGGGCAGGATCACCTCTTTCCCTCCTTGAATTTCTCATGGGAATCGAAAACCGTATGGGAAGAATACGGGACGGCATAAAAGACGGCCCAAGGATCATCGATCTTGATATACTTCTTTTTGGAAATCTTGTCCTCCAGGAACACTCACTTACCATTCCTCACGCAGAACTCCACAAACGGAAGTTTGCCATAGTTCCCTGCCTTGAAATTGATCCGCAAATAATCCATCCCGGTCTACGACGGCCCCTTGCAACATTTCTCAATAAAATAGAAGGGGGGCAATCTGTGGAGCTCATTAGGAAAATCAGCATGGATGAGATCGTGACGAAGACACAAACCTCGCAAAGAGACTCTTAACTTGTTAGGGCTTTTATGATAAAAAATATAAACTCTGCTGGTGGGGGCAATCCAGCTTATGGTGGGACAGGCTGTGAATTTCAGCGATGGAAACGGCAATGTTTGAGCAATTTAAAGAAATAGGAAGAGACATATTCCTGCGGGGTCTCATCAGTTCTCACGCCGGCAACATGAGCGCAAGGGTCGTGGATCGGATCTACATTACGAGACGGGCCTCGATGCTTGGAAAGCTCAGGCAGCAAGATGTCATTGAACTGGACCTCAACCAGGATAACTCCCAGGTCCTTAATGCATCAACAGAGTTGGTTGTCCATACGGCAATATATAAGAATACGAGTGCCCTTGCCATTATTCATGCCCATCCACCCTATGCAACCTTGCTCTCCATGCTCAAGGACGAGATTGTTCCCGTCGATTCTGAAGGCACTTATTTCTTCAAAAGAATCCCAGTTGTAACACCTGTGAAGACCATCGGCTCCGAGGAAGCAGCGCAACTGGTGAGCGAGCAACTTAAAGAACACAAGATTGTCCTCGTCCGAGGCCACGGGAGTTTTGCACGGGGTGAAACGCTCGAAGAGGCTTTCATGTATACGACTAGCCTCGAATCATCAGCCTTCTTTCTCTACCACCTTCACAATGCCGGTAAGAAAAACGCTCAGGTGTAAGTTTTGTCTCAAACCTTTAAGAGGTGTCCTTCATGGTAAGGGCAATACGTTTACGTTCCACGTCCACACTGAGCACGGTTACCATCACTTTCTGGTGAACCTTCACCACGTCCGTCGCAGCCTTAACAAAACGGTTTGAGAGTTGGCTCACATGGATCAGACCGTCCTGGTGAACACCAATATCCACAAAGGCGCCAAAGGCCGTGATGTTTGTGATGATGCCGGGAAGCTTCAAACCCGGCCTAAGATCCTCTATCTTTTCAATACCTTCAGCAAAGGCAAAGGTCTCAAACTGCTCCCTTGGGTCCCGTCCTGGCCGGGCAAGCTCAGCCATGATATCCTTCAGTGTGGGTAGACCCGCCTTCTCGCTCATGTATCGTTTCAAATCAATCTGGTTCCGGAAACCTTCGCTGGTTATGAGGTCCCTTACTGAACACCCGAGGTCTGCTGCCATCGCCTCGACAATCGGGTAGCTTTCGGGGTGCACTGCGCTTGCATCAAGGGGGTTGGACGCGCCTCGAATCCGCAGAAATCCTGCTGCCTGCTCAAATGCCTTAGGCCCCAGGCGGGGTACCTTTTTTAATGCTTTTCTGGTAATGAAGGGGCCATGTTCGTCGCGGTATGCCACAATCGTCTTGGCCAAAGCCGGACCCAACCCGGACACATAGGCAAGGAGTTGCTTGCTTGCCGTATTGACCTCCACACCCACGGCGTTGACGCAGCTCATGACAATGTCATCAAGGCTTCTTTTCAAGGCAGGCTGATCCACATCGTGCTGGTATTGGCCCACCCCGATGGACTTGGGATCGATCTTAACCAGTTCCGCGAGTGGGTCCAAAAGGCGCCTGCCGATGGAAACAGCACCGCGCACCGTTATATCCCGATCAGGGAATTCATCCCGAGCTGCTTCCGATGCAGAGTATACAGATGCCCCGCTCTCGTTGACACTGATAATCTGAATCTGTCGGGACAGGCCAAGCCCGTTCAGAAAGGTCTCCGTTTCCCGCCCCGCTGTTCCATTCCCCACTGCTATGGCCTCCACGTGGAAGCGTCCGCAAAGTTCAATCACTGTCTCCGCGGCCTCAGACCGTTCTTTCTCCGATTTGTGGGGAAAGATCGTGTCGGTATGCAGGAGTTTGCCCTGTCTGTCGAGGCAGACAACTTTACACCCTGTGCGGAAACCCGGATCGATGGCAAGAACATTTTTTTCTCCCAGAGGAGGAGCCAGGAGAAGCTGACGAAGATTTTCTGCAAAGACCCTTATAGCCTCTTCATCGGCCCGTTCTTTCGTAACCGTACGTACTTCCGTTTCCATGGAAGGAAAGAGGAGTCGCTGATAACCGTCTTCAAGGGCTTCTTGCACCTGGCCCGAGGCCGGGTTATCTCCTTTTACAAAACGGGTCCTCAAGAGGGCCAGGGCCTCATCGTCAGGCGCAACAAGGCGAAGTACGAGAAACCCTTCTCTTTCTCCCCGTCTCATGGCGAGTATCCGGTGTGAGGGAGCATTTCTGACGGGTTCTTCCCAGTCATAGTAGTCCCTGTACTTGACTCCCTCTCCCTCTTTGCCGGTGATCACCTTCGAGCTGAAGCGGGCCTTTTGGAGCAGGAGATCACGAATGGAAGACCGAGCCGGTGCATCTTCGCTTATCCACTCGGCAATAATGTCCCGGGCTCCTGCAAGGGCTTCTTCGGGAGAATGAACCCCCTTTTCAACGTCGATGAAGCCGGAAGCCTCACCAAGAGGATCGAGGTTCACGGGGTCGATGCCGTCCTGAGAAAAAAGACGCTGCGCCAGTGGCTCGAGGCCTTTCTCTCTGGCAATGGTGGCCCGCGTTCTCCGCTTGGGGCGAAAGGGCAGGTACAGGTCCTCCAGAACAGCCATGGTTTCGGCTGCGTTGAGTTGATCTTTCAATGCATCAGTCAGAAGACCTCTCTCTTCGAGGGAATGAAGAATGGCTTCTCTTCTACCATCCAACTGGGCCAGCTGTTCAAGGCGGTCTCTGATCGCTGTAATAGATACTTCATCAAGGGAGCCCGTGGCTTCCTTCCTGTAGCGGGCAATAAAGGGGATTGTCGCACCTTCATCAAGAAGGGTGGCCGTTGCCTTTATATAACTTTGCGCGAGATTGAGTTCGCCGGCTATTTTTCCGATATGTTGCTCGTTCATTGTACGTCCTCGTCAGATTGATTTTGGCATCTCAGTTTAATACAACTCAGGCAGGATTGAAAGCCCTGAAAATGTGAGGCCGCTACAAAAAATCACTTCCCCGGAATGGCCACAAGAAAGCAGTTGCAATTCTTTCCCATTTGAAGGAAAATGATGTGGCATACCTCGGGCAGAGGAATGGTGAACACAAAGTCCTGGGACTCGAATTGACAGTCTCCGGGTTGAAAAGGCTTGAAATAACGGAGGAAAATTGCATGAAATTTTTTATTGATACAGCCAATGTAGAAGAGATTAAAAAAGGGATCGAAATGGGCCTTGTTGATGGGGTAACAACAAATCCTTCACTCCTTGCAAAAGAAAAAAAGGATCCCCAGGCTATTCTCAAGGAGATACTCTCAATCGTTGAAGGCCCGGTGAGCCTCGAGGTGATCGCAACTGATGCAAAGGGCATGTGCGACGAGGCTCGAAAGCTTGCTGCCCTGGGTGCAAACGCAGTGGTAAAGATCCCCATGACCGAGGAAGGAATCAAGGCAGTCCGCACATTATCTCAGGAGGGCATTAAGACAAATGTTACCCTCATGTTTCAGCCTATCCAGGCCTTGATCGCAGCAAAGGCAGGCGCCACATACGTGAGCCCTTTCATCGGACGCCTCGATGATATATCAACCAGGGGCATGGATATTATCGAGGACACAATCACCATATTTTCAAACTACGGTTATGAGACCGAGATCATCGTGGCAAGTATCAGACACCCCCTTCACGTGGTAGAGGCAGCGTTGCTTGGTGCAGACATTGCCACCATTCCTTTTAATGTGCTCCGGCAGTTAATGAATCACCCGCTGACAGATATCGGGCTTGAAAAATTCCTGAAGGACTGGGAGTCGCTGAAGAAGTAGGGATAAAGGGTGCAGTATGAGCAGACCGTTCGACTGTAAATGGTTTAACGATCGGTTTATAAGTTTCTTCGGTTGTCGAGGGAACTCTTGATAGTCAGGGGGTCGATGTAGACGATATCGCCACCGATTGGTATACCTGAAGCAATGCGCGTTATGCGCACGTCGAGGTCTTGCAGCAATTCGGCAATATAATGTGCTGTTGTGTTGCCTTCAATATTAGGGTTTGTAGCGATTATTAATTCGCTGATACCTTCCCGGGCCACCCTCTCCTTCAACTCTTTTATTCTGACCTCGTCAGGCCCTATACCTTCAATCGGGTTTATGACTCCATGGAGAATATGGTAACGATAATAGCCGGGATTAGCTGATTCGATTACCATCATGTGGGAGGATTCTTCAACAACGCAGATTGTTGACCGGTTTCTTTTCTCATCCATACAGATTGTGCACGGGTCAATATCGGTAATGTTGAAACAGACGGTGCACAGCTTAATTTTTTCTTTAATATCAAGCAGACTGGTCGAAAGCTCACTAACGTAGCTTTCCTTTGTATTCAGGAGAAAAAAGGCAAGACGTGTTGCTGTCTTTCTCCCGATGCCGGGAAGCTTTGAAAGATTTTCTATAAGACGCTCGATAGGTGCTGGATAATACATGGCAGGTTACAGGTTGAAGGGTAACGGCATGCCGCCTGTTATCTTTGCCATCTCATCTTGTAGCATATCTTTGGACTTGCTTAAACCTTCATTGATGGCTGCAACAATAAGATCCTCAAGGAGTTCCTTGTCTTTTTCTTCCCAGATCTCATCTGTAATTTTTAATGATACCAGCTCCTGTTTGCCGTTCACGACACATGAAACCATACCGCCGCCGGACTGCGCTTCCACAGTCTTGACAGCAACCTCTTCCTGAATCTTTTGAAACCTCTCCTGCATCTTTTTCGCCTGCTGCATGAGTTGACCCAATTGTTTGGACATCGCTCCTCCTTTAAAGGTTAAACAAAGTTTCTGCTTCCCTTACATATTCATCAAGGGTGTCTTTCTTTAGATCACCGGCATCTCTTAAAACAAAAGTCGTGCTCTTTCCAAAAAAATCCGAGAGGTGTTTTTTAATATCCTCACCCCGATGCCTGAATAAAGCATGCGATTGTCTGTCGGCCATAACGACAAACGTATCGCCTTCTGTCTTGACTTCATGATTATCCAGCATATTCCCCACCGACGGCATTTTCGTTTTCAGATACTCGACAAAACCCTTCGCGTCACGGTCGAGTCTCTTCATTTCAGGTGCCTCCCGGGGAGGGGATGGCTCGTCTTCCTTCTGAAAATCCTGCTTTTCTGCGGAGTCGTCGATAAGCTTTTCTATGTCCCGAAGCTTCGAGATATTGTAAAGATTGATGTAGAGTATCTCAAGGGCTACCTTGGGGAAGAGTCCCTTCATAAGATCCTCGGCCCGGAGCATATAGTTGAGCATGTTCTGGATCTCGTAGTACTCTACTCCTTTCATCATATCAGAAAGTCTCTCATACTCTTCTTCGCCTACATAGAGAAAAGATGGCCTCTCCCCGCATACCTTTAAAACCATCATATTTCTCAGCATCGAAATGAGACCTCTGTAGATCTGATGCACATCATACCCTTCATTGAGGGAGTTTTCGATAATCTCAAGACCTGTCTTCAGATTTCCATCAAGAATAGACCTGAGAATATTGAAAAGAATCTCATTTTCAACGATACCGATCGTGCTGAGTACGTCCTTATAAGCAATATGCTTTCCGGAAAAGGCAATGATCTGGTCCAGGATTGATTCGGCGTCGCGAAGGCTACCGTCGGCCTCGATGGCAACATAAGAAAATACCCCGTCATCGTAGGTAATACCCTCTTCATCGCAAATACGCTTCAATTGCGTGGCAATCTCTGCCTCTGAGATTCTCCTGAAGTCAAACCGCTGGCACCGGGACATGATGGTATAGGGGATCTTATGTGCCTCGGTTGTGGCAAGAACAAAAATGTTATGACCAGGGGGTTCTTCAAGTGTTTTCAGAAAGGCATCCTTGGCCTGGGCAGTCAACATATGCGATTCATCAAGGATATAGACCTTGTAAATACCTTTCATGGGCATGTACCGGACAGTATCGAGCATCGCCCTCATCTCGTCTATCCTTCCCGTCGATGCTGCGTCAATTTCAATAATGTCAGGGAAACCTCCCCTGTCGATAGCAACACAGTTCTCGCATGTACCGCAAGGCTCTTCTGAAGTTCTGTTGAGGCAGTTCACGGCCTTTGCAAGGATTCGTGCCAGAGAGGTCTTTCCTACGCCTCGCGGCCCGGTAAAGAGATACGCATGGGCGATCCGCCCGAACTTGAGGGAGTTCTTCATGGTAGTGACAATGTGGGGTTGCCCGATCACGTCGTCAAACTTCTTCGGCCTCCATCTTCGGGCAATAACGGTGTAACTCATCGCGCTGAAACCCAGTTTGGAGTTGCCAGTTCGGAGTTCGGAGATTAACATCGTAGCCTTTGACTCTCGCCTCGCGTGCCTATATTTCAATAATGAAGGTTTCATTTCAGGATTTTCATATGTAATCTTATATCCTTATGGATATTCTCGCGCCTAGTAAGCTTCATCGTTTAGTTTCTTACTATTTACTAATTACTAATCACTCATTACTATCTTGTAAAAAGGGGCCAGGCTTGCTGCGGCACACGGATTAGCTATTACCGCTGCTTTCTTCCGAACCTGACGGGATTCATAACCTCCACGTTGCGCAGGGCCTGGCTTTTCTATTTTCTTAACTGGCGGAGAGAGAGGGATTTGAACCCTCGGAACGCGTTTTAGCACGTTCACACGATTTCCAGTCGTGCTCCTTCAGCCGCTCGGACATCTCTCCGGACAGAGTGTTATACCATACTTGACTATGCCACTCAAGGCATTATATAAAGTTGCGAAAATTCCCACGGGCAAACCTGTGTCACTGAAGTACATACGCTTCGCGATTGAATAACAGACGGGGTGATGCGAACAATTGAAAGAGTGGTTACTTATTTTTCTCCTTCTCTTCCATTTGTTTTATTTCTTCCGGGGTTATATCAGGGAGCTCACGCATATAAATACACATGTGAAGCGTCGTGTAAAGATCCTCTCTCGACTTGTAGTAAACTAGATTTTCAGGCTGTTTCACTCCCTCTTTTTCTTTCTCATCAGCATCCATGACGATATGATACTTGGACTTAAACGAAATTGTCAAGTTCACTACCGATGAAGCTGGCGACACAAAAAAATGGTCAGGAGAAAAGCAGATCGTTTACAAGCCACTAGACGTGCTATATATTGAGATGAAAGCTTCTGATCAACAGCATCGCAGAGTCGAAAGGGAGGCCCCAAGTGAAACCAGTGATTCGCGTCGTAGACCTCTGGAAACAATATGGCGATGAAGGGCAGAACGGTATTGCCCTCCGGGGGGCAAACATCGAGGTGTTACCCGGTGAAGTGGTCGCCCTTTTCGGAAAGAGTGGCTCTGGCAAGACAACGCTCCTTAACCTCATCGCCGGGCTTGACCGGCCCACCAAAGGCCGTATCGAGGTAGACGGTCATGATCTGGAAGAGCTCGGTGAGAAAGGGAGAACTGACCTGAGGCGGAAGCGCCTCGGATTTGTCTTTCAGTTTTTTAATCTCCTTCCCACTCTAACCGCCTTTGAGAACGTTTATCTCTCCCTGGAGCTCCTTGGCAAACCAGACAGGAATGCCGCAGAGGAGGCTCTTACCGCTGTTGGTCTTGAAGGCAAGGGCTCTAGATATCCCCACGAGTTATCAGGGGGCGAACAGCAGCGCATAGCTATAGCCCGCGCTATCGTCAAGGAACCGGCACTTATTCTTGCTGACGAGCCCACCGGCAACCTTGACACTGCCACCGGTAATCAGGTGCTCGACCTATTGCAGCGCCGTTGCCAGGAACACAAAATGTCCCTTGTCATGGTTACCCATACGCCCCTCACCTGTAAATTCGCTGACCGCATACTTCGCATGGTTGACGGGGTTATCACAGAACCAACCTCCTGCGAGGAGATTGAGCGTTGAGGACAGTAACCAAATCGTTTCTCCGTTACCTTATCAAGCGACCAGGCCTTTCGGTGCTTCAGCTCCTCGGCATTGCCTTTGGAGTTGCCGCGGTCATAGGCATGGCACTATCAGCGAGATCTGCCCTCGCGAGTTTCTCCCAGGCAGTTGAGTTCCTGAGGGGTAAGTCAACCCACGTTATGGAGAGACCTGCCGGGCCCATGGAGGAAGCAGCCCTTCAGAGGCTTATGCGTGATCCGGCAGTCAAGCATTTTTCACCAGTAATCGATAAAAAGATAAAGCTTGTCCACGGCGAGTCTGTTCGCCTTCTCGGAATCGACCCCTTTCTTGACCGTCATATACGGCCGGAACTAAGTAACACCCCCTTCGAAGAGGCGAACCGTCAAAGTCCTGGCAATACATCGACTTTCTCATCAACGACCGAGCCATCCTCATGGAGAGGGGCCTTGCTGCAGCGCCTGGGGCTGTCCGCGGGCAGTATTCTTCAGACCTCGCAGGGGACCTTTGCGGGTGGTCTAGTGTTTCCCAATCCTTCCGGGGAACCTCTGATCGTCGCCGATATCGGCCATGTCCAGGAACTGGTGGGCATGAGGGAGGTACATCGACCGCGTCGACCTCATCGTCAGCGACGAGGAAGCCGTTTCGCTCCCGCTGGGCCATCGGCTTTAGAATCGAGTCCAACCGCCAGAAGGCGGAGACCCTTGGCGGCCCTGCTCGGGGCCTTCAGGCTCAACCTCCAGGCCTGTCGCTTTTCGCCCTTTTTGTCGGCATCTTTCTCATCTACAACACGGCCATGTTCGCCGTGGTGAGCAGGCGAAGGGATGCGGGAATCCTTCTGGCCCTCGGCGCGTCCGCCGACAGATCGCAACGGCCTTTCTCGTCGAAGTCCTGCTCCTCGGCTCGGCGGGCGGCGCCCTCGGCGGGGTCCTCGGTTACCTGTTGAGCGGATTTCTCGTAACGTCGTCGGCGACGCCATCAGTACGCTCTATTTCTTCCTCCGGCCTGCGGTGCTTCCCTGGTCCTTCTGGAACCTCGCGGGCGGCATCTTTCTCGGCTCGGCGGCGAGCCTCATCGGCTGCCTGCCGTCGCTTCTGGAGCTGGGCCGCCTTCAGCCCGTCCGAGTCCTGCAGGGGAGGACCGCCTCCCGCGGCGCATCGAAAAGGACCAGGAAGGATTGCCATTTTCGGGATGTTCTTTATGGCTGTCGCCGCGGCCCTTTTCTGCCTCTCTTTTCTGCATCGTCTACGTCGGTTTTGCCGGCGCCTTCATCTTTCTCATGGCGCCAGCCTTTTCACGGGGTTGACGATCGTCCTGTCCGTCCCTGCCCTGAGGCGGTTTTTTTCAAGGGCGATGGGGCTCTCGGGGAAAATCGCCGTCGGGAATATCAGGGAAAACCTGGGCCGGACCTCCGTCGCCGTCGCCGCCTTCATGATCGCCCTTTCCCTGTCCATCGGCCTGGGCGCCATGATCGACAGCTTCCGGCAATCCGTCGTCTGGTGGATGGACAGCCAGCTCCGCGGCGAGCTCTACATCTCGACAAAGGGCGACGTCAACTGTCCCGGAGGAATTCTACGATGAGCTGAAAGACTTGCCGGGGATCGGCGGCATCGATATCTTCCGCAATGTCCCGATCACCTTCCGGGGGGAACCGTCCTCCATCACCTCCATCGATGCCTCGGTGCTCCAGGATATGACCGCTTCGTCTGGTTCGAGGGCGGCGGCGAAGAACTGGGAGCCGGTGAAGCAGGGGCGTGTCGTCATCTCCGAAAGCTTCGCCCGGCGGTTCAACGTCAAAAAGGGCGACCGGATCACCATCGAGGAACGCCGACGGGCCGCGAGCTCCGGTCGTCACCGGCGTATTCTACGACTACTCCACCGAGCACGGAGTCATCATGATGGACCGCTCCACCTACCTGAGGCTCTTTCGCGACAGGACCATCAACAGCCTGGGCATCTTCATCGACGAAGGGAATCCCCGACCGGGACCGGATCGTCGAAGAGGTGAAGCGCAGGGCGCCCGCCCGGGGCCTTCCCGTTGCCACCCGCGAAGAGTTCCATGGGAGGATACTCGACATCTTTGACGAGCACCTTCGCGGTGACGCGGTCGATGCGCGTCCTGGCCGTCGTCGTGGCCTTTTTCGGTATCGCCGGTGCGCTGATGACGCTCTTTGTCGAGCGGCGGAGGGAGTTCGGCATTTACCGCGCCCTGGGGTTTACGACAGGCGACGTGATCCGCATCACCATCGCCGAAAGTGTGGGGATGGGGCTGATCAGCTTTCTTCATGAGCACTCTGGTGGGGACCGCCTTTGCCTGATCCTCATCAAGGTCATCAATCTGCAAAGCTTCCACTGGACCGTCTTTTATTACCCTGAATGGCAGCCATACATTATGACGGGGATAGTCGCCATCTGTGCAAGCCTCGGCGGCGCTCTACCCTCTGTGGAAGGTGTGCAGGACGTATCCGCAGATGCAGATAAGGGAGGAATAATGAGACAGGTGATAGGTGATAGGAAATCAGAAAATAAAAAAGCGGGTGATGGGTAAGAGGTTATAGGCGATGGGAATATTCAGCTCATAGCTCTAAGCTGATAGCTCATAGGAAATGCAAAACAGCAAATTGTTCTTTTATCGCACCATCGGTGCGAGCTGAATGCCCTGATACGGCGATTTCTCCACGTAGCAGGGCAAAATTCCCTCCCCCTGCAACCTCTGTGCCTCATCGCTCTTGGTGGGAGGGCGGTGAGATGGCTTTCGGCAGTTTTGGCCCTCCTAGTATCAGTGAGCAACGTGGGAGCAACAGACTGGAAGCAGGCGGTTGGGCCGTGGCAATG
>CAVOUE010000007.1:0-128182 GCA_963699545.1 Nitrospirota bacterium | reverse complement strand
CCAGGGAGACTTGCAGCTCTGGAAATATTAAAGGATCACCATTAATTAACGAGGGAGGACCGATGTCACGTCTAGCGATTCGCACTTTGTGTAGTTTTGCCTGCCTGGCGCTTCTTTTGATCGCAGGTTGTATTAACTATGACCAACAACTGGAATTGAATGCCAATGGTTCCGGCAAATTGGTCATGCATTACAGCATGGCTCAGCAATTAGTTTCAATGATGCAAATGGGCGGCCAGGCTGGTGGCGGCGATAAAGAACAACAAATGCCGTTCAAAATTAAGGAAAATGAAGTAAAAGCTGATTTACAATCGCCCGGTGTGAAAGTTGAAAAGTTCGAAACAAAAACCGAAGGGGATCAGCAACATTTCTATGTTCATATTTCTTTTGACAAGGTTACAAGTTTAAACAACACGAAAACATTCAAAGAAATGCCGATAACCTGGAAAAAAGAAGAAAATGGAACGGTCGGGCATCTAAGTGTTAAAGTCGAAGAAAAAAGATAAGCCTGCCGCTGGTGGCGATGATGCCATGCAAAAACAGATGGCTGCAGCAATGTTTGGTAATGCTGCATTCAAGTATTCTGTGAAGCTTCCATCAAAAGCATTACCATCACCAGCTACAAATGGAACGATCGGTGAAGATGGAAAAACAGTGAGCTGGTCATTTCCTCTTGTCGAAATGGATTCTGGCGATAAAACGATGACTGCTCAGTTTTAGGCAGTCTGGAATTGGAGATGAAGTACACTGGCAATCGTTCTTGGTGCCGGATTCCTGGTTCTTTGGGATTAATCGGAATCATCATGATGATGAGAAAAAAATAACTGAAATATTCACCACGGAGTAACGGAGATACCACTGTTACTCCGTTTTAAAAAATAAAAGCTATGGGATACGACGTAATTGTAATTGGTGGCGGACATAATGGATTGGTGGCCGCAGCAAAACTAGGAAAAGCGGGGAAAAAAGTATTGGTGCTTGAACGCCGAGGGATTGTTGGCGGAGCTGCGGTTACAGAAGAGCCATTTTCGGGATTCCGTTACACCACCGTGCATACTCGCCGGGAATTTTTCAGAATTCTATCGTCGATCAGTTGAAGCTCAATAAATATGGCTACGAAACGATTGAATTCGATCCCGTAATGTTCGCTCCATCACCTGATGGTGATCCGTTAATTTTCTGGAAAGATAATGCACGAACACGTGAGAGTATTTCACGCAAATCAGAAAAAGACAGCCAGCGTTATTTTGAATTCGTTTCCGACATGGAGCGACTGATTCTGCACTTAAGACCATTGCTAACAACGGCGATACCAGATCCTGCAACCGCTGGTTATAGCGATGTTGGCGAATTGCTTGGGCTTGCTTGGAAGCTGAAAGGGCTTCGCGAAAAAGATGTTTTGGAAATGCTCCGCGTTCTTCCAATGAGCATTTACGATTTGCTGAATCAATATTTTGAGAATCCGCATCTGAAAGGTGTGTTAGCAAGTGATGGTATTCTCGGAAGTTTCTACGGACCGCGTTCTGCTGGTTCGGTTTATGTCTCGCTGTATTGGAAACTTGGACGTGGTGACGGTTCACATTTTGCGTGGCCATTTTGCAAAGGCGGAATCGGAAGTTTAACTCAAGCGATCGCTCAATCCGCGAAAAGTGTTGGCGTTGAATACGCACAGGCGTTGAAGTTTCACAGGTTTCCGTAGAGGACGGCCTTGCAACCGGAGTCATTTTATCGAACGGGGAAGAGATTCAAAGTAAATATGTAGTTTAAAATGCCGATGCGAAGCGCAGCGTTTTTGAAGTTGGTAGATCCGGTTTATCTGGAGCCGCATTTCTTATTAAAAGTTCGTGGAATCAAATCACGAGGTGTCAGTGCAAAAGTAAATTTTGCCCTGGATGGTTATCCGCAATGGAAGGGACTGAATGGTGATCTAAAGCCAGCAACAGTTTGCATTGCGCCGGATATGGATTATTTGGAGCATGCATTTGATGATGCTAAATACGGACAACCTTCGCGAAATCGCCATTTTTAGATATTGCCATTCCTTCTGTTGTTGATTCAACGGTTGCCCCTGCAGGAAAACATGTGATGTCGGTTTATGTTTTGTTTGCGCCGTATCACTTGAAGCAGGGAAATTGGAATGAGCTGAAAGAAAAATTTGGGGATAATGTTGTTAAAACAATTGAAGCGTATGCGCCAGGATTTTCAAATCTGATTTTGCATCGACAGGTTGCACACCGCTCGCATTTTTCTCGAACGGAATTTGGCCTAACGGAAGGGAATATTCATCAAGGTGAGATTTCGCTGGATCAAAATTGATGTTGACGCGTCCGTTGCAGGTCATGGCCGCTATAAAACTCCAATCGAAAACCTCTGATCTTTGCGGTGCTGCAACGCATCCCGGTGGCGGTGTGTCAGGTATCCCCGGCTCACTTGCAGCGAATCAAATCCTCTCTGACTGGAAGTAATTTTTGTGTCTTCGCGGTGAAGGTTTTCATAATTCCGAGTAAGGTGTGCCGTCTATACACTGTCCGTCCGCACCGCTATGTACATCCATAATTCCCAGTTCGGCACTCGGATCTGAATTCATGCCTCGTTCCTCATATTGGAGAATCCATGTATCATCACGTCGCGTGATTGGATCAATCGGTATTGTCTTAAAATAATCGCGCCTAGCTAACTCTTTCAGAGTGGACGGATATTTCTGATTGTCACTGTAATATTTGTCAATGCTTTCCCTAATACGTGTTAGATTTTCTCTCAAGATTGATTCTTTGGCTTGTTGTGCATTTTGATTATTTCTGCACGCGAAATCTGAAACACGAAAACCAGAAATGAGCAATTTACTTAATTGTTTGTGATTCATGGTGCCTTTGTGCCTTAGTGGTGAGTATATACCATCGCTCTGAACTCGTTTGAAAAGCCGGGTGGGCTGGTTCTGGCAACGCGGAAACCATAGGTACCATTTTGCATAAACACAGCAAAGCGTCCAAGTCCCCAAGATTCAAGAATGGGAAACTAGCGATAGCCAAATCCTGCACCTGAATGCCCCCAAACTGTTCCACAAGATAGTGGATCCGCGATTAAGCCGAGTCCATACAATTTCTCAGCAGGCGGATCAAATTCCTTGAATCACAGTCATCATTTTGTTGAGCATTTCTTGAGATAACAATCGACATTCAATCAGCAGTGCCCAAAAAAATTTTGACAGATCCACTGCGGTAGTAATCAAAGCACCATCACCACGCCCAAAAAAACTTCACTGCATTCACGCCAGCCGTCGTTTGTCTGTTCGTATCCGCGTGAATGAAAGGTTCAGGTAAAGTCAGATCATCTTCTGATGGATAACTGCTGTTTTTCATATCAAGCGGATCGAAGATGCGATTATTATATTCCTCAGCCAATGCATGGCCGGTAATGCGTTCAATGATTAGTTCCAAAACACAAAAATTCGTATTGCAGTAGGTATACTTTTTGCCTGGTTCGAAAACTGCTGGATGTTTGATACTCAGATCGATTGCATGTTTCAAAGTGCATGGCTGAAGATGCGCATCCAGATTACCTAGCAAACTTGGATCATCTTCAAAATCAAATAAGCCACTGCGCATCCGCAACAGGCGTTCAATGGTTAATGAATCGTTATTTGGAATTGCAACATCGGGCAATCGTTCTTTCATTGTATCGCTGAATGAGAGTTTGCCTTCAGCAATCAATTGAAGTGTCAACAGCGGTGAATGTTTTAGTCGTGCTGCCAACGCGATAGTGACTTTCAGGGGTCATGATCCGTTTGGAAGTAAATCAGCTACGCCAGCAGTGTAGAATTGTGATGAGCCATCAGCATCTTGGATGTAAACAAACACGCCAAGAAGGCCGGCGTCAACGTTGTACGAATTTAACTCTATTTGGATCGGGTGGATATTCATTTTTGCGTCTTTGTGGTTTGGATCTTAACGTACATCGGTATCGTTAATATCTATTTCCAGCGATGCGGATTGCTGGATCAAGTCAACAGAAAGCACGAGCAGATGTTTCTTCCGTTTCGCAAGCACAAGTCCCTCAACGCCTTTTAAAGGTCCATTGCGAATCGTTACCCGCATTCCTTCTTTCACATCTAAGGATACGGATCGTACTTCAACCCGCTGCTTACTAATTGGCGAACAGCATCAATTTGAGTATCAGGAATTGCAACTGGCTTCCCTTGACTTGCAACAAATTGAACTACGCCAGGAATTCTTAGCACTGACAATCGATCTTCCAGAACAATATGCACAAAAACGTAACCGGTAAAGAGCGGGAATTGAACTTCTTTGCGGCGGTCCTTCCAATTGCTAATTACGGCACGCAACGGAAGGAATACTTCAACACCTTTATTGCTTAGCTGTTGTGCAACCTTTTTCTCATGACGCGGACGTGTATAAACTGCAAACCATTCATTCGGCATGATAGAAGCGGATTCATTTTACCTGAAGCTGAACATGACTCCAATTTCTTGAGCCAATCGCCTTCGAAACCATGAATGTGATATTTTGCTTCGATATGAGTTCAACTGCCTTGAAGGACCCAACCAAGAATCTCTTTCTCTGTCTTTAAAATGTGTGTTTATTTCTTTGATTCTTTGGGCGTTTGCGTACTGGCAGTCAGTCCAGGTTCCAAATCTATCTCAAATTTAAAAGATTTGCAGAATGAACCTCGTCAAACTGAAACAGAACAGACAAAGAGCCATTCGATCTTGCAGTGAAAAAACATAGCTATCAAATCCAACCTGTTTTTGAATATGAACTTTGGGGCTTGATTGTGGAGGATCATGATTCTTCGAGCTGGATTGATACTTCCCATGCACAATGGGGTGATTTTTTGAACACCAAGGACATCTGTGTGATCTGGGGTCAAAATATAACCAATCGGTATCTGAAGGATCTAGAGTTTTCCCATGGGGATTGGACGTGCTATGTGAAAACTTCGAGCGATGAGGCTTGGAGCAGTTTCAAATGGGATCAGCTTTCGAACAATCATCTTTTGCCTGAAAATTCGGAGATAGAAGCGAGAATAAAAACGGCTCACATTGGAGATGAAATCCATTTGAAGGGTCAACTTGTGAATTACAGCATCAATCATGGGCCTAAAAGGCGAAGCAGCATTACACGTGATGACAGAGAGAATGGTGCTTGCGAAATTATCTATGTGAATGAGTTCCAAATCTTGAATCGGCATAATGCTTTATGGATCGGCCTGGCTCGCATTGGCAAGTGGCTGAGCGTCATCTTTGGTTTATGTCTCTTGTTTTTATTTTTTGGATGGGGGCGGTTTATTCGAACATTCAACTCTATGCCTGAGTGAGGAGAATTGATGGGCTGATTTTGTGCGAGGATCGAGCGGACAGATATGCAGACAACACACAAATTGTTGTCATTGCTACGCCAGCTACAAAGGCCGCAGCACAATCGATAATGTATTTCGAATCAAAAAACGATGTGATTGTTTTTGCCGAAACAAACGTTAACAACATTCCAACCAAAATCCCGGAGAAAATAATTTTCGTTGAGCGCGATAGGATTAGCACCATGATCGAACTGTGAGTAGCGCCGCATGCTAATCGAACTCCAATTTCACGAAAACGGGAAAGCACCCATCCGCGGACATTTCCGAAAACTCCAACAAGCGAAACGCTAAATGCGATGACCGCCAAAAAAATCATCAGGACGGCAGTAAATCTTGGACGCGACAGTGTTTTGCTTTCCCACTGTTGCATACTTTGAGTTTCGCCCATTGGCAGCAGCGGATCGATCTTGTGTAATTCCTGACGAACATTAGAAAGAATCATCTGCTGCGGTAAATTGGAGCGGATCATACAATAAAATACGGGCGAACTGTTTTGTGAATATGGAATATAAAGCACTGGCGAAATCGGCTGCGAATATGAAAGTTCTCTGACGTCTTCTACAACACCAACAATTGTCCGCCATGGATCCTTTCCTGCTTGACGTTTTATCTTTTTCCCGATCGCTGATTCGCCAGGCCAAAAAGTCTGAGCGAATTTCCGATTCACGATTGCGATTGCCAAATTATCCGGTGTGTCGTTGCCATCAAAATCTCTACCTTCAATGATATTGGTGCGAATTGTTCGAAAGTAGCCATCAGAAATTCGCCGGAAATTTGCAATCGGAGAATTAGCAGGTGATTCAGGGCGGCCTTGTATTCCAAAGAATGTTGTAAAACTAAATTCATTCAGCGGTAACCGGCTGGTCACACCGGCTTTTGTAATTTCATTTCTTTGGCTGATTTCGCGCAAGAATTGTTGCACGAATTGTGCGCGTTTATTATGCGTTTCATATCGCGAGGCTGGAAGCGAAAGTTTTATGATCGTTGTTTTTGTCACATCAAAGCCGGCGTAAACGTCGGTTAATTTCCAGAATGTCTTTACCACTCCAAATGTAATTGCGAGTAGCATCGTTGAAGCAGTAATCTGCAAAATCAGCAAGAAAGCCTGGCGTCTTCCGCCTGTCGAACGGAAACGGTTGTGCCTTTTGATACTGAGCGGAGGTTGTTGAAATCTCGCTTCTTTGCGCTAAACGAAGCGGGAGAGCTGTAAGAATGATGGCAATTAGAACTGCCAGGATCGCGCCGATTAGCAATCCAAAAAAATCTACTTGGAGGTTCTCCAGCAAACCTAAATCAAGAGTTCCGACAGGAAGCGTTGGACCATAAAGAATGA
Source organism: Nitrospirota bacterium (assembly GCA_963699545.1). Taxonomy (GTDB): domain Bacteria; phylum Nitrospirota; class Thermodesulfovibrionia; order Thermodesulfovibrionales; family UBA9159; genus JAMCQB01. The sequence continues at coordinate 121,473 of CAVOUE010000007.1, read as the reverse complement.
GCGGCTTCATACAAGCTGCTGCTAAAGCAAATCCCAAAACCGTTCCCATGAACGTAATCAATAAATTTTCAATGATAATACGGCGGAATAGATCTTTTGTTGTGGCTCCCAGTGCCAGACGCATAGCAATTTCTGTTTCACGTTCCATCGACCGATTTAAGATAAGTCCAGAAACATTCACGCATGCAATGATCAACAAGATCAACACACCGATACCCAGGACGGAAACCGGAACACGTATCTCACGCTGAATGTTCTCATCTACGCCAAGAAGTTTGACGCCCCAGCCTTCATTCGTTTGAGGGTAATTCTTGGCCGATTCTTCAGCAATGCGATTAAGATCCGCGTTTGCTGTCGCCCGGTTTGCATCTGCTTTCAAGCGTCCAACTACAAAAAGTATTCTGCTCATTGGACTCGTATTGCGATCAACCTGGAGATTCATGGGCAACCAGACATCGGCCGGAGCAGCAAATCGAAAGTTTGGAGGTGCGACACCAATGATCCGGTGAGCTGCGCCATCGAGTTCTATCGTTTTTCCGACAATGTCCTGGCGACTTGCGTATAATCGGCGCCATTAACCGATCGCTTATGAATGCAACTCGACTTGTAGAATTTTCTTCTTCAGCCACAAAAAATCGTCCAAGTTGAGGCCGTACCCCAAGAACAGAAAAAAGATTACTCGTTGTTGTGAGGCTTTGAATTTGAGTTGGCTCAGCAAGATCGGTGATGGCTGCTTCTCCCATTTCCAGTGTAGCCATCTGTTCGAACGAATGGTTTGATCGTTGCCAGTCAATGAAATCAACGAGTGAAGAACCATATTCATCAACTTTACCAATCGCATCGCGATTGGTGCTTACGATCATGAACAATTTATCAGGATGTGGAAAAGGCGGCTTCCGCAAAACGACTGAGTTGAGCACAAATACGATACACAAAATGCCAGCCATTCCAAGCGCAATGGTCAAAATGGAAACAATTGAAAACGAAGGACAACGGATGAGGCTTCTTAGTGCTTGACGAAATTCAGCGAAAATATTTTTGATTTCCACGATCCAAGTTATAAGTCATTTTCATACATGCGTCTAATTAATTGTTAACATCAAATCGATGAAAATGATTCATGGAATCGGTAGGCAAAAATTTGGAGCTAGGATTTTACCAGTAAGTGAGCAGCCAGCCGCGGGCGATGTAATCGCTAAGGGTGAGAACAATCATAACGCCTAACCATAGAAAGCCGGCAAATACAGCAATCCGGACGATGTTATCGTTGTAGCGGACGTGCATAAAATACAGAATTACAAGAGTCGCTTTTAGAGCCGCTATAGCAACGGCAATGATAGTGTTGCCCGGACCAAAATCCTTGGTTGATGCAAAAACGGTAAGTGCAGTGAGTATCATTAAAGAAAGAAATATGGTGATATAAACTCGTATTGGTACAACGTGATGTCGATGCTCAAGCTGCTGTTTCTGTTCCATCATATCCTCAATGATGTCTGCTGATTAAATACAAAAACGGGAAAAGGAAAATCCAAACAATATCTACAAAGTGCCAGTACAATCCGCAATTTTCTACCGCCACCGGCCACGTCTCCAGCGCCTTCGTCAGGTTGGTGTCAGGTCGGCCCCGGTTCTCCCGGAACGGGGAGAACAGCAGTACCCAGTCCGTGAGCGGGACTCGGATCGTCGCCTGGATGGAACTGCAAGGGAGCGGGTAAAGACAATCGGCGGCATGGCAATCGCGGCAGAGGTTCCGCGTTGAACGCCGTGGTGACAAATCCCGGTGCACATGGGTTCACCAATTTGCTGGTCGTCACCCGCGTCTCAATATGCTTTCTGCCGCATATTGCGTTCATTGGCCTGGGTCTGTAGGCTCACGCGTGGCGCGCGGTCCCGGACAGCAAGAAGGGTCATTCCTAATAATTTCAACGAGGTGGAACAACCGTGACTGAGGTCGCCACAGTACTGCCCGGCGCCGGCGCGAACGGCGTCGGGTTGCTGTCCAAGGAGCGGACCTACGCCCGGCCCGGCTTCAACCGCTGGCTCGTCCCGCCGGCGGCGCTGGCGATCCATTTGTCCATCGGCATGGCCTACGGGTTCAGCGTGTTCTGGTTGCCGCTGTCGCGGGCGGTCGGCATTACCAGCCCGGTCGCGTGCCCCGCCGACATGACGTTCCTCGCGAGCGTGTTCGCGACCGGCTGCGACTGGAAGATCAGCACGCTCGGCTGGATGTATCACGCTGTTCTTCGTCTTCCTCGGCGGGTCGGCGGCGACCTGGGTCGGCTGGCTCGAGCACGCCGGTCCGCGCAAGGCCGGGGTGGTCGCCGCGCTATGCTGGTGCGGAGGGCTCGTGTTCTCCGCCCTCGGCGTCTACCTGCACCAGATCTGGATGCTGTGGCTGGGCTCCGGCGATCATCGGCGGCATCGGGCTCGGGCTCGGCTACATCTCGCCGGTCTCGACGCTGATCAAGTGGTTCCCCGACCGCCGCGGCATGGCGACCGGCATGGCGATCATGGGCTTCGGCGGTGGCGCGATGATCGGCGCGCCGCTGGCCGACATGCTCATGAAGCATTTCGCGACACCGACTCGGTCGGCGTATGGGAAACGTTCCTTGCGCTCGCCGCGATCTACTTCGTGCTCATGATGTTCGGTGCGTTCGGCTACCGCCTGCCAGCGCCGGGCTGGAAGCCGGCCGGCTGGACGCCGCCCGCCCAGAACGCCGGAAAGATGATCACGAGCGGCACGTGCACCTGAACGTCGCCTGGAAGACGCCGCAGTTCTGGCTCCTCTGGTGGGTGCTGTGCCTGAACGTCACGGCCGGCATCGGCGTGATCGGCATGGCCTCCCCGATGCTCCAGGAGGTGTTCGCCGGCCAGCTGATCGGCCTCGATGTCAAGTTCGGCGACCTGACCTCGGAGCAGCTCAAGCAGATCGCCGCAATTGCGGCCGGTTTCCCCCGGCCGCCGAGCTTGTTCAACATCGCCGGCCGCTTCATCTGGGCATCGGCCTCCGACTACCTCGGCCGCAAGCTCACCTACGCCACGTTCTTCTTGCTTGGGATCGCACTGTATGCCTCCGCGCCATGGTCCGGCCATGCCCACCACATCGCGCTATTCGTAGGTGCGTTCTGCATCATCCTGTCGATGTACGGCGGCGGCTTCGCCACCGTGCCCGCGTACCTGGCCGACATGTTCGGCACCCAGATGGTGGGCGCCATTCACGGCAGGCTGCTCACGGCCTGGTCGGCGGCCGGTATCTTCGGCCCCGTCATCGTCAATTACCTGCGCGAATACCAGCTGGCCCAGGGCATCCCGCGGGCGGCCGTCTATGACACGACGCTTTATATCCTCTGCGGACTGCTCGCTGTGGGCCTCGTGTGCAACCTGCTGGTGCGCCCGGTGGCCGATCGGTATTACATGACCGACGCCGAGCTCGAAGCGGAGCGGAGGATCGCGCACGAGGCCGCGGCGCGCGCGGCGGGCGATCCAAACAGCGCCGCCAACGCCGCATCCGACGTGAAGCCGACCAGCTCGGCCCTGGTCGCGCTGTGCTGGCTCGGGAGTCGGCCTGCCGCTGGCGTGGGGTGTGTTCACGACGATCAACAAGGCGGCGGTACTGTTCCGCTAGCCGGACCGCGCGTTGCCGGCGACGAGCCAGCCGAGGTGCGCCAACGTGGCTACGCCGACGCGCCGGTCCGACGCTGCCCAGCAGCGTCGCGCGCGGCGACTTGACTGGAGCGCGTTCCCGGCCAGTGACCATCTCTTTGCTGTCATCCCCGCGTGGGCGCGCGTAGGCGGGGATCCAGAAGTGCTTGAGCAGCGCTGGGTTCCCACTTGCGCGGGAACGACAGTGGAGGACTTGAACAGGATCGGCCTGGCGGCGGGACCAAGGCATTCACCTATCGGCCCGCCTTCACGCTCACCCAGTTCTTGCCCCGCGCCGACGTCTCGATGGCTTCCAGCACACGCTGAGTCTTCAGGCCATCCGCAAAATCCGGTGCCGGCGACTTGCCCTCGATCACGCCTTTGACGAAATCGAGGAACGTATGCGTGAACGTGTGCTCGTAACCGATCACGTGCCCGGGTGGCCACCACGCGCCCACGTAAGGGTGCTTGGCGTCGGTGACCATCACGCTCTTGAAGCCGCTGTCCGGCCCCTCTTCCAGATAGACCTCGAGCTCGTTCAACCGCTCGAGGTTGAACGCGATGCTGCCCTTGCTGCCGTTGATCTCGAAGCGGTTGTAGTTCTTCCGCCCGGTGGCGAAGCGCGTGCCTTCCAGTGAACCGACCGCGCCGTTCGCGAAACGCACCAGGGACAGGGTCGCGTCGTCGACGTCGACCGGTCCTTTCCTGTCGGTGCCGGGGATGGTCCGTTCCTTGGTGAAGGTTTCCATCATGCCGCACACCTCGGACACGTCGCCGACCAGGTGCAGCGCGAGATCCAGAGTGTGGGAGACGATGTCGCCGAGCGATCCCGAGCCCGCTTGCGCCTTCACCATGCGCCACAAACGCGGCACTTCGGGGTCGACCAGCCAGTCCTGCAGGTAAGTCCCCCGGTAGTGATAGAGCTGCCCGAGCTTGCCTTGCGCGATCAGCTGCCGGGCCAGCGCCACCGCCGGCGCGCGCCGATAGTTGTGGCAGACCATGTTGACGACACCGGCCTGCTTCACCGCATCGACCATCTGCTCGCACTCGGCCACGGTGTTGGCGAGCGGCTTCTCGCAAAGAACCGCCTTGCCGGCCTTGGCCGCCGCGATCGAGATGGCGGCGTGGCTGTCGCCCGGCGTGGCCACATCGACGATATCGATATCCTTGCGGTTGACGACCTCTTCCCAGCTCGTGGCGGCTTCCTCCCAGCCGAGCGTATCGGCGGCCGCCTTCACTTTGTCCGCGCTGCGGCCGCAGATCACTTTCAAGACCGGCTCCGCGGGCGGATCCATGAAACGGGACACCTGCCGCCAGGCATTGCTGTGTGCGCGTCCCATGAACGCGTAACCGATCATCGCGACATTGAGTCTTTTCTTGGCCATTTTCGTTCTCCCGTTCTCCGAAGCAGGTTCGCAACAGGCACGCCGCCACACTAGCTGCGGTACGGCTCTCGTCCGACGCCCTGGACCGGAATGCCTTGCGCGGAGAGGACCTCCTGCTGCAGCGCGAACATGCACGCCGCCGCCTCGTCGATCTTGCGCGTGAAGGCGATCGAGCCCTGCAGGATCGGCTTGAGCTTGTCCTTGTCCTGGATGCGCGCCTTCGGATACTCGTGCTCGACGACGAGGTGGGTGTTCGCCACGTCGAGATTCAACAGCTCGCGCGCGGCCAGCTGGTGATCCAGCCAGTCGACGCTGCGGTTCTGCAGATAGGCCAGCGGGTCGTGCCGAGCGGTGCCGGGCAATTCGTGCTCGCACAGCACCACTTGCTTCTTCCACGCGTTGAGGTGATCGGCCGGCCGCGGCGAAGGCTTGCCGTCGATCCAGTCGCCGCGCTCCAGGGTCTGCCCGCCGTAGCCCCACGCCGATACGCCCTTCGAATCGATGACCTGGCCCTTGACGTGAAAGCCGCCGATCAGGAAGCCGTAGCCCTCGTCCTTCAGATACTGAAACAGCGAGCGCGTGTCCTGTCCCATCAGGATCGCGTGCGAAGGGTCGTAGTGGATGCGCAGCTGGTCGCCGACGCCGTGCTTTTCGCAGATCCGGTGCAGCGCGATCCACGGACCCGGCGCGTACGCGATGTTGTTGTGGAAGTTGTCGTTGACCGTCCAGCCCGGCATCGGACATTGCTCGACCCGGTACGACAGCCCGCGCGCCTTGCATTCCTTCAGCAGCGGAATGAACACCTCTTCGAAGAACACCAGATTCTGATCCATCGACAGCGCCTGGTTGCGGCCGACGAAGCCGCACACCGCATCCGCGCCCAACAGCACCGCCGCGTCCAGCACGCGCTTCATGAATTCGTGCTTCTTCTTGCGGATATCGTTGTCGTCGTGGAGCATGTTGTCGAAGTAGCCGATATCGGACACGCCGATGCCGGTCGCCTGCATGGCCGCCTTCACGCGCTGCGCGCGCGACTTCGAGAACGGCTCGCGCAGGTCCAGGGTGTTGGCCACCGGATCGAGCATCGCCTCGGGCGGGATGTCGGCCTGCGACGGGTGCAGCGCAGCCGAGAGTCTGGATGTAGCTCGCGCCGAGCTCCTTGGCGAACTGCAGCCAATCCTCGATCGCGCGATCGGGATCCTGGTCCCGCACTTTGCGCGGCGTGAGCTCCTGCAGCGCCGCGGTCAGCACGCCGACCTTCATGAACTTGGGCTCGAAGGACTTGACGGACATACTCGATTCTCCAGGGTGTGTGACGCGAAGGCAGGGCCTATCTCGTCTCGTCGAACAGCTCGCGCCCGATCAACATGCGGCGGATCTCGGACGTGCCGGCACCGATCTCGTACAGCTTGGCATCACGCCACAGCCGTCCGGTCGGGTAGTCGTTGATGTAACCGTTGCCGCCCAGCGCCTGGATCGCTTCGCCGGCCATCCAGGTCGCCTTCTCGGCTGCGAACAGCACCGCGCCGGCAGCATCCTTGCGCAGAGCGCGCACGGCATCCGGGGTCTTGGCGGCGTCGCATGCACGGCCCACCGCGTAGACGTAGGCCTTGGAGGCGCTCATGGTGCTGTACATGTCGGCGAGCTTGCCCTGCATGAGCTGGAACTCGCCGATCGGCTGACCGAACTGCACGCGCTCGTGCACGTAGGGCACGACCACGTCCATGCATGCCTGCATGACGCCCAGCGGGCCGCCCGCCAGCACGGCGCGCTCGAAGTCCAGGCCGCTCATCAGCACGTTCACGCCCTTGTTGAGCTGGCCGAGGATGTTCTCCTCCGGCACCTCGCAGTCCTGGAACACCAGCTCGCAGGTGTTGGAGCCGCGCATGCCCAGCTTGTCGAGCTTCTGGGCGGTGGAGAACCCCTTGAAGCCCTTCTCGACGAGGAAGGCGGTGATGCCGCGGGGCCCGGCGTTGACGTCGGTCTTCGCGTAGACCACCAGCGTGTCGGCGTCCGGCCCGTTGGTGATCCACATCTTGTTGCCGTTGAGCACGTAGCGGTCGCCCTTCTTGTCGGCGCGCAGCTTCATGCTCACGACGTCGGACCCGGAATTGGGCTCGCTCATGGCGAGCGCGCCCACATGCTCGCCGGAGATGAGCTTGGGCAGGTACTTGCGCTTCTGGGCCTCGCTGCCGTTGCGGCGGATCTGGTTCACGCACAGATTGGAATGCGCGCCGTAGGAAAGCCCGACCGCGGCCGAGGCCCGGCTGATCTCCTCCACGGCCACGATATGGGCGAGATAGCCCATGCGCGGCGCCGCCGTACTCCTCCTCGACGGTGACGCCGAGCAGCCCGAGGTCGCCCAGCTTGCGCCACAGGTCCATGGGAAAGGCATTGCTGCGGTCGATCTCGGCCGCGCGCGGGGCGATCTCCCCGGCGGCGAAGCTCTGCACGGTCTCGCGCAGCATGTCCAGGGTCTCCCCGAGGCCGAAATCCAGGCCGGGAAAGCGGGTCAGCATCTTGGCGTCGGCAGGGTTCATGGCAGGCTCCCGAACGAAGGGGGGTGGAACGCTCAATGTTAGCCCATTCGAGCCGATACTTTGGGCCAGGATCTGCGCCGCAGCTGCCTATCCGGGCGTCATCGGGCAAGCTCGGCAGCGCACGCCCGTCAACCCACAGGAGATGTCATGCAGCCAGCCGCCGCCAACCCTTACCAGAGGCCCGGGGCGCCCGTGGCCGACCACGGACACCGAGGAGTTCTCCCAGGTCAAGATGCTGTCGGTCGCCGGCCGCATCGGGCGGGTCCGCTATATCGGCTACTCAGTCGGGATGACGCTGGTGTTCTACGCGGTCATTGGGCTGGGCGCGGCGCTGTCCGCAGGAAGCGGCATCGAGTTGCTCGGCGGCGCCATCATCGTCGCCGCGGTGATCGGGATGCTGGTCGTCGGGGTCATGCTGACCATCCAACGCTGCCACGACTTCGACGTCTCGGGCTGGCTGTCGCTGCTCCTGATCGTGCCGGTTGCACCGCTGCTGTTCTGGATCATCCCGGGGACCAAAGGCGCCAATCGCTTCGGCGGCCCGACCCCGCCGAACTCGACGGGCGTTGTCGTGCTCGCGCTCATCCTCCCGATCCTGTTCTTCGTGGGGATCATCGCCGCCATCGCGCTGCCGGCCTACCAGAGCTACGTGGAACGGGCCCGCACGGCGCAGGAGCTTCAGCAGCAGAGCCAGGCGCGGAGCTTCAGCAGCTGCAGAGCCAGGCGCAGGACCAGGCCCTGGACGAGGACACACAGGAAGCCGACGCGGGGGACGAGGTCGCGGACGAGGGATCCGGCGACGAGCCGGCCCAGACGCAAGCGGAGCAGCCCGGCAAGACCGACCAGTAGCGGTCCCCGGCAAAACTCGAGGGCTGTCGACGGGCGGCCCCGGAATGACGCAGTGCCGGGCATCTGCGCGAGCCCTGAGCAGCTGAGCCTCGGCCCGCCGATACCCGTTCCCTTACCCGCTGCCGTCCCTCGTCCCCGGTGCGCGCGCTGCGTCAGGCCCGCGGATCGGCTACCATACGGCCAGTTCCCGCAATCGTTCGGCACGGCCGGACCGGACGCCTCGCCGTCGCCCCCTCATGAACGATCCGACCGTTCTCGCCCCGCCCAACCCGTCCGCGGCCGCACCTCTTCAGTTCCCTTTTGCGGAGATTGCTGTGATGATATATATCGCTCAAGCCGTGGCTCAATGTCATACCATGGCATTCCAGGAGTAATTATTTCAAAATCATATTGATTTTCATACCCCTTAATTAATGCATTATACCATTGCATCTTTATATGGCTGTTGAGATGAAGTGGGAACAGCACTTAACCACTCTTTAAACTTTAAATAGTCACTTACTACCTGATTTATAGCTGAACTTGAGTAAATAGACGGTTTTTGTCCATAACCAAAATTAATATATCTACTCATGCATTCCTCAATAACATTATATGAAAAATCAAATTTAATAACAATAAAATATCAAAATATTAATTACCATAAGCACGTAATGGGGCAGTACTCGGGCTTTTATTCTACCCCAGATTTCTTAACTTCAGCCTCACAATGAGATCTAACATTCGGAACTCTGGCTTTAGTAATCATTCCAGATGCTCAATAACCTATTTAAATTATTTTCACATTCTTTAATCTTTGCTTCCATATCCAAAGAAAACTTTTCAACAACAGAGACAGTTGAAACTATAGTAGTAACTGGAGTGGTCGAACCCGGAACCGGGGCCCTCGTTTGAGATGAGATGGGTTGAGGTGTTACGACTGGAGCAGTTGATTGTATTTGAACTGAAACTTGTGACGTAGCACTATCCAATTCCTTACTAAGTTTCTGTAACACAGATTTAGCAGTTTGAAGCTCCTGGTGCCATCCTTAGTTATATCATTAATTCGCAACATATAAGTCTGATCATTATAACTAAAATCACCTTGATATGGGTATATTAACCCAACTTTTCTTGCTAAAGCTATCGTCCTCCTATCCCTGCGAAGACCACTATCTACACCAATATAAAAAGGTATCCTTGTTAAATCATTCCAAGCATTTAATATTTTTGATCTGAGTAATGATACTTCCTTTATAGTAGAGTCCTCAATTGATTTTTGCTCTACAACTTGTTGATTAATTTGTTCCACTATCTTTAATTCTTGCATTAATGCATATGGGTTAATATTAAAAATGCTGGATTTAGTATTTAACCACTGATTAACTTGTTGAGTAGCTGCACTAAATGGTGCATTACGAGCCCAACTTAATATTCCTAAATATTCAGATAACAAAGAATTCGCTATACTTCGTATATTTTTTTCTCGATTTACTTGACCAAACCCACTAAACCAATAATTTATTTTATTTAAATAACCAGGTCTTCTCATAAAGACATTATAATATTTTTAAGTATGATACTTTAATATGAAATATTGCTTAATATGTAATAAATTAATACATAGTAATAAGTTTACCATGCATCCTGATGCCGTTATATAAACAAGATTAAAAAAACTAATAAATTAAATAATATAGCTAAAAATGTAGAAAACATAAAAGACCCACTTTAAATTAATATAATGATACCTAGCAAGAATAGAAATTACCCAAAACGAATAAGGTATTTCGCGATAATAATTCATGTTCCTGAACATTGGAATTCCTACAATAACGTTTTAATTTCTCCCTACTAGATTTTTTATGCGATTGTATAGCTTTTAATGCCTTAGATGCCGCGTTGCGCTAATCCATGGAATTTTACTTGATCTAAATACTTTTTTTAATGCCGGGATGGCGTTGGCATCACCAATTTTACCCAACGCTTCAGCGACTTCCCAGTGGCCATTTTTTGATCCCATTACCTCTATTAACGCAGGAACAGCTTTAGCATCACCAATTTCACCTAACGCCATAGCGGCCCGCCCACAAACATATTCATCTTTATCTGATTGCACTGCCACTACTAAAGCGGGAACAGCACTGATAGCATCACCAATTTTACCTAATGCTTCAGCAGCGTTTTCACGGGCATATTCCTTTTCATCTGATTGCACAACTTTTATTAAAGCAGGGACAGCTCTAGAATCGCCAATTTCACCTAATATTTCGGCAGCCAATCCACGGATATACGTATTTTCATTCGATCCCATTGCTATTATTAAACTAGGAACGTTTATAGTTCCATAATTGCGTTCAAGATCATCTCATTTCTTCCTCAGTCTTTGGAATTGTAATTTTCCCAGATTGTAAATATAATTCGCCTAATTTAAATGCTGCATCACTATCCCCCATAGCTGCTAATCGCTCTAATTCACGTTCCTGAGCATCGGAATTCCTACGATAACGTTTTAATTTCTCCCTACTAGATTTTTTATGCGATTGTATAGCTTTTAATGCCTTAGATGCTGCTTTGCGCATCCATGGAATTTTACTTGATCTAAATACTTTTTTTAATGCCGGGATGGCGCTGGCATCACCAATTTTACCCAACGCTTCAGTGACTTCCCAGTGGATCTCCGGACCCCTGCCTTTAATCCCATTACCTCTATTAACGCAGGAACAGCTTTAGCATCACCAATTTCACCTAACGCCATAGCGGCCCGCCCACAAACATATTCATCTTTATCTGATTGCACTGCCACTACTAAAGCGGGAACAGCACTAGCATCACCAATTTTACCTAATGCTTCAGCAGCGTTTTCACGGGCATATTCCTTTTCATCTGATTGCACAACTTTTATTAAAGCAGGACAGCTAGAATCACCAATTTCACCTAATATGCTGGCAAATTAACCCACGGATATACATATCATTCGATCCCATTGCTATTATTAAACTAGGAATTCCTATAGTTCCATAATTGTATTCAAAATCCTCTATTTCTTTCTCAGTCTTTGGAATTGTAATTTTCCCAGATTGTAAATATAATTCGCCTAATTTAAACGCTGCATCACTATCCCCCATAGCAGCTAATCGTTCCAATTCGCGTTCCTGGGCATCAGAGTTTCTACGATAACGTTTTAATTCTTTTCCCTTTCCTTTTCTAGGTTTTTTACGGGATTGTATAAGTTTTAATGCTTTAGAGGCTTTTTCGCGCACCCTTGATTTTTTATGAGATCGCACGAGTCTTAGTGCTTCAAAAGCCCCCTTAATAGCCCACAAACGAACATTATAATCTTCATCTGATTGCATTGTTTCTAGTAAAGCAGGGATAGCTCTAGATTCATCGATTTACTTAGCGCTCTAACAGCATTCCCACGAACATCCTCATCTTTATCTGATTTCATTGTTTCTATTAAATACGAACACGCTTTAGCATCACCGAGTTTACCTAATGCCCAAGCGGCCCATCCACGAACCATACCCATTTCCATCTGACTTCATTGTTTCTATTAAAATAGGAACAGCCCTAGCATCGCCAATTTTACCTAATGCTATAACGGCATCCATACGAGAATAACCGCCTAATTTCATTGTTTCTATTAAAGCAGGAATAGCCATAATTTCATAGGTATCTTTAAGAGTAGTAATTTCGTCATAAGCTTTTGGAATCGTAATCTTCCCCGATTTGAGTACAACTCTCCTAATTTAAATGCTGCGTCGCTATCCCCCACAGCCACTAATCGTTCTAATTCGCATTCCTGAGCATCGGTGTTTTTTCGATAGTTGCTCATATGCAGATTATATCATAATTAGCGTCTATTGGTTGTATTATTTGTTCGCTGAATTTTATAAACAGCTATTATCTGGATTTTTTAAATATCTTTGACTTAAGTAATTTTATGCTATAATAATAAAAGGATAAATTATGAGCCAGAGTTATGTTATTCGTGTAGCGGCTTCTATTAGAAGTAAAATAAGTGCTAGTGATAAACGGACTAAAACAATTAATTTGGGATCTACGGCCTGATGCATCATGACCTGGGAGGATACAAGCCCTCTGATATTGAGTTCGTTGCTGCAATCGATATCGACAGGAGAAAGGTCGGCAGGCCGCTGAAGGAAGCGGTCTTCGCGAAGCCGAACTGCACGAAGATATTCAACCCCCGGATCTCCGATTATCCGGTGAGGGTCCAGATGGGCGAGGTGCTTGACGGCCTTGCACCTCACATGAAGGATTATCCCGACGACCGGAGATTTATCATCGCTGAGCGTAAGCCTTCTTCTATCCCTGAGCTTCTGAGGCGGTCAGGGGCTGACATGTTGGTAAGTTACATGCCTGTGGGTTCTGAGAGGGCCACGGCATTCTATGCCGAGGCCTGTCTGAAGGCGGGGGTCGGGTTCATTAACTGTGTTCCTGTCTTTATCGCTTCTAATGCGGCGTGGGCGAAGCGATTTGCCGAGAAAAGGATCCCGGTCATAGGGGACGATGTCAAGAGTCAGATCGGCGCGACCATCATCCACCGGACCCTGACCAGGCTCTTTGAGGACAGGGGGGTAAAGCTGGACAGCACCTATCAGCTCAACGTAGGGGGGAACACGGATTTTCTTAATATGCTCAACAACGGCAGGCTGAAGTCCAAGAAGATATCCAAGACAGAAGCGGTGCAGTCACAGCTCCATAGACCCCTTGACAAGGAGAACGTTCATATCGGTCCCTCCGATTATATCCCGTGGCTCCATGACAACAAGGTATGTTTCTTAAGAATGGAAGGGAGGGGGTTCGGCCATATACCGATCAATATCGAGCTGAGGCTTTCCGTGGAAGATTCTCCCAACAGCGCGGGAGTGGTGATCGATGCCATCAGGTGCTGCAAGATCGCACGGGACAGAAAGGTGGGAGGCGTGCTTATCTCTCCCTCATCATACTTCATGAAACACCCCATAGAGCAGTTCTCCGACGAAGAGGCACGTGACATGGTGGAGGAGTTCATTACAGGGAAAAGGGAGAGATGAGGGTTGCTGAGCGCCCGGTTCGGTCATTTTCTCGATAAACCTCTCACTCCTGTAGCAAGAAAGTTCACGTTCAATCCCAATATCCTCACTGTGGCAGGTTTTGTGGTCACTGCCGTCGCCGCCCTGGTTCTCCCCTCAAATCCGAGGCTCGGGGGATTACTGATCCTTCTCGGTGGGCTCTGTGACATGTGCGACGGCATCCTCGCCAGGGTGAACGGCAGGGCAACCAGCTTCGGCGCCTTCCTCGATTCTCTCCTTGACCGGTATTCCGATGCCTTCCTCTTTCTTTCCATAGCGTGGTATCTGGCCGGAAAGGGAGACCATACCGGTGCATTCCTGAGCATCGGCACAATGGTGGGCGCGCTCCTTGTCAGTTATGCGCGGGCGCGGGGAGAGGGTCTCGGCGTCAACAGCCATGTGGGGATAATGGAAAGACCCGAAAGGATCATCCTCCTGATCGTCGCTGCATTCACCGGATGGTTTACGCCGGTGCTCTGCGTGATGTTCGTCCTTACCCACGTCACCGTGGCCCAGAGGGCCTACGTCGTCTGGAAGTCAAAGAGATAAATACCTGTCTTTTGCTGGTTCACCACATCAAGGGAAGCGAAATCAAATTGCGAATGTAAGTTTCTCCCTCTAAGATGTTCTGCAGACAACAGTGAATCACCCCTATAATTCATTACTTGCCTAAGGCATAGGACTTATTGCTTAACAAAAATGCGCAGAATGGTCTATAATATGCGACGTGTGAACGGATAATGGTCCATTTGGAATGAAAATTAATACAGGAGGAAAGTATGGATAGCCCTGAGGGCAGTAGCAGCCAGCACAGCAGTCAAGAAAGTCTAAATCAAACAGAACAAGAAGAACCTGGCCCGCGTTGGTTCATCAATGCGGCTGCCGCGTTGAATTGCTCCTCTCTCTGATCCCTCTTTGAGCGATTCGCCTCCGGCCGCCTGAACCTTTGCGGCCGTTATAGAGGTGAATCATGAAAAACCAGATATTATACCCAGTGCCCTTGAGCACCATCTCCCATGACGGCCTGGAAGCACATTGCAGGTACCGTAAAGAGCTTCCTGCGTCGAACAACTTTCTCACCGGAAATATTATTTCCATAAAGCGGCCCTCTCTTCACCATTCGCCTGATGCCGGTATGGGAGGCGATAATGTTTAAATTTCTCTATGACTTCTTTATGCCCTCCTGGATTCGCAGTATGGCGAGCTACTCCTCATGCCCGCACCGAGGACGAAAAGCGACTTCTGGAAGTCTGCTCAGCCACGGCGACCGAGGCTATTCAGATTATGGGCAGCAACGACAGTGGATTAAGTGCGGAAGAAGCGACGCGACTGCTGGAGAAATACGGGCGCAACGAGATATCCCAAACCAGACGGCTGAATTTTCTTCAGGATATCCTGCGGCGGCTCATGAGCCCTCTTGTTATCCAGCTTCTCGTGATTGCAGTTGTCTCTGCCATAATCGGAGAGCTCAAATCGACGATTCATCGTGAGTGTCATGATTCTGTTGAGCGTTGGGTTATCGTATGTGCTGGACCGGCGTTCAAGCCGGGCAGTCGAAACGCTCGGCAGGCGGGTTCAGTCTCGCGCAATGGTTTTGAGAGACGGCAAGGAGACTGAGCTTCCCTTGGCTGAGCTGGTTCCCGGCGATATCGTGCTGCTTAATGCGGGCTCAATCATACCGGCCGATCTGCGCCTTCTTTCCGCGAAGGATTTCTTTGTCAGCCAGTCCACTCTTACCGGTGAGTCCATGCCTGTGGAAAAGAGCGCGGAAGTCTCCGGAAACGGGGGGCGACACTGCTTGAATTCAGTAATGCCTGCTTCCAGGGCAGCAGCGTGAGCAGCGGGTCAGCCCGCGGTCTGGTGGTAAACACCGGCAGCCGTACATTTTTCGGGGCCATCGCAGAGCGGCTTGCGGACAGGGCCAATGAAACCAGCTTTGACAAAGGGGTAAAATCCTTCACATGGCTCATGATCAGGTTCATGGTGATCATGGTTTTTTCTGCTTTATGATCGTCGGCCTGACAAAGGGAAACTGGCTGGAGGCCCTTCTCTTCGGGCTCGCGGTTGCCGTAGGCCTGACTCCGGAAATGCTGCCGATGATAGTCACGGTAAACCTGGCAAAAGGGTGCTATCTCGCATGTCCCGGAAAAAGGTGATTGTCAAAAGGCTGTCCGCCATACAGAATTTCGGCGCCATAGACATACTCTGCACGGACAAGACAGGGACCCTGACCCAGGACCGCGTCATTCTGAAGAAGCACGTAGATGTCACAGGAGAGGAGAGCGAAAGCGTCCTGCGCTACGCCTACCTGAACAGCTATTATCAGACAGGACTCCGCAACCTCTTGGACAGGGCGGTTCTTGAACATCAGCGAATTCGATGTCGAGACGCACTGTCGCCTGGTGGATGAGCTGCCCTTTGATTTTCAACGCAGGCGCATGTCTGTTGTGGTGGAGTTTGAGGGCGACCACGTCCTCATCTGCAAGGGCGCGGTCGAAGAGATCTATGCCTGCTGCGATCACTACCAGTTGGATGAGGAGATTTATCCGTTGATCGACATGATCAGAGATGATCTTTTTGAAGAAGTCGCCCGTTTAAACAACGAGGGCTACCGATGTCTCGCCATTGCCTACAGGGAGTTTCCCCGCGAGCAGACACGCTTTACCGCCCAAGATGAAGCAGCCTGGTCCTCCTCGGGTATATCGCCTTCCTCGACCCTCCCAAGGACTCGTCGGCCAAGGCGCTCAAGCTGCTGAAGGAAACAGGGGTACAGGTCAAGATCCTCACCGGCGACAACGCGCTGGTGACCGGCAAAATCTGCCGCGATGTGGGCTTAGAGGTCCGATCGCATTGTGACCGGAGAGGAATTGGGTCGCATGAGCCAGGAAGAGCTTTCCTCATGCTGCTGTCATCGAGGCGAATGTGCTGGTGAAGCTGTCACCGCTTCAAAAAGAGCTGGTCATTGAATCGCTGCGTCAGAGCGGGCATGTTGTTGGCTATATGGGTGACGGCATCAATGACGCTCCGGCCCTGCGCGCGGCAGATGTGGGGATTTCAGTGGACTCGGCCGTAGATGTGGCCAAGGAGTCCGCCGACATTGTGCTTCTGGAAATGAGCCTTTTGGTTCTTGAAGACGGAATTTTGGAGGGACGAAAGGTCTTCTCCAATATCATCAAATACATCCGCATGGGGGCGAGTTCAAATTTCGGCAATATGTTCAGCGTGCTCGGGGCCAGCTACCTGCTGCCGTTTCTGCCGATGCAGCCTATCCAGATTCTGCTGAACAACCTGCTCTATGACTTCTCCCAGACCGGCATCCCGACCGATAATGTGGATGAAGAGCAGATTGCACGACCTCGCAAATGGGATATTGGCAACGATAAAATGGTTCATGATCTTCATCGGTCCGATCAGCTCGATCTTTGACTATGCGACCTTCGCCCTGATGTGGTTCTTTTTTAATAGCCGGGCCTTTCTCTGTACGTGCCGAAGGGCAGGCCGGCCAGCTAGGTTCATGCACAGCTCTTCCAGACCGGTTGGTTTGTAGAATCACTTCTCACGCAGACGCTCATCGTCCACATCATCCGCACCAAACGTCTGCCCTTTATTCAGAGCCGCGCCTCACTGCCCATGACGTTGACCACGCTCACTGTCATGGCCGATCGGCGCCTGGCTTCCTTACTCGCCCTTTGCGGCGACCTTCGGTTTTGTTCCGCTGCCGCTGAGTTACTGGGGCTGGATCGCGAGCGTTTCTGTTTACATACAGCGTACTTACACATAACGTAAAGAAGTGGTTCTTTAAAAAATTCGGAGGTGAATGAAAATGCTGCATACTATTCTTCAGGCCTTGGAAGATGGCCGGGTAATCGAATTGCCGGACAATGACAAAAAAGATGCCTTTGAGGTCCTGGCGAGCCTGCTGGAAGCTGTCCCGTCTGTTCCGGCCGGAACCGATATCGTAGGAGCTGTCCTGTCCCGTGAGAGCGTTTCCAATACATCACTGGGAACAGGCTGGGCTTGCCCGCATGCCCCGGTCTCGTTCGATGGTGAATTGCTGTGTTCGCTATCGGATGGAGTCCTGCTGGGCATAGATTACGGGAAACCAGGTGAGCCATCTGGTCCGGCTGATCATCATGTTCCTGGTTCCGGACAACCAGAGAAGCCCGTATTTGAAAGAGGTTTCAACGCTTGTCAAAGTGATAGGAAAGCATCCGGAATCCAGAGACCTTGAACAGATAGAGGATCTGAATGCCGTTCGTCTGAGACTGCTGGACATGGCGCATTTTGCCATGGAGGATTCAGGACCTGATACACGAGCTCGGATGATTCAATTGAAGGCACGTGCTGCTGTAGCCCCCAATAGGCTCTCCGGAGCTGGAAAATATGATGATTGAGCCCCTTATGATTATCGCCGGACCCGGAATCAGGACTGTAGTTCTGACACAGAATCCGGAACTGGCCGATCTCACAAAGGATGATGAAACATTGGCTGCAGCCATTACCGATAAGAGCTGGCACGAACTGAATGGATGGCGTATTGTGCGCCGTAGCAGCACCAACTATCAAGGAGAAAGAGTGGTCTATGATTGCTTCGCAATACAACCGGTAAAAACGACATCAGGTTAATAATAGTGAAAGTCGGCTTGAAGTAACCCCCGGGCGGACTAGCCGGCAAGCTTTTTCTTCAGCAGCTCATTCACTAACTGGGGATTTGCCTTCCCCTTTGTCGCCTTCATCACCTGACCCACAAAGAAGCCCATGAGCTTTTCGTCTCCGCCTCTGAACCGCCCCACTTCATCCGGACTCTTCGCGATGACCTCTTCAACGGCCTTCTCTATGGCCCCTGTATCGCTTATCTGGATGAGACCCTTCTCCTTAATGATCTCCCCGGCGCTCTTGCCGCTTCTGTACATCTCTTCGAATACGGTCTTTGCGATCTTGCCGCTGATGGTGCCGCTGTCGATGAGTTTGATCATCCCGGACAGTTGGTCCGGTTTGAGCGGACATTCTTCCATGGTCCTGTTGTTTTCGTTCAGGAGCCTCGCGAGATCTCCCATCATCCAGTTCGATACCGCCTTGGCGTTGCCGCCGGCCTTGAGCGCAGCCTCAAACCAGTCGGCGGTTGACCTTTCGGCAGTCAGGAGGTCTGCGTCATATTCCGGCAACCCATACTCAGTGATGAACCTCGTCCTCTTTGCATCGGGCAGTTCCGGCAGAGACGCTTTTATCCCTTTGATCCAGTCCTCGGAGGCCATGATCGGTACAAGGTCGGGCTCGGGGAAGTACCGGTAATCGTGGGCTTCTTCCTTGGAGCGCATGGATTGGGTTGTGCCCGTGGAAGGGTCCCAGAGCCTTGTCTCTTGCATGATCCTCCCCCCTTCTTCAAGAGTTCGGATCTGTCGTTTTATCTCATATTCGAGGGCTTTTTCGACGAACCTGAAGGAGTTGATGTTCTTCATCTCCACCTTCACTCCAAGTTCCGGGCGGCCCACAGGCCGTATAGAGACGTTGGCATCGCAGCGCAGGGAGCCCTGCTCCATGTTCCCGTCGCAAACGCGGAGATAACGCAGGATGGTCCTGAGCTTCTTCATGTATTCCGACGCTTGCCCGGGGGTCCGTATATCGGGTTCGGAGACGATTTCCATCAGGGGGACGCCGGCCCTGTTGAGGTCCACAAAGCTGTATGCTCCTCCTCCTTCGTGGATATTCTTCCCTGCGTCTTCTTCCATGTGGATGCGGGTGATCCCGATCCTTTTCGCTTCCCCCTCAGCGATGATGTCAATATATCCGTTTTCGCAGATAGGGAGTTCATACTGGCTTATCTGGTATCCTTTTGGGAGATCAGGATAGAAGTAGTTCTTCCGCGCGAACCTGCTGTGAGATGAGATCGTGCAGTTCGTAGCGAGGCCTGTCCTGATGGCAAATTCCAGGGCCTTCCTGTTCAGGACGGGCAGTACTCCCGGCATTCCTATGCAGACGGGGCAGGTCTGGCTGTTGGGACCGGAACCGAACTGCGTGGAGCACCCGCAGAAGATCTTTGACCCGGTCAGCATCTGCGCATGCACTTCAAGGCCGATTACCGCTTCATAGTTCATAAACACCCCGGAACCTTAACCACAGAGGCGCTGAGACACAGAGAAACAGAAAAAATACCTTCAATGAAAAGATGACCTGCCGTAAAACTGTTCATGATTCTTTTGTTTTTTTTCAGACTCAGTGCCTCTGTGTCTCTGTGGTCATTCATGCGATTCTTCTCCTACAGTTTTGGTCTTCTCGTATGCCAGTCGGTCGACTGCTCATAGGCATAGGCGACCTTCAGGACCGTCTCCTCATCAAAGTGTTTTCCGATGATCTGCAGTCCTATGGGAAGGTCATCCGGAGTGAAACCGCAGGGAACCGAGATACCGGGCACCCCCGCCAGGTTCACCGAGATGGTAAAGATGTCCGAAAGGTACATCTGCAGGGGATCATCCGCCTTTTCTCCCACCCTGAACGCGGCAGAGGGAGAGGTGGGCGTTGCGATGATATCAACAGCATTGAAGGCCTCTTCGAAGTCCCTCTTGATCAGGGTCCGCGCTTGCTGGGCCTTCCGGTAATACGCATCGTAGTACCCTGACGAGAGCGCATAGGTGCCGAGCATTATTCTCCTCTTCACCTCGGCCCCGAAACCGCCGGCGCGTGTATTCATATACATGTCCGGGAGGTCCTTGCCTGGCTCCCTGACGCCATATTTCACTCCGTCATACCGTGCCAGGTTCGATGATGCCTCCGATGTCGCGAGAAGGTAATAGGTTGCCACGGCATAATCCGTGTGCGGCAATGAGACTTCCACCGGTACCGCCCCCAGGGACTGCAGTTGCTCTATGGCATTCCTCACCGACGAATCCACCGACCTGTCCATCCCCTCGATAAAGTATTCCTTTGGTATACCGACCTTCAGCCCCCTGACGTTATGACCGAGAACACCGGTGAAATCAGGGACCCTCACCGGCGCCGACGTGGAATCACAAGGGTCGTGACCCGAGATGGCATTCAACAGGATTGCGGAATCCCTCACATTCTTGGTTATCGGGCCGATCTGATCCAGGGACGACGCAAAGGCCACGAGTCCGTATCGGGACACCCGTCCGTAGGTTGGCTTTAATCCTACCACGCCACAGAGAGCTGCCGGTTGCCTGATCGACCCCCCGGTGTCCGAGCCCAAGGCTGCGATGCATTCATCCGCGGCAACAGCAGTGGTGGACCCTCCGCTGCTTCCCCCGGGGATCCTCTCTATGTCCCAGGGATTCTTTGTGGTATGGAAACCGGAATTCTCCGTGGACGACCCCATGGCGAATTCGTCCATGTTCGTTTTCCCGGTCAAGATGTATCCCTGCTCAAGGAACCTCGATGTCACGGTGCTCTCATAAGGAGGGACAAAGTTCGAAAGTATCTTCGAAGAACATGTAGTGCGGATACCCTTCGTGCACATGTTGTCCTTGATGGCAAGGGGAATGCCCGTGAGAGGCAGAGAGCGTTTTTCATCGATGACTTTCTGCGCACCGGTGGCCATCTCAAGGGCCTTCTCCCTGGTGAGGGTAACAAAAGCTCCGACGCGGTTTTCGACCGCATCGATCCTGCGGTACACGGAATCCACCACGTCCCTGACCGATATCTCCTTCCGGTCAAGGAGTTCTCTGAGTTCTGCTATGCCGAGGGTATGGAGTTCCATTTCGTGTTCTCTTATGCAGTCAGCCGGGGCGGGAGAGCCCCATCAACTCTGCATGTTCATGAGTATAAAGTTTAGCACTGTCAGAGGGGAAAATGCAAAAAACGGGAAATCCCGGCGGGACACATCAGCGACCTTTATTCAGCATATCATATACCATGTCAGTGACGGACCGGAAATCTATCTTCCCGCTTCCCATTTTGGGAAGCTCTTCCATCACAACGAACTGTTTGGGCAGGGCGATATTCGGAAGGTGCTCGGCCATCTGTTTCAGGGTCTTCCTTTCGTCGATCTCCCGGGTGACCACCGCAACGATCCTTGCTCCCTTCAACGCATCGGGTAACTCCACCACGCAGCACGAGACGTTCTCCTCAAGGAGTTTCTCCAGAACGTTCTCTACGCTCACCAGCGAAACCATCTCCCCGCCGATCTTTACAAACCTCTTCAGCCTGCCCGCATGCCAGAGGTATCGGTCCTCATCCAGATATCCCATGTCTCCCCGTATCGTACCAGCCGTGCCTGATGCGCATGGACGTCTCCTCGAGATCGTCGAAGTAGCCCTTCATCACCAGGTCGCCGTTCACCATGATCCTGCCGGTCTCACCCGGTCTGCAGTCTTCCCCTGAATCGTAGTTCTCTATACGGACCTGGACGCCGGGCAGTACCTTACCCACGCTCCCCGGCCTGTTATGCTCCGGGGTATTGACCGCAATGACCGGCGATGTTTCCGTGCTCCCGTAGCCCTCGTAGAGGATGATCCCGTGTTTTTCCAGGAATTCGGTTCGCAGCACTTCAGGGCATTTGTCAGCGCCACAGAGCGCGAGGCGCACACTGGCAAAATCCCCCGGATCCGCCTTGCGGAGGTATCCCCAGAGGAAGCTGGGAGTGCCGACCATTATGGTCGGTTTCTGCTCGCGGATGGTGGTGCAGAGCGTTTTGTAATCGAGGGGGTTTGCATACGAGACCACGGACATGCCGTGATAGAGGGGAGCCCAGAGGTTCACCGTCAGTCCGAAGACATGGAAGTAGGGAAGGTTCGCCAGCATCACGTCCCGGTCAGAAAGGCTGATGGCCCTGCTGAAATTCCTGATATTCGATGCGATGTTGCGGTGGCTCAACTGGACCGCCTTCGGGTCTTTTTCGCTCCCGCTGGTAAAAAGGACGACGAGGTCATCATCCACGCTCCCGCCGTGGACATTCTTAATGATAAAGGAGGCAGGAAGCTTCGTTATGATCGCCGCCTTCAGTTTGTCCGCGAAGGATATTTTGCCCACAACATCCTCGATGAAGACCATCCCTTCCACAGGCCGGCACGGGATATTCTCAAGGAGGGCGCGTGATGTGATGATCGTCCTGAATTTGCATTTCCTCTGGGCGTACCGGGCATTCTTTTCCGCTCCCGTTGAATAGTTGATCATCACCGGCGTTCTTCCGCTCATGAGCACGCTGAGGAATGCAAGGGCGCACCCGGCAGAGGTGGGGATCATGATGCCGGTGAAGCCCGTTTCGAGTCTCCTGAATTTCTCCGCAAGGATAAGGCTGGCAGTGAGGGCTTTTGAATAGCTGACCGTCTTGTTCGAAGTGCAATCGATGAAAGCGGGTTTTCTTCCCTGTTTTTTTGCTACGTGAATAAAGTGGTGATGAAGGAGCATCGTGGTCCTTAATTCATTATACACCAGGGGCAGTCATGTTCAGCTGCCCCTGGTATCCCTATAAAACGGGTGTGCACCGGTGAAGAGGCAAGCCGCTAAAACTTCACATTGAGCTGGGCACTGATGATGTCTATATGGGAGTCGTAACTGCCCTGCAGGCCTCCACGTACCGCATTCTCTCCTGTGGGAGTCTGGTCGATCCTCGAATCACTGATGAAGAGGTGAGCGTAGCCCAGATCAAAACTGACCGCCTGAGAGAACTTGTATCCCACGCCGATGGCTGTGCAGAAGCGGTCGTCAAACATCCGGTCAACGACGGAGACGAGTTTATCATAGAAATTCGATATGGTTCTTCATGTCCTTATTGGTCAAAATATTTACGATCAATTCTACGCCTCTGATGCATTGCCCGATGGGAGACATTTTTTGAATGAGCAAATATTATCCCGTTATGGTCAAATCTATCCGCCATTATCAAGAAATCATTATCATGCGTCAAAATTACGGCATTCATTTCAGATGCTTTCTTGAGATGGAATTCGTCCGATTTGCCTATGTAGCCGAGCTCGCCTGCGGAGAACGATTTCTACTCCGCGTCTCAGTAATCCTTCAACAATAGACCGCTCTATATTTTCGTCGGCGTAAATCTTCATCCAAGTCTTGCTTTGAGCTTGGAAGGATACCTTTTCTTAAGCTGGGCGAGAATGGCCTGATCTTCCCGATATTTCTTGTCAAGCACGTTCTTGTGTTCATAATAATAAGAGAGCGCGTCATGGACCTGCTCAAGCTTCAGATGAGGGTACTCATCGATGATTCTGTCGGCGCTTATCCCCATAAGCTCATATCTGACTGCAATATCCATTACCTTAATTCGGGTGCCGCTGATGACAGGTTGCCCGCCTGAAATGTTAGGGTTAAGCGAAATATACGGATGCTTCGTTTTTCTTTCAGCCACCGGCATAGGTTTATCCTCCTTTATGACTGTATTTTACCTGAATTCACTACTGAAATCACTGGCCACAAGCCACTTCTGCCCCTCGATAACCAGCCTGTCCCTTTTTCTCTGTGGTCAGCTCTCCTGAGAAAGCTCCTTTTCTAATGCGGTAATAAGAGGGGGAAGATCATCTGTAATGGTATCCCATACTCTGTCGAGATCAATATCAAAATAGACGTGGATAAGGCGGTTCCTCATGCCACTAATGTTTGCCCAGGGAATTTCTTTGCGCTTTTCACGGAATTCTTTCGAAACAGTAGAAGCAGCTTCCCCGATAATCTCAATTGATTTTACGATGGAGAGAGCAAGCATACGGTCGGCGTAAAGATCGTTTCGGTTTTTGTTTTTAGCAAAAGAAAGGGCTTCTTTTGCTGCATCAAGCATGTGTTGTAAACGGATACGGTCAGCCTTTGGCATATTGAATCTCTGCCGATGAAAGCACCTCTTCACGGAAATAGCGGCTTAAGTCGGCGGGAGTTCTCAAGTCAACTTTTCTTCCTATGATTTCAGACAACTCAAGTTCCATGCCTGCTAAACGTATCAACCCTACAACCTGCCCGGGTTCGAATTCCACAAGCACATCCACGTCGCTATCCTGTGTAAAATGTTCGCTGATGACCGAGCCGAAGAAAGAAAGTTTTCGAATATAATGCTTTCTGCAGAATTCTGCGATTCTTTCTCGGGGAATTTCTATCTTTGCCTTGCTATCCATAATTCTCCTTTATGTCCTTATTCTACCTTAATTCTCCTCCAAAATCATTTCCCTTCGACTATTTTCCTCTCCTCCTCCGTCACCCCGTACAGCCCATAAACGATCTCATCTATCTTTTCATCCGTCACTGCAATTTCCCGTTCGATCTTCTCGCGTTCGGCGGAGAGTGGGAGTGCGGTTTTCTTTTTGTGCAGTTTGAGCATCCGGTCTACGAGGAAGACCAGTTTGTCGTGGGTTGCTTTTTCGCGAGGGTTGTTGAAGTCGATGGTGTGGATAGGGAGCTTCTCTTTGAAGGATATGATATCAGCCATGGGTGCCGACATGGCGTATTATAGCAAAAGGATCAGTTTATGAGCGCAATTTACAAATGAGCGACCGGTAGGGCATTATTATACCCATGGAAATCGTCCGTCTGAGCCGCACATCGAGGGTCCTCGCAGGCCATCTCTGGGTATTCTCGAATGAGATATCAGGGAGCCCGAAGGGGTTTGAACCGGGTTCCCTTGTGGAGCTGAGAGACAGGAAGGATGCCTTCCTCGGGATCGGCTATATCAATCCTCATTCTCTTATTGCGGTCAGGATCCTCACCCGGCAGAGGGAGGAGATCGACCCTCTTTTCTTTAAAAGAAGGATCCTTGAGGCGCTGGAATTCAGAAAGCAGTTCCTGGAGGAAACAAACTCCTTCCGGGTGGTCTTCAGCGAGGGAGATTTCCTACCCGGACTCATCGTGGATAAGTATGACGACTGCCTCTCTGTTCAGATACTCACCATGGGGATGGAGGTGAGGACCCAAATTATTATGGAAGTCCTGGACGAAATCCTGTCTCCATCAGTGATCGTACTTCGCAATGACAGTTCGTCCCGTTCTCCTTGAGGGTCTCAAGCAGGAGAAGAGAGTGGTCAAAGGCTCAATGGATAAAGCTCCGGTGGTGAGGGAGTCTTCCCTTCTCTTCGAAACAGACCCCTTGTCCGGGCAGAAGACCGGGTTCTTCCTCGACCAGAGGGAGAACAGGGTTGCTTTCAGCCGTCTTGTGAAGGGAGGGAAGGGGCTTGATCTCTTCTGTTACGCCGGAGCTTGGAGTCTCCATCTTGGACATAAGGGCGCAGACGTGACCGGCATTGATGAATCTGAAAATGCGATCGCACTGGCGCGGAGGAATGCCGGGCTGAACGGTCTTTCAGAACGGTGCGTCTTCAGGCCGGGCGACGTCTTTACGTTTCTGAAGGATGAGGTTTCCCGCGGAAGCGTCTATGACTTCATCGTTCTCGACCCGCCCGCATTCGTGAAATCGAGGACCAGAGTGAAGGAGGCGCTGAAGGCTTACAGGGTGATCAACGCGCATGCAATGGGCCTTCTGAAAAAGGGCGGACTCCTGGCCACGTCATCATGTTCCTACCATATCGACAGGGAGATGTTCGTGGAGATGCTGCGGTCGGCGGCCAGGGATGCGGGCAGGCCGGTAAGGCTCATCGAGATGCGCTCCCAGGCTAAGGACCATCCTGTCCTGCTCTCCATGCCGGAGACGGAGTATCTCAAGTGTGCGTTTCTGGAAGTGGCGTAGTAAGGCAAGGGCACGCTGCAAGCCGCATTTGTGCCATGACCCCTTTCTGAAAATTTACAATAGTCCGCGGCGATAAGTGATACCTCAGACGGTCCTCAGTAGTGATAACACATTGTTATTTAAACCGTTAATATTCTAGAATCAAAATCCATATGGAAAAGACAGAAGCTGCCTGTCCAAGTTCTTCCCGCGTTTCGATAAAAGAGATGCTCACCATTCCGGTGATCGTCGCCTCGCTGGGATATTTCGTCGATATTTACGACCTCATCCTCTTCAGCATTGTTCGGATACCGAGCCTCAAAGCCATGGGACTTCAGGGGAAGGACCTTCTTGACCGGGGGGTTTTCCTGTTGAACATGCAGATGGGCGGCATGCTCCTAGGAGGCATTCTCTGGGGCGTCCTCGGCGATAAAAAAGGAAGGGTGAAGATACTGTTCGGCTCCATATTTCTTTATTCCGCTAGCGAATATCGCCAACGGTTTCGTCAATTCCATCGGCGGATATGCCCTGTGGCGATTCATTGCGGGGATAGGACTCGCCGGTGAACTCGGTGCGGGAGTTACCCTCGTCCTCGAAAACCTTCCGAAGAACGTGCGGGGGTACGGCACGATGATTGTCGCTTCCGTCGGAGTTACTGGGCGCGATACTGGCCAATTTCATCGCACAGCATTTCGACTGGCGGATAGCGTATTTCATCGGAGGGGGGCTCGGGCTGGCGCTTCTTATCATGAGGGTAGGCGTATTTGAGTCCGGGATGTATAAAGAGATGGAATCCAGGGAGGTAAGCAAAGGTGACTTCTTCAGTCTTTTTACGAAGCGGACCAATTTCTTCAAGTATATGAAATCGATCCTGATCGGCCTTCCCATATGGTTTGCCGTCGGGATACTCATCACCTTCTCGCCTGAATTTGCGAAGGCCCTCGCTGTTTCAGGGCCTGTCAATGCCGGCGAGGCGGTCATGTTCTGCTATCTTGGGCTTGTATTCGGCGATTTTGTGAGCGGCTTCCTGAGCCAGTTCTTTGGAAGCAGGAAGAAGATAGTCCTGCTTTTCCAGGTCCTGTCCGGTGTCGTGATAGCCGGCTATTTCATGCTTCGTCAGGTGAGCCCGGCCTTGTTTTATGCGTATTGCGCGGCGATCGGTTTTGCTGTGGGATATTGGGCGGTATTCATCACCATAGCGGCCGAGCAGTTCGGCACGAACTTAAGGTCCACTGTCGCATCCACCGTCCCGAATTTCATCCGTGGCATGGTCATCCCCATCACCTTTTCTTTCCAGCTCGCAAAGGAGCATCTCGGAATTATCCAGGGTGCTGCAGTCGTCGGCATGATATGTCTTGCCATTTCCCTCTACGCCCTCTATAACCTGGAGGAGACATTCCACAAGGACCTTAATTATATCGAAGAGTGAGCGTTTGGTTTTTGTCTTGGAGGGCCCTCTATTACAGCGCTAACTTTTGAAATAACTCCGTAATCACCGTATTGGATACAATGATCCCTTTTCTCGTGAGACGGAGGTGCTCTCCTTCGACTTCAAGGAGCGCTTGATGTATCAGTTCATGGGCAGCTCCGACAATGTCGATGCCCAGGTCTTCTCTGAATTGCCTGATATTCACTCCATCAGTCTTCCTGAGCCCGAGGAAGATGAATTCTTTCTGCGCTTCCTCACAGGAGATCTCCACACTTTTCTCAACGGCAGGTTCGCCTTTCTTTAATAACGCGATATACCTGTCGATATCGCTCACGTTCCCGATTCTTTTGTTCTCCGATGAAACTGTGGGCGCCGGCGCCGATGCCGAGATACTGCCCCCTGTCCCAGTAATTCAGGTTATGCCTGCATTCAAAACCGGTCTTTGCGAAGTTCGATATCTCATAGTGCCTGTATCCGGCTTTCGCCAGTCTGTCTATGGTGTGATAATACATTTCGACGATGGTTCTCCTCATCGGGTTTGTTGAGCTTCCCCTGAGCGATTAATTCGTACAACGGCGTACCCTTCTCCGGAGTGAGTTCATATGCCGAGATATGTTCAGGCGATAATTCCACGGCCATTCCGAGCGTCTGTAACCAGGCCTCCATGGTCTGCCCCGGGATGCCGTAGATGAGGTCAATAGAGATATTCCGGAAGTCCGCGCGCCGCAGTGCTGCGATGGCCTTTATCACGTCCTCGAAAGTATGTATCCTCCCAAGGAGCTTCAATTCTTTGTCGTGAAAGGACTGGACACCGACACTGAATCGTTTCACCCCGGAGCCAGCCAGGGCGCGGACTCTCGCCAGATCAACAGTCCCGGGATTCGCCTCGATCGTAATTTCAGCATCGGCAGATAACGCGAAGGAGTCTTTTATCTTTCGGAGCAACCGTATCAGTGATAAGGTCGGCACGGTGGTCGGCGTGCCGCCGCCGATGTAGACCGTCCTTAATTCGCCTGCCAGGTCTTTCCTGATCTCAAGTTCATGAACCACTGCGGTGACATATCTCAGGACAAGGGCTTCATCATAAGGGACAGAGAAGAAATCGCAGTAGATGCATTTTTTCACGCAGAAGGGGATGTGGATATAGAGGGAGTTAATCATTCTGTACTCAGCCGTTCTCGATCATAAGACTCTGCTTTATTTACCTTTGTTCTCTCCCTATTATATACTTCGATGATGCCGGAGAGCGAATTCGAAAAACTGGTAGGTATCATGACCGTGCTGAGGGGAGAAAAAGGCTGTCCATGGGACAGGGAACAGACAAGGGAATCCCTCAAACCCTTTCTGGTGGAAGAGACCTACGAGGTCCTTGAGGCCATAGACGAAGGGAACCCTGAAAAGATCAGGGAAGAACTGGGTGACCTGCTCTTTCAGATCATATTTCATTGCCAGCTTGCAAAGGAGCGGCGAGAGTTTGACGTCAATGACGTGGTCCGGAAGATTTCTGAGAAAATGATCGGACGGCATCCCCATGTCTTCGGAGACGCGACGTATGAAACCCCCGAAGACGTGATGAAGCAATGGGAGGAGCGTAAAAAGGAAGAAGGAAAAGGCAGGGAATCCATACTTGAAGGCGTTCCCAGGGAGCTTCCTTCCCTTTTGAAGGCGCACCGCATCCAGACCAG
The DNA here is from genome assembly GCA_963699545.1 of Nitrospirota bacterium. Classification (GTDB taxonomy): domain Bacteria; phylum Nitrospirota; class Thermodesulfovibrionia; order Thermodesulfovibrionales; family UBA9159; genus JAMCQB01. The sequence continues at coordinate 92,279 of CAVOUE010000007.1, read as the reverse complement.
GGCATCGCGGGTGGGGTTCGACTGGGAACGCGTGGAAGATGTGGTCGAAAAACTGGATGAGGAGCTGAAGGAGTTCAGGGATGCGCTCGAAAAGAAGGACCAGCAGGGGATAGAGGATGAACTGGGTGATGTCTTTTTTGTCCTCGTGAACATCTCCCGCTTTGTGGGGGTGAACCCTGAGGACGCTCTGCGGAAGACCATCAGCAAGTTCATCTCCCGGTTCCGCTATATAGAGATGAAGTCTGCGGAATCGGGAAAAAGCCTTTCAGGAATGTCCCTTGAGGAAATGGATGCCTTATGGAACGAAGCGAAGGGGAAAGAAAGGTAAGCGTTGTGGTCCACGGGAGCGATGCGCAATGGACGTGGTCCCAGGGGCACTTGACATTCATGGACGTGTCCATGTAATGTAAGTGACCACTAACATTATGAAGGCACGCGGGACGAGAGACAGGATACTGGAGGCCGGCTTGAAAGCCTTTTCGGAGAAGGGTTATCTCGGGGCAACGACAAAGGAGATAGCCCTCAAGGCCGACGTTGCAGAGCTCACCCTTTTCAGGCACTTTTCTTCCAAGGGAAAGCTCTTTGAAGAGGTGATCAAGCATTATTCATTCCTGCCCGCGCTGAAGGGACTTCTCCCGGAGATTGCAGAGATGACGTACATGGATGCCTTAACAATGATAGCAGTAAGATTCCTCGAAACCCTCGCCGCAAGGAAAAACATGATACAGATAATGCATTCGGAAATGCACCGGTACCCCCGTAAGATACATAAGGTCTATCATGCCTTCATTGACGGGATAATCAGGGTCCTTGCATCATACTTCAGTGCAATGCAGAAAAAGAGGGTCCTGAAGGAATTCAATGCCGAGTCGGGGGCGCGGGCTTTTCTTGGGATGTTTTTTTCTTATTTTAGTGTTCAGGAACTCATGATGGGGAAACGGTACAGGTCCGTTGATACCGACAGGATGGTGAGGGAATTCGTCAAACTATTCATTGAGGGGACAGCGAAATGAAAAGAAGGCAGATCATTTTCGTAGGGCTAGGCACGATGCTTCTATTCTTTTCCACACATGCGGGGAGCGTCCATGCTGAGGTGTTGACGCTCTCCCATGGATTGAAACTGGCCGCTGAAAATAACAGGATGATAAAGATCACGCAGCAGGGGGAGAGGATGTCGGAGGCGGACACTCTCATCGCGAGGTCACCATTGCTCCCCAATCTGAATGCGTCGGCAAGCCAGACGTTCCTTTCCCATCAGCCTATCGCCCTGTTCGGCCAGCAGTCTGTTCCCACATCCGAAAAAGGGTTTGCTTCTTACAGTTTGAGTATCCAGCAGCTTCTCTATGATTTCGAGGGCAGCGCATCGCGATACAAGGCGAGCAAGGCGATCCTCGAGACAAAGAAGTTGGACACGCTCCGTGTCAGAAATCAGATCTCGATCGATTTTGCTCTCGTCTATTTTGATCTCCTGGAGGCCGGAAAGCTGGTCCTGGTTGCTCAAAAAGAGGTGGAAAGTGTTTCTTCCCATCTCCATGACGCGAAGACCCTCTTTGAAAACGGGGTCATCACCAGGAATGACCTGCTCCAGGCGGAAGTGAGGCTTGCGGACGCCCGGCAGAGGCTTCTGAATGCGAAGAACCTCCGCGCGATCAATGCGTCCCGTCTCAACACAGTGCTTTCCCGGCCGTTGAGCTCGGATGTCGAGGTCCTGGATATTCAGGAATCTCCCTCCGATTACCTGCTTCCGGACAGGGAAAAGGCCTGGGAAGCAGCGCTCAGCGAAAGGCCGGAGATGAGGATCGTTGACGAGACCATGAGGTCCCTGAATCTGGAAGAGAAGTCGAGAAAATCCGAATTCTATCCCAGGTTTTTTGCAGGCGCTTCTTATGACTACACGGAAAACAGGTATATGCTCCATGCGGGGAATGCTTCGCTGGTCCTGGGGATGACTATGAACCTTTTCAGCGGCGGGAGCACACAGGCCGAGGTGTTAAAGACGGAACATCAGAAGATCCAGTTGCAGGAACAGAGGGCAAGACTGGGGGATGAGATCAGGCTCGAGGTGGAACGGAATATCCTGGACCTGAAGAACGCTCAGGAGAGGATCAACGTTGCAAAAGACGCGGTAGGCCAGGCAGAGGAAAACCTCAGGATCAACAGGGTGCGGTACGAAGAAGGGGTCGGTACCGCCACTGAGGTGCTCGATGCGGTTACCCTTCTGACCGTGGCCGAGACGAACTATTACCGCTCCCTCTACGATTTCAGGAGGGCCGAGTCAGCGGTATTCTATGCAATGGGGAGAGATCTGGCGGAGGTGTATAGATAGATGGAGGAGATAAAACAGCCTGTCAATAACCATCGGAGAAATTTCATAGCCTTGGGGGTGTTTGCGGTCCTTGCGGTGATAGGGGCTGTTGCTGTTCTTTTCTATATCCAGTACAAGAACACCCATATCAGCACCGATGATGCCTTTGTGGAAGGCCGCATCCATGTCATTGCATCAAAGGTCTACGGGACAGTGAAGGCGGTGCATGTGAAAGACAATCAGCCCGTGAAAAAGGGAGACCTTCTCTTGGAGATTGACCCCGCGGATTACGATGCGAAGGTGAACGAAGCAGCCTCAGGACTGAATGCAGAGACGGCGAAGATCGGAGAGAACGAGGCCCGGGTGGAGGCCTCACGCAGGCGGGTGTCCGAGGCAAAGGCTGCGGTGGAAGCGGCAAAGGCGAACCTGGAGCTCCAGGAAGTGAACCTCGGGCAGGCCGAGATGGACAGGAAAAGAGCGGAGAACCTTTACCGGTACGATGCCCTTTCCAAAGAGAGATACGAAAAAACCATGACCGGTTATAATGTCAGCCGTGCACAGGTGAAGACAGCTGGTGAGCAGTTGAAGCAGGCAGAGACCGCTCTTGAGACGCAAAAGGCATTGGTGCGGCAGGCGGAAGCGGCGAGGACCTCCCGGGTCTCTTCCGCAGCGCAGAAGAAGACGGTGCTCAGGACCGCCGAGCTTAATTACGGATATACGAAGCTCTATGCTCCATCAGACGGGTACGTGACGAAAAAGTCAGTTGAGGTGGGTAACCAGATACAGGCGGGTCAGGCGCTTATGGCGGTGGTTCCTCTGGACGACGTATGGCTGGCCGCAAACTACAAGGAAACGCAGTTGGAAAAAGTGAGAACGGGTCAGAAAGTGGAGATCAAGGTGGATTCGTATCCCGGAAAGAAATTCCGTGGGAAGGTCGACAGCATCATGGCGGGAACGGGTTCCACGTTCTCCCTCTTCCCCCTGAGAACGCCACGGGCAACTACGTGAAGGTGGTGCAGAGGGTACCGGTCAAAATAGTCCTGGATAAGGGGACAGACCCGGATCACATCCTCAGGGTCGGCATGTCTGTGGAGCCGACGATACTTGTGAAGGATTAAGAGGGTCAGGGGCGAACGGAGTGAGGTATCGTCGTATTTTTTCACTAAGACCCTTGGCCGCCCGAACGCCAGAGCACTCGTAGCGCAAATGCCTTCATTATGAATAAATGGATTATCTCCCTCACGGTCATGCTCCCCACCCTCATCGAGATCATCGACATATCGGTCGTGAACGTCGCTCTCGATCACATACGGGGCAGCCTGTCTGCCGGTATCGACGAATCCACCTGGGCGATCACCTCGTATCTGGTCTCCAACGCCATCATCATCCCCATGACCGGATGGCTCAGCAGGCTCTTCGGGAGGAAACGGTATATGATCTTTTCCATATCCCTTTTCACCCTGAGTTCATTGCTCTGCGGTTCCGCCTGGAACCTCCAAAGTCTCATTGTATTCAGGATCCTTCAGGGCATCGGGGGTGGGGCGCTTCAGCCGATCTCACAATCCATTCTCCTCGAAACATTCCCTCCCCGGCAGCACGGCATGGCCATGGCGATATTCGGCGTTGGCATTATGTTCGGACCCATCGTCGGGCCCCTTCTCGGCGGCTGGATCACCGACAACTGGTCATGGCACTGGATATTTTTCATCAATATCCCCATAGGGGTTGTCTCGATCCTGATGTGCCTGTTCTTTATCGTTGACCCGCCGTACATGAGACGGATGAAGATGAGGATCGATTACTGGGGGCTCGCCTTTCTCGCCATCGGACTGGGGTGCCTCCAGATCGTCCTGGACAAGGGAGAAAGGGAAGACTGGTTCTCTTCAGGCTTCATCACGTGGCTCACCGCTATCTCTGCATTGTCCTTGCTCCTCTTCGTGATCGTTGAGTTCTTTGCGGAACACCCGATTGTGAACATGAAGACATTCAGGAACCGGACATTCAGCACCGGAAATCTCGTGATGTTCTTTGCCTTTTTCAACCTCTTCGGCAGCATTGTCCTCCTGCCCATTTATCTCCAGACCCTCATGGGGTACAATGCGACCCTGTCGGGCATGGTGCTTGGGCCCGGCGGCGTTGCAACCCTTGTGGCGATGCCCATTGCGGGAAAGCTTGTGACAAAGGTAAACCCGAAGGGCCTGCTCGCCTTCGGGATAATCGTTTCTTCGTATTCGACGTATCTCATGTCGAAGTTCAACCTCCTCGCTGATTTCGATACCGTGATCTGGCCGCGGATCGTTCTTGGCATCGGTATGGGGTTCCTCTTCATCCCTCTCACGACTCTGACCATGGCAGAGATAAAGAAGGAAGATATGGGAAACGCCTCGGCCATCTATAATCTCCTGAGGAACCTCGGCGGGAGCTTCGGCGTTGCCTTTGTGACGACGGTGCTGACACGAAGAGCGCAGGTCCACCAGCATCACCTGGTGGACCATCTTACGCCCTTTGATACCCACTACCAGCTGGTTACAAGCCAGACGTCCCACATCCTCCAATACAAGGGACTGAGTCCGGGAGTTGCAGACCAGGGAACCCTGGGAATAATCTATGGTAAACTTCTCAGGGAGGCTTCCATGATCTCATTTAATGACGCGTTTCATGTCTTGAGCGTGCTCATGGTGCTGGTGCTGCCTCTGGTACTGATCATGAGAAGACCGAAGGCGGCGGGAACGATGCCGCCGGGGGCGCATTAACATGAAGAGGAATTGATATGCCAAACGTAATAAGAGACGCACTCTACGCATTCATCCCGATATTTGTGGCGATCGATATCTTTGCCGTCATCCCCATTTTTGTGTCAATGACCGAAGGGATGCCGGGCAGGAAGAAACTTGATGTGGAGCGTGAATCAGTCATCACTGCCCTGGCGGTGGGCCTCACGTTTATTGCCGTGGGAGAGGCGATATTCAGGATCCTCGGGATCACTGAAAATGATTTCAAGATCGCAGGAGGACTTATCCTTCTCATATTTGCGATCCTCGATCTCATGGGCTACACGAAGATGCGGGAACAGGCAGGGAAGCTTGGCGTCGTTCCCCTCGGAGTCCCTCTTATCGTGGGACCGGCGGTGCTCGCCACGATCCTTGTGCTCGTAGATCACTACGGCGTTGTTCCCACCATCATCTCCTTTATTGTGAACCTCATTATCGTCTGGCTTTCCTTCAGGGCTTCGGCAAAGATACTCTCCATCTTCGGCAGGGGGGGTATCCTGGCTGTTTCAAAGATCATGGCGCTGCTCCTGGCATCCATTGCGGTCATGCTCATACGCGTGGGGTTAGAAAATATCATCGCAAAGATTTGAACGCCTGCTGTTGTATGACAAACTGGACTGATGCAGCACGGACAATAGACGGTTGTCGTTCCTTGACTTTTGAGAGAGTGGTAGTTTATAACCAATGGAGTGCGGGCGTAACTCAGTGGTAGAGTGTCAGCTTCCCAAGCTGAAGGTCGCGGGTTCGAATCCCGTCGCCCGCTCCATTCTGAAGAAGATCCTGGCTTACCGGTCTTTATGTATCCACAGCGTGACTCCGACCGCCTGATGTTGAACGTTCCCGGTGAGTAGCAAAAAAAAGGAGGGCCTGTGATTCACAGGCCCTCCTTGGTCGCTCCACCGGGAAGTGTCTATTTCTTTTTCTTCATGTCCCCGGGTGACTCTTTAGTTTTTCCGGCCGGCGGCCAGTGGTTCAGGTCATGGGCGATGCTGTGGCAATCGCCGCATTTCGGGAATTTGGCCATAATACCCACCGGATGGGGAGTGCCATGGCAGTCCTGGCACTTAGGCAGCATTTTATGCTTTGTCTGATGGCAGAAAGCACAAGCGAAGGTCTTATGCTTGGCCGCGCTTTCGGCGAGGAGGGCAAATGCCTTTTTATGGCATGCCGCACAGTCTTTTGACGGGATGTCGGACGCATAGGTCACGACCTTTGGCATATGTGCCTTATGGCATTTCTTACAGTTTCCTGCACCCATATCTGCGGCGTGCGGTTTGTGACACTGAGTACATTCCGGCACCTTGCGGTGAACGCTGTGACACGTGCTGCAGTACAGGGCGGTATGCTTGCTCTTGTTTTCCCTGAGCTGAGCGATCTGCTGGGTATGACAGGTGAGACACGGGTCAGTGACGTTGCTCGCGAACGTGACCTTCAGGGGTGTGTGAGGATTCCTGTGACAGGCCAGACAGCCTTTCAGTTCATAGTGAGGTTTGCCCATGTGACACTGGCTGCACTGCGGGATGGGCTTCTTTACCGTGGGCGGATGACCGGCGTGACAGTCCATGCAACCGACATACTGGTGTTTTCCTCCATTCGCAATTACGTCCGCAGGCGGACCTGCATGGCATTTAATGCAATCATCATTCGAAAGAGTTGGTGCTTTCGCCGGCGGCGTCTGTGCCACAGCGAGAGTTGGTGACTTCGCCGGCGTCTGTGCGGGGGCCGACCCTCCATACGTCAGAAGCATCCCGATCCCCACCATCAGGCATAACACGACCAGAAGACTACTGCGCTTTTCTCGTTTCATCTTTCCCTCCATTTTTATTTCTCAAAAGCGCCCCTCTTTTCTATGAAAACAGTACCAGAATGACACGTTATGCCGCAAAGATTCCACACAAGACCCAAATTTCTTGCCATTATGTCATATTTCCCTTGTGTAGTCAACTTTGTTTGCAGAACCTTAACGGGAAGCGCGGAGAAGAAGAAAATCGTTTGTCGGGAAGACGGGAACCCACTGCTTCAGATATAATTGAAATAAAGGAGGAACTTATGGAGAACAAAAAATTTGTTTTCATCCTCAGCCACTCCTACGACAGGCCTGACATCGTTGCAGGGGCGATGCAGCTTGCGTCCAACATGAAGGCCTTTGATATCGATCTTGTCTTTTTTCTCATGGACGATGGGGTCCTCATCGCAAAGAAGGGCTTTGCCGAGACGTTGTCCGAGCTTCAGAAGAAGGACGAGTTCTCGCCTGTCCACGAACTTATGAGAACCCTGCTGGAAGATTTTGATGTGCAGTTCTACATCTGTGCATCCTGTGTGAAGCACTACGGTCTCGATAAGGCGGAGCTGGTGAAGAACGCGGAAGTGAAGCCCGGCTCGTTCCTGGGGGAAATGCTCCTGGAACGGCAGAGCGTGACGTTTTAGGAGAGAGCAAGAGAGCGAGATCGTCGTTAAGGTCCAGGTCGGGAATCTCATCCATAATGTCCTTAGCCTTGATCTATACCTGATTTGTGAGCGACCACCCTCTCTTGCACTTTCGCCGTATTATGGTATTTAATATCCTATGCCCGAACTGACCCCGTTGATGAAGCAGTATTTCAGCATCAAAGAGAAGCATGGGGATGCCATCCTCATGTTCCGTCTTGGTGACTTTTACGAGATGTTCGGTGAAGACGCGAAGGTTGCTTCAAAGATCCTCCAGATCGCGCTCACGACCAGGGACAGGGCAAAGGAAGACCCCATCCCCATGTGCGGCATACCCTATTTCGCCGCTGAATCCTACATAGCAAAGCTTGTCAAGGCAGGTCACCGGGTCGCCGTGTGCGAACAGATGGAAGATGCGAAGGAAGGCAAGGGCATTGTTCAGCGGGATGTGGTGAAGGTGATCACTCCCGGGACGTACACGCCGGAAAATCCGAAAGAGAACAATTACCTCTTCAGTCTCTTTCCTGACGGGAAAAAGCATGGGGTCGCCCTTGCGGATATCTCCACGGGCGAGTTCATGGTCTACGAGACCGAGCAGCCCATAGAAGACGAACTCAGCAGGTTTGAGCCCACCGAGCTTTTGCTCCCCGAAAGCCTTAAGGACAATATCCAATATTCCGAGATCATGAAAGGGTATTACGCCACTACGGCCGAGGACTGGACGTTTCACTTCTCCGAGGCCTACCGGGTTCTTCTGAAGCACTTCGCGGTATCTTCCCTGGAAGGGTATGGGTGTGAGGGAATGAACGCCGCCGTATCAGCAGCAGGGGCGCTCATCGTCTATATCGAGAACACACAGAAAGAGTCCATTCAATTCAAGAAGATCACCCCTCTTATTCAGAGTGCGTATATGTTTCTTGACGCAACAACGCAGCGTAACCTTGAACTCACACGCAATCTGAAGGGAGGGACCGACGGAACCCTTCTCGCTGTGCTCGACGAGACACTCACTCCCATGGGCGGACGGCACCTCAGGAGCGCTCTCCTCAGGCCGCTCATCGATGTCGCCGCGATACGGAAGCGCCTTGAGGCGGTCGAGGCGCTGGTGGATGATTACGAACTCATCGAGACACTGCGCAGCAATTTCCGGAAGGTTCAGGACCTGGAGAGACTTGCCTCCAGAGTGATCGGGGGATCAGCCACCCCGCGGGATCTCATCGCCATCAGAAATTCCCTTGCAGCTCTTCCCGCCATAAAGAAGGCGGCATTATCATCGCCGGATGCATATCTCGGTTCATTGGGCGAAGATATCCCCGACCTGAGGGCGGTCAGGGAACTCATAGACTCCTCGATCACGGACAACCCTCCCCTCGGTATCAGGGAAGGAGGCATCCTCAGGACCGGATACAGCAGAGAAGTGGATGAACTCAGGAAGATCTCGGTGAGCGGCAAGGATTTCATTGCCGACCTTGAGGCAAGGGAGAAGAAGAAGGCCGGGATCTCTTCTCTCAAGGTTGGATATAACAGGATATTCGGCTATTACATTGAGGTGACGAAGGCAAATCTTGACCTTGTGCCGGAATACTACGTAAGGAAACAGACCCTTGTGAACGGAGAGAGGTTTATCACCCCCGAGCTCAAGGAATATGAAGCAAAAGTCATAGGTTCGGAGGAACAGCTCAAGACCCTCGAGTATGGTTTGTTCCAGGAGATCCTCGACAAGATACGTTCAGAGGGCAGCCGTCTCATTTCCTGCGGTCATGTCATTGCTCTCCTGGATTTTCTCACTTCCCTTGCGGTGGTTGCGAGAAGGCACAATTACATCAAACCCGTGATTGATGACAGCAGCGCTGTCATCGAGATCGTAGAAGGAAGGCACCCGGTGCTCGAACGGCTCTTACCGGAGCCGTTCATTCCCAACAACACCTATATCGACAACGAAAGTGACCGGCTTCTGATCCTCACGGGGCCGAACATGGCAGGGAAGTCAACCTATATGAGACAGATCGCCCTCATCGTCCTTATGGCCCAGATGGGAAGCTTCGTGCCTGCGACGGAAGCGAGGATCGGCGTTGTCGACAGGATCTTCACAAGGATCGGCGCCTCGGACTTCCTCGCGAAAGGGCAGAGCACCTTTATGGTCGAGATGATCGAGACGGCGAATATCCTGAACAACGCCTCGGAACGCAGTCTCATTGTCCTGGACGAGATCGGCAGGGGGACGAGCACCTTTGACGGTATCAGCATCGCCTGGGCGGTCGCCGAACACATCGCAAAGGCAATAAAGGCGAGGACGCTTTTCGCCACCCATTACAACGAACTCACTGAATTGAGTCTCACCCTCGACGGTGTGAAGAACTACAATGTCTCGGTCAAGGAGTGGGGAGAAGAGATCATCTTCCTGAGGAAGATCGCCCCCGGACCGGCAGACAGGAGCTACGGGATCCAGGTAGGCCGCCTTGCCGGACTTCCCGAAGAGGTGATCGGGAGGGCGAAGGAAGTGCTCATGAACTTTGAGGATGAACTGACCGGTTCGGGAAAAACGCGGTCTATGCTCAGGGATGTCTCGATCCAGGGCCAGATGGATCTTTTCCTGACGGGGCTGGACCCACTCCTGCTGGAACTCATTCACCTGGATCTGTCAAAGATGACGTCCAGGACCGCGCTGGCACAACTCAGGGAGCTTAAGAACAGGGCTGAATCGCGGGTTTTGTCGAATCGCAAACAGTGATCTTTTTTTCTGCGTCCGGGGTTTTCTCGCGCACAGGGGGAACGGTTCGTTCTTCGGGCGAGATATGATACAATCTCACGTAGACCGAGAAAGCGATTGACAAAGAGGAAAATCTATGATAGAAATGCTCACACATAAGACAAGGAGGCTCGAATGAATCCGGAGAATATCAGGTATCATAAGGAACACACATGGGTGAAGGTATCGGGGAAGAGGGCGACCATCGGTATCACCGACCATGCCCAGGAGGCCCTCGGCGATATCGTCTATATCGACCTTCCCGACGCGGAAACCACCGTTGAAGCGAATAGCGAGCTTGCCGAAATAGAATCCACAAAGGCCACCTCTTCGGTCATATCTCCTGTGAGCGGGACGGTCATCGAGGTGAATGAGGATCTGGCCGAGTCCCCGAGGTCATCAACGAAGAGCCCTACGGGAAGGGCTGGGTCGCGGTCCTTGAAATTGAAGATGAGTCAGAGCTGGATGAACTCATGGATTCCACGGAATATGAACGGTATCTGGAGGAAGAGGCTAAATGAGAGTTGTGGTCATTGGGGGAGGTCCCGGCGGTTATGTGGCGGCATTGAAAGCCGCACAGCTGGGCGCCCAGGCTGCGGTGATCGAACGATCAGAGGTGGGGGGGACGTGTCTTAACCGGGGGTGCATCCCCACCAAGACGCTGATCGCTTCCGCAGAGATCCTTCACAAGCTTAAGAGTCTCTCCGATTACGGTATTGAACTGAACGGTACTGTTACGGCGAATCTCCCAAAAATGATGGAGAGGAAGGACAAGGTCGTATCGGTTCAGGTCAAGGGGATCAAGGGGCTCTTCAAGAGCTGGGGCGTTTCCCTCATCGAGGGGAACGGTAAGCTGCTGAGTGCGGGAAGCGTTGAGGTCGAAAAAGAGGATGGCACAAGAGATACGGTGGAAGCGGACAGGATCATCATCGCCACAGGGTCAAGACCTGCCCGGATCCCCGCATTCCCCTTCGACGGAGAGAAGATTCTCTCCAGTGATGATGCGGTCACCATCAAGGAAATCCCGAAGAGCCTGCTCATCGTGGGGGCAGGGGTTATCGGCTCGGAATTCGCTTGCCTGTTTTCTGAGCTTGGGACGGAAGTGACCATGGTCGAGATCCGGGACAGGGCGCTCTCCACCGAAGATGGGGAGGTGTCGGAACTCCTCGAAAGAGAGTTCAAGAAGAGGGGGATCAAACTCCTCACGGGAGTGAGTGTGACCAAGGTCGAGGCCGGGAAAGACGGCATGCATTCCTCTCTCTCAGACGGGAAAGAAGTGGTCACGGAGAAGATCATCGTCTCTGTCGGAAGATCATTTAACACCGAAAACATGGGGATCGAATCCCTTGGCATACAAAAAGGCGGGAAGGGCGAGATCATCGTCAATGAGAAGATGGAGACGGATGCTGCGGGAGTATACGCCGTCGGCGATGTTGTCGGAGGCATGCTCCTTGCCCATAAGGCATCAAGGGAGGGGATCGTTGCTGCATCGAATGCATGCGGCGGAGGACGCGAGGATGGATTACTCGGTGGTGCCCGCTGCCATATTTACCTCTCCTGAGATCGCTTCGGTGGGGCTGAGGGAACATCAGGCAGTCGAAAAAGGGATCGCCTTCAGGAAGGGAAGCTTTCTCTACCGGGCCCTTGGGAAGGCCCATGCCATGGGTGAGATAACAGGATTTTTCAAGATCATGGCGGAGGCCGCGACCGACAGGATAATCGGCGCGCATATTGCGGGGTCCCACGCATCCGATCTTATTCACGAGGTTGCATTGGCGATGCGTGCGGGGCTCACGGTGAAGAGTATCGTGGAAACAATACATGCCCATCCCACCCTGTCCGAAGGGGTGCTGGAAGCGTGTGAAGATGTCCACGGGGAGGCCATCCATGTCCAGAAGAAGTGACCTTGCGGGATGAATGCCATGCCCGTGGGATCACTGGCGGACAGCTGGGTCTCTTCCATAAAGAGGAAGAACAAGGACATATTCTCTGAACTGGACGTCCTCCTCCGCGCCCTGGACCGGTTCTTCAATGTGGACAATCTTCCCCTCTCGAAGGAGGACATGGCGAGCAGGAATTTCTTTGACGAACTGTCCGCCGCGAGGGACACTACTCTCAGGATCGTGGGTCTCCTCGAAGCCATCATCCCTGAGACGAAGAAAAACATCTACTGGTTCCAGAAGTTCGCCCGTTCCAAGTTCCTGGATGACACAAAGAGGGATGCCCTCCGGGAGGAGCTGTACAAACAGGACGTGCCCGAAAAAAGCCTCTTCCTGCTCTACGATACGTTCATTAACCTCAAGGGGATCATTTCGGACATCCTGAAGACCGAGCACATACCGTACCTCACGTTCACCAACATAGGTCAGATCGTCGGGAGGGAGATCCGGGAAAATACTTTCTTTAACCCCTTCAAGCGGAACCTGAATGCCGATTTTGATGTGATCGAGAACCGGGAAGTTTCCCGTGTCGTGAAGGACATCAGGGATGCCGAGACAAAAAAGTATTCCTCCACGGTCCTGCTCTATCTTTTCCGTTTCCTCAGATATCTCAGATACGCCGACACGTCGACCAGGTTCGGCTCCCTCAGTTCTTCCCTCCTCATCATCCTGCTGCTCCGGTCCGAATTCACCGTTCTCCTTGCGTATCTCGACAGAGCGATGCGAACGGTCACCGGGAATGAGTTACGGACATTTCTCGGAGTGATCTTCTACCAGGCCTCCATGGAATCAAAAAGGGTATTCCTTCAGGAACTGAGGGAGGTATTCAGGAACAGGTCTCCCCAGTATCTTAAGGGGAAGATAGAGAACAGTCACGGCATCCTGAGAAACCTCACGGAGCAGAGCATTGTCCAGCTCGTACAGTTCTTGCGGCCCGATGTGAAAGGGAGCGAGATCTTTGACGCCTTCATCACGAAACGTGAACAATCCCTGAGGTTGCGGGAAGATGTCCTGATCCTGAACCGGTTCCTGGCCCTTGTCGAGGACGGTCGGGAGAACGCAGCGGCTCCCTCTTTTCGATGCCATGAGGAATTTCATGTTCTATTTTCAAAGCTTTACGTTCAAACTCCTGAGGTACGATGACTATGAGGAATTCTCTTCTTTTTTTTATAAGGTGCTGTCCTTCAACAGGGATGAGGTGAACGGGAAGGGGTTTGATAAAATGCTGGACAGGCTGAGGCAGTTCAGGATATTTACGGAGACGTGCCTGCGGCAAATCTCCGGCAGGGCCGAATTGGGCGATCTGCCCGTTGATATGGAGCGGGTTGAAAACAGCCTGAAGCAGTACTTGCAATAAGCAACCTTGTTCGAACGAGTGATGAGCGGTGAACCGGAAAAGGGAGAACCGACCCGAAGGACACGGGAAGAGATGCAGTGAGAGATATTTTTCACTATAGGAGGCTTTCATGGGAAAGATAATCGACGTCGGCGCAATGGAGATACTGGACTCAAGGGGGAACCCGACCGTTCAGGTTGAGATAGTCCTGGACTATGGCATATCGGGTAAGGCTGCCGTGCCCTCAGGGGCGTCCACAGGGGAACGTGAGGCCCTGGAGCTGAGGGATGGGGGGACGAGGTATCTCGGCAGGGGTGTTCTCAATGCGGTCGGTAACGTGATGCAGGAGATTGCGCCGAGACTGATCGGCCTCGACTCCATGGACCAGCTCTCCATTGATGCTCTCATGATCGAGCTGGACGGCACCGACAACAAGTCGCGTCTGGGGGCAAATGCGATCCTCGGCGTTTCTCTTGCGGTAAGCAAGGCATCTGCGAACGAGCTGGGAATCCCTCTCTACAGGTATATCGGCGGCTGTAACGCAAAGGAACTCCCGGTGCCGATGATGAACATACTCAATGGTGGCGCCCATGCAGACAACAATCTTGACATCCAGGAATTCATGATCATGCCGGCGGGCCTTCTCAACTTTACCGCTGCCCTCTGCGCTGCATCAGAGGTCTTTCACAGTCTGAAGGCGATCCTCAAGAAGAACAAGCTGAGTACCGGCGTGGGAGATGAGGGAGGATTTGCCCCCAATCTGAAGAGTAATGAGGAGGCCATCAGACTGATCATCCGTGCCATTGAGGATGCAGGATATGTCCCGGGCAGGGATATATGGATAGCCCTGGACGTGGCGGCCTCAGAATTTTCGACCGAGAAGGGCTACCGCTTCGAAGGCAAACTTCATTCCTCGGACCATTTGATCGCCTATTATGAAAAGCTCATGAACCGCTACCCGATCCTTTCCATTGAAGACGGTCTTTCGGAAAAGGACTGGAAGGGATGGAAGCGGCTCACCCAGAAACTGGGGAAGGCGGTCCAGCTCGTGGGTGATGACATCTTTGTCACGGATACAAAGATCATCAGGGAGGGGATAAAGCAGAAGATCGCCAATTCGGTCCTCATCAAACTGAACCAGATAGGCACCCTTACCGAGACCCTGGACGCGATAGAGATGGCCAAACGGGCAGGGTACACTGCAGTGGTCTCACACCGGTCAGGGGAGACGGAGGACACCACCATCGCGGACCTTGCGGTCGCATGCAACACAGGGATGATCAAGACGGGTTCGTTGTCCAGGAGCGACCGGGTGGCGAAATACAACCGGTTGCTGGAGATCGAGAAAGAGCTCGGAGATTCTGCATTGTACAAAGGGAGAGATGCATTGTATAATTTAGTCAGATGAGCTCACAGAACCTACTAAGGAAACAGGTAAGCTCCGAGATCAAGAAGAGACGTCTTATCTTTTATACCGTAGCATTCCTCAGCCTGCTCTATCTCCTGATCAGCTTCACCTTCGGTGATGCAGGTTTCCTCAAGTACCGCGAGTTAGGACAGAAGAAAAGTCAGCTCGCCCGGGAAATAAAAGAGATCGAGACCCGGAACGCCCGCCTGAAATCCGAAGTGAAGCTCCTGAAGGAAGACCCGTTCTACCTCGAGAAGCATGCGCGGGAGGATTTCGGCATGGCAAGGCCGGACGAGTATGTCTTCAAGTATGAGCAGTAGTCAGACCGGCTCATCCTCCATGGTCCATGGTTCAGGCGTTCATTTCTCTGTGAGCTGTCAGCTATGAGCCATCAGCTGCATGTTGCCTTCCTCTGGCACATGCACCAGCCGTATTACAAAGACCCTTTCACCGGTATCTACCGTTTGCCCTGGGTGAGACTTCACGGGACAAAGGATTATCTCGATATGGCAGCGGTTCTCGAGGAGTTTCCCGATATAAAGCAGACCTTTAACCTTGTACCGTCCCTGCTGGAGCAGATCACCGACTATACGGATAATGACGCGCAGGACTCGTTCCTCCAGGTCACTCTCAAAAAGGCGTCCGAACTGACGGACGACGAGCGGGTGTTCATCCTCGAGAAATTCTTCCTCGCCAACTGGGATACCATGGTGAGGCCGTTTCCACGGTACTATGAGCTGCTGCTGAAGAGGGGAATGCGGTTCTCGGGAACCGACCTCCGCCGCGCCGTCCGGTACTTTACCGACGGCGATTTCCTTGACCTCCAGGTGCTGTTCAACCTTGCATGGATAGACCCTGTCTTCAGGACACAGGACCCCTTTCTCGGCCAGCTTGCCGCAAAGGGCAAGGGGTTTACGGAGGACGAAAAGAAACTCCTGATCGAAAGGCAGTTTTCCCTGCTGCGGGCCATCATCCCTAAATACAAGGAGCTCTCGCAGAAGGGGCAGATAGAGATATCCACCACGCCGTTCTATCATCCCATCCTCCCTCTGCTCTGCGACACGAACACGGCCAGGGACCCGGTCCCCGAGGTGCGTCTTCCGAAGAGACGGTTCGCCCATCCCGAGGATGCGCGAACGCAGATCCGGATGGCGATTGAACACTACGAAACGCTGTTCGGGAGCAAACCCCTCGGCATGTGGCCGTCTGAGGGGTCGGTGAGCGAAGACGTTGTGAGGGCCTTTCACGAAGCGGGAATACAGTGGATCGCCACTGATGAGGACATTCTCGCCCGTTCGCTCAGGGAAGGCCTGAGGGGCTCATCGGGGAATGTGCTTGACCCGGCCGCTCTTTACTCTGCCTATGAATATTCCGGTGTCTCTATGGTTTTCAGGGACCACAAGATCTCCGACCTGCTTGGATTTGTCTACTCCGGGTGGGACCCGAAGAGCGCTGCCAACGATCTGATCAGCCGGCTGCTTCAGATCCAGGGTTCGCTGCCGCAGAATGAGCCCCACGTCGTTCCGATCATCCTTGATGGTGAGAACGCGTGGGAGTATTACGGGAACGACGGCAATGACTTCTTCCGGTATCTGTACGAAGGTCTTTCAAGAAATGAACGCCTGAAGACCACCACCATATCCGACTTTCTCCACATGCAGGGAGGGAGGAGGAAGCTGGAACACCTGGCAGCAGGTTCCTGGATCTATGCGAACTTCAATGTCTGGATCGGCCACGAAGAGGACAATACCTCATGGGACTATCTGACGGAGACGAGGGATGCCCTTGAGGCGTTTCAGAGAGCACATCCCGAACAGGAACTGCATTCTGCGTGGAAGTCCCTCTACGTTGCGGAGGGGAGCGACTGGAACTGGTGGTACGGAGACGAACACTCCACCGAACTTGCAGGGGAATTCGACGAGCTCTTCCGGCTGAATCTCATGAAGGTGTATAAAGAGATCGGGCAGGAGGTCCCCCAGCACCTCTATGTGCCCGTCCTCAGAGAGGACAGGGCTGTCGCGCCTTCGGTCGAGATCAGGGGCTTTATTCATCCCAAGATCGACGGTATTATGACGAGCTATTTTGAGTGGTATCAGGGTGCGCACTTGGATGTGGGAAAATCGGGCGGGAGCATGCACATGACCGAGGGCCTCATATCAAGGATCTACTACGGCTTTAACAAGGAGACGCTTTTTGTCCGTGTCGACCCTGTGGGTACCTTCGATGCTTTTCCTGAAGGCTCGGTGCTTTCCGTGGAGATCAGCAGGCCTTTCCCTTGCAGGCTCGATGTCCCCGTGAGAAAAGGGACTACGGCAAATCTCCTGGACGGAAGCGACGGTACCTGGTCCGAGATCAGGGAGATCACGGATGTCGCGGTTGACGAGATCCTTGAGTGCGCGATCCCTTTTCGGGATATCAGGGCAAAGGAGCGGGACGAGCTGCATCTCTTCATCACGGTCAGGAAGGAAGGGGAGCAGTTCGAGCGATGTCCGTGGAGGGGCTATATCACTGTTGCCGTACCGACACCCGACTTTGAGGCCATGATGTGGAGCTGAAATAAGAGAGGGTGGCCCTTCTTATGGTGATCCCTCCTCCGGCCTGCTGAGGACCTTCAGGAACGCATCGACCACATGAGGGTCGAACTGTGAACCGCTGCACCGCCTGAATTCTGAGATCGCATACTCCTTCCCCGGTGACGGCCGGTAAGGCCTGTCCGCGGTCATGGAATCGAAGGAATCCGCTACACAGAGGATACGGGCAAAAAAGGGTATGTTCTCTCCCTTCAGGCCGTCGGGATATCCCTTGCCGTCATATCGCTCGTGATGGTAACGGACACCGGGAATGACATCGCTTAATTGCCGTATAGGCGCCAGGATCCTCCGCTCCCTTCCCCGGATGCTTCTTCACCAGCGCGAACTCCTCGTCCGTGAGTTTGGAGGGCTTGTCAAGGAGTATGTCATAGGTACCGATCTTGCCCACGTCGTGGAGGAGACCTGAAAGCTTCAGCCGTTCCAGTTCTTCCTCCTTCAATCCCATTTCGCCGCCGATCTGCAGCGCGTACTGTGTTACCCTCTCGGAATGTCCCTGTGTCCAGGGGGATTTCGCATCAATGGCGGAGGCCAGGGACTTAATAGTGCTGACGAGAAGCTGCTGCAGTTCGTCATAAAGCCTGGAATTTTCCAATGCCACCGATATCTGTGACGCGATGTTCTCTGCGGTCATAAGATGTTCGGGAGTAAGCCTGCCGGGATGGGTCAAACCGATATCCAGAAAGCCCACGACCCCTTCCTTCGTCACGAGGGGGATGAGAAGGGAAGACACGATACCGATCTCCCTCTGGCTTTTATGATAGGGACAGTCGTCCCGGGTGACGTCGTCAATGTAAACGGCCGCCCGGTTTCTGTCAAAGGCCTCAAGATGACTGCCCTTAATCGTATACGTCTTGTCGCGGAAATCTCCGGCGCCCCATTCCGAAACAACCGCACACCTGTCCCCTTCCCTAAGGACGATGCCCACTCGGTCGCAGGGGACTACCTTGTTTATCAGCGCCGCAGCCGTTCTCAGAACGGTGTTCCTGTCAATAGAGGAAAGTATCTCTTTATCCAGCTGTGACATGGCCTTGATCGTCCCGATCTTCCCCTGCAACTCCATCAGTTTTTTGACGGAGTCCCTGTAAAGCCTGCTGTTCTGAAGGGCGATGGCAATCCCGTCTGCAAGGCCTTTCAGGAATGAGACTTCCCTCTTTTCGATGGGCCTCAGGGTCTTATAATCAGCATATATCCCTCCGATCACTTTCTCCCTGGCAATGATGGGAACGATCACGGCGCCCATTATGCCGAATGTGTCAACCAGCTCTTTGCTTATGAGATCGGTTTCCCGCCCATTTTCTACGATTACCGTCTCCCCTGCGATCGCCTTGTCCATTGCAGGGAAATCACCTGACTTGAAGTTCCGCGAAAGCAATATCCCCTCTTCCACAGGGCTGAAACCGTATCCGCCGGAAAACATAAAACTCTTGACGTCCTCATCGAGGAGGAATATCGCAATCCTGTCGAATTTCAGGTAGTGTGGAGCAAGTTGAGTGACAGTCTTTATGAGTTCCCTTTCATCAAGGCTCCTGTTCAACGCCTCGACCATCTGCAGGAGCGACCCGGAGACCTCCGCCTCTTCCTTCACCTGCTGATAAAGACGCACCAGTTCGCCCTCTGCCCGCTTGCGCTCTCTTCCGGATTCAGCCTCCTGTAACGCCCTATTCACCGCCGATGCAAGCCGTGAGAGTCTGTCTTTGATGATATAATCGGTTGCTCCGCTCTTGAGGGCTTCGACGGCCGTGTCTTCGCCTATAGTTCCCGATATAAAGATAAAAGGTACTTCAGGACACTTTTCATTCGCAAGCTTCAGGGCTGACATGCCGTCAAAAGAAGGAAGTTTGTAGTCTGCAAGGATTATGTCAAATCCGCCCTGCTCAACGGCAGAAATAAAACCTTCGCGGGTGTCTACAAGTGTCACGTCGCATTCGATGGCTTCCGCCGCAAGCTTTTCATGAATAAGCTCGGCATCGTGCTTATTGTCTTCCAGATGAAGTATGCGCAATGTCTGTTTCATCTTTTTCGCAATCGGCTATCAGCGGTCAGCAATCAGCTATCGGTGGTCAGCCCACAATCTCAAGCTGGGAGCTCATCGCCGACGGCTCAATCCTACTCCTTTCCCCGGCTAATGGGCGGCGGTTCATTGATGATCGCCCAGAATATACCTAACTTCTTCACTGCCTCCATGAATTGCTGGAAATTCACCGGTTTGACCACATAGGCGTTCGCACCGAGCTTGTAGCTTTCTGTCAGGTCCTGTTCCTCGCGTGAAGACGTAAGGACCACGACGGGAAGCAACTTCAGTCGTTCATCTGATCGTATCGTTCTCAGCACCTCATGGCCATTCACCTTTGGAAGCTTGAGATCGAGGAGTACCACAGCCGGATTACCGTTCGGCCGGGATTTGAACTGTCCCCTGCGATAGAGATAATCCAGTGCCTCTTCTCCGTCACGGACAACATCGACCATGTTTGCGATATTATGCTCGCCCAGCGCCTCGATGGTGAGTTCCACATCATTGGGATTGTCCTCTACAAGTAAAATCCTCCTTACGTCAGTTATCATGGATCATCCCTCCTTCAGTAAGCTTTCAGCAGTCAGCGTTCAGCTCTCAGCTTCTTAATGAAAGACGAAAGCATACGCTTCACGTCGACCAATTCCTTTCTCAGCTGTTCAAAGTCTGCACTATTGAGAAACCTGAGATCATGAGCAAGCAACAGATGGTATTCGAGTTCACTTGCTGACCCTGCTGCAATCTGAAGAAAACGTGCAAACTCCACATCTCCGCTTCTGCAACATCCCTCAGCTATATTGGCAGGGATTGAAATACCGGCTCGCCTAATCTGGCTTGTTAAACCGTACAGCTCATCCTTGGGAAATTTGCTGGTGGCATGATAGATTGACAAAACAAGGTTATGAGCTTTTTCCCAGACCTTCAATCCTCTCAAATCTTTCAACTTAACCTCGCTTCTAGCTATCAGCCTTTAGCTGACCGCTGATTGCTGATCGCTGATGTCTTTTCATAATCCTTTAGCTAACCGCTGATTGCTGATCGCTGACTGCTATTTGTTTCGGCAATGAAAAATAGAAGATTGCTCCTCCTTCTGAAGAACTTTCGGCCCAGGTCCTGCCGCCGTGGCGGTGGATGATGCGCTGGACGTTGGCAAGGCCCACCCCTGTTCCCTCAAACTCCTCTGTCCTGTGGAGGCGCTGGAACAGGCCGAAAAGCTTGTCCACGTAACGCATATCAAAGCCCACTCCGTTGTCTTTCACAAAAAACACCTTCTCTCCCGGATTGTCCGGGATGCACCCGATCTCAATTCGCGCCTGCGGCTGCTTGCGCGTGAATTTGATCGCGTTACTGACGAGGTTGATGAACACGAGACGGAGCATGGAAGGATCGCCGTTCACTTCCGGAAGGGGATCGATCTTCCAGAAGATGTTCCGTCCTTTCATATCAGTTTGAAGTTCTCCTAACACTTCTTTCACAAGATGGTCAAGGTTAACATGCTTTCTCGTCATTTCAGAGCGGCCCATCTTCGAAAAGGAGAGAAGGTCATCCACTAGCCTGCCCATCTGCCGTGCTGAATCCGAGATCACTGTCAGATAGTGTTTGGCCTTCTCATCCAGAGACTCTGGTGCTCTGTTGTTCAGCAATTCCACAAATCCTGTCAAATGACGAAGCGGCGCCCGGAGGTCATGGGAGACCGAATAGCTGAACGCCTCCATCTCCTTGTTGGCAGTCTCCCAGTTGGGCCGTGCGGTCAACGACGCGCTGCTCCAGTTCCTCGTTGAGTTTCCTGATCTCCTTCTCTGCCCGCTTGCGGTCGGTGACGACGTCAAATACCGCGACGAAGTGTTCTTTTTTCGGGCTATATACCGAGATATGAAACCAGTTGTTTAAGGCTTCCACGTATGTCTCGAACCTCTCAGGCTCGCCTGTCAAGGCCACTCTGCCGTAGATCTCGAACAACTCTGGGTCAGCTTCGCGTATGCCCGGGATCACTTCCGTGACTTTCTTCCCGACGACATTTCTCAGTCCCGTCAGTTTCTCGAATGCGCCGTTGACATCGAGATAGATGAAGTCCAGCGGACGATCGCCGTCAAAGAGCATCTGACAATAAGCATAACCCTCGATCATATTCTCGAACAATGAGCGATAGCGTCCCTCGCTTTCGCAAAGCGCAGCATCAGCCCGTTTGCGTTCGGTGATTTCCCTCTGCAAGTTCGCCACCGACGTATACGATTCCATCAATTTGGCTGCCATTTCATTTGTCTCACGGGCTAAGTCCGAGAGTTCGTCACTGCCCTTGATATCAATCCTATGGTCCAGATTGCCGGCCCCGATGATTACGGTTCCTTCGCGGAGTCTCGAGATGCGTCTCGCCAATATTCCGTTGACGATTGCGGAATTTCCAACGGTAGTAACGACGACAAGAGCGATAAAAGTGATAAGGAAAAGAACTATCCTTTTGTGTGCCGTTGCAGATGTCCTCTGAGCCGATTCATGCAGTCTGCCGATGCTGTCGAGCAAGTCATATGCATTCAGTATTATCTGACTGAGCAGCCTTTTCTCACCCTCAGGGGAAAAGAGACTGCCCTTTCCTGCGGTTTTCTCCCTTTCACGATTTTCCACTATCTTAGAGAATATGGAGACAGTTCTCTCAAAGTCTCTTTGTATCTGTTCACACAGCGCCCTGTCCGACGTTTTGGTGAACCTCTCCCGGGCCAGTCCCAATAGGCCTCTGAACTTTTCAGACTTCGAATGCCACTGGCTCCTCGCACGCTCTTCGCGATTCAGCAGATATTCGTCCCTTAATACTGTTCTCTCAAGGGCGGTTTTCCGGAGCTCCGTAACGAGGCTCTGATTCTTGTCTGCTTTGGACGCTTCCCGCAAAGACCAGCCGAGGGAAAGAACCGTGAGAAGAATCACGCTCAGGGAGATCCAGGAATTGAATCGTAGTCTCGTGCTGATCTTCATCCTGTTATCTTCCTACCTGATTATCCTGACAGCCTCAGGTTTGACAGATCGCAGGCCGTCGGAGTAAATGAAGTCAAGATAGTTGGGCATACCTGTACTGCCGGTCAATCTGTTTTTCAATGCCCACCTTGTCTGGTCCTCAAGGCTGACGAGCAGGGACTGGTCCAGGGTCACCCTGAAATCGTAGGAGTCCCATATCTCGTCAAGAAGGGCCTTATCTGTTTTGATGAATTCGGCGACAAGACGCCTGGATTCCTCAGGGTTCTGTTTTACAAATGTCTCAGCCTTGATGAGAGCCCTCAGAACGCTCTTTATCGCTTCGGGGCGTTCTTTAATGAATTTCTGCGATGCTACTACACAAAAGGTTTCACTATAGATGGTTTCGTCGTAAAAGGTAAGTCCGTTGTCTCCCAAGCCCTTTTGCAGGTGTTTCAGCGTAGGATTCCAGGTCGAGACTGCATCGACCTTTCCCTTGATGAGGGCATCGGGCATCTCGTTGGGCTTCATGTCAATGATCCTGACCTCTTCCCTGCCTATCCCACGTGTAGAAAGGAAGGAATCCATAAAGAACTCGCCTGCAGTGCCACGTGTCAGGCCGATCTTTTTCCCTTTAATGTCTGAGGGCCTCGCGAACCCCAAGTCCTTCCTGGCAACAATGGCGACGCTTTTGTTTGAGGTTGCGATTGCGGCGATCGTGGAGATCTTCCTGCCGCCTGTAACGGCAAACATTATTGGAGTATCTGCGGGGGTTGCCAAGTCTGCTTTTCCGTCGAGAACCGAAGCGAGGGCCAGTTTCCCGAATTCATGGGGCTGAGGTGTCACCGCTAACCCCTCAGCCGAGAAGAAACCCCTGATGAAGGCGATATGAAAAAGCGTGGGATGAGGCAAGGTTGAATAAGCAAAGGTGATCTTTTCCGGCGGCCCGGGTTGCTTTTGACAGGCCGTTAAAGCCACAAGCATCACAACGGCAAGCATTAAGATGAGAACGGCTTTACCTCTCAGAGGAAGGGTCCGTCTTATTTCTCCTCCTCGCGATCCCCCCGTTCCGGCAGGAAATGCCCCGCATCTCAGAAAAGAAGATTCCTGTCTTTCTTTGACCTTCTCCGCCATGATCTCTCCATACGGTGATCCCTCTTGACGCCGTTCTCTCATTGTTAGTTGCCTATAATTAAAATGCTAGTTATGTTTACAGGTATTGTCCATACGTATCTCTACGTAATCAGCTGTCTAACTATTGAACTTCAGGGGAAAAATTGTGGGAGGAGAAAGGCGGTGCCCTTCCAGGTGCCTTACTTATCCAAAGGCAGGATCCCTCGCTGTATGGCGTAATGCACAAGCTCGGTCTGCCTATGAAAGCGAAGCTTGCGCATCATATTTGCGCGATGGATCTCAACGGTTCGGGGGCTAATGGAGAGTCGGTCGGCTATTTCAGCGCTGCTGAGACCTTCGGCTGCCATGTGGAGGACTTCACGCTCGCGGGCGGTGAGCGTATCGTATGGGTCGAGCCGTGAGGTCTCACTCATTTCGACGTACGCCGCAACATCGTCTTCGGTAAGAGGTGCGCTCAGGTGACGATGCCCTGCGATTACCTCGGTCACCGCCTGAACCAGGTCGTTTCCTGATGAACCCTTGAGGACATAACCATCCGCTCCGTTCTTGAGACTTTCGGCGACATACGCTATGTTTTCGTACATGGAGAGGATCACCACACCGGTAAGAGGCGAGATTTTCTTGACGCGCTGCGTTACTTCGATACCGTTAATCCCCGGCATCATCAGGTCCAGGATCAAGACGCGGGGTTTCAGCTCCTCAACAAGATGAACGGCCCCAAGTCCGTCTTCAGCTTCGCCGATGACTTTGAAATCAGGCTGTTTTTCAAGCAGCGCCCTGATGCCTTGCCTTACGATCTGGTGATCATCAGCCAGAACTACAGTTATCATGCATCCTCTGAAGGCTTCTGCGGGCTTCGCTCCCGCAAGGGAACCCTGACTGTCAGGGAGGTCCCGGTTCCGGGTGCGGATTCGATGGTCATCCTCCCCCCCAAGAGTTCCGCCCGCTCACGCATTCCGGAGAGACCCGAG
The DNA here is from genome assembly GCA_963699545.1 of Nitrospirota bacterium. GTDB lineage: Bacteria > Nitrospirota > Thermodesulfovibrionia > Thermodesulfovibrionales > UBA9159 > JAMCQB01. The sequence goes on along the minus strand of CAVOUE010000007.1, from coordinate 67,693 downwards.
GTATCTCCCCTGGCCGATGCGGCGCCCGGATCGAAGCCTTTGCCGCTGTCCTGGACGCGTATCTCCAGAGCGTCGTTCTCGAGCATAAGCAACACTTCTGCTTTATCCGTTGAGGCATGGCGGGCAACATTCGTCAAGGCCTCCTGCACCACCCGGTAAACGGCTGTCTCGATTTCCGGCTCAAAGCGGCCATCCAGGCGGCTGTGCTTGAACGTTACATGGATATTGGTCTGGGCAGTGTATCTCCTGAAGTGCCACAGCAATGCAGGGAGAAGGCCGAGGTCGTCAAGCATTGACGGGCGAAGACTGAGCGACATGTCGCGCACACGGCTCATCAATTCATCAACCTGAGCGTGTGCCTTTTTCAACTCGTTCCTTATCAGCTCTTCCGGCAAACTCTCCATTGTCTCCAGGGTGAAATTAAGTCCGGTCAAAGCCTGACCTATCTCATCGTGAAGTTCTCGCGCCACCTGGCGGCGCTCTGCTTCTTGAACGTTCACCAAATGGGAGGAAAGATTCTTCATTTCCCGGGCATATTGCTGCAAGGCCTCTTCAGTGAGTTTCCGGTCGCTGATGTCGGTAAAGATTGCAATACTTCCCTCATAGTTCCCTCTTTCATCGAAAAGCGGACTTGGCGCAATGATGGTGAATATTTTCCCTCCGTCCTTGCGTGTCCAGGCAATCTCATAACTTTGGCGTTTTCCCTCGTGTCTTTGCGCCATCTGTTCCCGGAGGATTTTCTGGTTTTCTTCATCGTACACTGAGGTGATCGGCTTGCCGATCAATTCTTCCAATTCATATCCAAGTATCTCACAAGCCCGCTTGTTCATAAAGACGATCAACCCGTTCTTGTCTTGAACCCCCAGTCCCTCGCTCATTGTCTCAATCAGATTACGATAGTTCTCTTCACTCTTTCTTAGTGCACCCTCGGCTCTCTTTCGCTCGGTGATCTCTATTCTCAGTTCCCTGTTGGCGGCCTCGGTCTCAAGGAGCTGAACTCCGACCGCTGCATTCTCTCTCTTCAGCCTCAGTTGGGCGACCGCCCTGTCGATGGCAGGAACGAGCATCCTATAGTCTGGAGGCTTCACAATGAAGTCATAGGCCCCCATTTTGACCGCTTCCACCGCGGAGGGAATATCACCATGTCCGGTTACAAAGATGATGGGGACATCGGGATCGACCTTCTTCATTTCTTGCATCGTCTCTATGCCGTCCATACCCGGCATCTGAAGGTCAAGGAGAACCGCATCCGGCATTTCTTTCTCAAATACGCCGATCCCGCTTCTGCCGTCGCACGCCTCGAGTGTGGAAAAATGATATGAACGGAGGACTTCGGAAAACGTGTTCCGCGTTACATCTTCATCATCGATGATGAGGACCTTGTTCATCGTGTTATCCGTTGTCCAGAAGGTCCCTCACCTTTCTCGCAAGCTCATTGGGTGAGACGGGTTTCGGCAAAAAGGTCATTCCCTCTTCCAGGGTCCAGTCCCTTTGCAGGAGATCGGTCGTATAACCGCTCATGAACAGCGCCTTCACGTCCGGTTTCACCTTTCTGATCTCCTGAAAAGCCTCCTGGCCGGTCTTCTTGGGCATCATTACGTCAAGAACGAGCAGACTGATGTCGTCCCTGCTCTCAAGGAACTTATGGAGCGCATCTTCACCGTCTTCCGCCACGATGACCTTGTACCCTGCTTTCTCGAGGACATCCCTTGTGAGTCTTCTCACCGCCGCATCATCTTCTGCAACGAGGACCGTTTCCGTGCCCCGCCTGGCAGGGGGGAGGACAGCCGTTTTCGACCCTTCCCCAGGTTTGGTCAAAGGCAGGAATATTTTGAAGGTTGTGCCTTTCCCCGGTTCACTGTATACGTTGATATACCCGTCGTGCTGTTTGACTATCCCGTAGACCATGGCAAGCCCGAGTCCCGTGCCCTTGCCCGATTCCTTGGTGGTAAAGAACGGCTCAAATATCCTTTCCCTTGTCTTGTCATCCATGCCAATGCCGCTATCGCTGACCGATATCGCGGCATACCTTCCGGGTTTCCCGTACCCGTGCCTTATCACAAATTCATGGTCCAGCGTGATGGGGGCGGTACGAATGGTCAGCAACCCTCCTCCGGGCATGGCGTCCCTTGCGTTTGTGGCAAGGTTGATCAGCACTTGCTCTATCTGGCCGGAATCCGCCATTATACTTATCCCATCGTCCGCAGAGGTAATCCTGAGCTCTATGTTCTCACCGATCAGCTTCGAGAGAAGTCTTCCCACGTTCTGCACCGTATCGTCCAAATTCACCGGTCGGGGATTGATGATCTGTTTCCTGCTGTATGCCAGCAAACTCCGCGTCAGCTGGGTTGCCCGAATAGCAGAAGCCTGCATCAAGTCGACATAATGGGATAACGGGTTATCCTTGTCCAGTCCCTCCTGCAGGAACTCACCATAGCCCATGATCACGGTCATGATATTGTTGAATTCATGGGCGATGCCGCCCGTCAGCGTCCCGATGGCTTCCATCTTCTGGGCATGGAGGAGTTGCACTTCCAACTTCTCCCTTTCCGCTTCTGCTTTCTTGCGCTCGGTTACGTCGCGGAAGATCCCCTGGGTGGCGATCACTTTTCCGCCGGCTGAGCGCACGCTCACATTCCCTTCAACATGGACCGGCCGCCCGTCTTTTGCAACGAACGTTCCCTCAATATTGTCCACGGCTTCACCGCTCAGTACCTTCCCGAAGACGGCCATGCAGTGATCTTTGCAGTCCCGGTGGAGAATACCAAACAGGGTCATCTTCTGAAGGTCCTCCGCAGTATACCCCAGGATCCTCAACCATGAGCTGTTCACGAAAATGAACTTTCCTTCTGCGTCCACGCTCTGTATCATGTCATGGGCGTTCTCAAAGAGGTTGCGGTAGCGTTCTTCACTTTCCCGCAGCGCCTCCTCCGACTGCTTGCGCCGGGTAATGTCCCTCGCAATCTCGATTCCTGCTATGATCTTGCCGGATGCATCTTTTACGGGTGACGCAGTGATCTCAACGAGCAATTTCCTTGTGGGGTTGCTCTTTTCCACGGTGTGGGTCTTGCCGTCCTTAAAAGACAGTGCCACAGGACAGCCCTCACAAACATCGTCTCTAAAGTCGTATGCTTTGTAGCAGTACTCGCCAACGTGATCCCCGACCAAAGCTTTATGGATCTGATTTTGATATAAGATCTTGTAGTCGGTATCCTGAATGCTCATTCCGTCTCCAATGGCTGCAATGATCGCCTCTGCCCTGGCTGTTTCCGTTTCGGCCCTTTCGAGAGATACCCGTAGTATTTCCCCGCTCTCCCTTAACGTCCTTTCCGTCCGGTGTCTGTAGAGGGCTATCTCGATATTGGTATGCAGTTCTCTTTCGTCAAACGGCTTGAGAATGTAGCCGTACGGCTCTGTTATCTTCAGCCGGTGCAACGTCGTTTCGTCCGCATGTGCAGAAAGATACACCACGGGGATGTCGAGACGCGCGCTGATATGTTCAGCGGCCTTCACCCCGTCCACACTCCCTTTAAGCACGATATCCATCAGCGCCAGATCTGGGTGTGTTGCCGCCGCCCTGCCGATCGCGTCCTCTCCGGAGGAAGCGATGCCGGCAATTTCATATCCGAGTCTTTCCAGCATGTGCCGTATCTCCTCGGAAAGCAGCTTTTCATCTTCGACCACAAGGATTCTTGCTTTTACCATTATTCAGGTTCCTTCCGCAATGGATTCATTCCCTCAAGACACTGGATTTCCGGAGCAATGTGCCGGGAGATATGCGATGGTGACGGAAAGAGAGAGCCAAGCGTCCGTATTCTTCATGCCGCGCCTCCCATGAGCGGGAGAGTCTTGCGTCTCACCCTTCAGTTAGTATACGGTAACCTTGAGCAAATGACAATGTTCGCCCAACCCCGTTTTCCGGCGGGATATGGCAAATTTTACCTGATTCCGTTATTATCTAGAGTGAGCAAGCGGCATATGTTCACAAGGAGGCTGTCCATGATTCTCGGGGTGAATGTTGACCATATCGCGACCATCAGGGAGGCGAGGAAGGGGGCCGAGCCTGACCCTGTCATGGCTGCGACTCTTGCGATCCTTGGCGGCGCGGATGGTATTACCGTGCATCTCAGGGAAGACCGGCGCCATATAAGGGACAGGGACCTGAAACTCCTGAGGGAAACGGTGCCGGTGGAACTGAACCTTGAAATGGCGGCCACGGACGAGATGATCAGGATCGCCGTGTCGATAAAGCCTGACATGGTCACCCTTGTCCCTGAGAAGCGCCAGGAACTGACCACGGAGGGCGGCCTTGATCTGGCGGGCCGGAAGGCGAACATCGCTAAGGCGATCAGGAAGATCCATGGCGCGGGGATTCCGGTCAGTCTCTTCATTAACCCCTCCACTATGGACGTTGATATCGCACGGAACCTCGGCGCCGATATGGTGGAGATACATACCGGTCTCTATGCCAATGCGAGAGGCCCGAAAGAGAAGAGGGAACTGCTGCGGGTCGGGGATGCGGTGAAGGTGGCAGGGCAGGGCGGATTGAAGGCCAACGCAGGGCATGGGCTCAATTATTTCAATGTAAAGCCTGTGGCGTGTATTGAGGGACTGAGGGGGCTTTACATAGGGCACAGCATTGTTTCCAGGGCGGTGCTTGTGGGAATGGAACGGGCGGTGAGGGAGATGGGGGAACTAATAAACCCTTGAACCCTGTTGATATGATTTACGGAATCGGCATAGATATCGTAAAAGTTGAGAGGATGAAGGAAGCGGTGGAAAGGTGGGGGGAAAAATTCCTCCAGAGGGTCTTCACCGGAAACGAGATCTCGTACTGCCGCAGAAAGAACAATCCCTATCCTTCCCTGTCCGTTCGGTTCGCCGCAAAAGAAGCATTGATAAAGGCCATGGGTTCATCACCATTCATTCCCCTCACGGATATCGAGGTGGTGAGCGGGGAGAACGGCGCTCCCTGCATACGACCGAAGGGCAGGCTTGAAGAACTCTTCAGAGACAAAGCTCTGCGGAAAGCGCACCTCAGCCTGAGCCACGAACGGGATTACGGCATCGCTTTTGTGGTCCTCGAAACCGGCGGCGGGTATGCTGAGTCGTCTGGCAGATAAGGGGTAGCGCTCTTGAGGTATCGAACGGTCACACTACGGCGCCGGGTCCTTTTTTAATCTCTCCATCGCCTCTTTCGCAGCTGCGGTCTGGGCTTCCTTCTTGTTCTTTCCTGCGCCGCGCCCGAACGTTTTTCCCGCGATAGAAACATCCGCAGTGAAAGTCTTGCGATGTTCCTCCCCTTCCTGGCTTACGATCCGGTACTCTGGCAGCACCCCGAAACGCATCTGGCTTTCCTCCTGGAGCTCCGTCTTGAAGTTGTGGTACTGGCCGGAGGATATCACCGCTATGATCCTTTCCCTCAGAAGGTGGAGGATAAAATTCCTTGCAGCCTCATACCCCCCATCGAGATAAACAGCGCCAAAAACCGCTTCCATGGCATTGGCGAGAATGGATCCCTTGGCCCTTCCTCCTGTCTCTTCCTCTCCTCTCCCCAACCGCACATGCGTGCCGAGGGATGCGCCTGCTGCTATCTCGGAAAGCAGGGAACCCCTCACGATAAAGGATTTGATCTCCGACATCTCCGATTCTGAAAAATCCTTGCTGTAGCGGAAGAGATATTCGACCACGACGAGCCCGAGGACCGAGTCGCCTATGAACTCGAGCCGCTCATTGTAGGAAGACACCCTTTCCGGGTTCTCGTGGTGGTATGACCGGTGGGTCAGTGCCTCGATGAGGAGCGTCCTGTCCTTAAAGGAGTAGCCGAGGTTCCTTTCAAGCGTTTCTAAATTTCTTGAAGAGGAGAACAGGCATTTGTCCCGCCAAACCCAAAGGAGTTAGAGAGTGCGCATTCCACATCCCTGTGCCTCGGCTTGTGGGGAACATAATCGAGGTCGCATTCCGGATCGGGATTGTCGAGGTTGATGGTGGGAGGGATCACATTGTTCCGGACGCTGAGGACAGCAATAACGGTCTCCACACCTCCCGCGGCGCCGAGAAGATGTCCGGTCATGGATTTTGTGGAACTCACCGAGAGCTTGTAAGCGTGTTCTTTAAAGACCTTCTTGATGGCCGCTGTTTCCAGTTCGTCGCCGTATTTTGTCGATGTCCCGTGCGCGTTGATATAATCGACCATCTCAGGGGAGAACTCCCGCATCCTTGAGGGTCGCTTTCATGCAGGCCGCTGCACCTGCACCTTCAGGCGCCGGGGAGGTGATGTGATACGCGTCGCTGGTCATGCCGTAGCCGGCGATCTCCGCATAGACCTTTGCATTCCTCTTCGTCGCGTTATCGAGGGATTCGAGGATCACGATCCCGGCCCCTTCGCCCATGACAAACCCGTCCCTGCCGCTGTCAAAGGGTCTGCTTGCATGCCCGGGATCTTCATTCCGCGTAGAGAGCGCCTTCATCACGGCGAATCCCCCGATAGCCATAGGGGTGATCACCGACTCGGTGCCTCCCGCGATCATCACATCGGCATCGCCCCGCTGGATGACCTTATAGGCGTCTCCTATCGCATGGCTTCCCGTTGCGCATGCTGTGGCTACCGCAGAGTTCGGGCCCTTTGCCCCGAACTTTATGGAGACCTGCCCGGATGCGAGGTTGATGATAAGCATCGGGATAAAGAACGGGCTGATCCTCCGGTACCCTTTTTCGAGATAGGTCTTGTGATAGTGCTCTATTGCGGGAAGGCCTCCCATGCCGGAGCCGATAATGACACCGACCCTCTCCGCGTTCTCCGGTGTGATCTTCAGGCCTGAATCCTCCATCGCCATGGTGGAAGCAGCGACAGCGAAGTGAATGAACCGGTCCATCTTCTTCACTTCCTTCGGCTCTATATACCGGAGCGGATCAAAGTCCTTCACCTCTCCTGCGATATGGACCGGGAGATCCGAGGAATCAAAGGTCCTGATGACACCTATCCCCGATCTCCCTTCGAGCAGTGCCTCCCAGGAAGCCTTCACTCCTGTCCCCAGAGGGGTGACCAGTCCCAATCCTGTTACAACAACGCGACGTCTTTCCATGCTCTTTACAAAACCCTATGCCATCTTGTTCTTGATATACTCAACCGCGTCTTTCACCTTCGCGATCTTTTCGGCGTCCTCGTCAGGTATCTCTATGTTGAATGCCTCTTCAAACGCCATGACGAGTTCCACGGTATCCAGTGAGTCTGCTCCAAGGTCCTCTACAAATGATGCCTCAGGGGTCACTTCCGTCGGGTTCACCCCGAGCTGTTTTGCGATAATCTCCTTCACTTTTTCGTCAACCATCGTTGCACCTCCTTATTAAATTTTACAATTGCAGATGTTCAACTGGGGATTTCAGGTTCTCGGCCATGAACCTGAAATCCTCATCAGCGACTTACATATACATACCGCCGTTCACATGGACCACCTGGCCCGTGATGTATCCGTTCGATGCGAGGAATGCGACAGCGGCAGCAACATCATCTATGGTTCCGAACCTGGCCATAGGAATCGCTTTTTTCATTTCATCCTTCACGTTCTCAGGGAGCGCATCGGTCATCGCCGTCATGATAAAGCCCGGGGCAACAGCATTGGCGGTTATCCCTCTGCTCGCATATTCCTTCGCGATGGTCTTTGTCAACCCGACAATGCCCGCCTTTGAGGCGCTGTAGTTCGCCTGTCCGGGATTGCCCATGAAGGCGACCACGGAGGCGATATTCACGATCCTTCCGTAGCGCTGCTTTGCCATAATCCTCACCGCCTCCTTTGAACAGAGGAACACCCCTTTCAGATTCACGTTGATGACCGCGTCCCAGTCTTCCTCCTTCATCCTGAGCAGAAGGCTGTCCTTGGTTATTCCCGCATTATTGACGAGGATGTCCAGCCTCCCGAATTCTTTCACGATAGCACCAAAAGTCTTTATCACCTCCCCTGAGTGAGACACATCAAGCTGCACGGCCATGGTCCTGACACCAACGCCGGCCACTGCTGCTGCGGTTTCCTTCGCCTCATCGAGATGTATATCAGCGATGACTATATCAGCGCCTTTTCCGGCAAGGGCTTCTGCTATCGCCCTGCCTATGCCCCGTGCACCCCCGGTGACGAGGGCAACCTGACCTTTAAATTCCATCCGGACACCTCCCCCAAAAAGACGGCTATAATTTTAACAGAGAAATCTTTTTATTTTCCAGTCCTTTTCAACCCCCCCGGCAACCCCCCGTAACAAAGCGGAAGATTTTGCCTCTCCAGCCTCCTTTTCGCCGTTCGCGCGGGCATGCAATACCAGAGAACAGAACACTGCCGTCTCTATTCCATTGTCCATAACCGGGAGAAAATTGCAATAACTTGCTATACTCAGGGGCTTTTTAGTTATAATACCGCTCCATTATAAACGAAATGCCGGCGAAAGGGGTTTGGCCTTAATGCACCACAAAGTATATCTCATCGACGTGACCAATAGGGACGGTGTCCAGACATCGAGGATACTGCTGCCGAAACTCTCAAAGACCATGTTGAACCTCTATCTGGATGAGATGGGTTTTTACCAGAGCGAGATAGGGTTCCCCACGCTGAAGCATGAAGTGAACTATGTGAATGCCAACCTTGAACTGGTGAAAGTCGGCGCGATAAAGAGGATTCACCTGGAGGGTTGGTGCAGGGCGGTGCCTGAAGATATCGAGCTGGCCTTCAAGAACTGTCCGGAGATCAAACACCTGAATATCTCCATGTCCACGTCGGACATTATGATCCGGGGAAAATTCCAGGGGAGGAAGACCTGGAAGGACATCATGGATTCCCTGGTGAAATCGGTGAAGCGTGCGAAGGAGCTGAGTGTGGAGACCCTCGGTGTGAACGCGGAGGATGCCTCCAGGACCGAACTGAGCAAGCTCATCGAATTCGTGCAGGCGGGGAAGGAAGCAGGAGCGGACAGGTTCCGGTATTGCGATACCCTTGGAGTGGACGATCCCATTACCATATACGAGACCATTAAGGCCCTGACCCTGGCTACCAGATTCCCCATCGAGATGCACTGCCACAATGACCTCGGCATGGCTGAGGCGGTATCCGTGGCAGGGGCCCAGGGAGCGATAGACAGCGGTGTGGACGCCTACATTAATACGACGATCAACGGATACGGGGAACGCGCCGGCAATTGCGACCTCGTTTCTACGATCCTCGCGCTGAAGTTCTCCCACGGGCTGAAGACGAAGATCCCCCTGGATGAGCATGTTGACCTGAAAAAGGCATGGAAGATGGCAAAGTATGCATCGTATGCCTTTCATATCCCGATACCCATAAATCAGCCCGGGGTGGGGGCAAATGCCTTTGCCCATGAGTCGGGCATTCATGCCGACGGCGCTTTGAAGGACCGGAGGAGCTATGAGCTTTATGACCCCGAGGACGTGGGCAGGGGTGAGCTGGAATTGCATGAAACCGGTAGGATCATCACCACCGGTGAATACGGCGGGGTCAAGGGCTTCAGGCATGTGTACGACAAGCTGGGGATCCATTTCAGCACTGACAATGATGCGAGGACGATCCTGGAACTGGTCCAGTACGCGAATCTTCATACACAGAAACCACTCACCGACGACGAACTCCGGCTGATTGCGAGTTATCCGGACGTTGTCAGAAAGATCCTTACGGTGAACCCATGAAATACACGATAACCTTGATACCGGGTGACGGCGTCGGGCCGGAAATAGCGGAAGCGGCAAGGCGGGTCATCGATGCCACGGGGGTGCCGATCCGATGGGAGATACAGGATGCCGGAGTGGATGTCTACGAAAAAGAAGGCACACCTCTTCCGCAGCGCGTCATCGATTCGATCAGGAAAAATAAGATCGCCATAAAAGGACCGGTAACAACCCCTGTAGGTACCGGCTTCCGGAGTGTGAACGTCACTCTCAGACAGACCCTTGATCTCTATTGCTGCCTGAGGCCGTGCATGAGTTTCAGGGGAGCGAGGACGCGATACGACGATATCGATATCATTATCGTGAGGGAGAATACGGAAGACCTCTATGCAGGGATCGAATTCCAGAAAAGCTCCGGCGATGCCGTGCGTCTCATTGATTTTATCAGGGAGACGACGGGAAGAAAGATACCTCCCGATTCGGGGATAAGCATAAAAGCGATCTCGGTATCCGCCAGCGAGCGCATTGTGAAGTTTGCCTTTGAGTATGCAAGAAAGAACAAGAGGAAGAAAGTGACCGCGGTTCACAAGGCGAACATCATGAAGTTCTCCGACGGGCTCTTTCTTGAGGTGGCGCGGGATGTCGCTGCACGCTACTCCGACATCGAATTTGAGGATAGGATCATCGACAATATGTGCATGCAGCTTGTGCAGAAGCCTGAACTGTACGACGTGCTGGTGCTTCCGAACCTGTACGGTGACGTGGTGTCCGACCTGGGAGCAGGCCTCATCGGGGGTCTCGGGCTTGCGCCTGGTGCGAATATCGGAGACGAGATGGCGGTGTTTGAGCCCACCCACGGCAGCGCCCCGAAGTACAAGGGCTTGAATAAGATGAATCCCATTGCTATGATATTGTCAGGAGTGATGATGCTTATTCACCTCGGCGAAACAGGAGCGGCGCAGCGTTTGGAACGAGCCGTTGCTTCAGTTATCGCAGAAGGCAGGGATGTCACCTACGACATGAAACCGACCCCGGATGACGTGACTGCCGCGACCACATCGAGGGTTGCGGATGCCATCATCGAGAAAATGGCCTAACCGTCACGATGGAAAGCGACTGTTCACCGCGAAGAGAGCCCCATACTGCAAAGCTTCAGGAAAGCCGATCAGCTGACAATGGAACGCAGGCATTGCTGCCGCTATTCAGGATGAATTCCGATGTGGTTTAACATCCTTCTTATCCTGTTTTTCATCTGCCTGAACGGTCTCTTTGCCGCCGCGGAGATTGCGGTGGTTGCTGCACGGAAGAGCAGACTGAAACAGCTCGCGGAAGAGAACGACAGGAACGCGGAAATCCTTCTGAGGTTCAAGGAGGAGCCTGACCGGTTCCTTGCCACCATCCAGATCGCCATAACCCTTGCCAGTGTTCTTGCGTCGACCATCGGCGGTGCTGCCGCGGTGCAGGTTATAAAGCCGCTCATCAGTGAACTGCCCTATAAGCCGGTTGCGGTCTCCAGCGAGGCGATCTCCATCGGTATGGTAGCGCTTGTGATCACCTATGTTACCCTTGTCTTCGGCGAGCTTATCCCCAAATCCATGGCCCTCACTCATCCCGAAGGGGTCGGGCTGAGAATCGCAAAGCTTGTGGAAGGGTTCTCGAAGGTCGCGGCCCCCTTTGTGAAGGTCCTGACCTTCAGCACCAATCTACTCCTGAGACCTTTCGGGAGGAAGCCCTTTACCGAGAGAGCGTATGTGACAGAGGAGGAGGTGAAGATGCTCATCATGGAGGGAGGCGAGCAAGGGGTGTTTGAACCCACCGAGCAGGAACTCATCCACAGTGTCTTCGAATTTACGGACATGTCGGCAAATCAGGTGATGGTGCCGTCCACGCGCATGGTTTCCATAAGCCTCACCATGTCGGTGGACGAAGTGAAATCCACCATTGCCGAGGAACAGTTCTCCCGCTATCCGGTCGTGGGGAAAGACCTCAATGACATCCGGGGCATCCTCTATGCGAAGGACTTCCTGAACGCGCTGGCCCGGGGTGACGCGGACGTCAGAAAACTGGTCAAGCCGCCGTTCTTCATCCCTGAGACAAAGAAGATAAGCAATCTTCTGAGGGAGATGCAGCGAAAGAGGGTCCATATGGCTCTGGTCATCGACGAGTACGGAGGGGTTTCCGGCCTTGTGACCATGGAGGATCTCATCGAGGAGATCGTCGGAGAGATAAGGGACGAGTACGACATCGAAAGCCCTGTGATACAGCTCAGTGACGGCACCCTTCTCATCGATGCGTCCATAAGCATAAAGGACCTGGAAGACGACTACCAGATCGAGATACCCGAATCCACGGAATACGACACGCTGGGCGGGTTTCTCCTCGCCACTCTCCAGAGGATCCCGCGGATAAGCGATGTAGTAGAGATCGAGGGGAAGAAGATAACCGTGTCGGAGATGGTCGGCCAGCGTATCGCGAAGGTAAGGATGGAGACGGTTCCGGTGAAGAGTCCCGAAGAGTGATCTTTTTCTCATTCCACGATGATACAAACGGTATCTTCGGGGCAGGAGGAAACGTCTGAGAGCAATCCCAACACGCAAAATTGATTTACTAATTCCGCCCATTCATTTATACTATGTCTCAAATTTCATCGCATGAAGGGTGGCTGAAATGAGGAAGAAAGTATCCGTAATAGGCGGGGGAAACGTAGGCGCATCCACGGCGCAGCTGATTGCCCATGACGGGATTGCGGATGTGGTGCTGTTCGACATCGCAGAGGGGATGCCCCAGGGCAAGGCCCTTGACATGGCTGAAGCGTGTCCCCTCTGGAACTCATCGGTCTCCATAAAGGGCACGAACAGTTATCGTGATACCGAAAAATCGGATGTTATCGTAATCACTGCCGGCATTCCCCGGAAGCCGGGGATGAGCAGGGATGATCTCCTGAAGACCAACGCTGAGGTTGTGAAGTCCGTTGCTGCCGAGACATCGAAGCTCTCTCCCGATGCGGTGGTGATCGTCGTCACCAATCCCATGGATGTGATGGCCTATGTGGCCCGCAAGATCTCCGGCTCGGACCATCACAGGGTGTTCGGGATGGGCGGGGTCCTTGATTCTTCGCGGTTCAGGACATTCATCTCGTTTGAGCTTGGTGTTTCTCCCGTTGATGTGGAAGCGCTTGTGATGGGGGGACACGGGGATCAGATGGTTCCCATGCCCCGGTACACCACGGTAAAAGGGGTGCCGATAACCAAGTTGCTGCCGGCAGACAAAATCGCGTCCCTCATCGAAAGGACGAGAGGCGGCGGCGCCGAGATCGTGTCCCTCCTGAAGACGGGGAGCGCATATTATGCCCCTGCAGCTGCGACCTACCAGATGATCAGGGCGATTCTCTTCGATGAAAAAAGGATACTGCCGTGCGCCGCATATCTTGATGGGCAATACGGCGTCAGGGATATCTACGTCGGAGTACCGGCTGTCCTCGGGGCCCGCGGTATTGAGAAGGTGATAGAACTTGAATTGAACGAAGAGGAGAGGGCGGATTTCGAAAGGTCTGTCTTCCGCGGTAAAGGCCCTCATGGAAAAGATTGCCTGATGCTGAGAGAGAGTGTGTCCTGCTCAGCTGTGATAAGGCTGAGCTTTCCTGGCACAAATCATTTTAGGAAGGGGGTCCGTGCATGAACGGAGAAGAAGTCGAGCAGACACTTGTGCTCATAAAACCTGACGCCCTTAAGAATTCATTGACGGGGTACGTGCTTTCTCATCTTTCGGAGTTTCATACCGGTTTGCGCTTTGCCGGCGCAAAGATAGTCCATGTGAGCAGGATGCTTGCCGAGGAACACTATGCCGAACACAGGGGCAAGGTGTTTTATCCTTCGCTGATTGAATATATCATGGGGTTGATCCATTATCCCGATGAACCCTGGAGAGCGGAGAGTAATAGCGCTCGTTTACCAGGGTGAGGATGCGGTGAAGAAGATACGTGACATCTGCGGTCCCACGAATCCCCATGTGGCGCGCGAAAAGAGACCCGGATGCATCCGGTCACTGGGCACGATTGTCCCCCTCAAGGACCCTGCAGGAAACGACATCGGCGAGAGGATGGATAACCTCATCCACGCTTCGGCTACGGTTAGCGAGGCTGAACGAGAGATAAAACTCTGGTTCAAGCCCGGCGATTTTCCCCCGTTCATGCGCTCTTTCCCTACCGAGGTAAATGAGGAAGACTATTATTATTTCAAGGACGGCAAACTCTGTCACGACGCATGAACCGGGTAGCGTCTGCCTGATTGCCCCCGGTGAAGTTGTCTGGAAGTCTGATTTTGACGCGCTGCGCTCGCTGCATCAGGGGTTGCCCGCCCCGTCTTCCGTCGCGGCAGTGGCTGCCAAGTATCTGATCAACTACATGACGGAAAAATAAGAAAAGCATAAAGAGCCTCGACGATACCTTCCTTCCCTGCTTCCCCATCGCTCCTTCGGTTGACAATCACCATGGAAAAGCATTATTATTTTTTTAGGAGGTTCACTAATGTTTGAGAAGTTCACGGAAAGAGGACGAAAGATAATCATCTATGCAAGGGAAGAGGCGGAGAAGAGGCAGAACGATTATCTCGGTACCGAACATCTTCTGCTTGCCCTCCTGAGAGAAGAAGACAGCCTCCCTGTTGCAATACTGAAAAAAATGGGTCTTTCCATAGAAGACCTCTACATGGAGATCGAGAGGAACCTTCCTTCAGGTACGAACATCCTCACCTTTGGAGATATCCCTTTTACCCCACGTGCCAAGAAGGTTCTGGAACTTGCCGTGGAAGAAGCGAGGCTCCTTGGCCATAACTATATTGGAAGCGAGCACCTCCTGCTCGGTATCATACAGGGAGGAGGAGGGGATAGCGGGAAAGATCCTTCGCGCCTTCGGAGCGAATCTGCTGGGAGGCCGCCAGCTTACCATAAACCTCTCTCTGCGGACCCAGGCCAATGTGAAGGAAAAACGGAGCACCACTCCCGCCCTTGACGAATTCGGCCGTGACCTTACCCAGCTGGCCCGCTCGGGAAAACTTGATCCTGTCATCGGCAGAGAGGATGAGATCGAGCGTGTCCTGCAGATCCTTGGGAGAAGGATCAAGAACAACCCCGTTATTATCGGGGAACCCGGTGTCGGCAAGACAGCCATTGTTGAGGGTCTCGCACAGAAGATCGTGGCGGGGGAAGTTCCTGAGAACCTTCTGGGCAAGCGGATCGTGTCCCTTGACCTCGGTGCGTTGATCGCCGGCACAAAGTACAGGGGCCAGTTCGAAGAAAGACTGAAGATAGTAATGAAAGAGATAACACAGTCCGACAACGTGATCCTCTTCGTGGACGAGCTGCACACCCTTATCGGGGCAGGCGCTGCGGAGGGGTCGGTGGACGCCTCCAGCATGCTGAAACCTGCTCTCTCCAGGGGTGAGATACAGTGCATCGGCGCCACCACCCCCGATGAATACAGAAAATACATAGAGAAAGACGGGGCCATGGAAAGACGATTCCAGCCGATCGATGTGCAGCCGCCGACGGTAAGTACCGCCAGGGATATTCTCATGGGGCTGAGGTCCAGATACGAGACTCATCACAGGGTGAAGATCAGTGATGAAGCCATTGAAGCCGCGGTGAAGTTGTCGGACAGGTATATTGCAGACCGCTATCTTCCGGACAAGGCCATTGATGTCATCGACGAGACCGGTTCCCGCATCAAGCTGAAACGCTGTATGCCTCCCGGCGAACTGAAGGAGATGGAGTACGACCTTGCGAGACTTTCGCGGGAGAAGAACCTGTATGTGAAGCTGCACGACGTTGAGAGGGCGACGAACACACGGGGAGAGGAGGACAGGCTCAGGAGGGTCTACGACCAGACGCAGCGGAAATGGAAGGAAGACATAAACAGGGAAATTCCCGTGGTCAGGGTGGAAGATGTGGCGTATACGGTGTCGAAAATGACGGGAGTTCCGCTCTTCAAGCTGGAGGAACAGGAATCCGAGAAGCTCATGAGGATGGAGGACGAGATACACAGGAGGATCATCGCCCAGGAAGAGGCGATCCGTGCCATATCAAGGGCCATCAGGAGATCCCGTGCGGGCATCAAGGACAGGAGGAAGCCCATCGGCTCGTTCTTTTTCCTCGGGCCGACCGGCGTCGGGAAGACAGAGCTTGCAAAGGCGCTGGCCGAGTTCCTGTTTAATGATGAGAATGCCCTTGTGAAGATCGATATGTCCGAATACATGGAGAGGTTCAACGTTTCGAAACTGACCGGCGCCCCTCCCGGCTATGTGGGATACGACGAGGGCGGGCAACTTACCGAGAAGATACGGAAGAAACCGTATTCGGTAGTCCTCTTTGACGAGATCGAGAAGGCCCATCCGGATGTCTTCAACATCCTCCTGCAGGTACTGGATGAAGGCGTCCTTACGGACAGCTACGGCCGGAAGGTGGACTTCAAGAACACGGTCATCATCATGACCTCGAACCTCGGTGCGCGTATCATAGAAAAGGCCACGCCTCTTGGTTTCCACAGGGCTACGGCAGATGATGCGTACCGGAAGATAAAGGAAAATGTCCTGAACGAGCTGAAGAAGACCTTTAACCCGGAATTCCTCAACCGTGTGGATGAAATGGTGGTCTTCCATCCGCTTGATAAAGAGCATCTTCTGTCCATCATTGACCTGCTCATCAGCGAACTGAACAAACAGCTCATGGAGCATGATCTCTTCGTGGAATTGGACATGGCGGTGAAGGAGTGGATCATCGAGAAATACTATCAGCCGACGTATGGTGCCAGACCGATGAGGAGGGCTATACAGAAGGAGATCGAAGACCCCCTCTCAGAAGATCTGCTGAAGGGCAGGTTCAAGTCCGTGCATAAGGTCAGGGTGATCCTCGAGTCCGAAACTCCTGTTTTCATTGAGTCTGCCGATGATGCTGCCATGCTGTCAGGGGTCAACTGACAGGGCGTCACAGCCTACGTTTGGCGTAACCGGTAAAGGGGTTCTCCATTTCACGGGGAACCTTTTCTTTGACCTTTAAGAGAGAACAAGATGAAGACTAAACCCATTATCATCGTTGCCATTCTTCTGGCGGTCGTGCTGGTCGCTGTTCTTGGCGTCAAGAGAAGGAGGAGACAAAACCGTCCAGGGCTATGGTTGGCCTGGATGCTCCAGAGCTTGTGGTGGGCGACCCCTCCGGGAAAACTGTTCATCTTTCCGAACTGAAAGGTACGGTGGTTTTTGTTAACTTCTGGGCAACATGGTGCCCGCCCTGCAGGGAAGAGCTGCCTTCCATTCACTCCCTCTACAACCGGTTCAGGGACCAAAAGGGATTCCGCATGATAACGATTCTTTACAGGGACGATTACGAAAGGGCGATGGCCTATCTGAAGGGTAATAACTATGACCTTCCCGTGGTGGTTGACATCGACGAAAGGACAGCCACGTCTTACGGTGTGACGGGCGTACCGGAGACATACATTGTGGATAAGCAAGGGATACTTAAGGAGAAGATGATCGGGCCTTTTGACTGGGCGTCTCCCCAGGCTGTGGCGCGCATATCAGATATGATGAGGCAATAGCCCTTCTGTGATGAGAAAGCCTTCCCCCCCGAACCCGTCCTCCTTTTTACAGCAACGCTTTACCATGATGAAGAATACTTCTCTGCCGCCCGGGAACGACTTCGTTCATGTTTCGGAGAGCTGAGGATGGAGAGCCACCCCCTTCCGTGGGAGCATTCCGATTACTATAAGGAGGAACTGGGTTCGCCGATCCGGAGGAGATTTCTCTTCTTCAGGAACATGATCGACCGTGAAAACCTCTCCGATGTCAAGCTCGCGACCATCGAGATAGAAGAGCAGCTATCAACGGGGGGAAAGAGGAACATCAATCTTGATCCCGGCTATCTCACTCCCTACAATGTGATCCTTGCTTCAACCAAGAACTATTCGCACCGGATTTATATCGGTAAGGGAATCTTCGCCGAGGTCACCCTTGTGTATAGAGACAAAGACCGCAGATACCAGCCTCACCTCTTCACCTACAGAGATTATGCCAGTGATGCCTACGCAGAGATATTTGCACAGGCAAGGACGCTGTTGAGATAGCCTCCCCTGTCTCTCTGAAGGCAATTCATTTATCAGAGCAGTGCGAGGTTGTCCCGATGGATGACTTCGTCCACCCGTGTTCTTCCAATTGTCTATGAGCACTCTTTATAATAGGGTGAATGGGTTGGTCGGGATAAATGCATTGTGTGGGTTATGGTGAATAGTCCGCCGTTAATATCGGTGATAATTCCGACGTATAATTATGGCGCTTTCATACGCGATACGATCGAGAGCGTTTTTCTTCAGGACTATCCGACGGACAGGGTAGAGCTTATTGTCGTGGATGACGGCTCCACGGACGGCACAAAGGAAATAATTCAGGAATACGCAGGGAGGGTGACCTACCTTTATGAGAAGCATCGGGGCGTAGCAGCGGCAAGGAATAGAGGAATGTCCCTTGCGAACGGGGACATAATAACGTTTCTCGATGCAGACGACGTATGGGTTTCCGGCAGGACAAGAAGAGTGGCAGAAACATTCAGTCAATACCCTGACATCGGGATTGTCTATCATACCTTTGATGTTATCGATAGCGGCGGACGGACTGTATATAAGGATTTCTATGGGACGTTCCTTGCCAAGAAGAACGCCGGCGGACCGCTATTGACCCGTATCATTAAGGGAGATGTTTTCTGCGGGGGAAGCTCTTTTTCGTTCAGGAGAGCACTGTTAAAGGAACTTTATCCGATACCGGAGGATATGAGACGAGGGGTGGATTTTTACCTCACTGCGGTCGCTTCTTGTTACGTTCGGGCATTGTACCTGCCGGAAATACTTGGGCAATACAGACTGCACCATAAGAATGTCACTTTTTTTGTCGATGCAAGCCCGTTGCAGCTCGCCGAGATACATAAGGATTTTTCCTATACCTATGAAAAGCTCCTGGTCAGATTATCACCTGTGCTCTCGGTGGGACGGGCAGACCTGAAAGCACTGAAAAGGAGACACTACAGAGGCCGTCTGCTGTTTTCCGTCCTGTCAGGGAACAGGCTTGGCGGGATAAAGCAGTTATTGGCGATGTTCAAATCGACGGAATCATTTGACGCGTTTCTGTCGAACATGGGATTACTGTTGCTTGTCTTGTTCGTGCCAAGTACGGTTTATACCTGGTTGATTCAATGTTATTATTCTGTCAAGAAAAAGAGCGGGTCAAATGGGAATGACGCGTTACAAGGGCCATGATCATTGTTGTAATGGGACAGTAAGGCAGAAATGAACGACGATGGATAACACTGTAGTACAGAAAGCGATCTGGCGTTTGAAGGACAACCTTCTACAGTGGCTTTGGTTTGCTTCCCGCATCGACAGACGGCGTATCGGTTATGACAGGGGTCCTCTCACCTGGCTGAGAATTGCCAAACAGAAACAGTTAAGAAGACGGCTCCATCTGTGTCTTCTCGATATTCACCCGCGAGAAGGCAAGTTCGGCCGCTTCACCGCATTCTGGATCAATGAGAGGAGCCGCAGCTGTTCTGCTTCGGTGAACGAAAGGGTAGAGGATGCCGATATTGTATGGGTATACTCCCAGGATCCCGTGCCTCCCGAAATAAAAAGGGAATTGCTCCAAATCATCGGGAGGGCGAGGCCGGGAATCCCTGTGATCAACCATCCGGATGTATATAATTCATACCATGAAGAAGATACCTTTAGGATCCTCGAAAAAGCCGGGGTGGGCGTGCCGCGGTCGACGTTTACCGAGCATGATATCGGAGAGACACTTGTTGTGTATAAAATGAGGGAAAAGCATTGGTCTCCCAAGCTCCTGTCACGCTACCGGGGGCCCATTGAGGGATATCGCCCCTTTGAGTTTGTTGATTCAAAAGGACTGGATGGTCTCTATAGGCAATACAGGGTTCTCTACGTTGCAGGCATCATTCATCCCAGTTACGTGGCCTTCAGCCACAGATGGAATGTCGAACGTGCAAACAGAGAAGGTTTCGAATTCACATTTGAGATGAAGCCGGTTGAAACCGAATCAATTCACCTGATTGCACGAACCCTGAATATACAGTACTTTTCTGTTGATTATCTGAGAAGAAGCCCTGACCACCTTCCGGTTTTTACTGACATCAATGTCTATCCCCTCCCCATAGATTCTACTGTGACCGCGCGGGAATTTGGGTATTACGGCCGCTGGTACCTTGTTGACAACCGTATGCGCCTGGGGATACCCGAGCCCTCAGGAAGGCCTTTTTGGGCCATGTTCGATGCGGCGATGCTCTCCTTGACCCATAAGGAGCCTTTCACGGCGTGAGACCTGAAGCAGAGGCAGCAGAGGCCAGGGAAATCGTGGATTCCGCGAGATAAGGGATGAATGCTGAATTTATCAAGAGATTCTTGAGATCATCCAGTGTTATGGAAAAGGCAGCCCTGGAGGTTTATGAGAGGCTTCCTCAGGGTTTCAGGCGCAGGGTTTTTTATGGTCCCGCATTTTTTCGCTGGCTCTCTTTATTGAAGGAATCCGAGGAATGGGACAAAGATAAGTTTGAGAGCTACCAGTTTGAACAGGCGAAGAACCTCCTTGTGCATGCAACGAAAAATGTTCCGTACTACAGGAAGCTTTTTTCTGACATTGGTTTCTGTCCTCAGAAAATGCAGAGTTTGGATGATGTAACATCGCTGCCCTACCTGAGTAAAGAAACGGTAAGAGAGAAGTCCGGTGAGTTCGTTGATGAGCGGAGGCCTCTTCACTCTCTCAAGAAAAAGTTCACGAGCGGTTCTACCGGCATCCCCATGACCATCTACGAAAGTCGTGAAGCTGAGGCCGCATTCCATGCCTTCAGGGCGAACTTGTTGGGCAGGATAGGCCATACCCCGAGGTCGAGGGAAGTGATGCTGTGGGCTTTCATAGAGACGGGCAAGAGGAAGAACCTTCCGTTCATGGGATACGGCAATAAACTGGTCCTTTCCGCACGGTATCTGACGGGGGAATGGCTTTCCAAATGCTGTGATATGCTGAGGAAGTTTGATCCTGAGTACGTATCCGGCTATCCATCTTCCCTGTCTGTTCTCTCATCTTTTATCAAGAGCAATCATCTGGCATCGGGCAAAAAGCTAAAGGCGGTTATCACGTATTCAGAGACCTTATGCGACTGGCAAAGGGAACTGATAGGGGAGGCCTTTGGCGCCAGGGTTTTTTCCATGTATTCCATGATGGAGAATGCGGCGCTTGGGGGTGAATGCGAACAGTCCACAGAGCTCCATATCTACCCCCAATATGGTTTGACAGGACTTGCGAAGTCGGTGAGAGGCCACGAGGAGATCATTGCCACCGGGTTCACAAATTATGCCATGCCATTGATACGGTACAAGACCTGCGACCTGGTGACGGGAGGCAAAGAATTCTGCTCAAAATGTGGTCGCAGTCACAAAACATTCCGAGCAATTGAAGGCAGGGTGCAGGACTTTCTTGTGGGCAAGGACGGGGAGATTATTCCCAGGCTTATGCCTTGGATAAAGACCTTTCCCAATGTGCGTCAGGTGCAATTTTATCAGGAAGAACCGGGAAGAGCCTCTTTGAAGATCGTGAAAGATAAGGCATATACCGATGCCGATACACAATATATAAAGGGTAAGCTTGACGAGATGCTTGGCTTGATGAGAGAGCTCATACAAATAGGAATCCTTTTTGTCGATGAAATTCAGCCGACACCCTCGGGCAAGGTGAACATGGTCGAGCAGAGACTTGATATGAAAGATTTTTTATGACATAAGATAAGGTTCATTCTCAATAACCATGGACAAAAAGAGGTTGTGGAAAGAGAGAGGATAGTAAGATGTGCGGAATAATAGGTATCTTTTCGCCGGCTTTACCTAGGAACGCAACGATTAAGGAAGCGCTGGACTCCATTAAGCACAGAGGTCCTGATGATGAAGGGTACGTGTTCCTCAATGCGGCGGGTAATAGTTTTATCGAGGCTTCTGGTGACAACTCAAGTCCGGAAACGAAAGAAAGATGTAAGGATATACTGGATGTGAATGCATCCGGCCACCCTGTCGTACTGGGACAGAGAAGACTGGCAATCATCGATATATCGTCAAAGGGCCATCAGCCCATGAGTTTTGACAATGGCAATCTCTGGATTACATACAATGGCGAGATCTTCAATTATAAGGAACTAAGAAGGGAATTGCAGGGTTCGGGATACAACTTTTCTTCCGGGACCGACACAGAGGTTATACTTGCTGCATACTCAAAATGGGGGGAGGACTGTGTCAACAGATTCAATGGTCAATGGGCGTTCTGCATCTATGACAAGAGAAAGAAAAGGTTGTTTTGTTCAAGAGACAGATTTGGGATTAAGCCTTTTTATTACTGGTTTGACGGCGAACATTTTGCCTTTGCTTCGGAAATAAAGGCACTGCTGAGAATACCGTTCGTGCAGAGGGAGATCAACAGAGAGTTGATGTTTGAATTGATCGTGTTCCATATGATGCACCATTCAGAAGAGAATATGTACAAAGGGATTTATCAACTCCTGCCCTCACACAACCTTACTTTTGATCTGGACAGACAGGGTATTTCGATCAAGAAATACTATGAATTGCCCTATACCAATGAATTAGGCAGATATGATGAGCGACAGGCCTATAAATATGCTGATGACATCAGGGAGTTGCTCATTGACGCGGTAAGAGTGCGGTTGATATCGGATGTTCCTGTCGGAAGCTGTCTCTCAGGAGGGTTGGATTCCTCGTCTATTGTGGCCATTATCAACGGGCTGTTAAAGGAAGGGGCGATTGATGAAAACGCAATAGGGCAAAAACAGAAGACCTTCACCGCATCCTTTGACAACCCTTGTATCGATGAGAAACGTTATGCGGAAGAAGTAATCAAACACACCGGCGTTGAAGGTTTTTTCGTTTATCCCACAGCAGACGGGTTGTGGAAGGAACTGGAAAGTTTCCTGTTCTATCATGACGAACTCTGCAAAAACACGAACGTCTATGCAGGGTGGGACGTTATGCGTCTGGCATCGCGCCATGTCAAGGTGGTATTAAACGGCCAGGGGAGCGATGAACTTTTTGGAGGGTACCCCCAATACGAACCGGTCTATTTGGCTGACATGATAAGAAAAATGCGTTTGAAAGACCTTTGTCCGTCTTTGTCAGGGGAAAGAAAACGGTATGGTCTCAAGCGCTCTTTTTCTGATTGTGTAATGGGCGGCTATCATGCATTCATTCCTGGCAGTCTTAAGGAATTTATCTTCAACGTAAGGAATAGGAAACAATTTAAACACATTGAGCATCTCCTGGGGGAATTAGATTGTGGGGAGAGCGGCGTCAGGAGGATGATAGACCGGACGAGATCATTGAATTATCTGCTCCATTGCGATATAACGAGGGATTACTTGAGGGAACTTCTTAAGGACGATGACAGAAATGCGTCAGCGTTTTCCGTAGAAAACCGTGTGCCTTTTGTTGACCATAGGTTGGTTGAATATGTGTCGGGGATCCCTTCCCTATATAAAATCTACAACGGATGGAGCAAATGGCTCCTCAGACTGGCAATGAGGGATCTACTGCCGGAGAAGATAGTGTGGAGGAAAGACAAGATCGGCTTTGCGACACCGATTGAGAGCTGGATACGGCACAAAGACTCTCCGATTCCATTGGCAATGTCCCAGTATGGCCGAAAAGACCTTCATCATTTTGTATGGAAGTTCTACCTCGTGCAGAGATTGCTTGCCCGACGTGAGTCGAATGTCTCTGCGGCGCCTGAGATGCAGCAGTAACCCTTGCAGTATGCCATGAGAAGTGCAGCACAGAGAATGCCTACACCAGTACGAGGTTGTCCCGGTGGATAACTTCATCGGAGTACTGGTATCCCAGTATGCCCTCTATCTCTGAAGTCTTCTTCCCTTTGATCTTCTCTATCTCTGCGGAAGAATAGTTCGTCAGCCCTTTTGCGATGCGCTTGCCGCCCGGGTCAAGGCAATAGACCGCATCTCCTGCCTCAAAGCTTCCTGACCATGAGACGATCCCTGACGGGAGAAGGCTCTTTCCCCCCCGGATCAAAGCCTTCGCCGCTCCCTCATCAACGGTAATGCTCCCCTTTGTCCTGCAGGCATAGGCTATCCAGCCTTTCTTTGAGGAGAGCCTTGTTTCTTGCGGCCTGAACTCGGTGCCATGGTGAGCTCCTTCCAGAAGTGAAGAGAGAACTCCTTTTGTCCTTCCGTTGACTATGTTTACCGCGATGCCATGATGCAACGCCCTCTTTGCTGCAAGGAGCTTCGAAAACATCCCGCCTGTTCCTACAGCAGACCCCGGTCCGCCGGCCTTTCTTTCGAGATCAGGAGTGATTTTTGTTACCACCTTTATGAGTTTTGCCTCCGGGTTTATCGTCGGGTCGTCGTCGAACAGCCCATCCACATCAGAGAGGATGATGAACCGCTCTGCATCAATGAGACCGGCAACCAGAGATGCAAGACTGTCATTGTCGCCAAAACGTATCTCGTCGGTGGCCACGCTGTCATTCTCATTGATGATCGGTATGACGTCATAAGAGAGCAGGGTGAGAAGGGTATTCCTTGAATTAATATATCTTTTCCTGTCAGCAAAATCATCACGGGTCAGCAGTATCTGCGCGACCTTCCTGCCGTGGACTCCGAAGCATTTTTCATATGCCCACATAAGGCTGCTCTGGCCCACTGCCGCAGCCGCCTGTTTGAGGATGATGTCCTTCGGTTTTTCCTTTAGTTCGAGTTTCTTCATCCCTGCGGCTACAGCTCCTGAAGAGACGATGACCACCTCATACCCTGCATCCCTGACGGAGGATATGTCGTCGGTGAGGGACTGCATCCTCTCAAGGTCAAGACCGTTATTATCCGAAGTGAGGATGTTGCTGCCTATCTTTATGACAAGCCTTTTCAACTGTCAGCTCCTGAAAAAAATACCTTGGTCACTATCACTCATCGAGTTTCTTCTCACGAGACCTCTCCAGCTTTGCCGCAACATAACGTATGAGCTCCTTCACCCCTTTCCCAGTGGCTGCGGATACCGCGAAAAAAGCGGTCCTGTTATTCTTGCAGTAATCCGAAAGTCTGTCAAGCTTGTTCTCGTCAGCGATATCCAGTTTTGTGGCAACCACCATCTGCGGCTTTTCGAGAAGCCTTTCACTGTAAAGCTCAAGCTCCGTGTTTATCTTCTCAAGGTTCTCCACCGGGTCGCCGGGCGACATCCCGGAAATATCCACCAGATGGAGGAGCACGGAGGTGCGCTCCACGTGTCTGAGGAACTGGAATCCGAGACCCGCTCCGGTATGCGCTCCTTCTATGAGACCGGGGATATCCGCAACAACAAAACTTCTGAAATCCTCGAGTTTCACGACCCCCAGGTTCGGCTCAAGGGTAGTGAAGGGGTAATCGGCGATCTTTGGTTTTGCCGCTGATATGACCGATATGAACGTGGACTTGCCCGCATTGGGAAGTCCGACCAGGCCAACATCGGCAAGAAGCTTCAATTCGATGACGAGGGTCTTTTCCTCTCCCTTTTCCCCCGGTTGTGCAAACTTCGGCGCCTGTCTTGTGGGAGTTGCGAAATGGGCATTCCCCTGTCCGCCCCTCCCGGCTTTTGCCGCGATCACTTCTTTGCCTGCAGCATCAAGGTCGGCGAGGATATCTCCTGTCCCTTCGTCCTTTACCGTTGTTCCCGGAGGGACGGGGATGATGAGATCGTCACCATCTTTCCCGTGCATGTTCTTCCCCATGCCGTGCTGTCCTCTCTGTGCCTTGTAGTGGCGGCGATATCTCAGGTCCAAGAGGGTATTCAGTTGTCCCACCGCTCGTATGATGATGTGTCCGCCCTTGCCTCCGTCGCCCCCGTTGGGCCCGCCCTTCGGAACGTACTTCTCCCTCCGGAAGCTGACACAGCCTCTCCCGCCGTCACCGGCCTTCACTTGTATCCTTACGTAATCAACGAACTGCATGAGCGCACCTGCCTTTCCCGTGTCTTCATTATACTCTTTGCGGCATTGACAGGAAAATAACCATTCCATCGTATCGAGGGGAAGCCGACCTATGTGGGGGGAACGGGCGGGTAAGAAATCTGTAACAAAAAAAGGCGGTTTTCCACCGCCTTTACGTTGTGAGATGTGGGAGGAACGCTAGCTCGCGACCGGTTGCGCCGCAGCAGGATACACGCTTATCTTCAGACGATCCCTGTCCTTCCGCTCAAAGGTCACAATTCCGTCGACCAGGGCAAAAAGGGTGTCGTCTCTCCCTTTTGCCACATTATTTCCCGGATGGAACTGGGTACCCCTCTGCCTCACGAGAATATTCCCGGCCTTCACGAACTGCCCGCCGAACCTCTTTACTCCGAGGCGCTGTGACTGGCTGTCACGGCCGTTTCTCGAACTTCCAACACCTTTCTTATGTGCCATGTCTATCCTCCAAACGTTACTTCTTTGATCTTCAGCGTGGTGAAAGACTGCCGGTGGCCGTTCAGTTTCTCGTACACCCTCCGGGCTCTCTTCCTGTAGACAAGCACCTTTCTGGCTTTTCCTGCGCCGAGCACTTCAGCCTTCACCTCAGCCCCTTTTACATAGGGCGTCCCGACGACCGTCTTGGAACCGTCCACGATGGCGAGAACTTTCTCTATATCCAGAATCGCCCCTGGCTCGGACGAAATGAGGTCGACCTTTACCGTGTTTCCCGATGAAACCTTATACTGTTTTCCGCCCGTCTCTATGATCGCGTACATACCACTGTCACCTCCGAGATAAATATTAAACACTATCCATGCCCAAAAAGTCAACGACCCTGACGCTTTCGTTGTCATTGACCCGAGCATAGTTTGCCGGGAAACGGGGCATATACAATTCTGAGGCTGTTTTGGGTTACAATAACACGGTGAAAACTCTTGAAAAGATCACGAAAAGGACCGCGAGGGTCGGCATCATCGGCCTGGGGTATGTGGGACTTCCTCTCGTGAGGGAGTTTGTAAGGGCAGGATTTTGCGTAACCGGTTTTGATGTCGACCCGCAGAAGGTGAAGCTCCTGAGCAAAAGCAAGACCTATATCAAGCATATCAGTGCAGAGACGATAGCAGAAATGAACAGGTCGAAGAGGTTTGCGCCTACAAATGATTTTGCCAGGCTAAGGAATATGGAATGCATCCTCATCTGTGTGCCCACACCGCTGGATCAATACAGAGAACCGGATCTCAGCTACGTGTTCGAAACCACCAGGACGATCACGAAATATCTCCGTAGAGACCAGCTCATAGTCCTCGAATCCACCACGTACCCCGGCACGACGGACGATGATATGAGACAGATACTGGAGGAATCAGGGCTCAAGGCAGGCAGGGATTTTTCCCTCGCCTACTCCCCTGAAAGGGAAGATCCCGGCAATCAGGACTTTTCCACCGCCAGGATACCGAAAGTGGTGGGGGGGTATACCGCGAACTGTCTGAAGGTTGCAAAGGCGCTCTATGACACGGTCGTGACCACCGTCCCTGTTGGGTCCACCAGGGTTGCCGAGGCTGCAAAGCTCTTTGAGAATATCTTCCGTTCGGTGAACATTGCCCTTGTGAACGAGCTTAAAATGCTCTTCGACAGGATGGGGATCGATGTGTGGGAGGTCATCCGGACCGCTTCCACCAAGCCTTTCGGGTTCATGCCATTCTATCCCGGTCCGGGGCTCGGGGGACACTGCATTCCTATCGACCCCTTTTATCTCACATGGAAGGCGCGCAAGTATGACTTCAATACACGGTTCATAGAGCTTGCAGGGGAGATCAATACCTTTATGCCCTACTATGTGGTAGGCAGGATCGTTGATGCCCTGAATGCCGGGGGAAAGGGGATGAAGGGGGCAAGGATATTGATCGTAGGCCTTGCCTACAAGAAGGATGTGGACGATGTGAGGGAATCGCCTTCCCTTAAGCTGATAGAGCTCCTGACGGAAAAGGGGGCTGCGGTGGACTACAATGACCCCCATGTGCCGAGAACCCACAGGATGCGAAGGTATGATTTCAAGATGAGCTCGGTCCCCCTTACCCCGCGGAATCTCAAAAAGTACGATTGCGTGGTGATCTCCACCGATCATTCCTCCTATGATTACGAGTCCATAGTGAGACACAGCAGGCTTGTTGTCGACACAAGGAATGCCACGGCGGGAATAAAGAGCCCGAAGATTCTTCACGGCGTAGTGCCATTCTTTTTCTGCTTGTTCTCCACGTTCGGCGCGGGGTCGCCGCGGCGGTTTGACTAAATATGCGGGCTGTTCTATAGTTAATGTCCATGATGCAGAGCATGACGGGTTTCGGGTCCGCAGAGAAGGGCGCCTTTAAGGTGGAGATGCGCTCGGTGAACCACAGGTTTCTGGACATATCCATCAAGCTGCCCCAGAATCTGAACCAGTATGAGATGCCCCTCAGGAACATGGTGAGGGAGAACTTTTCGAGGGGGAGATTCGATATCCTGGTGTCCATCATCCATGAGGGTAACACGAAGGTCAGGATTGATACGGGGTTGGCGAGGGAGATTTACAACGCCCTGCGTTCTCTCAAAGATGATCTCTCACTTGAGGGTTCCATAGGAATGGAGACCATCGCAGGGTTCAGAGAGCTCATCCTTTCGGAAGAAGTGGAATACGATCCGGAACCCCTGTATGCAGCCTTCCGTGAAGCCATGGAAAAGCTCAGGGCCATGAGATACGGGGAAGGGGAGAGCATCTCAAAGGACATGCTTTCGAGACTGGACCGGCTGGAGCGGTTGAACGGGGAGGTTGCACTGCTCTGCCCTGCTGTGGTGAATGAGTGCGGGAAGAGGTTCAGGGAAAGGCTTGCTGCTCTTTTCGGTGATCTGAAGTTTGACGAAAACAGAGTGCTTCAGGAGGCCGCGATCATGGCGGAAAAAGCTGACATCAGCGAAGAGATGTCGCGGGTTGCCTCCCATTGTTCGCAGATGAGGAAAATTCTTTCTGATGGTGATACAATAGGAAGAAAGGTGGAATTTCTCCTCCAGGAACTGAACAGGGAAGTGAACACGATAGCTTCCAAGGCGGACGACTACAGGATCTCAAGTATCACCGTTGAAATGAAATCCGAGCTTGAAAAGATGAGAGAACAGGCACAGAATGTACAGTAAGGTACTTACCTTTTATACTGAATACCGAGGGAAGACGATGAAGAGAGGGGATATCAGTCCGGTACTGGTGAACATAGGTTTTGGCAATGTGGTTTCTGCTGCAAGGGTTATTGCCATCGTGACCCCCGGGCTCTTCTCCCATGAAACGGCTGAGGGAGGAGGCCAAGAAGAGGGGCAAGCTCGTGGACGCCACCGAGGGAAGGCGAACACGCTCCATTATCATAACGGACAGCGACCATATAATACTGAGTGCCCTCCAGGCCGAGACCATAACCCAGAGGTTCGTCGAAGGGAAAGAAGAGGGAACCCAAAGAAACCAGAAGAGCCCGGCAGATGACGGTGAGGAAGCGTAGGGGGAACCTCTTTATAGTCTCTGCGCCTTCGGGTGCCGGAAAGACCTCCCTTTGCCAGAAGCTGACCGCTGTTGTCCCGAATATCCGTCACTCCGTCTCCTATACCACGAGGCCGCCCCGCAAAGGTGAAGTGAATGACAGGGACTACACTTTTGTGAGTGAGGATGAGTTCCGGAAGATGGCGAAGAGGAACGAATTTGCGGAATGGGCAAAGGTCCACGGCCATCTTTACGGCACATCCAAAAAACGAGGCTGGAAGAGCTGAGGGAAACGAAGGCATAGATGTTATCCTTGACATTGATACTCAGGGAGCCAAAGAGATACGGGAGCAGCTACGATGACGGCGTATACATTTTTATCCTGCCGCCCTCCTTGGATGCCCTGAAGGAGAGACTGGAAAAGACGGATGTCCAATTCAGCCGAGGAGATCGACCTGCGGCTGAAGAAGGCTACTGAAGAAATAAAGGACTATAAATGCGTACGATTATGTTATAGTAAACAATGACTTCAGTGAGGCGCTGACGGAGCTTAAGGCCATTGTCCTTGCAGAGGACGAGAAAACGGATAAGACAGACCCGAAATGGGTGAAGGAAAATTTTCGAGATTTAGGAGGAAGAGATGGACCTTATTTCATTACCTGCGGAACTGGACAAAAAGAAGATTGACGGGAAATACAGGCTTGCCACCATCGCTGCCCAGAGGGCAAGGGAGCTCTCCCTGGGAGCAAAGGCGAAGATTCCGACAAAGGCGAAGAAGGTAACCACCATCGCTATTGAAGAGGCGATCAACGGCACCCTGGAGTTCCTCACGGGAGAGGAAGCGAGAAAGGCAAGGGAAGAGGCCAAAGAAGTTCGACTACAGGAAACTCCTTGAGGAAAAGAGAAGGGAGGGTGCACCGGAGGACCTTTCCGAACTGGAAAGGGATCTGAAGATCTACCTCCACGAGAAGGAGTCGGGCGAGGACAAGAAGGCATTAGAGGAGCTCTTCGCTGAAAAAGAGGACCCAGAGGAAGGTGCTGAAGAATAAGAATATCCTGTTAGGGGTAACAGGAAGCATTGCGGTTTACAAGTCCGTAGATCTTGTGCGGAGGCTGACCGAGGAAGGGGCATCCGTACAGGTGATCATGACCGACGCCTCCCGGAGATTCATCACGCCCCTTTCCTTTGAAATCGTCTCCCGGAACAGGGTGTTCACCGATACGTTTCAGGATCCCCTCTCCCATATCAGCCTCACTTCGGACGCTGATCTCATGGTCGTTGCCCCTGCCACCGCCAATAGTCTCGGGAAATTTGCCGGCGGGATCGCCGATGACATGCTCAGTACATGCTTTCTTTCCTTCAAGGGCAAGACGATCATTGCCCCTGCCATGAACTGGAGAATGTACGAGAACCCCGTTTTCCAGAAGAACCTCCGCTACCTTGCTTCCCTTGGAGTGATCCAGGTCGGTCCTGAGAAGGGGAGTCTTGCATGCGGTGATGATGCCGTGGGCAGGATGTCCGATGTATCCGATATCCTGGAAGGGGTACGTTCTGCCCTCACGAGAAAGGACCTATCGGGAAAGAGGATCATGGTCACTGCCGGACCGACAAGGGAATACATGGATCCGGTGAGGTTCATGTCCAACAGGTCATCGGGGAAGATGGGCTATGCCATAGCAAGGGCTGCACTGAGAAGGGGAGCTGAGGTGATCCTTATCAGCGGCCCCTCCTCAGTTGAAGCCTCCGTCCGGCGCCGTTTTTGTGGCTGTGGAGACCGTCCGAGCGAAATGAGGGAATGCGGTCATGAAGAGCTCTCAAGGCTCAAATGCCGTGATCATGGCTGCAGCGGTGTCCGACTTTTCTCCGGTGGACAGAAGCGACAAGAAGATCGACAAATCCGGGGGCCTTGTCCTGAAACTTAAGAAGACACCTGACATCCTTTCTGAAATAGGTTCCATGAAGAGGAGGCCGTTCCTGGTGGGGTTTGCCGCAGAGACAGGAGCCGATATCGGCCGCGCAAGGAAAAAACTCCTTGACAAGGGCGCGGACGTGGTGGTTTTTAACGATGTGCTCTGTCCCGGTTCAGGATTTGACGTCGATACGAATCAAATCACTCTCATTCTGAAGGAGGAAGAATCGTCATTTCCCCTCATGTCGAAAGATGAAGTTGCCGATATTATTCTTGACAGGATTGCACATTTTATCCCTTGACATTTAGCCTTTTTTTGATTAAAGTCAATAACAATGTCGATGGAAGATATCGAGAAACTGCGCATCAGGGTTGAAAAGGATCCGAATTCGCGACTCTTCCTTCCCCTCGCGGAAGAATACAGAAAATCAGGGATGCCCGATGAAGCCATCACTGTTCTCTTGAGGGGACTGGAACACCAGCCGGGATATACCAGTGCGCGCGTGGCGCTGGGCAGGATATACCTTGAAAAAAATATGCTGGACGAGGCAAAGAACGAGTTTGAGGCAGTGGTGAGCACCATACCCGACAACCTCTTTGCCCACAGAAAGCTTGCCGATATCTATAAGGAGCGCGGTGAGACCGACAAGGCCGTCGCTGAATATAAAACCGTGCTGCAGCTCAATCCCCTGGATGAAGATGCGAGGATGTGCCTGACAGAGATTGGGGAAGACGCCTTAGGAGAGGAGCGTGCGGTCTCTGCAGAGGCGGAGGTGCCTTTTGCCCCTGAGACCGGGCTGGCCAAGGCCTCTTACGGCGAGGAACCGGGAACTGAGGAGCACACTGCAGGAGAAGCGGAACCGGGGGGAACGGTCGGCAGGGACTTTGAGCAGTTCAGCAATTCTTTCCGCGGCGTGGGGGAAGAAGATTCGGGAAACGCAGGGGAAGTGGTCGAGATTCCCGATGATCAGTCATTTGAGATACCGGATGAATCATCTTTCGGGGATATCTTGACCGAAGCAGGCGGGGTGACGGAAGAGGTTTCCGGTCCTACGGAAACTGCTGCCCCCGAGGAGGAGGCCGGACCCGCTGGGGAAACGGCAGATGCGTCAGCCGCTGACGCGTTCATCGCCTGTGGAAATTTTTACAAGGCCCTGGAAATCTACAGGCAGATCCTGACCGGTGATCCTGGAAATAAGCAGATTCTTCAGAGAGTGGCAGAGCTGAAGGCCCTGATGACGATGATGGGGAAAGGGAATGATGTCCTGATCGCGAGACTGGAATCATTTCTGAGTGCGATGAACAGGGGGTTCCCCAAAAGGCCGTGAGCTTTTCCGATATCCTGAAAGAGGCTGTTGAAAAGGTTGACGGTGCGGTGGCTGCCATGATACTTGGCTCTGACGGTATTCCCGTCGAGGAGTATGCCACTGAGAAACTGCTCAGCCTCGAAGACCTGGGAGCCGAGGCGTCCACAATGATAAGGGACATAAACTCCGCTGCAAGAGACCTCGGACTCGGGGCCGCGCGGGAATTTTCGATCATATCGGACAAGTGCGGAATTATCCTGCGGCAGATCAATACTGCTTATTATTTTGCCCTTGTGATCAGGCCGGAGGGCAATTACGGCAAGGGCAGGTTTGTCCTGAAGACCACAGTTCCGAAGATAGAAGGGGAATTTTAAGAACGGCAAGGAGTGAGTGGCGAGTCGAACGCTGATGTACTATCTTCTCAGTTTTCCGTCACTTGTTACTCGTCGCTCGTTGCTCGGCACATGAAGATCCTGGTCATACATGGTCCCAACCTGAACCTCCTCGGCAAGAGGGAGCCCGGGGTATATGGAGCTCTCAGCCTCAGGGACATCAACCGGAGAATACGTTCAGAGGCATCGGGCATGGGCATGCATGTTTCTGTCAAACAGTCGAACAGCGAGGGAGAGATCATCGATGCCATACAAAAAGGTGACTATGACTGCCTGATCATAAATCCAGGAGCGTACACGCATACAAGCATAGCCATCCGTGATGCCATTTCCGCTGCCGCCAGGCCTACCATTGAGGTCCATATCTCGAATATCCACAAAAGGGAAGAGTTCAGGAAAAGGTCGTATATAGCAGAGGTTGCGCACGGTCAGATAACCGGCTTCGGTGCGGACAGTTACCTGCTCGCCCTTATCGCTGCAAAGAATATTCTCTCGAGGGAGTAGGACCATTTTCGGCCATCTCCCATTGCGTCTTGCCGGGTTACGGGAATCCTTCGGGAAGAGGAGAACGCAGGGATTTCTCGTCACCACCGTTGTTAATGTCAGGTACCTTTCCGGGTTCACGGGTTCCTCAGGCTTCATCCTGATCACGAAGAACAAGAATATATTTGTTACCGATTTCAGATATAAGGAACAGGCAGAGAGAGAGCTTTCCGTTGGAGGGATCGAGAAGAGAACGAAGTTTCCTCCGCCGGGGGGAGGGATCGGTTGGGACATTATCATCGAAAAAGGGAACAGGCTCAAGATCATAAAAGACCTCATCGGAAAGCTTGGAATACGGTCCCTCGGCTGTGAGTCCGCTGTTTCGTACGAATTCTTTAAAGGGCTCTCACAATGCGGTGCGGGCCTTAAGCCCTTCCGGGATGCCGTTGAGGCATTGAGGGAAGTGAAAGACCGTGAGGAAATACGCTCCATACGGGAGGCGGTGAGGCGTGCAGAGGACGCTTTCCGCGATGTCAGGCCGCACATACGGCAGGGCAGGAAGGAGGGGGAGATAGCCCTCATGCTGGAGGAAAGGCTGAAAAAAAGAGGGTGTAATCGAATCCCATTTGATATAATAGTGGCATCCGGTGACAACTCGGCCATGCCCCACGCCAGGGCAACCTCCAGGAAGCTTTCCGCCGGAGACCTTGTTGTTGTGGACTGGGGGGGAGAGGCCGGAGGGTATTATTCTGATATGACGAGGACTTTTCTGCTAAAGGGCGCCGGATCATCGCGTGCCCGCGGAAGGGACCTGGCCAGGAAAAGGGAGCTATACCGGAACGTGCTGAATGCGAACAGGCAGGCGGTCCTCGCGGTGAGACCAGGGGTCGAGAGCAGGACGGTCGACAGCGCTGCAAGGGATCTCATAAGAAATGCAGGGTATGGAAAATTCTTCGGTCACGGGACTGGCCACGGCGTGGGTCTGGAGGTCCATGAACTCCCCCGGGTAACCTGGTCGAAGAGCGAAGTCTTGAGGGAAAATATGATATTTACGGTTGAGCCGGGGATCTATGTCCCGGGAGTGGGCGGGGTCCGGATAGAGGACATGGTCCTGGTGAAGCCGGGAGGACCTGAGGTGCTTACACGCTTGCCGAGAGGGTTAGAGATCGTTTAATGCATAGGGTATCTCCAGTGAGATGGTGCTAGGGCACGACAACGAGTGAACAAGGAGGGCTGCATTGATTTCGACGAATGAGTTCAGGAAAGGCGCAAAGATTGAGTACAAGGGGGAGCCCTGTGAGATCATCGATTTTCAGCATGTAAAAATGGGGAGGGGAGGGGCCATTATCAGGACAAAGATGAAAAGCCTGAGAACAGGCAATGTTCTGGAGGATACCTTCCGGTCGGGAGAGAAATTCGAGACTCCCCACCTCGAGGAAAAGGAGATGCAGTACCTCTATGCGGACGGGGATTTCCATTATTTTATGGACACCGAGACTTTCGAACAGATCCCGCTTACCGAGTCTAAGCTTGGGGATGCCAGAAAATTCTTAAAGGAAAATATGAAGGTGAAGATACTGAATTACCGGGATGAACCCCTTACGGTGGATCTGCCGACCTTTGTGGAGCTTGTGGTGGCCCAGACGGATCCGGGGTTCAAGGGCGATACGGCGTCAGGGGGTTCCAAGCCTGCAACTATGGAAACCGGTGCCGTGGTGAAAGTTCCTTTTCATATCAATGAAGGCGATGTGATCAGGATCGATACAAGGACGTCAGAATACATCGAAAGGGTTAAATGATGGAAATTGATGACCTGAAAGAACTCATATCCCTTCTTCGGGACACGGACATAACAGAGATCCAATTGGAGAAGGACGGAACAAAGGTCAAGATACGGCGACAGATGCTGCTGCCGTCTCTTGAGATGCACCAAAAGCCGCATACCGTTATCGAGAAGACCACAGAGTCGGAAGAAGATACCCAGAGGCTTGTCACGATCACCGCCCCCATTGTCGGGACATTTTACCGGTCGCCGTCCCCTGATACGCCCGCTTTTGCGGATGCCGGGACACGGGTGAAAAAGGGCCAGGTGATCTGTATTATCGAGGCCATGAAGCTGATGAACGAGATCGAGAGCGAGGTGGACGGGGTTATGGTGAGGGCCCTGGTCGAAAATGGTCAGCCGGTGGAGTACGGAGAGCCCCTTTTCATCATTGAGCCGGTCTCATGAAACTCTTCAAAAAGATACTCATCGCCAACCGTGGTGAGATCGCGGTCAGAGTCATCAGGGCATGCAGGGAGCTGGGAATAAAGACGGTTGCGGTCTATTCCGACATAGAGAAGGACTCCATGCACGTGAGGCTTGCCGATGAGGCGGTCTGCATCGGTCCTGCAAGTTCGGCACAGAGCTATCTGAACATCCCCGGGATCCTCAGCGCGGCGGAGATAACCGATTCGGAGGCCGTACATCCGGGGTACGGGTTCCTTTCTGAAAACCCTCATTTTGCGGAAGCCTGCCACACTTCGGGCATCACCTTTATCGGGCCTTCTTCCGAGAATATCCGGCTCGGAGGGGACAAGGCAAGGGCAAGGCAGATCATGAAGCGGAAAGGCGTGCCGGTGGTCCCCGGAAGCGACGGTCCCGTAGTGTCGGAAGAGATAGCCGTCAAGGTCGCAAAAAAAATAGGGTTTCCCGTTATCCTTAAAGCCTCGGCAGGCGGCGGCGGGAAGGGCATGAGGGTGGTGAACGAGGAGAAGGACCTGGAACATGCATTTTATGTCGCACAGCGTGAGGCACTTACCGCCTTCGGGAACAGCGAACTCTACGTCGAAAAATACATCGCCGATATGAGACACATTGAGGTCCAGATCATGGCAGACGGGAAGGGCAACGTGCTTCACCTCGGGGAGCGTGACTGTTCCATACAGAGACGCCACCAGAAGCTCATCGAAGAATCCCCTTCTCCCATCTCCACTGACAAGTTCAGAAAAAAGATCGGTGAGTTCGGTATCAAGGCCGCAAAGGCCCTCAAATACAAGAATGTGGGCACCATTGAATTCATTGTGGATTCGGCAGGGGACATCTATTTCATGGAGGTGAATACCAGGGTGCAGGTGGAGCATCCCGTGACCGAGGCGGTAACAGGCATCGATATTATCAAGGAACAGATAAAGCTTGCCGCAGGGCTCCCCCTGGAATATAAGCAGAGCGCCTTGCGACCATCAGGCCATGCGATCGAATGCAGGATCAACGCCGAAGACCCGGATCGGTTCATTCCCCATCCGGGCAAGATAACCTTTTTCTATCAGCCCGGCGGGCCCGGGGTGCGAGTGGACACGGCCGCCTTCAGCGGATGGGTGGTGCCTTCACAGTATGATTCCCTTATCGCAAAGCTCATTGTTCACGGAAAGAACAGGGAGGAAGCTATCCAGATAATGAAGAGGGCACTGAATGAGTTTATCATCGAAGGCATAAGGACGACGATCCCTTTTCACAAGAAGGTCTTCAACACCCCGGATTTTATCAACGGAGAATTCAATACCGGTTTTGTAGAGAAGCTCCTGAGGTCGGAAGCACCCCCGGAAGAGAGAGGATAAGACGCTGGGCGGGCCGTGCCGAAGTGCGAGCACAGGCCGGCACGTGTTTCATGGCCTCTGCCTCATCACCGACAGGAAGGCAGGCGGGAGGACAGTCGAAGATATGGTCAGGGCGGCCCTTGATTCCGGGGTGCGATGGGTCCAGTACAGAGAGAAAGAAAAGACCAGGAGAGAGATTTACCGGGAGGCGCTGAAGTTAAGGGACATAACACGGCAAAGCGGAGCTCTCTTTATTGTGAATGATCATACTGATATTGCATCTGCGGTGGATGCTGATGGTGTCCACCTCGGACAGGACGACCTGCCGTTGCGGGAGGCAAGGAAGATCATGGGAGAGAGGATCATCGGGATATCCACCCATTCTCTCAGTGAAGCGGTGGGTGCGGCCGGGGGCGGTGCCGATTATATCGGCTTCGGACCTGTGTTTCCTACGGTGACCAAGGATGCCGGAGCACCGAAAGGCGTCGAAATGCTCCGGGAAATAAAGAGACAGGTAAGCATCCCTGTGGTTGCCATAGGAGGAATATCACTGGAGAACCTGCCGGAAGTTCTCGCATCAGGGGCTGATGCGGTTGCAGTGGCCTCTGCGATCCTCGTGGGCGATATATCAAGGAATGTGAGGGCTTTTATGACCGTTCTTGGTGGCGCGTGATATGAATGACGGGTCCGGGCCCGGATGTCAAAGGACAGGTCGCAAGAGACTGATGAAATGAACCTCCCCTTAAGAGAGGCGACGTAATGGCGGTCCTCCCTGAGAGAAAAGGGGAGGAGGGATAAAGAAGAAATGCTGCTATCGAGGAGGAAATGATGAAGAGGTCTTTTATTGCGCTCGCCCTGGCATTGTTCGCGTTCTCTATGGGATGCCAGAAGAAGGAAGAGGGGATCAAGATCGGCGTGGCCGGCCCTATGACCGGCGATCAGGCGAAGATGGGAACCGATTTTAAGAACGGTGTGACCCTTGCGGTGGAGGAATGGAATGCAAAGGGCGGACTTCTCGGCAAGAAAATCATGGTACTCGTTGCTGATGATCAGCACGACCCGAAGCAGGCGGTATCCATTGCGAATAAATTGGTGAACGACGGTGCAGTGGGTGTCATAGGCCATTTCAATTCAAGCTGCTCGATCCCGGCTTCCGATGTCTATAACCGGGCGGGGGTTCCGATGATAACGCCGGGCTCCACAAACCCCCAGCTCACGGAAAAAGGTTACCGCAGTGTTTCCAGGGTCTGCGGGAGGGACGACCAGCAGGGGAAGGTGGGGGCAGAGTTCGTCATTGAAAAACTGAAGTTGAAAAAAGTAGCGGTGATCCATGACAAGACCACCTACGGGCAGGGCCTTGCCGATGAGTTCAAGAAGTTCATTGCGAACAAAGTGGAAGTGGTCTATTATGGAGGCATCATTCAGGGTGACAAGGACTTCAAGACGGTGCTCACCGCAATCAGGGATAAGAAGCCGGAACTCATCTACTTCGGTGGGATCTATCCCGAGGCGGGTCTCCTGGTAAAGCAGGCCAGGGAACTCGGCATGACTGTTCCCCTCATGAGCGGTGACGGCAGTATCGACCCGAAGTTCATCGAGATCGCCGGGGCTTCAGCGGCTGAGGGTACCTATCTTACCTTCAGTCCCGATACCAAGAAGATCCCTACCGCCAAATCCTTTGTCGATAATTATGAGAAGAAGTTCGGAGAGATAGGCCCATACTCCATCTATGCCTACGATGCGGCGAACATTCTTTTCAGCGCCATGAAAGAGGCCGGAACCATAGAGGGCAAGGCGGTCATCGACAAGCTCCACAGTATGGAATTCACGGGAGCTCTCGGCAAGGTCAGATTTAATGAAAAAGGCGACGTTACGGTCTCTCCCTATGTTGTCTGGACCACCAGGAGCGGAAAGTTTGAAGAATACTGGAAACCGGGGCAAGAGCGCTGATTACTCCGTTTGAAAGAGTGTCCCGGGGCTGAGCCGGAAGCCATCCATGTTATTCCAGCAACTCATTAACGGTCTGACTGTGGGTGGTGTGTATGCCCTCATCGCTCTCGGCTATACCATGGTGTACGGTATCCTGGAGCTGATCAATTTCGCCCACGGCGAGATCTACATGCTCGGGGCATACCTGGGGATCATCTTCTTCGCCTTTTGTACCGCGACGGGGCTCACCTCATACAGCCTCACGCTTTCCCTGGTCCTCACCCTTGTTCTGTCCGTTGTTTTCTGCTCTGCCTACGGGTTTACCATGGAGAAGATCGCATACAGGCCGCTGAGGAATGCGCCGCGGCTCAGCCCCCTCATAAGCGCCATCGGCGTGTCCATCTTTCTCCAGAACTATGTTATGCTCACCCAGGGAGCAACGGACAAGGTATTCCCTCATCTCTTCGGGCAAGCAGGCTTCACCTTCTCAGGCGCAAGGATCACCTACCTTCAGATATTCATTATCATCCTTTCCTGCCTGCTCATGCTGTCCCTTCACCTCTATGTCACGAGGACGAAGATGGGGAAGGCCATGCGTGCGGTTGCCCAGGACAAGGTAATGGCGTCGCTTGTGGGCATCAATATCGACTCGGTAATATCGGTCACCTTTATCATCGGTTCCGCTCTGGCTGCCGTCGCTGGGATAATGGTCGCCATGTATTACGGGCTCGTGAATTATTCGATCGGCTATATCGCAGGGATCAAGGCCTTCACCGCCGCCGTACTGGGCGGAATCGGGAGCATTCCCGGCGCCATGTTCGGTGGTATCTTCCTTGGGCTGGTGGAGAGCATCGGCGCCAGTTACATATCCAGTGAATACAAGGATGCCTATGCCTTTGCGGTCCTCATCGTGATCCTTCTCATCAAGCCGTCAGGAATTTTCGGCAAGACAACAGAGGAGAAAGTGTAGATACAGTGAAAAACAAGG
This sequence comes from Nitrospirota bacterium, assembly GCA_963699545.1. Lineage (GTDB taxonomy): Bacteria > Nitrospirota > Thermodesulfovibrionia > Thermodesulfovibrionales > UBA9159 > JAMCQB01. The sequence continues at coordinate 27,905 of CAVOUE010000007.1, read as the reverse complement.
AGGTAAGAGCGACAAGCGACAACCGCACGAATGAAGATAAACACTTCTCGCTCGCCCAGCCTCAGGCGGGTCCGCTCTCCTCGGCGGGTCGCCCGAGGCGACTGAGGCAGATCACCCGCCACTCCTTGCTGAGAAGTCTATTCGTTGCCTTGTGGTTGTCGGTCCTTTTCCTTCCCTTTAAGGGCCTGGTGCCGTCCCTGATCCTGTTTGTGGTCCTTTCCCTCACCATGATCTCCCTTGTCTTTCTTGGGGGTTACGCGCGCACCCTGATAGAAAAGGGTGGTTTAGTGATACAGCGCATCCGCTCCAGAAATGCCTTCAGACCCTCTTCTCTTGTGAACCGTTCCCTGCTGCTTATCGCACTTCTTGCAGTGCCCTTTTTCCTGGGGGATTATCTTCTCGATGTTGCGATCCTGTCGGGCATCTATATTATTCTCGCTCTCGGTCTGAACGTGGTGGTGGGGTTCACCGGTCTTCTTAACCTCGGGTTCGTTGCGTTCTATGCAGTGGGCGCATACACGTATGCCCTTCTCAATGTGAAACTCGGCCTTGGCTTCTGGGAAGCCCTTCCCTTGTCCCTGGCTCTTACCACGCTTTCCGGTTTCGTCCTCGCCATTCCCGCCCTCAGGCTGCGGGGTGACTATCTTGCCATCGTGACCCTGGGATTTGGAGAGATCGTGCGTCTCATTCTGAATAACTGGGACTCTCTCACCGGAGGCCCCAACGGTATCCCTGGGATTGCTTCTCCCCATTCATTCGGTCTGTCCCTGGAAACGCTGAGCAGGTATTATTATGTAACCCTTGGGGCGGTTCTTTTGACGTACGTGGTGGTGAGCCGCGTCCGCTCCTCCAGGATCGGAAGGGCGTGGATCGCCATACGGGAGGATGAGATCGGCGCCTCATCTATGGGAATAAGCACGATGAGGTACAAACTCTATTCCTTTGCGTTCGGGTCCTTCTGGGCAGGACTGGCCGGCATCCTTTTTGCCGCGAAGATGAGATTCGTGTCTCCCGAGAGCTTCACCTTCATGGAGTCGGTCCTGATCCTCTGTATGGTGATACTGGGCGGGCTGGGGAGCATAGGCGGGGTGATCATGGGATCAGTGGTGCTTGTTGTCCTCCCTGAGGTTTTGAGAGAGGTTCAGTCATACAGGATGATAGCCCTCGGCGTGGGACTGATACTCATAATGATCTTCAGACCCCAGGGCCTTTTCAGCGGCCAGACAATCTCAAAACGCTTCGGGTAACGGTCATGTATCTCCTGGAGGTCAGAGAGCTTACAAAACATTTCGGCGGGATAAGGGCCCTCGATCAGGTGAGTTTCAAGGTGAAGGAGGGCTCCATTACGAGCATCATAGGGCCGAACGGCGCAGGAAAGACCACCCTTTTCAACTGCCTCACGGGGCTGACAAGACCCACCAAAGGGATAATCCGTTTATCCGGTACCGGCATCAGCGGTATGGCTCCCCACGCAATCGTCTCCCCTCGGCGTCGCAAGGACATTTCAAAATATACGGTTGTTCAGGGACATGACCGTTCTCGAAAATGTGCTGGTCTCCCAGCATCAGCGCATGCACTCGGGCCTTTTCAAGATCGTGAGCAGGCATAAGGACTTCCTCGCGGAGGAGGAGAATGCGCGGTGCAGGGCGTTGGAGTATCTCGGACTTGTGGGGCTTGAATGTTCTGCTGATATCCCTTCCTTTAATCTCCCTTACGGGGATCAGAGGAGGCTGGAGATCGCCAGGGCACTCGCGACGGAACCTGCCCTCCTGCTCCTGGATGAGCCGACTGCGGGGATGAACCCCCAGGAGTCACGGGAGATCATGGAGACCATAAGGAAGCTCCAGTCACTGGGCAAGACCGTTATTCTTATCGAGCACGACATGAAGGTAGTGATGGGGGTATCGGAAACCATCGTGGTACTTGACCACGGGGTAAAGATCGCTGAAGGAACGCCGGAGATGATCAAGAGCGATCCGCTTGTCATAGAGGCGTACTTGGGGAGAGGTATTGTTGCTTAGGCTTGAAAATATCCATACCTTCTACGGACCCATTGAAGCGGTAAAGGGCATAGACCTGGAGGTGAAGGGGGGGGAGATCATCTGCCTCATCGGGAGCAACGGTGCTGGCAAGTCCACGACCCTTATGACCATTTCGGGGATTCTCAGACCGGCGGCCGGCACCATTTCCTTTGAAGGAAGAAGGATCAATGACCTTCCTCCGCATATGATAGTGGGCCTGGGGATAAGTCAGGTCCCCGAGGGGAGGAGGATATTCCCCCGGCTCACTGTCATGGAGAACCTCGATATGGGCGCATACTCTGCCGGCAACAGCGGCGTCCGCGACAAGACAAGAACGAAAGACCAGCTGGAGAGGGTCCTAAGCCTTTTCCCGGTCCTCAGGGAGAGGCAGAAACAGCAGGGGGGCACTCTCAGCGGCGGTGAGCAGCAGATGCTTGCCATAGCTCGGGCTCTCATGTCCAACCCGAAGGTGCTTCTCCTTGATGAGCCGTCCCTGGGGCTTGCGCCCATCATCGTGAGCAAGATATTCAGGATAGTAAGGGAGATCAATAACGAGGGAGTGACGGTCCTCCTTGTGGAGCAGAATGCCCATGCGGCACTGAGTCTTTCCAGCAGAGGGTACGTGCTCGAGAGCGGCAGAATAACGCTCCAGGGTACGGGAGAGGAGCTGCTCAGGAACGAGCAGGTGAAGAAGGCGTATTTGGGGGAATAAGCGGTTCTTCGGTTTCTGCAATGTACAGCTAAAGCGGGCTATTCGCTAAACTCGAGCCCCACCTGGTACCAGTTCTCTCTCAGTTCTTTGACCCATTTGACCGTTGCTCTCTTATGCGGCACCGGGAGTTTGCTCCTTATAATGATACCCTCGCCCTTCTTCAACGGATAGGAGCTGAACATGCTCAACCCGGACTCGCTTACATCAATGCCGGATCCGATCAGGACCTGCCCATCTGAGTGGGGATTCAAACAATAATGTACCGTTCCCAGGTAATTACTGCGTCCATGTTTTCGTTGTTCTATCCCCGTTTCATCAGGAGACATTTGTTTTTACACTCTCCTTTCCATCAAACTTCTTCTTGCGGCATATCAGATCTATCACCGTATCAACACAGACAGGTTACGCGCTGTTCCATCCTCTTGAGATGTTTCGGTCTTCGGCTTGCCGTCCGCGCAGTATTCGACGAGACTCTCGTGCCTTTGCCAGCCAAAATCTTACCCGTAGGACGGGGCCACTTACAAATAAGTAATATTTATCTATCTATAAGAGCAGCTTATCGTAAAAAGATGCATCATTGCATGTTTACCCCTGTTCGTAACAAAGGAGCTTTCATAGCCTTTGGGGACCCTTTTTTTGCTATAATCACTTTATGCAACTCGCAAGGGCGCATCTCCTGATTAAGGGAAGAGTGCAGGGGGTTTTCTATCGTGCGTTTACACGCGATATTGCGGCCCAGCTTGGACTCAGGGGCTGGGTGAGAAACCTTTCTGACGGTAGCGTGGAGGCCCTCCTTGAGGGCGACCGTGATGAGATCGAGCGGGCGATCAAACATTGTCATTCGGGCCCGCCGGGCGCACAGGTGGACGATATCTACGTTACCTGGGAGGACTATCGGGGGATCTTCAGGGATTTCAGGTCAGGTACTACTGATGATTTACAGGACCGTAGCGCAACAGTTTCATAGCACAGAAGTTCAAAAGGTTGGAAAAACAAGAGGAACCAGGTTGTTTGCTTCTGCACTTCTGTGCTTCTGTGCTTCTGCGCTTTTCCCCTTTCTTCTATGCCCTTCTCTTCTTTTTGCCCTTACGGATTTTGAAGTCGCTTCTTATCAGAAGGAGATCGCCGGCAAGCCGCTGGGGGAGAGGATCGCCTTCTGGGCTGAACGCTTTGTGGGTACCCCCTACGACCCTGATCCTCTGGGCGAGTATGTAACGAAAAGGTCGGTTGTCGCTGATGAGCGAGTGGACTGTATGTATCTCAGTTTCAGGTCGCTGGAGCTGGCGTTGGGTCACACCCCTGAGGAGGCGGTTCGTATCGCGCTGGATAAGCGCTTCATCAGCAAGGGGACACTCGCAGACGGCACGGTCCTCAATTATGAAGAAAGGTTTCAGTACGGTGAAGATATGCTGGAGAGCGGGAAGTGGGGAAAGGAGATTACCGGGGATGTCGGCGTAGTATCATATATAAAGGGTTCCCGTGGCAGGGACAAGGTCGCGATTGTTTCAAAGGAAGAATTCCTGAAGAAGACCGGGGATAAAGATTACCGTTCGTTGAAAAGCGGCGATTTCGTATTCTTTGTCAAAGCACCGGGGAAAAGAGTGTCCGATGAGATCGTCGGACATATCGGCATTATTAAATTGGAGGGTTCCACTCCTTATCTGATCCATGCCGGCGGGAAAAAGAACAAGGGCGGCGAGGTGAAGAAGGTGTTGCTGTATGATTATATACGTTCGATGCCTTTTGCAGGGGTGAAGGTCAGCAGGTTCCTTACCCCATGATTTGCTTCATGACATGGGAGTGCTGATCCTGAGATCCCCGATATGCCCTTCGGCATACAGCTTAAGTCCCTTTCCTTCCCCGTGAAAGCGGTTTCTTCCTTCAAGCCTGTTCCCTCTTTCATCGTGTCTCCCCTGCCAGCCGCAGGGTAATGAACGCTCTTACTTATTCCTTCTCTGGTGCTTGGTCTTCTTAAGCAGTTTCTTGTGCTTGTGCTTGCTCATCTTCTTTTTGCGCCACTTTACAACGCTGCCCACACACTCACCTCCTTCTTTTTGTAGCGTTCAGTTTTCAGCAATCAGCTCTTAGCGTACACAAACCGGTTCCCTTGCATAGCTGAGTGTTGAAAGCTAACAGCTTCTTGTGCGGCTATATTCCGAAGCCTGGTTCATGAAGGCCTCAAGTAGTATCTCCGTCGTCTGCGACTCTGTTCCGTCATACGGCACGCTTATGCAGGGGATGCCATAATCCCTGCTCAGGCCGTGCATCAGGGTCGTTACCACCGTTCCCGGCATGCAGCCGAACGGCATGGCATTGATAACTCCCGACGCCCCTCTCTCAATAAGGTCGATGCTCTTCCCTATGCTCAGGATCGCCTCTCCCTCAAAGGAATCGTGGACGTAGGGAGCCGCCTTTTTCAATATCTCCCTTGTGTCAGGCTCATTCAGGGTCTTCAGGAAGCCCATGAAATACCTTGAAAGTCTGTGTTCTATCCTTTTCTGGAAAAACTTCTTCAGAAGAATTTGAATGATAACAGACTTGTCTTTTTTAATCAAGGCCTTTCTGACGGCCATGAGGTTGACGTAGTAGATCCATTCCTCCATGGGAGCGAGCCACGCTTCTCCTCCGAGGGCCTCGACCTTCCTGATGAGGTCTTCGTTGGAGAACCGGTGAGCTCGCTCACAAATATTTCGCCCACAATGCCGATAAGTGGCTTCGTCTCCCGCTTTCTTGGGAGACGTTCGAAATCTTTCCTCATATTCTGAAGGAGCGTTTCGACGCTGCCGTCGGCGCCTCTCAGAGACGTGTAGAGTCTTGTCAGGTATTCCTGATGCAGGGCATCGGTGGAGCATTCTTCTTTTTCGTAGGGCCTTGTCTCATGGAAACATTTGTTCAGCAGGTCATAGGCAATGACACCCTTCCACGCATGGGAGGAAAAGTCCTTGCCCATAATACCCAGTTCCCTGTAAAAGTTGGCATCCTGGTTCGGAGAAAAGATGGGGATAGTATGATACCCCAGATCATCCAGGATCATGCGGTGAAATACGTTGTACTGTCCGAATCTGCAGGGTCCCGCTCCGGACGGCATAAAGAAGGCCGATGCTTCCGGCCTGAAACCGGGAGCAAAGACCTTTTTCAGCATATCGCCGGTGGTCACGGTGCAGGGATAACATTCTTTCCCCGAGACATACCGTCTTCCGATGTCCACCGTCTCTTTATCCGATTCAGGCAGGACCTCAGCGGGGATACCGCATCTCTCGAAGGCTGCAGCGATGGCAAAGGAGTGGTCCGTCATACGGGGAAGATAGACAGTTCTTACCCCTGTGTAGCGGGTTCTGGGTTCCGGTCGCTGCTTTCTGACGTTCGGCTTTCGGCGAGTGATTTCCTGACTGCGGTTCCCGATGCTGTCGAGGAACGCCTCGCACCGTGTTATAGCCCCCGCGTCGGCGCTGTGCTCGTCTATCTCTATCTGGAGAAAGGGCTTCCCGCGCATCTCTTCTGCGAGGAACTTCAGGATAAAGGAGTCGGGGCCACAGGAAAAATTGCCGATATAGAGGGCGTGGAGGTGAGGATGCTCTGTGATAAAGCGGGCAGCTTTCAATATCTTTTGTCCTGACCTCCAGTACATGTTCGGCCATCTGTCGTCTATCCTGAGATCCTCGGAGGGAATGAAGTCCATGGGCACGGCAAGAACACCGAGGTCGGAGAGTTTTTTCGGGATATTGAGGTTCATGCCGCTGTCAAAGGCGTTGTACGCCCTTCCGATGATGACGACGGTCGTTTCCTTAAGGGAAGAAAGTGTCTCGGCGGCCTTTTCCCTGATCGCCGTTGTGAACTCTTCCTGGGCCTTCTCCGCATGCTTGATTGCCCTGAGCAGGGTGTGCTTTCTGACCCCCAGGGGTTTGAAGGCAAGGAGTATCTCCTCTGCGAGGGGCTTCATCCCATTCCTCAGGTTCACAATCGGTGTCACAACCCGAACCCCGGGGTGAGCGACCCTGGCGGCATAGGGGATCGTCTGGGTGAGAGGGCATGCGTATCCCCTGTCGAACTCCTCATCTGCCGTATTCATGTTAATGAAGCTGGGAATGAGGAGCGTATCGATCCCTTTGCCGATGAGATATTTTATATGTCCGTGGGCAACTTTGATAGGGAAGCACGTGTCTGCAAGGACACTTTCTGCACCGATGCCGACGATCTCCTTGTTCGTCTTCGGAGAAACCTCCACGTCGAAACCCAACTCCCAGAGGAGAGTGGTCCAGAAGGGGAGGTAGTCGTGAAAAAAGAAGAGATACGGAATGCCGATCTTCGGTCGATCGTCTTCAGTCCCCCGTCTCCTGTCCGATGTGAGTCCCGCGGATGCCGGGCGCTGAGCGCTGACTGCCGACTCCCTTTCAATGTGTGCTTTCCAGAGCATCTCTTCCCTGAAGGCGAAGAGGTCCGGAACCGGAGAGGGTCCCTTTTTCTTTTTCAGATCGTATTTTTCACATCTGCCGCCATAGAAGAGGTGGCCGTCTTCGCCATGGATCTTCACCCTGTTGATCTCGCAGACATTGGGACATCCCCTGCATTCGAAGGACGAAACGTCATAGTGCCTCCGGGAAAGTTCAAATCCTTTGAATGTAGTGGACGGGCGACGATCGGCGGTCGGAGGTCCGCCACCCTGGATGTGGTTTTCTTCTTCGTTTTTAACTGCCGGCTCTTGGCTGTGGCCTACAGACAGGTTCTTCATATGCCTCATGGCGATCAGTGCCATCCCTATCGCGCCGGTCACGTCATGGTGAGGCGGAACCGTTATCTTCCGGTTGAGATATTTCTCGAAGGCCGCAACCACGGATTTATTGAAGGCAACCCCACCCTGAAAGAATATATTCTCACCGATGGGCTTCCCCGCAACCACCTTGTTTATGTAATTCTGCACGATGGAATAGGCAAGACCGGCAAGGAGGTCGTTCTTGTCGGTACCCTTCTGGAGGTTCGCCATGAGGGAGTTTTCCATGAATACCGTGCACCGCTCTCCAAGACGGCACGGGTTCTCTGAGGAAAAGGCGCAGTGGGCGAACTCGTTTTTTACCGAGATGTTCAGTTTTTCCGCCTGCTCCTCCAGGAATGAGCCGGTGCCGGCGGCGCACGCCTTATTCATCTCGAAATCCGCAATAACACCATCCCTCAGGGAAATGTACTTTGAGTCCTGCCCGCCGATCTCGAAGATGGTATCCACATTCCTGTCTATGAAGACCGCCGCGGTGGCCTGGGCAGTGATCTCGTTCTTCACGATGTCAGCTCCCACATAATCCGCGATCATGTAACGGCCTGATCCCGTGGTTCCCACACCCATGATCTCCACCTGAGCGCCGATCTCATCTCCGATCTCTCCGAGGCCCCGGTTCACTGCCTCGATGGGTCTCCCCGCGGTCATCAGATATCTTTTTGCCAGCAGACAGCCGTGCTCGTCGGTCACCGCCAGATTGGTGCTTATGGAGCCGATATCAATGCCCAGGAATGCTTTCATTTTGAGTTGCGGGTCCTGCGTGTTGAGTTCCTGGTTGCTTAACGGTGAGCCATGAGTTGCGAACTGAGGGCTGTCGTTTGCGTGTCTTTCGAAGAAGTCTTCTCCGGATGAGACGAGAGGGCTGTGTCCAGATTGGCTGAACTGCGTTGATTCCAAAAGGGACCTCAGTTTTCCAAGGTCGAACTTGCTGATCACTCCCTCGTCCCTGTCCTTCAACGCGGCACCGAGCGCTCCCATCAGGGCGAAGTCATCAGGGACCGAGAGGTGTGAGAAACCGAAGACCTCCCTGAACGCCCTGACCATCCCCTTGTTTGCGGCAACGCCTCCATGGAAGGAGACCGGTTCCTCTATGGTCCTCCCCCTGACGATGGCGCCTTTGAAGTTCCTGGCCACGGCGAAACAGAGACCCGCCACGATGTCTTCCACGGGCGTCGCGATCTGCTGGAGGTGTATCATGTCCGATTTCGCGAACACACTGCATCTCCCCGCGATGCGGGACGGTTTTGCTTTCACTGCCAGTTCGCTGAACTCCTCAATGGAAAGCCTGAGCCGTTCGGCCTGCTGGTCAAGGAAGGAGCCCGTGCCTGCAGCACAGACAGAATTCATCGAAAAATCCTTGATGCCATTTTTACCGAGGATGATGAGCTTGGAGTCTTCACCGCCCAGTTCGATGATGGTCTTTATCTCCGGGCAGAGCTCTCCGCGTGGCATAGGTCTGGGCAACGAGCTCGTTCGTGAACCCCAGGGCAAGAGCGCCGGCAATGAATCTCCCCGACGACCCTGTGACGGAAAGGGAGAACTCTTCCTCCCCCCGCCTGTCTTCTCCTGCCACCTTCTCAAGGAGTTCCAGAGCGACCTTGAGGGGGTGTCCCTTATGTCTCGTGTAATACCCCTCTCGCCTGTTGCCCTCCTCATCGAGGACAACAAGTTTTACGCTCACCGAACCTGCATCAAGACCGATGAATACCACTGGTCCTCCCCCCGGATTTCTTCAGACGCATAGAGCCTACCACATAATTCTATCATATCGGCGGTAAACAGTGAACTCTGAAATATGCCAGAATGACTCGTCGTGGACATGCATCATCTTGGAGATCGCTGCCCCGCGCGTATCAGTCATTCCTTGATCACGGCAGGCTTGAAGCAAAAAACTTCTGAAACGACGTTTTGAGCCCCCGTTCAAGAGCCCTCTCCGCACAATCCGCAGCATATCTTTCGCAGGACACGATCATCAATGATTCTCTGCAATCCTTCATTTACTCTCCCGCGCTTCTTGACAGGGCCTTCTTATTTCCCCTGTTCCTTGGTATCATGTGGGTAAAGGGAGTCAACAGGGCCTGGGCAATGTTGCCCAAGACCCTTCGAGAAGAAGGAGGAGACGACAATGATACCGCAACTGATCTTAATGGTCTTAGTGCTTGTAATTCCCTCCGCTGCATTTGGAGAGAAGGCAAAGTCTATTGATGAGCTTGTAAAGAGGTATGACTCTTCAGGCTGCAAGCAGTGTCATGCTGAGATCTACAAACAATGGGAAGAGTCGAATCATCATAAGGCGCTTATCGGGACAAAAGGGAGGACGGCGTCGACATGGAAGGCGTACCTGATCGAGGCCCTTCCTGAAGACAAGGTGCTGAAAAGCTCGGGGGTCAGGGATGTGAAAGACGTGAAGTTCGCACACATGAAACCCTGCACCATATGCCATTTGCCCCAGCTCGAGGATGCAACTGACGAGGTGGCCAACCAGGTGGCCCGGGCGATAGTGAATAACGATGTGAACGTTCTCGAGAAACTCTCTATCAACTGCGTCATCTGCCACAACACGAGGGCGATCGTGAGGCATTTCAGGGACGGATACCCGGAAAAGGGAGTTATATACGGACCGAAGGGCGTCGGCGTGCATGGCGATAAGAACTATCCGACCGCAAAGAAGAGCAATATCATGAAGGACCCCGCTTTTTGCGGTCAGTGCCACACGGGACCGAATATCATTGGGTTTGATGAGCCGATGTACTGTGTATCCAATTATGACAGCTATCTCCATGCCTATGTCGCCCTCGGAAAGACCGAGACCTGTCAGGATTGTCATATGAGAGGAGAGAACCTGGGGCATACATTCCCTCCTAACTATGATGATGAGAAACTGACGATCGCACGTTTGAAAAAATGGATCGACCTGGAAGTCGATGCGCTCGGATATGAGTTCAGACCGACGGTAAAAGAAGTGGTTCCCATGGTCGTGGTAAAGACCACAGTGACGAGCCGGATCGGCCACAGGTATCCCGATGGCTGTCCATCTCCCAACAGGGTGACGCTCGACATAACGGTAAAGGATAAAGACGGCAAAGAGATGTTCAAAGACCAGAAGATCTATATGCCCCAGTCGAGCAATGGATATAGTCAGGCGATGGTCTACGGCGCGTTCGCCAAACTGGGGCTGCTCCGCGACACGAGCCTCCAGCCTTTCATGCCCAACAAAGAGACGTTTGAGATCAAGCTCCCTGAGAACGTTAGAGAAGCCCACGCGGAAGTGAAGCTGGTCTGGAGACATCTGCCGGGTGATGAAGTGGTAATTCACAAAGTTTCCAGAAGGATAAGCATCGACAGGTAAGGACTGAGATCCGGGTCTGTTTCCCTACGGACCCGGGCCGTTGTCATGGCTGCCGGGCAAGCATGAAACATGTTGCTTACCGGGGGCTACCACCAACTTGGTGGAAGGGATGAAAGACAGTAAGAGGACCGTTGGGATCGGATAGGGCCGCTTTTGGGGATGCGGGAATGTCTTGTTCAGGGCGCGGAGCGACCTGGACGAGGCATGAGGCTCAATTCCGCATTCTTCCGCGAGCGAAGCGAGCGGGAGAACCCATGAGTTCAGCGGGTTCCCCGCCGGAGCAACTGGTTAGGGTTAGTCATCTTTGTCAATTTCAAGTGCTGACCCCTTAGTTTTTTGTTCGTTCACGCCCCTGATACAACTATCTCCCTTCGCTCCATACTTTACGTTGAAAACTGAGACTGCCACGGCTACAAGCGCAAGACCCAGCACCAACGTCATCCAATGCACGATATCACTGAAGAACATTTGTCTATCAAAATAACCGCTTTTATAGAAATACTGTGTTTCGCTTTTACACATTTCCCGTATTACGAGAAGCATTCCACATGCTAAGCCGACAACTACGCTCCTTGATACATTGAGATTCCCTATCCCAATCATGGTTCCCATTACTCCGCCACATGTACCTAAGTAAACCGCCCCAATCACAGCCGCCAGAGAAGACGAGTTACCAAGAATACCGATTCCGCGACCAAACACCCGTTCCGACAGAGCAAAACCAGCTGCCCCGATGATCGCGCCACAAATTGCGCCAACAAATAAAGTCAAAACGATTCGTTTCAGCTTCATACGGTATCCTACAACTTCAGTAAATCACTTGGCATATCTACATGTAGTCGCTTAATGCGGCGGTAAGCGGCTCCCCGAAGGGGGTGTCCGTCTTGACTGCCTGGTTCCCGCAGGCGCTTTGCGCCGAGGACAGGCAGGTGACGCTTACCGCCGCATTCCCGTTCGGCGCGAAGCGCCGGATGGGAACGCGGCGCTGACTCGCCGTTTTTGGCGAGTCGATGACGAGCGCCAGGTTGGAATTAGCTTCTTCTTGGGCGTTCATTATCGGAGTGGAAAAAACTTCTTCTTGTCGCATGATAGTCATCCGGGCCTGGCTCAGAAGATGCAGAGGCTGGTTTTATAGGCATGGACAGCTCCGCGTTAGAATTAGTCGTCCAGATGAAATAAATGTTCAGTTCCGCTTCCTTTTTAATTGGGTTGATATGGTCAACATAACAACGGAAGAAGAATTCACCGTCATCAACGTGTTCGGTTTTAAAGAAGAAAACGGAATAGCGGTCTTCCTCGTCGTTTTCTATCTTGGTCATGTCATAGCAGTATTCATCGAAAAACGGCGACGTTTCGACTTTCTTGATACGAGATCCGTGAGCAAGCATGAATCCGTGAGTAAACCCAACAGTCGCAACATCGGTTGTAATTTCTTCGGGAGTATGGTCTGATTCATAAGGGGGAGGCATATTCTTTCGTGAAATATCTTTGAGAGTTATACGGAAGAACGGTTTGCCGTGCTTGGTTAAAACATCATGATAGGCACCGATGCTGAGGGATATTTTGTCATGAAATTTCCAGGGCAACATGGAACGCTTGAATTGATCCTCAAGATTCTCTTTATTATATGTCTCTTTATCTGTATTAGGATGTTTGTCAGATGGGGATTTGATTATTTTTTTGGAGCGAAAAAGAAGGAATGCAAGCGATGCTGACAGCAGAGCAAACACTAACAATGGTATATTTGCTACTCCAGATGTTTTTATTGCTTCTGATACATACCGATGAAGCCAGATACCATACCCCGACAAACCTAAAAACGCAGCTATTGCAAGCGAAGTCCTTATGGGATTCTCTCTCCATTCTTTTTTTGCACTATGCCAGATGGGGTGTGATTTATTTTGTGGTTGTGAGTTCATGTTATATATTTTGTCTAACAAGTTATTGAGTAGTTTCTCGTTATCATACGGCAAGCACTCGGATATGGCAAGAAATTTGACATTTCTTAAGCAATACGAGTAATATTGTAACAATTTTAACTCGTTAACCAATCAAAATCGGGAGATAATGAGTTAACCCTTGCGGCTACCCTCTTGAATGCCATGAACCCGCTTGAAATCTATAAGCTCCTGCCAAAGACCAACTGCGGCGAATGCGCGCCCCGGACGTGCATGTCATTTGCAGTCTTTCTGGGCGGCAATCCTGACCAGCTCGAACAATGCGGATATATTGAAGCTGAAGACCGCGTGGCAATACTCTCCATGCTTGGCAAGGGTGACTGGCGCGAGGAACTCGTCAGATCCCTCGGAGATGAAGTGTCGAAGCTGAGTCTTGCCGAAATTGCTCCCGGGATAGGGTGCTTTATGAGGGAGGACAGACTCATTGTCCGCTGCATAGGGCAGGAATACGCTGTAGACAGCGACGGCGTGATCAGTCCCGATACGCGGAACCCCTGGATCAAGATACTTCTTTTGCACTATGTCAGAAACAGGGGGAAGGGTGAGTTCTCGGGGAAGTGGGTCTCTTTCTCTGAACTGAAGGACGGATTTGTAAAGGTGTCCACCTTCCGGAGAGAATGCGAAGAGCCTTTGCGGGAGCTGATGGACCGGGACACCGCGAAGACCGCGTCGGCGCTTGAACGACTTGGCGCTGTGGAGATGCAGGGGTTTTCGGCGGACCATGCATGGTCCCTTGATCTCCTGCCCAGGATAAGAACGCTCATTCTCTACCGGCGCGCTGAAGAGGAGTTCCCCTCATCCCTCACAATGCTGTTTGACTCGGTGACGACAAGGTTCATCGATGTCGAGACCCTGATCTTTCTCTGTGAGGGATTGATCCATAGCCTGTCGGGAATGGTGAAGGCATGAAAGAGGAGGGCCGACTGGAGCAAAAGGGCAACGCATCGGGAGCAAAGGTCGGGGGACTTCTTGCAAAGGCGGTCCTCTATTTGAAGATGATAAAATTCTCCCACTCGGTGTTCGCTCTGCCTTTCGCGCTCACCGCCGCGTTCATCGCCGCAAGGGGAGTTCCTCAGGGGAAGACCCTTTTCTGGGTCGTGATGGCGATGGTCTCTGCGCGGACCACCGCCATGGGGCTGAACAGGATCATCGACAGGAAGATAGACCGGGAGAATCCGAGGACTGCTGGCCGTGAGATACCTGCCGGGAAAATAACGCTGTGGGAAACAGTGTTGTTTGTCGCCATCGCGATGGCGTTGTTCGTCTTCTCCGGGTATATGCTGAACCCCCTCTGTTTCCGGCTGTCGGGAGTTGCGCTCTTTTTCCTCGTTCTCTATTCTTTCACCAAAAGGTTCACGTGGACGTCACATTTTGTCCTCGGTATCACCATCTCTGCCGCTCCGGTGGGCGCCTGGATCGCGGTCACGGGCGGATTTGACCCGAAGTTCCTCATCCTCGGCTCTTCAGTGGTGTTCTGGCTGGCAGGCTTTGATATCCTCTATGCATTTCAGGACGTCGAGTTTGACAGGAAATACGGACTCTATTCGATACCTGCCACATTCGGGATCGCCAGAGCACTGTGGATTTCCCGGGCGTGCCACTTTTCTACGTGGATGCTCCTTTTGTTCACGGGGATAACGTTCGGTATGGCAATCCCTTTTTACATCGGAGTCGGCTTGACAGGTATCCTGCTCCTCTACGAGCATTCGCTGGTAAGACCTCATGACCTGCGGAAGCTCAACAAGGCATTCTTCGATATGAACGGTTATATCAGCCTGACCGTATTCTTCTTTACCGTTATGTCCTACGTGATACGCTGAGGGGAGGGATTTCCCTGCCCCAGTGCATTCGGCTTTCAGTGTTTTTTGCCGTGGCCCTTGCCTGATCCGTAAACACTTCGTAATTCAACTATTCATGTCTTCCAGAAGTCGGGATGAGCAGGCAGGAAACCGGGAACAACCCTGGCGCTCAGCAGCTAGAGTTCAAACGTCTCTCCCTTTGCCGGAACGTTGGTGACAAAGCCGTAGCGCTCCCTCACAAGGTCTGCGAAGGTCATTGACGTTTCTTTCTCCCCGTGCACCACAAAAATCCGGGGGCTGTTCCTGTACGCCGACAGCCAGTCCAGCAGTTCCTTCTGATCGGCATGGGCGGAAAACCCTCCCAGGGTATAGATTGCAGCCTTTACCGCTATCTCTTCCCCAAAGATGTTGACCGCTTTTGCACCGTCAATAATCCTTCTGCCGAGGGTCCCCCTTGCCTGAAATCCGACAAAGATGATGCAGCACTGAGATCTCCAGAGGTTGTGTTTCAGGTGATGCCGGATCCTTCCTCCCTTCGCACATGCCGCCTCCGGCGATGATGAGCGCATTGGATCTGATCCTGTTCAGCGCCATGGATTCTTCAACGGTATGGGTAAAGCGGAGTTTTATGGAGTCTTCGAGTATCCCCGCCTTCAGAAGTCGCTTCGCCTCTTCGTCAAAACACTCGGGGTGGGCAAGGTATGTCATGGTGGCCTTTTCAGCCAGGGGGCTGTCGATGTAAACATTGATACTGTTAAGTCTCTTGTCCCGCACGAGCCTGTTCAGAACATAGAGGATATCCTGTGTCCTGCCTATGGCGAAGGCGGGGATGATCACGTTCCCTCCACGCTTGAAGGTGACCTTTATCGCCTCAAGGAGTTCGTTCACCGTTTCATCCATGCTTTTGTGGAGCCTGTTCCCATAGGTGGATTCCATCACAACATAATCCGCTTCTGTTTCTACTGCGGGATCATTAAGGATCGGGTTTCCCTTTTTCCCGATATCCCCGGAAAAGAGTATTTTTTTCTCCCGGGGTCCATCCTGGAACCAGAGCTCAAGGCTCCCCGAGCCGAGGATATGGCCTGCATCGAGGAAGCGGTATTTTATCCCCTTTCCCGTAGGGAATGGCTTTCCGTAGGGAACCCTGGTGATGAGGGGAATCACCTTCTTTACATCATCCACTGTGTAGAGGGGCACGACCGGCCCTTTTCCGGCACGCAGAGCTTTTTTTGTAAGCCATTCGGCGTCTGTTTCCTGGATATGGGCCGAATCATAGAGCATCAGCTCCACAAGGTCTGCTGTTGCGGAGGTAGTGATGATCTTCCCTTTGAAACCGTCCTTCACAAGTTTCGGCACGAGTCCGCTGTGGTCAATGTGGGCGTGGGTAAGGAACAGGCAGTCAATTCCCGCAGGATCGAAGCGAAAGGGCTCCCTGTTCACGGATTCGTCATCGCCGCCCTGTACCAAGCCGCAATCAACAAGGGCCCTGAGTTCGGGCATCTCCAGGTGGAAGCATGTCCCTGTAACCGTCCTCACACCGCCGAGGAATTGTATCTTCATAACAGTACCTGTGTGAATAATACCAGATTTATTACAACATGAGAATGCCGGAATAGTGGAGTCGGGAAGAAAACCTTGTAATATAGCTAAGGAGGACATATAATTCCATAAGGCGCACTATGGCAGCCACCAGGCGCTGTCTGTGCTATGGGGATAATGTCCGGTACCCTATGGTGGAGAGGCACAAAAAGAGAGAACTCACCTGAGCCTGGTTCGGCAGGCGTGAGAGAGGGAAGATCGTTTGAAGATAGCGTTTGCGTTTCAGCACCATGGAACAACACTCCTTACCATTGACGCTTCCTTAGCCTTTGTGGCGGTCTTGATTAACGCCGTGTTTGCTGTTCTTGTTCTGGTTCGCACTTCAAGAGGCAGTATATTCCTCATTTTTTTTCTCATCTGCGTCGCCACAATAATATGGAATCTCGGCGACCTTATGATATATTTCACACGCGAAAAGTTCTGGTTTTATTTTTCGTTGATCGGTACGGGGATGCTGCCCGCCCTTATGTTTCATCTTGTCAGTTCTCTCGTCAGACCTGAACAGAAAGACCCGATCTGGGTCATCACGCTCTATATTCTCTCGGGCCTCATTGCTTTCAGCGCTCCTCTGGCAATGTATGATGCAGGTATTCAACGGTTCGTGGACGGCGTCGCCTGGAATATCTGCTATTTTGGCCTCCTCATTCCTGTCTTCATCTACACTGTCGCGGTATTGCTGAGCTCTATCCGGCGAACCAATGACGATGAGAAGAAAAGGCTGAGCTACATCTTACTTGCCGTGGTCATCGGGGTCCTGACAGGAATAACAGACCTTGTGCAGATCATGAAAATTAATGTTCCTCCCCTGGGTCATCTGGGGACGGTCGTTTCTTCTTCTGTCCTGGCCATCGGCGTCTTCAAACACCGGACAGCCTATGACATCCTTGCTCAGATGCGGATGAAGCTTGAGGCCTTGAGCGAGATGGCGGCAGGTATTGCTCATGAGATCCGGAATCCGCTGAGTTCCATTAAGGGTGCAGCGAAGCTTCTCTCTCATAAGTTGGATGGCGAACATAACCAGGAGAACGGCGAATATTTGGATATCATACGGGAAGAAATCGACCGCCTGGACAGTATTCTCGTCAACTTTCAGTTCTTTACAAAACCGATAAAGACGGAAAGCGAGCCGATCTCTCTAAACGATCTGCTGCGGAAGACCGTGAAACTGGCGGAGCTCAATACGAAAGATATGAGAATAATTCTGGAGCTGTCGGAGAAGCTGGAAATGATCCAGGCCGACATTCTGTCTATGAAACAAGTTTTCCTGAATCTCGTTAAGAATGCGGCGGAAGCCTGCGGACCCGGCGGTGAGTTGATTATCCGGACCACATGTGATCAGTCCTACGCGAAAATCGGTTTTCTCGACAGTGGGCCGGGCATTCCGACTAATATAATGAACCATATCTTTGAGCCTTTTTTTACTACGAAGCCTGCGGGGATGGGTGTCGGTCTCGCTATCAGCAAGAGGATTGTCGACGCTCACGGCGGTAGGATAGAAGTCAGGAATGTATTGCCCAGAGGCGTCGAGTTCTCGATACTCTTACCTGTAAGGGGGAAACAGTTCTATGGCGGCAACGCTGATCATCGATGACGACCGAAATGTCCGGAGGGTATTGCAGGGGCTGCTTGAGAACGCGGGCTTCGAGGTCTTTAGCGCAGCTGATGTCGATTCCGGCATGGCGCTTCTTGCCAGGCAGAACTGTGAGCTCATAATCACCGACCTCAAGATGCCCGGGAAAAGCGGAATGGAGTTGCTCGATTTGATTCATGAGCGCAGCCCTGCAGTCCCTGTAATTATGATTACGGCATACGCCTGCATAGAAGACGCTGTAACCGCGATGAAGAAGGGCGCCTATGACTTTATTACGAAGCCCTTTGACGAAGAGGAGCTGCTAAGTGTCGCACAAAAGGCGCTCTCCGAACGTGAAAAGAACAGGGAGCTTGTTTCCGTCTACTTTGACAAGGAGAGCAATTTTTCTCCGGGGATAGTGGGAAAGACACCTGCAATGGCGCAGGTTTTTCAGACTGTCAGAAAAGTGGCTTCCACCGACTCAACAGTCCTGATTACCGGTGAAACGGGGGTCGGCAAGGAACTAATCGCCAGGGCCGTCCATCTGGCAAGTCATCGGAAAAGTCATCCTCTGGTCAAGGTCAACTGCGCAGCGATACCGGAGAATCTCTTGGAAAGCGAACTCTTCGGCTATGAAAGAGGGGCGTTTACGGGCGCGATGACGAATAAGCCCGGCCGTTTTGAGCTTGCGGACAGAGGCACTATTTTCCTTGACGAGATCGGCGACCTGCCGCTTCATCTCCAGGCAAAGTTGCTGTCGGTGCTGCAGGACAGGGCCTTTGAACGGATAGGGGGTGTCAGGACAATCAAGATCGATGTCCGCATCATCGCCGCTACCAACAAAGACCTTCAGTCCGCTGTCCGGGCAGGGGAGTTCAGGTCTGACCTCTTCTACCGCCTTAACGTGGTGCCCATTCATATTCCCCCCTTGAGGGAAAGAAAGGATGATCTGGTCCTCTTCGTAGAGTTTTTCCTTGGAAGATTCGCCAGGAAGTATGAAAGACCTGCGCGCTGTGTCTCATCCGACGTCACGGCAGCTTTGCGAATTATGACTGGCCGGGCAATATCAGAGAGTTGGAGAATGTTCTGGAACGGATGGTTATAATGTCCGAATCTGATGCTCTTGACTCTTGACTCGATTCCTGCCGAGATAAAGGGCTCCATTGCAGTTGAGGAACACCCAACCCTAAAGCAAAAAATAAATGCGATTTCCAATGTCACCGAGAAACAAATGATCGTCGATGCGCTGAACAAAGCAAACCAAAACAGGACTAAGGCCGCCGAACTCCTCGGCATCAGCCGCCGCACCCTCCAGAACAAGATAAAAGAATACAGCCTGTAGTGCGGGAGTCTGCACGGTCCGTCCGGGACGCAGAAGAAAAAAGTGAGTCAGAAGACGCAGCCTCCAAATTAACGAGAGCGAGAATGTGAAGAATCGGCCTTCTCTTTGAGGGGGCCTTTTCCCTGCGGTGCGCGTCATAAGCTGTCCCTTCTTCCTAATGCTGCCAAGAAAGCTACTACGAACGGCCATGAGTCTTTCACTGCGCAATCAGATTCGCACCGGTCATCACAATCTGTGAAGTTTCATTCGCACCTCTCTCATGGTCGTCATCACTTCTCCCTGTAAGAACAGGGGGTTAGCAACACCGTCCCCAGTTAATGGAACTGGCATGCAGTTTGTTATCCCTATCATCAGAAAATTCAAACGAAAGGAGGGAAATGAAATGGTTAAGAAATGTGCAGTATGCTTTCTGGTATTGGCCTTTTTGAGTTTGGTAATCGCGCCCGATTTTGTTTCTGCAGGAGGTGATATGACTGGTGGTGCGGGGGTTGCGCTTGCAGCGGGAGCAGCCATTGTTACGGGACTTATCGTGGGATTTGCTTATTTGGCGACACGTTCAAGCGCTCCCACCGAGCAGCCTCAGGAACAAAAGCAGGAAGCTCCCCAAAGTCTGCACTTTCAGCAGCCTGATGAACAGCTCATTACTCCATCAGGACAGATAGCGCTGCTCCGGTGGTAAGGCGGGGATGAAAGTTTACGTGCAGAAGCGGATCAAAAGGAGGGGTATGAGATGCTGAAAGGAATCGGTAAATGGGGAATACGACATAGCGTACATGATGTTTGCATCCTTAGTCATCAGAAAATTTAGGGAGAAGGAGGGAAATGAAATGGTTAAGAAAAGTGTAGTATGGTTTCTGGTATTGGCCTTTTTGAGTCTGATGATCGCGCCTGATGCCACCTATGCAGGGGGATCTATGACAGGTGGTGCGGGGGTTGCGATTGCAGCAGCCATTGTTACGGGACTTATCGCGGGATTTGCTTATTTAGCGACACATTCAAGCACTCCCACCGAGCAGCCTCAGGAACAAAAGCAGGAAGCTCCTCAGAGTCTGCACTTTCAGCAGCCTGATGAACAGCTCATTACTCCATCAGGACAGATAGCACTGCTCCGGTGGTAAGGCCGGGTTGAAAGTTTACGTGCAGAAGTGGATCAAAAGGAGGGGTATGAGACGCTGAAAGGAATCGGTAAATGCGGAATACGACATAGCGCAATTTTGGGGGTGCGGTACTTATAGGGATGAGTTTATGGAAGAGCTCCATTGCGGGCCTTGTCCTTGACTTTTCCCCCTGTTATACAAAATAATAACAGCTTAATGAAGCGTAGACCATTCATAGCAGCCAACTGGAAGATGAACAAGACCGTGCCTGAGGCCATGGATTTCATCCGTTCATTTCTTCCCGCCGTTGATAAGGTGAAGGATGCCGATATCGTGATCGCGCCTCCTTTTACGGCGCTTTTCGGGATAGCCGGGAAGCTGGCGGGGACAAATGTCGGACTCTCTGCGCAGAATGTCTTCTATGAAGAAAAAGGGGCCTTTACCGGAGAGGTCTCTTCCCTCATGCTGGTGGATGCGGGCTGTGAATATGTGATCATAGGTCATTCGGAGCGGAGGCAGTATTTCGGAGAGACCGATGATAGCGTGAACAGGAAGGTCCGGATCGCCCAGAAGAACGGACTGAACGTCATCTTCTGCGTCGGTGAGACCCTGAAGGAGAGGGAATCCGGCAGGACGTACGACGTACTGCGCACACAGACGGTGAACGGACTCAGGGATGCTGATGTACAAAAACTCGTGGTGGCATATGAGCCGGTCTGGGCGATCGGCACAGGGAAGACCGCGACCCCTGAACAGGCGCAGGATGCCCATCATCACATACGGAACACGTTGAGAGGGATATACCCCGGGGACGCCGATTCCATCAGGATACTCTACGGGGGGAGCGTCACCCCCGAAAATGTTGACAGCCTCATGGCGTGCGCTGATGTGGACGGTGCCCTCGTGGGAGGCGCAAGCCTCAAAGCGGACAGTTTTGAAAAGATCGTCAATTTCAGGAGGGGGAACTAATGGTTACATTACTCACTATACTGCATGTGCTTGTCTGTTTCTTTCTGATATTCATCGTTCTGATCCAGAGCAGTAAGGGCGCAGAGCTGGGAGCAGCCTTTGGAGGTTCCAGTCAGACACTCTTCGGAAGCCGTGGAGCGGCAACGCTCTTCAGCAAGCTCACCACCATATCTGCGGTTGTTTTCATGGTGACGTCCCTTCTCCTTGCTGTTGTCTCGGTGAAGGGCGGCTCTGTGGTGAAGAAGACATTGCCTCTGGAGCAGAAGACAGGTGTTCCTTTTCAGCAGGGACCTATCCAAGCCGCGCCTCAGCCGGGACCGGTTCAGGCTCCTGTGCAGCAGGGACCGGCACAACAGAATCCGCAGCCCGCGAAATAAAACAAAATGGGTAACGGGTGATGCGCGGTGGGTCCGGGAGGAACTGTTTATTCATCCCCTGTTCCGCGTTCCGTGTCCTTTCTGCAGTAGTCGTTGCGGTCTCTTTGCTTTCCTGCTCCAGAGAACCGGAGATAAAGAGGCCATCTGATATCACGGTCGGACTCGGCGCTGACGCCAAGCGGCTCCTTCCCCTCCTGGCCTCGGACAGTGCGTCCGGACAGATCAGCGGCCTTCTCTTCAACGGCCTCACCAGGTACGACAAGGATATAAAGATTGTCGGCGACCTTGCCGGGTCGTGGGAGGTGAGCGGTGATGGGCTCCGGATAATCTTTCATCTCAGGAAAGGTGTCAAATGGCATGACGGAGTGGAATTCACCTCAGATGATGTGGTCTTCACCTTTCGCACCGTGACAGACCCGAAGGTCCCAACTCCCTACGGGAGCAACTTTGGTCCCGTTCAGAAAGTGGAGGCTGTTGACAGGTACACGGTGAGGGTCATCTACAGCGAACCCTATGCCCCTGCACTGGAGTCATGGGGCATGGGCATCATCCCCAAACACATCCTTGAAGGGAAGGATATCGCGGCGGTGGATTTTAACAGAAATCCTGTGGGGACCGGCCCGTATAAACTGAAGGAGTGGGTCACGGGGCAGAAGATCGTCCTTGAGGCCTTTGACGGATATTTTGAGGGCAGGCCGGAGATCAACAGATACTTTGCCCGGATCATCCCGGACACGGCGACCATGTTCCTCGAACTTAAGTTCGGCGGGATCGATTTCATGGGTCTTACGCCACCCCAGTATAAACTCCAGTCCGACTCAAAACATTTCAGCCGGTATTTTCAAAAGTTCCGGTATCCCTCATTCGGATACACCTATCTCGGCTACAACCTTCAGGACGCGCGCTTTGCGGACAGGAGGGTGAGGAGGGCCATTACCCATGCCATAAACAAGCGGGATATTATCGACGGCGTTCTGCTGGGGTACGGAACGCCATGCACCGGGCCATTCCCTCCTGAGTCATGGGCGTACAACACGGGGGTGAAGGATCTTGAATACAGCCCTGAAAAGGCGGAGGCGCTCCTTCAGGAAGCCGGATGGACCATGGGGAGTGACGGGCTCCTCAATAAGGGTGGGAACCCCTTCAGATTCACCGTCCTTATCAACCAGGGCAATGATGCCAGGAGAAAGGCCGCTGAGATCATAAGGGAGAATCTCAGGAAGGTCGGCATAGATATGGAGATCAAGGTGCTGGAGTGGCAGGCGATGCTCCATGAGTTCATCGACAAGAAAAGGTTTGAAGCGGTCATCATGGGATGGGGCCTTTCCCGGGACCCTGACATATACGATATCTGGCATTCGTCAAAAACAAAAGAGGGGGAGTTCAATTTCATCTCCTACAGGAACGAGGACGTTGACCGGCTGCTTCTGGAAGGCAGAAGGACATTTGATTACGAAGAGAGGAAGAGCATCTATCACCGCATCCACAGTATCCTTGCCGAGGATCAGCCCGTGGCATTTCTGTTCGTGCCTGACGCCCTTCCGGTACTGAACAAGCGGTTCAAGGGCGTGGAAAAGGCGCCTCTCGGCATATGGTATGATTTCATTTACTGGCATGTCCCGAAGGACAGGGCGGAGTGGTATTAGGGAAGATCGCCTTTCCATCCATGCTTTCCCACAAGGGGGACAAAGACGCATGGTGTGTGAAACTCTCTTGACAGCTTCCCTTTTTCCTTCTTTACCCTGATGAGCTGCTGGGAGTATCTGTCCCCCACCGGCGCCAGGATCATTCCCTCCTCTGCAAGCTGCTTTATGAGGGGATCGGGTATCTCCGGAGCCCCTGCGGTAATGACTATCCTGTCAAAGGGGGCTGCCTCGGGCCATCCCATCGTCCCGTCCCCTACGGCCAGATGAATATCCGTATATCCCAGGCTTCTCAGTCTTTCACCTGCCCTGTCCGATAACGACTGGATCCTTTCGATGGAATACACGTCACCGGACAGTTCGGCAAGGACCGCAGCCTGATACCCCGAGCCGGTCCCTATCTCAAGGACCTTCTCGTCACCCTTTAAGGTAAGGAGTTCGGTCATCACCGCCACCATATAGGGCTGTGATATGGTCTGGCCTTCTCCCACCGCAAGGGCCATGTCGTCATAAGCCTTGTACCACATGGACTCATCCATAAAAAGGTGTCTTGGGACCTTCCTCATGGCCTCAAGGACACGGGGGTCCGTGATTCCCCGCGGGATGAGCTGGGTATCCACCATCAGATTCCTGAGTTTCTGATAAGCCAATGTATCCATGATGCGTGAAACGAACTTCAATGCCCTGTATACCTGCCTGGAAATAAAATCCACACAGTGGGCGCTGAATAAGGTGCACAGCATCTATGGTCACATTCTATCACTTCCGCCGCGTATAGTGAAGGATGTGTACGAGCTGCAATCATTTTCGACATAGCTCCTTGTGAGATGCGGCAACGGGGGCGTCAGACAGCCCAACAGATCATGAGGGTATCGGTACGGGAAGTCCGGGAGAAATCAGTCTTCTGCAGCTATTCCCGCCGCCGCTCCGTCTTGAGGCGACACATCGTGTTCCCGTGAGGCCCTCCGTTCCCGGACGGCATCTGTCTATTGACAAGCATCAACAAATCACGTTCTAATATAGCTAAGTAGCGGGCGTTTCCGGTAACGAGGGTACCATGACAGAAGAAAATACAAAAGAAGACGCTCTCTTTGCTAATATTGTCTATCGCCTCGATCACCTTGAAAACAGGGTCCCGTGGGCCAAGAAAGGGTTCTACTGGTTCTCCGGAATTTCATTAGGGATCGTATTCTTTTTATCGGTCGTCAGTCAGTTTATAAGTGCGAACAATATCTTCTGGGTTGATACGTTCATCCATTCCCTGTTCGAATCATACTGTGCCATAATTGCCTTTATTATTGCATATGTAGTCTATCGGGAATACAAATCTTCCGGCAAGAGAAGTAATCTTTTTCTTTTCCTCGCCTTTTTTTCCATGGGGATGTTTGATTTCTTCCATGCGTATTCCAATCACTCCGTGACCCTCTTTGTATGGTTTCATTCCCTGAGCGCCTTCAGTGGGGGGGCATTTTTCTTATGGAGCGCTTTTTCCATAATAAGCGATACGAAAGATCCGCCCTGGTTACGACGCTTATTTGTCGCGGTTGGTATAGCGATAACCATAGTTTCTGCAGTGATACTTTCAGAATATTATTCTCTTCTTCCAAACGCTGTCACATCAGATATCTCTCATCATACGCCTGTCAGTTTGCCCATCACAGGGGAATTCACCGGTCATCTTGTTGTTGTGAACATTTTTTCCGCTCTCTTTTTTTTGTTAGCCGGACTCTTTTACCTAACATATTTCAAGACCACGAATGATCTCCTTTATCACATATTCGCTCTTTCGGCTTTTCTCTTTTTTGAAAGCGAAACGTTATTTGTATTTTCCCGGTTATGGGATCCCTCCTGGTGGTACTGGCACACGATAAAACTTCTTATCTATTTGGGATTGGCTGTCGGGCTTGCTCACGGGCTCACGAGGACTTTCTCTGATCTGCGGGAATCACGAAAAAGGTTGACCGGGACCGTAGAGGAACTGAGACATGCATATGAGAACCTCAAGGATACACAGGGAGAACTTCTCGAAGCGGAGAAACTCGCCTCGATCGGAAAAATGGCTGCCAGTATTGCTCATGAGATAAGAAATCCTCTCGCCGCGATCAACAATTCCATTGGTATTTTCAAGCGGCATACACAGCTCGTTGATGAGGACAGGGAACTCATGGATATTGTTGAAAATGAGATTGGAAGACTGAACGGAATTATTACTGATTTTCTGAACTATGCCAAGCCCTCTCCTATGACCAAATCCCTGACAGATATTAACGGTCTCCTTGATGAGACGCTTCTTTTCTTTACCGGGAACGGCAATAGTCCTCACCTGAAAATTCACAAGTACCTTGAGAGAAACCTCCCTCTTGTTTTTATCGACAGGAACGCAGTCAAGCAATGCCTGTGGAATGTATTTATCAATGCAATACAGGCAATGCCTGCCGGAGGGACGTTGACAATAAGGACACAGTGGGTAACGAAAATGGAAGGGAACGGGCATTTTGATGAAGTGGCTATTATCATTCGTGACAGCGGAGCAGGAATGAGCGAAGAAACATTATCCAAGGCGTTCCATCCTTTCTATTCCACGAAGGCTAAAGGGACAGGCCTCGGGCTTGCAATAGTACAGCGGATCATCAAGCAGCATGGAGGTCGTGTTTCACTATCGGGCATGGTGGGCAAGGGGACGCAGGTGGAAATAACAGTGCCTGTAAATCATGGGGAAAGTGTGGTCGGTGAGGGGGCCGAAAATGTCATCAATACTGATAGTCGATGACGAAGAGGGCATGAGAAGGAGCCTTGCGATACTCTTCAAGAAAGAAGGGTACCAGGTGCATCAGGCTGAGAATGGAGAGGCGGCCGTCAGGCAGGTGGCGAGCAAAGACATTGATCTCATCATCACTGACCTGCGGATGGAAGGGATGAGCGGAGCGGATTTGCTGGACTATCTGAACCGCAAGGGGCAAAGAATACCGTTGATCATAATGACCGGGTACGGCACAATCGAGTCTGCGGTTTCGGCGATGAAGAGAGGGGCATATGACTATATTACAAAACCTTTCGAATACGAAGAGATAGTGCACAGGGCGAAGAAGGCGATAAGCACGGCCAGGACGGACCGTGAAATAGGGCTGATGCTTCAGATTAAGTCTGCAGAAAAGGAAGATGATTTTTCCGTGATAATAGGAAGGAGCCGCGCCATATCCGATATTAAGATACAGCTGGGAAAGGTGTCGGACACTGATCTCCCTGTCCTCATCACGGGAGAGACCGGGACAGGGAAGAACCTTGTCGCAAAAGCGATACATCTCAACAGTGCAAGGGCCGCCGGGCTGTTCGTTCCGGTAAACTGTTCTTCTGTTCCTGAGCACCTTTTTGAGAGTGAACTCTTCGGCCACACAAAGGGGGCTTTCACGGGAGCGGTGATGGAAAGGAAGGGACTTTTCGAAGCAGCCAACGGAGGGACTATTCTTCTGGATGAGATCGGCACCATACCGAAGACAGTTCAGGTCAAATTATTGGGCGTTCTTCAGGACGGCGTGATCAGGAAGGTCGGCAGTGATCAGGGAGTCCCCGTGAATGTGAGAGTGATCGCGGCGACAAATCTCGATCTGCTCGCGGCGACGAAAGCCGGGGAGTTCCGTGAAGATCTCTACTATCGGTTGAACGTTCTGAACATACACGTGCCTTCCCTGAGAAGGCATAAAGAAGACATATTTGAACTGGCCGAGCATTTCCTCTCTGTCTGCAAAGCGAGCCAGAACAAGCAGAATATCGTCGGCTTCGGACCCGAAGTCATGGACAGGCTTTACAACTACGACTTCCCCGGGAACGTCAGGGAGCTGTATAATATCGTCTGCCGGGCTGTTGCACTTGCGGATTCCTCCATCATTGCCTGTGAAGACCTGCCGATCATGTCATTAAGCCCTTCGCTGTCACCTCCAGAAACGAGCGAAACAATGGATATGAAAGAGTGGGAGAAGAAGATCATCACTGAAAGTATCAGGAGAACATCCGAACAATCTTGCGGAGGTGTGCAAAGACCTCAAGATAGGAAGAACCACCCTCTGGAGGAAGATGAAGAAATATCAAATAAGTTTCGAGCAAAGGAATGAATATTGATATGCCTTCTCTCTGTTCAAGAATACACTTTTGGTGTTTCTCGTCCTTTTTCATGCGATGAAAATGAAAGACCCCTTTGACTACGGGGCCTATTTCTCAGGCGCCTGTCTCTCCTGCCATCCGGACCTTTAGAAACGGATCCTACTCGGCACCATACTAGTCTCAGGCAAACTTGCCGGTAATGCCTTGTGTTTCACCGGTTTCATTATGAACAGGGAAATGCTTTTCATAATGAAACATCGGCATTCAGACCCTCCGGGATTGTGCACAAAAAGCGAGATTTAACAATCCTCCTCGACGAACATTCTCACGGGCATGGCGCTTGCAGCTCATGAAGCGTGGGAAATAGTTATTTCAAGACGGCTAAGAATATTAAGGAGGTGACCTGGATGTAGAGACGCGGGGAAAGGGTGCTTGATGAACTAAACAGAAACTTAGGGGAGGTAACGACATGCAATTTCGCAGGAAAATAAGTTTGCTTTTGGTGGTGCTGTTTCTGATCGGCTTTTCGATGACCTCATATGCGGGTGTGTTCGGAGATCCGACATTCGACGACGTATACAAAACGCTCGGCAAGTATATCTT
>CAVOUE010000006.1:205000-470067 GCA_963699545.1 Nitrospirota bacterium | reverse complement strand
CCAAGGCCAATCTGCTCCGGTCCAGGCAGGCGCTTATCGTCGCGGAGACCCGCATCTCGGACGTAACCTCGGAGCTCAACGACCTATTGGGTCTGCCCAGTGACGCTATTCTGGAAGTGACCGATTCTGGTTTGCCGGAGCTGACAGAACCTTAAAAGACCAGGCCTATGCTCAGGCCCGTGCCGGAAACGGCGAACTGCTTGCCGCTCGCGAAACACTGGAAAAGTCGCGCCACGCGGTGATGGCTGCAAAGTACGAGTACATTCCCGACGTGACGCTCTTTGCCAAGCACGGCTACCAGGACGGAGCGCCGTTTCTGGTGAAGAACATGGGCTTTTTCGGGGTTGAGCTGAGCTGGAACATTTTCGACTGGGGAAAGCGAAAAGGAGAAGTCGGCCAACGGTCGCCCAGCAGTCGCAGGCCGAAGAGAACCTGGCACCGATTCCACGACAAACGGATCGGGATTGAGATCGACAAGGTGTACCGGAAGCTGGAACACTCGCAAAAAAATAATGGACGTTCCCCGTGAGGCCCTTTTATTGTGCCAGGAAAATGAACGCCTCAGCGGAAACGGCCTTAAGGCGGGGACTGTAACGGCGGCAAGGCGTGCGGAAACTGTTGCGGCATTAAGAAAGGCGGAAATGGATGCACTTCAGGCTTCTCTTGAATATCGCCTTGCGCAAACCGAGCTTAACAAAACAATTGGGTTGCTTGCGTCATCCCAAAATTAGGAGAGCAACTTTCTTAAGTCCTTCATGGTGTGAGAGGTTTTAAAAGGTGACAGTGGACATCATTCGTTGTCGAATGATCAAACACCCTATGATGGATCGGAGAGAAGCGACCAGGCTCTAGATTTCGATTCAGGAGGTAGGTTTATGGAAGATGTCAGACCGAAAAAAAATCCAGTGAGTGAGCAGAAAAATGACCACTTACTGCAGGAAGGCTGTACATTACGGCATCTCGCTATCGAAGAGATACAGTGCGTCACTTTATATCATTCATGTCGTACACAACCCTTTTTGGGCTTGAGGGCTGGAACCGGCCATCTTCGGTGTGGAGTATTGAGTCCGACAAGACTGGTGTCCATGGTTTTCCCTGCGAGATGGCGATAGTTAAATTTTAGAACTAATTAAGAAGAATACGCACTGCGGAGAAAGGGGGTAACAGCAAATGGATTCAGACTATAAGCCCAGTGAGAGTGACGTAAAGACGGTAATGGAAGTCCATGGCTTGTTTCCGGAGGGCCCCTTGTTAGATGGAGCATTGGGATTCACCGCCCTTTATGTTGACAGTCCTCACCGACTTGTTGGGGAATACACCAAAAAGGAGGAAGAAAGGAATGAAAAAGACTCTTATCGCGGTATTATTGTTTGCAGGGGTACTTATGGTGACGAATGGCGTTTTGATTTTACAGGCAGGCGCGACCCAGACATTAGACAAGGATATTGAGTTGCTGAGAAAGGATACTACGGTCGCAAGTAAAGCAGCTTGTTGCAGCAAACATGCAATTGACGGATGCAAGAGGCAGAGAAATTCTGGCCGGTATACGATCAGTATGCGGCTGAAATGGAAAAGATTAACGATGTTCGTCTTGGCATCATTAAGGCGGGATTATGCAGGAAGGCTTCGGCAGCTTGAGTGATGGCGATGCCTTGAGTTTAACAAAGGGATAGAGATGGAGGCAGATAATGCCACAGTCCAGCTGGCACAGAAGTACCTTCCACTTTTCGGAAAAGTCCTACCTGGCCGAAGGTGGCTCGCTTTCTGCAGATTACAGACGGCTTCGATTGCTGATAGATGTCCAGGTTCTCCTCACAGATTCCGATGGTGGGTGAAAAATTTATAGAGAGAGCGAAAGGAGTATGCCTGACCATCACAATCCCAGCGGGGTAGGGACGACCTTTTGATTTGAAGTGTCTACTGATGCATGATTCTTATATCGAGGATAGTTTTAGTGATCACCCTAAGTGAGGAAGGTCTATGAATTAGGAGGAAGAGAAAATGGATGCAGACTGGAAGCCCAGTGACAATGACGTAAAGGTGGTGTTGGAAGCCCATGACCTATTGCCGGAGGGCCCGCTTCTGGATGAGGCATTGGGACTTACCTCCCTTTATGCTGACATTATACGGCAAGTCCTCGAGAAACTTCCCGATTCAGTCAACAGGGAAAATGCCGTCCTGGCTATCATTGAAGAGGGTCTCATGGAGGACGGTATCATTCCCAACAAGCATGAGAAAAAATTCAAAATGGCTTTCCTTGAAGAGCTTCTCATGCGGGAAGGTATTATTGCCAAGAGGCATGAGAAATAATTCGGAATGCCCGATGCATAAGATACAGTGAGTGCAATCGCGAGTTCCATTGAAATAGGACATTCGCTATGGCACTTAGCGCAAAGCTTCCCTGAGGCGGTTTGTTCTCCTAAAGGACAGCGAGCAAATACTGATACGGAGGGAATATGGACATGAAGAAAAAGCCAGGAGAGATTGTTATATGTCAAGTTTGTAAAGAACAAAAAAAGCTGAGTGAAGTACTGTCTGTAGAATTAGTTCGAGAACCCATTCTCAATAGCATTGCAAAAAAATATCCAGACTGGTCTACCAGCGGGTATATCTGTCTTTCTGACCTTAACCGTTTCAGGGCGGAATATGTTCAGGAGGTAATAGAGGGAGATAAAGGAAAGCTTTCTGCTTTGGAACAGCAGGTAATTGATAGCCTTAAAGAGCATGAGCTTCTCTCGAAGAACATCAACATAGAATACGATAGCCAACTTACATCTGGAGAACGTTTGGCTGACAGGATTGCAGAATTTGGCGGAAGTTGGAATTTTTTAGGTCTGTTTGCAATTCTTATGTTAGTATGGATGGCGCTCAATTCCTATATATTAGTTGCTAAACCCTTTGATCCCTATCCATTCATCTTACTGAACCTGGTTCTCTCATGTCTTGCAGCTGTTCAAGCACCAATTATCATGATGAGTCAAAATCGGCAGGCAGCAAGAGACCGGCTCAGGGCAGAATATGATTACCGAGTTAATTTAAAAGCAGAATTGGAAATTCATCACCTACATGAAAAAGTTGACCTTTGGGTTGTAGATCAGTGGCAAAGACTTTTGGAAATTCAAAAAATACAGATGGAATTGATTGAGGAGTTACCCATAAGAAGTAAGCGGTAAGCGGACACTGGAGTCAATCGGTTTTTGAAACTCGTCGCCTGAAGGGCGTAGTCTTCCAGTTTCCAGTCTCCCGGAAGGTCTGAACAGCGCGGCGAAGGTAATAGGGACTGTTTTAGAACCGCCTCGTCGATAGGATGCGGTGAGTTCGATTGCTGCTGAAGAGAGGATTGCCTGAAAGATAAAGCAAAACGGGGTTGAATGCCCGTTAAGAAAATGATATAGAAAGATGACTGATCCCGACAGCGGCTATTAACGACTATGATGCCACCTCAAAGAGCAAAGGAAATATCATGGGTCTGATAATGACTAATTTTGATCCTCCGTTCAGGCCGGGTGAGCAGTTCGATTTCCTGGGGAGAAAGGCTGCAGAGGTTCTGTCCGATCTCTTCCCGGGAGTCCAGGTTATCCTTGACTATAAGAGGGGCCGCGTGATTTCAAATATTCAACCTGAACCGACATTCGAACAAGGTTCGTTTCCTGAACCGCTGAGGACACGTTTTTTGAGTGTGCCGGATGACAGGCGTTGGAAGAGGCAAATCAGTGTAATGCCGAGTGAGACGGTCAGTTACTTTCTCGGTCTCCACTCGAAGGATTCATCCGATGATCATAGAAGCCGCCGGCACTCTGTCCCTAAGGGGGGCAAAGTTCAAAGAGTATCCCCCCGATGGGCGCACCTTCAGGAAGTTGTGACGGCAGTAGCGATTTGTGAGCACGCCTTGGGGACCTGGGCGAAATATATTGGCCCGGATTTGCATCCTCAGATAAGAATGCCTCTTTCCGTTGAGTTTCCCCGATGGATAATTTCTCACATAATAGCGACCTTGCATTATTCGTCCGGAGCCTCCGCATCCGATCATCGAATGCGTGATGTATTGGCAAAGACAGTAGCCGAGGTCCACAGATACCTTGAAAGCCTTGCAAGTCACCGGGTGGAGGGCAAAGAGGTGTCACATGGAGTCATTATTGCGCCTCCTCCAAAAGCCCCGAGGTCGTGGAAGATCGGGAAATACCCGGATGACTTTCAGACATTAAAAAGGACAGCGCTCCTGGCGGATGGTTTGAGGGCAGCGTTATGGATTTCACCTTCCGGAGAGGCAGTCGGATGGTTGACGGCGAAGTCTTTAGGGAAGACTAAGCGACGTGCTCATTATGCAGCGGGGCCGTTTGGCTCTCTGGGTTTTCCGGCAGAAGCATCTGCATCGTTACGTGGTCTTTCCCTTGCCTTAAGAAAGAACGGTTCTATCGTAATATTTTTGAAGGGACATCCGCTCTTTATCTGGCGCTCCGGCAAGTGGCGTGGATTACTCTGGGATTCTCTGAAGAGAGTAATAAGAAAGAAATACAGTGCAATAGCCGCGACGATGCTTGATGCAGCAGTTATTCTTTCGACCATGGGGCAGAGTGGTGTCCTGGGTTTAGTTGAAAATGTTCCTGACGGGCTTCATGAAAAGGACCGCGTTGACATCGCTCGCAGGAGGATCGGACAGTATGCTATGCATAAAGACAGGGAAAAGGTACTCGAAGAACCCTCGCCGGCTTCAGAGAAAGGGATCCATGACATATATCCCGAGTGGTTATTCCATGCCTTACTGCATAGCGATAAAGTGATTTCACTTGGCCCTTCGATGCTGGCGATGCTCGCTTCCATTGACGGGGCTACCCTCATAAACAGAAAAGGGAAACTCCTGGCCTACGGCGCAATCATTTCAAGCCGGCCAAGGGGTTCTGAAGGCGCCCGGTCAGCGGCAGCCCTTGAACTGTCCAACAAGGGCTTTGTTATTAAGGTTAGTGCCGATGGACCAATTGCCTTATACGAAGGAGGCAGGGAGATTGTGGAAGCATAATGAGCCCATCCCTGGCACAAGAGAAGCAATAGAGGGATTAATGCAGGAAGGAATTATCGAGCAGGCGCGTGAGAAAATTCGCAATGCCTGCCAAATAAGATAAGGCAAGACGGGTTGAGGAGGCTAAAGGAGAAACCAATGGTACAAAAAGCTGATAAGAGAGAGAACTCCAGCAGAGACACCAATCCGGCTGAGGTTGCATCGATTCGGCAGGAAAGTGACGACATACGGACGGGAACGAGCTCAGGGACGCTGAGGCAGGCGATCCTCGACAACCTTTATTATGTTCAGGCGACGCATCCCGGAGCTTGCCACGCGGAACGACTGGTATATGGCGGTGGCCTATACGGTGCGGCGACCGGATGCTGGAACGCTTTGTCCGTACGCTCAAGGGATTGCGGCGACCGAAGGTAAAGATCGCATGCTACCTCTCCGCGGAGTTTCTGATGGGACCTCACCTGGGAAACAATCTCCTGAATCTTGGCATTACCGACCAGATGAGGGAGGCGGTGAAGGAACTGGGCCTTGACCTGGACGATCTGCTTGCTGCAGGAGGAAGAACCGGGGCTGGGAAACGGCGGCCTAGGCAGGCTTGCCGCATGCTACATGGACTCTCTTGCATCGTTGAGCGTGCCGGTCGATCGGGTACGGCATCCGGTATGAGTTCGGCATCTTTGACCAGGAGATCCGCGACGGATGGCAGGTCGAAAAGACCGACAAGTGGCTCCGCCTTGGCAACCCTTGGGAGATCTGCGGCCGAGATCTCCTATTATGTGAATTTCGGCGGTTATACAGAGCAATACCGGGACGAGAAAGGCCGCTTCAGGGTCCGCTGGGTCCCTCACCGTGTGGTCAAGGGCATCGCCTATGATACCGCTGTCCCGGCCTACCGGGACGATATGGTGGACCTGCTCAGGCTCTGGAAATCAGAGGCGGTCGAGTCCTTTGACTTCCAGGCATTCAATATCGGCGACTACTATAAGGCGGTTGAAGCAAAAGTCATTTCCGAGACCGTGAGCAAGGTCCTCTACCCGAACGACGAGCCGGAAATCGGCAAGACCCTCCGGCTTGCGCAGCAGTACTTCTTCGTCTCCTGCTCTCTTCAGGACATGATCCGCATCCATCTAATTGCGGGGGCAGCGCATTGAGACATTCCATGAGAGCTTTGCCGTCCAGCTGAATGATACCCATCCTTCAATCGCGGTTGCAGAACTTATGCGGCTCCTCGTGGACGAGCATCTGATGGACTGGGACAGGGCATGGAAGATTACGCAACAGACAATGGCGTACACCAACCATACGCTTCTGCCCGAGGCGCTCGAAAAATGGCCCCTGCAGCTTTTCCGCGACAGCCTCCCGCGGCATCTGGAGATCATCTACGAGATCAACCGCAGATTTCTCGACGAAGTCCGCCTCAGATATCCCGGCGATGACGGCCTGGTTGCCCGTCTTTCGCATCATCGACGAAAGCGGGGAGAAGTATGTTCGCATGGCGCATCTTGCCTCGGTGGGGAGCCATTGCATCAACGGCGTGGCGGCGCTGCACTCCGATCTTCTTACAAAGACGGTTCTCAAAGACATGTATGACCTTTATCCCGATCGTTTTGTGAACGTGACGAACGGAGTGACCCCGCGGCGCTGGATAGCCCTGTCCAATCCCGGACTCACGGAGCTGCTCACAGGGAAGATCGGCGACCGATGGATCAAGCATTTTGAAGACGAGATCAGGAAGATCGAGCCCTTTGCCGATGATCCCGGCTTTCAGGAGGAATGGGGGAAGATCAAGCGTGACAACAAGTCCAGACTTGCCGCGGTCATCAAGGAAAGGACCGGGATCGCTGCAGATCCCGATTCGCTCTTCGATATCCAGGTGAAGCGGATCCATGAGTACAAGCGGCAGCACCTGAACGTGCTCCATATTATCACGCTCTACAATCGCATCAAGAAAGACCCGAAACAGGAGATTATCCCCCGCACGTTCATCTTCGGAGGAAAGGCCGCGCCGGGATACTTCATGGCAAAGCTGATCATCAAGCTGATCAATTCAGTAGCCGAGGTGGTGAACAATGATCCTGATGTTGCCGGAAGGCTGAAGGTCGTCTTCTTCCCGGACTTCAATGTGAAGAACGCGCATAATGTCTATCCTGCCGCAGACCTCTCGGAGCAGATATCGACTGCAGGGAAAGAGGCCTCAGGAACAGGCAACATGAAATTCTCGATGAACGGCGCCCTCACGATAGGCACCCTTGACGGCGCGAACGTCGAGATCCGGGAAGAAGTAGGTCCTGAGAACTTCTTCCTCTTCGGGCTTACCGCAGGGGAAGTCGAGGACCTGAAGGTCAAGGGTTATAATCCCCGGGGCTATTACGAGTCAAACCCGGACCTCAGGGAGGCGATCGATCAGATACGGTCAGGCTATTTCTCCTGGGGTGACAGGGAACTCTTCAGGCCTCTGGTGGAGAACCTCCTGAACCATGATCCTTTCCTTCTCCTGGCAGACTATCAGTCCTATATTGACTGCCAGGACCGGGTGAGTTCGGCATATCGCGACCGGGACAACTGGGTGCGCATGTCGGTCCTGAATGTGGCCCGCATGGGGAAGTTTTCGTCTGACCGATCGATACGGGAATACTGCGAACATATCTGGAAGATAAAACCGGGCGCAGGGGCGTGATGAGACAATGGTCAGGGAACAATTACCCAGGGATGCCATGATTGATAAAATGCGGGGGAACAGTTTTCCTCTCGGGGCGAAGTGCGGGACGGCGGTGTCAATTTCAGCGTCTTTTCCAAGAACGCCGACGCAGTGGAACTGCTGCTTTTTGAAGATGCGGGAGATACCGTACCTGCGCGTACGATTCCGCTTGATCCGAGGAAGAACAGGACATACCATTATTGGCATGTCTTTGTCCCTGATATCGGTCCGGGACAGATCTACGGATATCGTGTCCATGGTCCCCATGAGCCGGAGCGCGGTATGCGTTTTGACCATGAGAAAGTGCTCCTCGATCCGTACGGCAGGGCTGTTGTCATTCCTGAGAAGTATAGCCGTGCATTGGCGAGCCGGCCAGGCGACAATTGCAGTACTGCGATGAAGAGCGTGGTGGCAGATCCGGGTTCCTATGACTGGGAGGGTGATGCGCCGCCGAGACAGCCCTTTACCCGCACGATCATCTATGAGATGCACGTCCGCGGATTTACGGCCCATCCGAATTCGGGCGTCGCACCTGAGAAACGGGGGACCTACGCCGGCCTGATCGAAAAGATCCCCTACCTTCAGGACCTCGGCATCACTGCGGTCGAGCTGCTCCCGGTCTATCATTTCGATGAGCAGGACGCGCCTCCGGGGTTTAAGAACTACTGGGGCTATGCACCGGTATCGTTCTTCGCGCCTCATCCGGCATACAGTTCGCGGAAAGACCCTCTCGGACCGGTCGATGAGTTCCGCGACATGGTGAAGGCGCTCCACCGCGCAGGGATCGAGGTGATCCTCGATGTGGTATACAACCATACTGCAGAGGGCAACCATGAGGGGCCGACGCTTTCTTTCCGGGGTTTGGAAAACGACGCCTATTACATTCTCGAACCAGACAGGAGCACTACGCCAATTACACGCGGTGCGGCAACACGCTTGATGCGAGCAACCCTTTTGTGCGCCGCATGATCATCGACAGCCTTCACTACTGGGTCCAGCAGATGCATGTGGACGGTTTCCGTTTCGACCTTGCGTCGATCCTGACCCGCGACGAAGAGGGACGGCCACTTGCGAACCCCCCTGTCCTCTGGGACATCGAGACCGATCCGGCACTGGCCGGCGTCAAGCTGATCGCCGAGGCATGGGATGCGGCCGGGCTTTACCAGGTGGGCAGCTTCATCGGCGACAGCTGGAAGGAATGGAACGGAAGATTCCGGGACGATGTGCGGAGCTTTATCAAG
Source organism: Nitrospirota bacterium (assembly GCA_963699545.1). GTDB lineage: Bacteria > Nitrospirota > Thermodesulfovibrionia > Thermodesulfovibrionales > UBA9159 > JAMCQB01. The sequence continues at coordinate 461,114 of CAVOUE010000006.1, read as the reverse complement.
GGAGACAGGGTACGTTGTCTCAAAATTCGCATCCCGTCTGCTCGGCAGTCCCGACATCTATGGACATAAGGAGCGAGAGCCTGAGCAGAGCATCAACTTCATCACCTGTCATGACGGGTTCACCCTGAATGACCTCGTCTCGTACAACGGCAAGCATAACGAGGCGAACGGCGAAGAGAACCGTGACGGCAGCAATGACAACCTGAGCTGGAACTGCGGAGTCGAAGGCCCGACGGACGATCCGGCTGATCGAGGGACTCAGAAACCGTCAGGTGAAGAACTTCTTTGCCGTCACCCTGCTTGCAGCGGGAGCGCCCATGCTCCTCATGGGGGATGAGGTAAGAAGAACACAGAGAGGAAATAATAATGCCTATTGTCAGGACAATGAGATCAGCTGGTTCGACTGGGGCCTTGTCGAGAAACATGCAGACCTGCACAGGTTTGTCAAGCATCTCATTGCGGCCCGCCTGCGGTGGGACGTTTCCCGTGAAGGACCCCGGACTGACCCTGAACCAGCTTCTCCAACAGGCGCAAATAGCCTGGCATGGAGTGAAGCTCAACCAGCCTGACTGGGGCGCAGACTCCCATACCATCGCCTTGACCGTGAGAAGCCTGAGGAGGCAGGTTCATGATCCATATAATGATAAATGCATACTGGGAAGAGCTGGAATTCGAGATCCCGTCCGTCCCGGAACTTTCCGGCGCGCTGGATGCGCTGGATCGATACGTCCCGGGAATCACCTGATGACATCTGCTCGTGGAATGAGGCGGTTGCGGTCCAGGATGCCCTTTTCCCTGTGCAGTCGCGGTCCGTGGCGGTGCTTGTCTCCCAGATAAAGAACAAAGGGAAGTGAGACAAGGGATGTCCGGAGGGGACACACCGTATCAGGAACTGAACAAGGTGAGCGAGTAGGAAAGGAGAACGATATGCCGGTAGCTGATTATCAAAATCTACTGCAAGATGCTCGAAAGGGCACGGGAAGGACATTATGCCTATCCCGCCATCAACGTGACATCGCTCACGACCGCAAATGCGGTGCTCAAGGGACTTGCCGAGAGCAAGAGTGACGGTATCATTCAGGTCTCGACAGGTGGCGGAGCATTCGCCTCAGGGTCATCGGTCAAGGACATGGCCCTTGGCGCGATCTCCATAGCCGAGCACGTCCATCGTGCAGCGGAGCGGTACCCGATTTATGTCGCTCTCCACACCGACCACTGCCAGGCGGACAAGCTCGATAAGCTCGTCATTCCGCTTGTCGAAGAGACAGAACGGCGGAGGGCAGCAGGCAGGCCGAACCTCTTCAACAGCCACATGTTCGACGGAAGCGCCCTGCCGCTCAAAGAGAACCTCGATATCGCCGTCAAACTCCTGGAGCGGTTCCAGAAGAATGATCTCATCCTCGAGATCGAGGCGGGTGTGGTCGGCGGCGAGGAGGACGGAGTGAAGGGTGAGGCAGGGGCCAAGCTCTACACAACCCCTGAGGACACACTTGAGGTTGCCCGCCGGCTGAACGCCGATCAAGGGCGCGCGGTATCTGCTTGCTGCGACCTTCGGTAATGTCCATGGCGTCTATAAACCGGGCCATGTGAAACTGAAACCCTCGATCCTGAAGGAATGCCAGGATGCTGTCGTCAAACAGTACGGTGAGGAAGCCCGCTTTTACCTGGTGTTCCACGGTGGATCGGGTTCGGAACTCCGTGATATCCATGAGGCGGTCGATTATGGCGTCGTCAAGATGAATATCGATACAGACACCCAGTATGCCTTCACCCGGCCGATCGTTGACCATATGTTCAAAAACTACGACGGCGTGCTGAAGGTGGACGGCGAGGTGGGCAACAAGAAGACCTATGACCCCCGTACGTATCTCGCTCTGGCTGAATCCGGCATGGCAGAACGGGTCAAGAAGGCTGTGGACTGATCTCAGGGCTGTCGGGACCACCATGTATAAGACCTGAAGGGGGTGCAGATGGAACAGGCAAAGGATTTCATGATACGGCGTCTCGGCGACTGCACGGTCCCGTCTCCCATGAGCGGCGTCCGCTTCACCCGTGATGAGGAGCATATACTTCTTCACAGCGACCTCGGCACGATAAGGCGTTACCTTGATGCAGAAAGCGAGCCGCCGAAATTTGAGGCTGCTGGACCGAGGGAGAAGATATTTTTCGACCCCTCAAAACTCGCCTGCGGCATTGTAACCTGCGGCGGCCTCTGTCCGGGGCTGAACGATGTGATCCGGTCCGTAGTCCTGAGCCTCCACCACCACTATGGGGTCCGGACGATTTATGGTTTTCCGTACGGATACGAAGGGCTTGAGCCGAAATTCGGTCACCAGCCTATTATGCTCACCCCTCAGGTCGTATCACAGATAGACGAGATGGGTGGCACCATTCTCGGCTCCTCACGCGGCAATCAGGATGTCCCGGTAATGGTCGATACCCTGGAGCGTATGGGGGTCGGCATCCTCTTCTGCATCGGCGGAGACGGCACACAGCGGGGAGCTCTCGCCATCAGCGAGGAGGCCTCGCGGCGCGGACTCAAACTCAGCGTGATCGGCATCCCTAAGACTATCGACAACGATATCTCCTATGTCCAGACAACCTTTGGTTTCGAGACCGCAGTCTCGGAGGCGAAGCGGGCGACCTCTGCCGCGCACGCAGAGGCTGCCGGCGCGCGTAACGGCATAGGCCTGGTCAAACTCATGGGCCGCGACTCCGGCTTTATCGCTGCCTTCTCGGCGCTGGTGGACAACCAGGTGAACTTCTGTCTCATACCGGAGGTGCCATTCACGCTGGATGGTCTTCTTTCCGCCCTGAAGCAGCGGCTCGAGCAGCGGGGTCATGCCGTGATCGTTGTTGCTGAAGGCGCCGGACAGGAACTTTTCGAGGCAACGGGTGAACGGGACGCCTCGGGCAATATCAAATACGGCGACATCGGGATCTTTCTCCGTGACCGCATCAAAGACCATTTCAAGCGGATCGGCATGGAGATCAACCTCAAGTATATAGACCCAAGCTACATGATCAGGAGTCAGCAGGCCAACCCTCATGACTCGGCCTTCTGCCTGCTGCTTGGACATAACGCTGTGCACGCGGGCATGGCAGGCAGGACCGGCATGATCGTCGGCTTCTGGAACCATCAGTTCACCCATGTGCCGATACCGCTCGCTGTGTCGCAGCGCAAGAAGATCGACCCCGAAGGATGGATATGGAGCAGCGTACTCGCATCGACCGGACAGCCGGCTTCCATAAGGTGAGCAGATGAGAAAAGGAGACAATACAGTATGAAGCTTCCTCTGCATAAGACAAAGATCGTGTGCACTATCGGGCCGGCTTCGGAATCGCCCGAGGTCATGGAAAAGATGATGCACGCAGGAATGAACATTGCGCGGCTTAATTTCTCGCATGGTGACCTCGAGAGCCACCGCACCGTAGTCAGAAACCTGAGGTCAGCGGCCCGTGTTGCCGGAAAGCGGGTAGCCATTATGGCAGACCTCTCCGGCCCCAAAATGCGCATTGGTAAGCTTGAAGAGGAACCGATTGAGTTAAGGCCCGGCGATGCCTTTATGCTTACTAGCGACGACATTGTCGGTGATTCAGGAAAGGCGTCCGTCACCTTCAGGAAGCTGCCGCAGGTGGTCAAGACCGGTGATGCACTCTTTCTGAATGACGGTATCATCCAACTCGATGTCTCCTCGGTAAAAGGCAACGAGGTCTTCTGCATGGTGGTTGTCGGCGGTGAACTCCGATCCCGCAAGGGACTCAACCTCCCCGGCATCGATCTCGGCATCAGCGCCTTCACCGAGCGCGACCACGAATGTCTCAAGTTTGCCGCAGAGGAGGGCATCGATGCGGTCAGCCAGTCCTTTGTCGAGACCGGTGCAGACATCAGGGCTGTGCGTCAGGCTGCGGACGCCCTGGGCTACCATCCTTTTATCATCGCCAAGATCGAACGCTCGAATGCACTTGAGCACATGGATGATATTCTCGATGCAGCGGACGGTATCATGATCGCGCGTGGTGATCTTGGCGTGGAGGTCCCGATAGAACGGATCGCCGTCATCCAGAAGGATCTCATGAAGCAGGCAAACAGGAGGGCAAAGCCGGTCATTACGGCGACACAGATGCTTGAGTCCATGACCGAAAACAGACGACCGACACGTGCAGAGGCAACGGATGTATCGAATGCTATTCTCGACGGCACCGACTGCGTCATGCTCTCGGGAGAATCTGCCATGGGAAAGTATCCGGTCGACGCGGTAGAGATGCTGACGAAAATTGCCGCTGAGGTAGAGCCGCAGAGACGGCAGCTCTCGGTCCGTGACCTCTATCAGGGAATCGATATCAGCAAGCAGGATCAAGCTCGCGCACCTGATCGCCATAGCGGTCGAAGCGAGCCTCGAGTACTCCTCTCCTGCCGCGGTGTTCTCGCCGACGCACAGCGGCACGACCCCCCGGAACCTCGCTTTTTTCAGAATGCCTGTCTGGATCGTGGCAGTAAGTTCGTTTGAGAGGACCTGTCAGAACCTCGTCTTCTCCTTCGGGGTGCACCCTGTGTACGAACCGGATCATCCTGACGATTGGAATACTTACATAAAAAGATGGATCGAGTCTCACGAGCTGACGGGTGATCTCGCGATATTGACGGAAGGGCCGTCATCAAAGCATCCCGGAGCGAACAATCGCATGGAGATCATCGAACTCAGGAAACAAGGCAGGTGACAATGAAGATCGGCATTGGCAGAGAGACAAAACCAGACACCTGAAAGGAGAAATGAACTATGGCAGGAATTATAAAAGTCATGGGACGGGAGATTCTCGATTCACGGGGCAACCCGACGGTAGAGGCGGATGTCATTCTCGATGACGGAAGCATGGGAAGGGCGGCAGTGCCGTCGGGGGCATCCACAGGCGTCCATGAGGCCGTCGAACTGCGTGATGGTGATAAGAAACGCTATCTCGGCAAGGGTACCCGCAAGGCTGCTCAGCATGTCAGCAAAGAGATTGCAAAGGCGATAACAGGGCATGGAAGCCTCGCTGCAGGAAGAAATCGATTTAAAGATGATCAAGCTGGACGGCACAAAGAACAAGGGGCGCCTCGGTGCGAACGCGATCCTTGCCGTCTCGATGGCAGTGGCGCGGGCAGCTGCCCAGTCACAGAAGACGCCGCTGTACCGGTATCTCGGCGGGGTGTCTGCGTCAGTGCTTCCTGTCCCGATGATGAACATCCTCAACGGAGGCGCGCATTCGGACAACTCCGTGGACTTTCAGGAATTCATGGTCGCTCCATATGGGGCATCGAGTTTTGCCGAAGCACTCAGGATGGGAGCTGAAGTCTTCCATACCCTCAAGGGTGTGCTCAAGAAAAAGGGATACTCGACGGCAGTCGGCGACGAAGGAGGATTTGCGCCGAACCTGAAGTCCAACGTCGAAGCAATCGAGGTGATCCTGGAAGCCATAGGACAGGCAGGGTACAAGGCCGGAAAGGACATCGGCCTTGCCCTTGATCCTGCGGCGAGTGAGTTCTATGACAGCCAGAAGAAAGCATACATATTCAAGAAGTCGGACAAGAGCAGGCACAGATTCGAAAGACATGGTCAGAGTTCTGGACAGATTGGGTCCGCCAGTACCCGATCATCTCGATCGAGGACGGAATGGCGGAGGACGACTGGAAAGGCTGGAAGCTTCTCACCGACACTCTGGGTAAAAAGATCCAGCTTGTGGGAGACGACCTCTTCGTCACCAACACCGAACGGCTGGCCCGCGGCATCAGGGAAGGGATTGCGAACTCGATCCTCATCAAGGTAAATCAGATCGGCTCGCTGACCGAAACGCTCCAGGCCATGCAGATGGCGGCGAATGCCGGGTTTACCTCCATGGTCTCCCACCGGTCCGGAGAGACAGAGGACACGTTCATCGCTGACCTGGTTGTGGCGACCGGAGCAGGGCAGATCAAGACAGGGTCGGCAAGCCGGACAGACCGCATCGCAAAATACAACCAGCTGCTCCGCATAGAGGAGGAGTTGGGCAGTTCGGCCAGGTTTGCAGGCAAGGGAGCATTCCGTCAGAAAACCATCATGGAATTGGTCCCGATGAGCGGGGAGCAAACCGGGAGCGCATTGTGAAAAAAATCGTATTGCTCAGACATGGCGAAAGCGTCTGGAACAAAGAGAACCGCTTCACGGGATGGACCGATGTGCCGCTCTCTGAAAAAGGGATAGAGGAGGCCCGGGAAGCAGGCCGCCTCCTCCGCGAAGGAGGGTTTACCTTTGATATTGCATACACTTCGGTCCTTAAGCGGGCGATCAAGACCCTCTGGATCGTGCTGGAGGAGATGGACCTCATGTGGATCCCGGTTGTCGGCAACTGGCGTCTCAACGAGCGGCACTACGGTGCGCTGCAGGGGCTCAACAAGAGTGAGGCCGCCGCTGAAATGGGCGAGGAACAGGTGAAGCTCTGGCGCCGCAGCTTTGATGTGCCGCCTCCTGCACTCAAACTGGACGACCCGCGCCACCCCCGCAATGACCCCAAGTATGCCGACTTCCATCCCGAGGACCTCCCGGCCACGGAGTGTCTCAAGGACACCATCGAACGGTTTCTGCCTTACGCGCAGGAGAATATCGGGCCGGCCATACGATCGGGAAAGCGGGTGCTTCTCGTGGCCCACGGAAATACCCTTCGCGGCCTGATCAAGTATGTCGAACGGATATCCGACAAGGACATCGCAGACCTGAATATCCCCACTGCGATTCCCATGGTCTACGAGTTTGAGGATGATATGAAACCGATCCGGAGATACTATCTTGGTGATCAGGAAACGGTGAAAAAGGCCGCTGAGGCCGTAGCAGCACAGTCAAAGGCAAAGGCATGATGAGATAAAAAGGAGAAGCCATGAAGCTACAGAAATTCACCCGAGTACCGGGAAGAGGTTTCAGTCGGTTTGAAATACGTCTATGGATACAGAGAAATGATTCCGTAAGCGTAATTTCTCGCGACTCTGTAGAATGGTTCGACAGTAGAAACATAGAAGGAGATAACACCATGAAAATTCTGACCACACCGAGAATGGAGCGCTGCATCGGATGCCATTCGTGCTCGCTCGCCTGTGCACGGCTTGTGCATAAGCGCCTGTCCTGGGACACGGCGGGTATCCGCATCAGGTCCTCGGGAGGGCTCTCGACAGGGTTCGAGGCACGGACTCTGTCTGGCCTGCGACCCTGCGCCCTGCGTAATGCGCCTGTCCGACTGGCGCGTATTCCCAGAGGAAGGGCGGAGGCGTAGTGGTGAGAAAGAAGCTCTGCATCCGCTGCGGGGCCTGCGCAAAGGCCTGTCCGGTGGATGCGATCTATCTCGACACAACCGGGGAGCCCTTTGTCTGCATCCACTGCGGCAGATGCGTACCCTACTGTCCCCATGACTGTCTGGAACACACGGAGTTTTCAAGGGGAGCAACTCCTGCAGGAAAAGAAGCGGCAGTTGCCGGGGAGGTGGAGCCATGATAAGGGAACATTTCAGAGTACTCATGGTCGATCTTTCGTCCGGGCAAAGAACCATTACGGATATCGATGGCAGGAATACGGTGGCAGGCGGAAGCGGCCTGGCAGCGATGCTCTTCGAAAAATACGGCTCTTCTCGACAAACCATGGAATGAACCCGGGCAGCCGCTCATCTTCGCCATCGGTCCGCTGACAGGATACTTTCCGCTCATGAGCAAGACCGTCTGTGCCTTTAAGTCTCCCTACCATGATCAATTCGCCGAGAGCCACGCGGGAGGACGATCAGCCCTGTCCCTGCGCTTTGCAGACTATGATGCCCTCGTGATCACCGGCAGGGCGAAGACACCGTCCGCCCTCATTGTGGGGTCCCGCCAGATCGAAATCAAAGACGTCCACTACTTGTGGGGTACTGACCTGTATGTCGCGGGAAAGATCCTGCGGCGTATGCTCCCCGGCTCAGGGCACCGGACGATCCTCAGGATCGGTCCTGCAGGGGAGCGGCAGTCGCCTATGGCCTGCATCAACGCAGATACCTATCGCCACTTCGGGAGGCTTGGCGCCGGGGCAGTGATGGGCTCAAAGAACCTGAAGGCCATCATGATCCACGGCGACAGCTCCTTCCTGCTTCCGGAGGGCAAGGACTATGTCAAGGTCTTTGATAAAGTCTATAAGGACATGACCGACACCGACATGATGAGCAAATACCATAACCTCGGCACTCCCGGCAACGTCAGAGTCATGAACGACCTGAAGGCCCTGCCGATCAGGAACCTCCAGGCAACTGCCGACCCTGCGACCGAGGGCATCACCGGCGAGCGGTTCGCCGAGGTCGCGCTCCTGAGAAACGCGGCCTGTGCCGGATGCCCTGTAGGCTGCATCCATATCGGTTTTGTGAGAGAACGCTTCCGGGAAGAAAACCGCTACATCTATCGTCAGATCTCCTACGACCATGAGCTCATTTTCGCCGTCGGCTCCATGCTTGGTGTCATGGACTGCTTCGAGGTCCTGAAGCTTATCGACGTGGCCGAGAAGATGGGGCTCGATGTGATGTCGCCCGGGCGTCGCGCTTGGCATGGGCCACAGAGGCGCTCGACAAGGGCATTATTACCGAAAAAGAGACCCTTGTTCCCCTTGCGTTCGGCAACTCGGCTTCGTACCAGGCGGCCCTTCAGCACATGGCCTACGGGACAAATGAGTTTTATCAGCTCCTGTCCCAGAGCACGGCGAAGGCAGCGGAACGATATGGCGGCGGTGATTTCGCCTGTGTCCTCGGACAGGAGATGGCGGGCTATGCAACGGGTGAGGCGTTCTTTGTTTCCCAGGCCCTCGGATTCCGCCACTCGCATCTTGACTCCGGAGGCTACTCCTACGACCAGAAGCCGAAGGGCAAGAATGTTGAGGATGCAGTGAAGTTCCTGGTCAATGATGAGAAGGGAAGGGTTTTTCTCACCTCGATGGTCTCGTGCCTGTTTGCGCGGGGAGTTTATACGGATGAAGTACTTGGCAATTGCCTCAAGAGCGTCGGCTACGGGACTCTGGCAGACAATATGGACACGGTTGCGGGTGAGATCCAGAGGCTGAGATGGAAGCTGCGCGTCATGACAGGGTACCGTCCTGAAGACGTATCGATCCCGAAACGGTTCACCGAGATAACGACCTGGAAGGGACAGATCGACAGTGTCTTCCTCGCCGGCCTCAAGGATCAATATGCGATGGCCATCCGGGGCCTTGCCAGTGCGGATAAGGACAGGGCGGAAAACTCGTCCGGAACGAAAGAAGGTCCTGTGGCACAAAAGCGTGATACAACATAAACAGGAGATCCATGAGATGCTTCCGAAGGTGAATCCGGCAAAAAAGAAAGCCTGGAAAAGACTGAAAGAACACTACCGGGTGATGAAAGGCCGTGCCATGACGGACTTCTTTCGTCAGGACAAAGGGAGATTCTCCGCTTTTTCCGTTCAGTTTGAAGATATGCTCGTGGACTACTCGAAAAATATCGTCACGAAAGAAACGATGCGTCTCCTCTTTGGACTTGCCAGGGAATGCAGGGTAAAAGATGCTACGGAATGTATGTTTACAGGAGACAAAATCAACGAGACCGAAAAGCGCGCAGTTCTTCACGTGGCCCTGAGGAACCGGCCAAATACCCCCATTCATCTGGACGGAAAAGATGTAATGCCCGAGGTGAATGCGGTTTTGGGGCAGATGTCAGAATTTTCTGAAAGGATCATTTCAGGGAAGTGGAAAGGCTACACGGGAAAGGCAATAACGGACCTTGTTAATATCGGCATTGGAGGTTCTGATCTGGGGCCGGTCATGGTGACAGAGGCCCTTAAACCCTTCTGGAAACCCCACCTTCGTCCCCATTTTGTGTCGAACGTCGACGGGACGCATATCACAGAAACCCTGAAGGGTTTGTCTCCAGAAACCACACTTTTCATGATCGCCTCAAAGACCTTTACGACCCAGGAGACGATGACCAATGCCCACACGGCAAGAGGGTGGTTTCTCGAGTCGGCCGGGGAAGAATCCTTCATCAAGCAGCATTTCGTTGCAGATCTCCACGAATGAGAGAGAGGTTGAGAAATTCGGCATTGACCCCGCGAATATGTTCAGGTTCTGGGATTGGGTGGGAGGCAGGTATTCACTCTGGTCATCTGTCGGACTCTCGATCGCCTGCACAATCGGATTCGAAAATTTCGTCGAACTTCTTGAGGGCGCCCATGCCATGGACATGCATTTCAGGGAAACGCCCTATGAAAGAAACATACCGGTAATTCTCGCCTTGATCGGGATCTGGTACAACAATTTCTTTGGCGCCCAGACCGAGGCCATACTTCCCTATGATCAATACCTGCACCGGTTCGCCGCATATTTTCAACAGGGCAATATGGAAAGCAACGGGAAGTATATTGACCGGAATGGTCGTCAAGTCGGTCATCAGACCGGACCTGTGATATGGGGAGAACCCGGCACGAACGGACAGCATGCCTTCTACCAGCTCATCCATCAGGGGACAAAACTCATTCCCTGCGATTTTATCGCTCCCGCAATCTCTCACAATCCCGTGGGCGAGCACCATGAAATCCTGCTCTCCAATTTCTTCGCCCAGGCAGAGGCCCTCATGAAGGGGAAGTCGGAGAAGGAGGTCGTGGAAGAATTGCAGATGACAGGGGCCGGCAGCGAAGATATCAAGAGGCTTGTTCCTTACAAAGTCTTCAAAGGGAACAGACCGACCAACTCAATCCTGGTCAGAAAAATCACCCCCAGGACGTTGGGGGGTCTGATAGCTATGTATGAGCACAAGATCTTCGTCCAGGGTGTGATCTGGAACATATTCAGCTTTGACCAGTGGGGTGTGGAGTTGGGGAAGCAGCTTGCAAACCGTGTCCTCCCGGAACTGAAAGACGGGAAACAGGTGACATCTCATGATTCGTCGACCAATGGTTTGATCAATGCGTTTAAGGAATTAAGGAAAGGATAGGTTTGATATGCTGGAATTGACAGGACAGGGAAGGGGTATCCCCATTCGGAAATAAACGAGACCGCGTTCAGGAAACAGCGGTCGGAGGAGGTTCGCAAATGGCCTGTGAGATCATCAACATTACAGCTTCGGTTATCCATGTCCGTATCAGTGGTGTCATGCAGATAGCAGACCAGAAGATGCTGGAGTCCGCTGCCATGGAAATGATCGGGAAGGGCAAGAAAGTGAGACTCGTCGCAATTATGGAAAACTTCAAGGGATGGGAGAAGTCTGAAGCCTGGGGCGATGTCGGTTTTATGGCGGAGCATGGCGATGACATCGTCAAAATGGCGCTTGTGGGTGACGAGCGGTGGAAGGATGACGCGTTCATGTTCGTGGGAAAAGGTTTGACGAGCACACGGGTTGAGTTTTTCCCCCCATCTTCTTTGAAGCGGGCGGTGGAGTGGGTGAGCAAGTGAGCGGCGGGAAGCTTTCTATAACTTTACCAGTATCTCACTGCAAGCCACATCGTCTGAAAGTTGACATTTCGTTGCTGCCATTCTTGGCGTGGTTCCCCGATGAACCTTCAATAACGGAAATACTTAACGGGGTTGATTTCTCACAGGAGTCCGCAGTCGGCGGGCGCTCGAGGCGGGATATGCTCAGGGCATTCTTGGGATGGCAGGGGTTACCGGAGGAGAAAAATGACGTTGCTTTGATGTGGATGGAAGAAAGGGTAAGGTATGTGGGACGGCTGAAAAGTTGAGTTGAGGATCTACGAAAAAATGTCGACAATATTCCTTTGACAGGGTTTCTTTTGGTGATACAATGCTGATAGATGTAAGCTGGAGAACATACGGAGGAATTTGACATGGAGCGGTTCACCGGTGATAGACATTTTCTTCTTAGGCGTGTCACCTCGTGGAGCATGAGAAACAAAAAGAGGATTCATTGATGGAACCTATCTCTCTCGACTTCAGTAGGATGGATTCAGATACACTGCTTATCAGTCTTGCAGGAGATTGGAAAAGGGAGAATAGACTGCCGGCTGCACGTGAGGTAGAGAAACAACTCGAAATGGTGCCACGGGTAAAACGTATATTATTTAAGACAGAGAACCTGACGGGCTGGGACAGTGTGCTTCTGACATTTCTGATCAGGGTTCGTACTTTGGCTTCAAGCAACAATATACCTGTGGAAGAGGATACCCTTCCCGAGGGCGTGCAACGGCTCCTCGCCCTTGCCTCCGCAGTGCCGGAGAGAAAGTGGGGAAAAAAGGAACTGGCGCGCTTCCCCATCCTTGAGCGGTTCGGCGAATCAGCGCTGATATTCTGGCGGTCGCTTCTCGACATGACAGACTTTATCGGGAATGCCTCTATTGCTTTTATGCGGCTTGTTACCGGGAAAGCTCGATTTCGCCGGTCCGACCTGTTTCTCATTATCCAGCAATGCGGGGCTCAGGCACTGCCGATTGTTTCTCTTATCAGCATACTTGTCGGTCTTATCCTCGCTTTCATCGGTGCCATCCAGCTCAAGATTTTTGGTGCCCAGATCTATGTCGCAAGCCTTGTAGGTATCGGCATGGTCCGCGTCCTTGCAGCTATTATGACCGGGATCATCATGGCAGGCCGGACGGGGGCATCATTCGCCGCACAGCTCGGCACGATGCAGGTGAACGAGGAGATCGACGCCTTGAAGACCCTTGGCATATCACCCATGGAATTCCTTGTTCTGCCCAGGATGCTCGCCCTTTTCCTAATGATGCCTCTATTGAGTCTTTATGCAGACCTGATGGGAATGCTCGGCGGCCTAATCATCAGTGTCTCGATGCTCGACCTTAACTTCATGGAATACTACAATAAGACTTGCGAATCAGTAAACCTGAACGACTTTTGGATCGGACTGTTTAGTGCCGCGGTTTTCGGCGTCCTCGTTGCGCTTTCCGGTTGCATGCGGGGCATGCAGTGTGGCAGGAGCGCGGCCGCCGTGGGTGAAGCGACAACCTCTGCGGTCGTGACAGGCATAGTCAGCATCGTTGTGGCGATGGCGGTGATAACCGTTGTTTGTAATGTGCTGAATATCTGAGGAGCACAGAGCAGAGATGGAGAAGACAAGACCCCCTATTGTTGTGCAGGACCTGACGGTGGCGTACGGGAGCAATGTGATCCTGCACGACCTCACCTTTACCATTAACAGGGGCGACATTTTCATAATTATGGGAGGAAGCGGGGGAGGCAAGAGCACCGTTTTGCGAAGTATGGTCGGACTCCTCCAGCCGGCAAAAGGACATATCCTTTACGACGGCCTGAGTTTCTGGTCCGTTGGGCCCGAAGAGCAGAAGAGCATCATGAGGAAATTTGGCATACTCTATCAGAGCGGGGCCCTCTGGAGTTCCCTCACTCTCGCCGAAAACGTCGCCCTCCCGCTCCAGCAATACACGGATCTGGATCCGGCTCAGATCAATGAAATCGTCTCTCTGAAGCTTTCACTCGTCGGGCTTTCCGGTTTCGAGGACTATTATCCCTCTGAGATCAGCGGCGGTATGAAGAAGCGCGCCGGACTTGCCCGCGCCATGGCGTTAGACCCTGAAATCCTCTTCTTCGATGAGCCGTCTGCTGGACTCGATCCGATCAGCGCACATCTCCTTGACAAGCTGATCATCGAGCTGAGAAATAGTCTCGGCTCTACGGTAGTCGTCGTGACCCATGAGCTGGCGAGTATCTTCGCGATCGGAAACAACTCGGTCTTCCTCGATGCCGATACGAAGACAATGATCGCAGCCGGAGATCCCAGAAGACTTCTCGCCGAATCAAAAGACCCCAAAGTGATCAACTTTTTGACCCGCGGAGAGGGGCAAGCAGAGAAAGCAGCGAGGTGGAAATCAATGGATAGAGGGGGAAAACAATGAGTAAGCAGGCGAGCAAGAGTCTCATCGGAGCGTTTGTTCTTGGCGCTATTTTTCTCGTCGTTGCAGGCATAGTCGTTTTCGGTTCAGGCAAGTTATTCACAGAGGCCAAAAAGAGTGTGATGTTCTTTGAGGGTTCGGTGAAAGGGCTCCAGATCGGAGCGCCGGTAGTGTTTCATGGCGCACGGATAGGGCAAGTGACCGATGTCATCGTGAAAATGAATGCAAGAGATCTCACCGCTTTTATCCCGGTTTACGTAGAAATCTATCCGAAAAAAATCGTGCCAATAGAGGGAGATCATGGCTATGACCAACAGTATCTTCAGGCCTTGATAGAGAAAGGACTGAGAGCCCAGCTCCAGTTGCAGAGTCTTGTCACCGGCCAGCTCATGGTCAATCTCGATTTCTATCCGAATACTCCGATCAGGCTTGTCGGCCTCGAAAAGCGGTACCCTGAGGTTCCCACCGTCCCTTCGGGTATGGAACAACTAACAAAAAAAATTGAGGAGCTGCCGCTCAACGAAATCGCCGACAGATTAAACGAAACCCTTGCAGGAATAAGTAAGCTCGTCAATTCCCGCGACCTGCAGGCAAGCATCGGCTCGTTGAATCAGTTGCTCAAGGACGGTGATATACTCGTGAAGAATCTAAATTCTAAGGTCGGGCCCATAGCTTCAGACATCAAGGGAACAACGGATGCCGCCCGTGCAGCTTTTGCTCAAGCCGAAAAAACACTCAGGTTCGATGAAGGTGCACCCGGACAGATTGCATCGAGCATCAAGGAGACTCTGTCGTCAGCCCAAGATACCCTGAAGGAAACAACCAAAACAGTCGAAAATATCAACGTGATCGCCGTGCAGAATGCAAATCTCGGATATGAGATAGGCAGGACGCTTGAGCAGATCGCCGAGCTCTCCCGTTCCATCCGTGTTCTGGCGGATTACCTTGAACGCCACCCTGAGGCATTGCTGAGAGGGAAGAGCCCCGCTAAAGGAGAATGAAATGAAAACTATTCGTTTGGGTCAGCGTCCCCTCATTGCCCTTGGACTGTTAGTGGTAATCCTGGCCGGATGTGCCGGTTCGCCTTCTTCGAAGTTCTATCAGTTGAACCCTTTGCAGAACAGGACCTCGATCACCCCTGATGCTTTCCCTGAACAAAACCAAATAATTGCCATAGGTCCCGTTCGCATACCCGACTATCTTGACCGGCCTCAGATAGTGACCCGCGCCGGCAAGAACGAACTCAAACTTTCGGAATTCGACCGATGGGCCGGTTCTCTTGAGAGCGATGTCACCCGTGTCCTCGTAGAGGACATCTCCAGCCTTCTGCCTGCCGATCGTTTTTCCGTGGTGCGTTGGACATCCTATCTGGAGAGTCAAGTGCCTGCTTCGTGCAGAGTCCAAGTGCTTGTGGACCGATTCGAAGGAACCCTTGGTGATTCAGTGCTGCTGAAGGTCCAATGGCAAGTATTCGCCCGCAATAGAAGTTTGCTTCTGGCAAGCGAATCGATCATCAGAGAGCAGATAAATGGCAGCAGTTATGAGGCGCTCGTTGCCTCGATGAGTAGTGCTCTTGAGAAGTTGAGCCGAGACATCGCTGGCGGGATCAGGTCTGTTTTCCAGAAGGAGCAAACGGGAGGATGGCAGTTTTAGCTATTTTGTATTTCAGAGCCCGGAATGACCCTTGCATTGGATTTCAGGGCGGGAAAGGTCATCATTTTGATGCCGAGCAGAGGAGTCGGCTTGCGTTGGGAGATGCGTCTTCCGGCGGCTCTGTTTCTCGGCATGGCATTTCGATTGCACGCTCTTACTCCGACAATGGTCATGTTGATCGGGTATTCAGTAGTGGAGTGACCGGACGCTATGGTCGAATCCACGAAAGGAGAACTATGGAGACAGAATATCTTTCCGCACTTGCCGCATTGGCCGGATCTGTGGTCGGCGGTCTCACATCCTTAGGAGCATCGTGGCTGACGCAGCGCGTGCAGTTCAGCGCCCAGGTGCTCGCGCATGATATCAGCAGACGAATAGACTTATACAAGGACTTTATCGAAGAGTCGTCTAAATCCTATGCGGACGCCTTTGAACACGATACGGCGGATGTCCCGAAACTCGTCCACCTCTACAGCCTCGTCAGCCAGATGCGTATCTTTTCGTCGCAGGTAGTTATCGACCAGGCGGACAGGATCATGATAAGGATCGTCGAAACGTACCAGGGTCCGAACAAGTCGATTCGCGATGTAGTAGCGGACGATCTGAAAGGCGGCGTGCTGGACCCCGTGCGCGATTTCAGCAATGCGTGCCGCGACGAATTGAGAATGCAGGAGGTCTCTCCAAGAAATCGATGATGCCTGGGTGGTAACCGCACGAAAAGTGAGGTTGTTGCTCGGCAACTCGACACTCTCAGCGCGCTATCGCAACGGTATAGCAAGCTGCATGAACGTCTTGGATTCTCAGCGCCCGATTGGTATTTGAAATGGGCAGGAACGCGTAGGTTATTTTGCCTGCTAATTGATTCCGGCACACTGAAACAAGAAAGCGCTTTAATAGAAAGCTGTAAAAGGCTTGGAAAGTTTGCAGCTATTTACGTAAGATTGTGGGATTTTTGGTATGAGAATTATCAGTTGAACTCCTCGCAATTTGCATTGCTTTTGAACCGCGACGTTTTCCGGAAATCTTCAAATTTCTGCGGGGCCTTACAGTGAGCACTACTATGTGGAGGTTTGCGTTCACTGGGAATTTTGATCGGCGCATACTTCGGGACGAAGTACGCCGCCTATGAACGTGCGCACAGAGCGAGGACTTGAAATGGAAATCATCGCCTCGTCAAAAGAGCGTGGGTGTTGACTGGTCGGTGGACTTCTGTGTTTGGGCTGCTTGATATGGTCTGCCAGGCCATAAGATAACCACAACATCTAGGACGGTTATGTATCCCTTCCTCCTGCCGCTGAGGAAACGCTCCGGGAGAACCAAGGAGATGAAATAAAACAACCGGGAAATATCCCTTGTTGTCACCTCTTGACATTAGACGTACAATAAAATAAAATAAATACGTCAAGGAGGTATTTTTATGACTACAAAGCTCACTCTACGTTTGGACGATAAAGTCATCAGGCAGGCAAAGGAAACGGCGCGATCCAAAGGCGTCAGCCTCTCTCGAATAGTGGAGGACTATTTCAGATCCCTCTCCATTCGGAAAGAAAAGGAAGCACCTGAATCGCCGGTGTTGTCGGAAATATCCGGCGTTCTTTCGACCGGAATGGGTACGAGGAAGCTTCGAGCGGAATACAGAAAGCACCTTCAGGAAAAGTATCGTTGAAATCTGTTCTCTGTGATATCAATTTTTTTCTCGATATTTTTTTGAAACGCGAACCTTTTTATGCTCCCGCTGCAACAATATTCAAAATGATCGAGGAAAAGAAGTTGAAGGGCTATCTCTGCGCCCTCAGTTTTCCGACACTCTATTACCTGCTTTCGAAAGAACTGAGGCAGGAAAAGGCAATAAAGATACTTGAAAAGGTCAGAATCGTCTTTAATGTTGCAACAGTCGACGAGCGGGTGATCGATCTCGCCCTCACGTCGAGTTTCAGGGATTTCGAAGATGCCGTGCAGTATTATTCGGCCGTCCAGGCAAAGTCAGAGTGCCTCATTACCAGAAACAAGGGTGACTACAAAATGGACGTCCTGCCCATCCTTACCCCGGAAGAATTTCTGGCCATTACAATCGGCTGATAAAATATCCTTGTCAGTCCCTTCCTTAAATGTCCCGCCTGACTCCCCTTTCAATTATGCTATAATAACACCTTATTACACTCTCATTCCGGAGGAGAATCATTAAGAAGGTACCTGATAAAAGAGGCTATTTCGGCCAATATGGCGGCCGGTTCGTCCCCGAAACGCTGATGCCTGCCCTCACGGAGCTTGAGGCTGTGTATCTCAGGTCAAGGACCGACGGAGAATTTCAGAAAGAGCTGGTCCGCCTCCAGAGGACGTATATCGGAAGACCGACGCCGTTGTACTTTGCAAAGCGTTTTACCGAACACCTCGGGGGAGCGAAGGTCTACCTTAAGCGGGAGGACCTTGCACACACCGGGGCCCACAAGATAAACAACGCCCTTGGCCAGGCATTACTTGCAAAAAAAATGGGAAAGAAAAGGCTCATTGCAGAGACAGGCGCCGGACAGCACGGAGTTGCCACGGCAACAGGCGCCGCTCTGGTGGGGCTGGCGTGCGAGATTTATATGGGCTCTGTTGATATGAAGAGACAGGCGTTGAACGTCTTCAGGATGAGACTCCTTGGCGCCAGGGTCACGGAGGTGCCTATAGGCTCCAGGACACTGAAGGATGCCATAAACGAGGCGCTGAGGGATTGGACTACCAACGTGCGGAGCACTCACTATGTCCTGGGAACAGTGTTCGGGCCCCATCCCTTTCCCGTGATGGTCAGGGATTTTCAGTCTGTCATCGGCAGGGAGGCAAGGAAACAGATCCTCACTACGGAAGGCAAGCTGCCCGGGCATCTTATTGCATGCATCGGCGGTGGAAGCAATGCCATGGGGCTTTTCCATGCTTTTCTGGATGACGGGGTGAAGATGGTCGGGGTGGAGGCAGGCGGCAGGGGGATCGAGGGTGGTGAACATGCTGCAAGGTTTGCGGGAGGATCCCTTGGGGTTTTCCAGGGGACAAAGACCTATCTCCTTCAGGATGAAGTGGGGAATGTCCTTGGTACCCATTCCGTTTCGGCAGGACTGGACTATGCTGCTGTGGGTCCCGAGCATCCCTATTTGAAGGACCTCGGCCGTGTCGAATACACGTATGCCACTGATGAAGAGGCGCTGTCTGCTTTCGAACTCCTGAGCAGAACAGAGGGGATCATCCCTGCCCTCGAATCAGCCCATGCGCTGGCAGAAGCGGTGAAACGTGCGCCGAAGCTGGCGCGTGACGAGGTCATTGTGGTGAACCTATCAGGCCGTGGCGATAAGGATGTGCAGCAGGTCGCAGAGATCAAGGGGATAGAATGATGAGACCGCTATGAACAGGATCGACAAGACTTTCAGGAAACTGAGGGCTCAGCGCAAGAAGGCATTCATCCCTTATATCATGGCGGGGGACCCCTCCCTTGAGAAGACGAGGGAGACGGTGCTTTTATTTGAGAGGGCAGGCGCTGACATTGTCGAGTTGGGCGTGCCCTTTTCAGACCCCCTTGCCGATGGGCCGACCATCCAGAGGGCGGCGGAGAGGGCTCTTGATTCCGGCGTGCATTTGAAGAAGGTTATTGGCCTCGTGAGGCATCTGAGGCAGCAGAGTCAGATACCCATTGTCCTTATGACATACTATAACCCGGTTTTCAAATATGGAGTGGAAGGGTTTGTGAGAGACGCTGTTGATGCGGGAGTGGATGGCGTGATCATCCCGGACCTGCCCCCTGAGGAGGCAGGGGAACTGCTCCGTTTCGCCGGTGGAAGACATCTTGCCACTATATTCCTCATGGCGCCGACATCGACAGAAGAAAGAATGAAGAAGATCGCCAGGGCATCAACGGGTTTTATCTACTATGTCTCAATGACGGGGATTACAGGGTCAAAACTCTCCCTTGACAGTCCGATCCGTGAATCGTTGAGCGTCATTCGTGGAATCACGAAGAAACCCGTTGCGGTGGGTTTTGGTGTTTCGACTCCCGAGGAAGCCGGGGCAGTGTCCGAGTCTGCTGATGGCGTAATCATCGGCAGTGCCATCGTGAAAAAGCTCCATGAGTCACCCGAAGGCCTTGACGAATTTATGTCTCAGCTGAGGAGGGCAATTTAACGACGGTGAAGAGTGATGAGCGAAGACAGGCTGACTGTTCACTGAGCGCTGATTGCCGTGTACTGAATTATGGCATGGTTTAAGAAGACAAGAGAACAGAAGATCGACAAGAAAGTTAAGATCCCCGAGGGGTTGTGGGTGAAGTGCGAGAACTGCAAGGAGATCGTCTATAAAAAGGAGATCGAAAAGAACCTTAAGGTCTGCCCGAAGTGTAACTACCACTTCAGGATCGGTGCCGCGGAGCGTCTGGACCTCATCCTGGATGAGGGGAGTTTCGTCGAGACGGAGGCGGGAGTGACCTCCGGCGACCCCCTTGGTTTTCAGGATACCGTCCCCTACAGGGAAAGGGTCAAAGAGTATCAAAAGAGGAGCGGACTCAGGGAGGCGGTCATCACAGGAGATGCCCTCATCAACGGATACCCCGTTGTGATCGCGGTTATGGATTTTTCCTTTCATGGGGGGAGCATGGGCTCTGCCGTTGGCGAGAAAATCGTAAGGGCGGCTGAGCTGGCAATGGAGAAGAAGACCCCCCTTGTCACCGTTGCGTCCTCAGGAGGTGCGAGGATGCAGGAGGGAATCTTCTCTCTCATGCAAATGGCAAAGACCGCTGCTGCGATTGGAAGGCTGAAGGAGGCAGGGATACTCTATATATCAATTCTTTCAGATCCGACCTTCGGAGGTGTTACGGCGAGCTTTGCCATGCTCGGGGACATCGTCATTGCAGAGCCAAAGAGCCTCATAGGATTTGCGGGGCAAAGAGTGATCGAACAGACGATCAAACAGCAACTGCCCGAAAACTTTCAGAGGGCAGAATTCTGTCTCGAACACGGGATGATCGATATGGTGGTCGACAGGAAAGACCTTAAGGAAACCCTTGGGATGCTCATCGGACATCTTTCATCCGCTCCACAGTAGCACCGAGCCCCTTCAGTTTCTCTTCTATCTGTTCATACCCCCTGTCCAGATGATAAAGCCGGTGAATGATCGTTCTCCCCTCTGCCCCCAGACCTGCAACAATGAGTGAAGCACTGGCCCTGAGATCCGTGGCCATAACGTCAGCGCCTTTCAGTTTCGTCACCCCTCGCACTGTCGCCACTCCTCCTTCGATCTCGATATCAGCGCCCATCCTTCTCAGTTCGGCCACGTGCATGAACCTGTTTTCGAAGATGGTTTCACGTATGACACTTGTTCCCTCAGCCACGGCCATCAGCGCCATGAACTGGGCCTGCATATCCGTGGGAAATCCAGGGTAGGGCATTGTCTTGATATCTTTTGCTCCGGGCCGGTCGGGACCTGTGACCAGCATCCCGGCACCCTCAATGTCGATTTTGAGGCCTGCTTCCCTTAATCTCGTAATCAAGGCCTCGGAGTGGTCCGGCCTGCACCCCTTGATGAAGATCTCGCCTCCTGTTATGCCTGCAATGGTCATGAAAGTGCCCGTTCTCCACCCTGTCCGGGATGATCGAATAGTGCAGCGGCCTGAGCTCATCCACTCCTTCCACCTCGATGGTACTCTCACCCGCGCCGCTTATTCTGGCGCCCATGGACGAGAGGGCATCAGCGAGATCAACGACCTCTGGCTCCTTTGCGGCATTTTCGATCACTGTCGTGCCCTTCGCAAGCGACGCTGCCATCAGGAGGTTCTCGGTACCTGTGACCGTGGGCATATCGAGACGTATTGCCGAGCCTCTCAAGCCTTTTGTACTGGCATTCACATATCCCCTGTCCAGCTCAATAGTTGCCCCCATCTTCTCCAGACCAATGAGATGAAGGTTGATGGGCCGTGCACCGATGGCACATCCTCCCGGCAGAGAGACTCTTGCCTTTCCGGTGCGGGCGAGAAGCGGACCGAGGACCAGAACCGATGCGCGCATGGTCTTTACAAGGTCATAGGGCGCCACGTGGTTGTCAATGTGCTCCGTATTGATAACGGCCGTACCCGGTTCATAATGAAAGCCGGCGCCGAGGTTGTCCAGGAGCTTGCCCATGGTCATGACATCCATCAATTCCGGAACCCTGTGTATGGTACTTTCACCCGAAGCAAGTATGGAGGATACCATGATGGGCAGGGCTGCATTCTTTGCGCCGCTGATGGTCACTTCGCCTTTGAGTCTCTTGCCGCCGGTTATATGCAGTTTGTCCATCGATCGGCTCACCTTGGCATGTCATTCCCGCGAACGCGGCGATCCAGACACAACAAAGATAATGGATTCCGGGTCGTCCGCTTTAGGCGGACCCGAATGGCGACAATAAAAAAAATGAGGGATGGCATTGTGATTGAATGGTGAAACATACCCTCTTCAGATCGCCCGGGAGACTCTATTTCCCGGTAGTCAAAGCGGAAACATCCAGCTTCACCATGAGCTCCTTGGGGTTTCTGAAATCCCGGACCCTTATGTCAAGTTCTTTCACCACAAGATGTGGGGTCCGGGTCTCTACGGAGTAAAGGATATCGCTCAATGCCCGAGAATCGGGAACAACAGCGTCAATGGTCACCGTGATTACCCTGAACTTTCCGAGATCTTCGGGCTTGCCCACTCGTTCGCTGGATATCGCCCCGCCTCTGCTGCTGATAATGCCTTTTACCATGTCCTGCAGAGTCGCTGCAGCAAGGGCAAGGGTTTGCCCTTCGATGAGCTTTGAAGTGTCGGCCTTCCGCTCCTCTGTGAGCACAGTAAACTTCTTCTCCAGAGGGGATTTTTCCGCAATGAGTTCAATATATCTCTGAAGGGTCTTCGCCCTTATCGCCTGGTCTTCTCTGATGGACTGGATATCTCCCCTGATCTTGACATACCCGTACCGATAGGTAACAAACCCCAGCAGAAGGACCATCAACGGGATGGAAATGATAAGCGTTCTACTTCTTTTCATTTTTCTGTTTTTCTTTCCCGACGGTTTTTTCCCCTTCGGTCTTTTTCACGCCTTCAATCTCCATCTTGATCGTGAACCTGTCCGCATTTAGTTTTTGGTCCCTGAACGTAGGAGACGCAAATTCCGTTTTTCTGAAATGGGGTGAGGCCTCCAGTTTCGGTATGAGCTCGGTGGCTGAAGCTGCATAGCCGTCGATGTCCACCGTCGTCTCGGTAATCTTTGTCCGTGTCAGCCATGCAGTTTTCGGAATAACGTTCGTGAGTTCCTTAAGAATATTCAATGCCATCGGTCTGTTCTCCTTGAAATTATTGATGGCTGCAATATCACTCTCCATCGCAGCAACGTCCTTTTTCAGCGCCTCGACCTTCTTGACCTCGTCTTTTCTCATTGCGATCTGCCGATCCATTTCTCTGAGCCTGTTCCCTTCACTTTTGACAGGGGCAACGAGGGAGATGGCCCACAGTGCAACGACTGCAATGGCCAGGATAGCCGTTAGGGCTATCGAAGTTTTTTTCTTTGTCCGCTGGCCCTTTTCCAGCAGGTTCAATCCCCTTGCCCGGGGCCATAAGGATTCGATCACTCCTCCCACGGCCCCATAGGAGATATTTTTCATTGAGAGACCCAACCGCATGTCGGTCTCCTCAAGTATCTTGATGGGAACGGTCATGCTCAATTTCATCATTTCCACGAGGGCCGTGTTCCCGTCTTTTCCCGATACAATAACCTGTGGTGATTTCCCCTCTTTTCTTACACCTTCCAGAAGGGGTTCCAGTTCTGCCGTCACCGTATTCAGTTTTTCCCTGTCATTGCCAGCCCCGAAGGAACCTGCGAAGGCAGTGGTCATAAAACCGCTCTCAAAAAGCGCACCTTCGTATTCCTTTTCGCCAATCCTGATAAAGAGGGAGTCGGGGCATGTGTCTGTGTACCGGCAGAGGGTGCCCGTAGCGGAAAGGTTTACGGTAACCCTGCTAACGTTGCAGCCCTTTTCCGCCAGCGCTTTAAGATAGGGGCTGATAAGATCGGTCTTCACCGCAACTACTAGTAATGTGAGTTTCTCACTGTCCTCCCTCACAATCCTAAAATCGAAGAATGCCTCTCCGGAAGCGAAGGGTGTGAGACGGTCCATCTCGTAGGAAAGCACGTCAGGGAGGTTATCTCTGACCGTAGAGGGAAGATCCGTGCTCTTAATGACCGTCCATGCCTTGGGAAGGCTCAGCGTTATCTCAGCTTTTCTTGAGACGCCCATCGTACTGAGCGTAAGCGCTACGGATGAAGCCAGGGCCTCGGGGGTCGGATATTTTTCCTCCACGGGGTAGAGCTTGCATCCTTCGAGGGTAATGCGCGACAGCATTCGTGAAGCGTAGGCTACGGACAGATGTCCCTTCTCGACCGCAACACAGACGCTTTTCGCGGGCGCAAGGGAATCGTCAGCAAGACTGAAGGTGAGGACCCTCTGGAGAGGTTCTCCCACCGCCCTCAGTCGTGCGAGGAAGCCGGACATGATGGACGTCACTTTCTTCAATGCTGCGTTCTCTGTCATTGGGTCACATTCATCGGGCTTTTATAGTATACGTATCTGAATTTGTTGTCGGGCTGGATAATGACGGTTGCCCTGATGGAATATCCCTTTTTCTCACTGTCCTTATACCCGACGGAATCGATCGTAAATGCATTGGAAACTGCGGAACCGACGTATTGGGCCAGAAGGGCGTAGCTTGCTCCAAGGGCGGCCTGAAAATCCTGAGGACCCGGCATCTCCTTTTCCTCCCTGATGCTTATTATAGTGTCAGCTATTTCCGCGGTCATGCCAGGCAGCCCCAGCAGGAGCTCCCTGGGGGCAGCATTCAGGTTGATCGAGGCCACATTTGAATTCACCGTAAGAAAGCCGATGATCCCTTTCTTTTCTTCGGTCCCGTACAGTATCTCGCGTGTCATACCCTTCACCATGAGAAGTTCCTCTACCGTATCAAAATCTGCGTTCTTTGCCTTGTAAGGGTTTGGCAGAGACATGTAGTAATCGCTCTCAGCCCCGTTAAGGCGGTGAAGGTCATCTGCATCTCTCCAGTCAAGCACGGAATCCGCAATGGTATCAGCGTCCTCTGCCTTTACTCCCGATTGTATCAGTAAATTCTTTAGTATTATAACAGAACTGTCATCGAGCATGTTGATATTGAGCTTTCCTGATTCGTCCATAATCCTGACCGTATACTTTCCGTCACCCAACTGGTCGCTGTATGGTGTGCCATTGGCCTTCCACAGCTCGCTGTCTCCGGAATTCAGATTTTGCCTTCTGTAAAGCATCTCCATCATCCCCCGTTCTATCCCGGCCTCTGCAAGGAACTTCTTTTCTATGCCTTCCTTGAATGATAGCGTGGCAAGGGTTTCTGTCTTCGTCATAAATGAAAAAGAGAGAGCGATCACCATGAGGACGGTGAGAACCCACAGCACCATCAGAAGAGCGACCCCTTTTTCCGAAAAGGATCCCGCTGCTACACGGTCAGGGAGCATCCCCATGAACCCGTTCCGCCTCACTTGACCGGCTTCTGGGAGGCGGCGCCGGTTCCTTGCGTTACCGACGGTTTCTGCGCCAAGGAACCCCTGGACCTCATGGGAATGATGAGGGCGAGATCCTTTCTCCCTTCCACAAAATGTACGCGTATCTTTTCAGGTATAGTGGTCTCGTCGGTCCACTGCTGGACCCAGTTTCCCTGCTCGGCCGTGGGCTCTTTGTAAAAGTACTCGAAAGAGATCTCGTCAAAGCTATCCAGCAATCTTGTCTCGATCCCGCCGGTTATGCCGATGCCGCTCTCGGTCAGAGAGAGGACCGGCTTTCCGCGATCCCCCGGAACTACCCTGTAAGCAGCAAGAACATAGCCCCTCTCCCCGCCTGCGAGGGAATAGTTGGTGGGAAACTGCAGAAAATCCCTGCTTCCCTTAAAATAATACTTCCGGGAACCGTCTTCGTCGAACGTCAGAGGGATTTCCGACTGGATCTGGGAATTGATGAGCGACAGAGACGACCTGATCCTCTCAAAGAGCTCGATCTTCTTCTCTCCAGCGTCTACGGAGCGGAACCCGAGCCGCGTAGCGCCGGCAATGATCAGGACGATAATACCTATGATGGTGATGCATATAACCAGTTCGAGGAGAGTGAAGCCGGCGGTGCTTTCCCGCATCATGAATGCTTTTCTGTACGATCCCGTCATCTCATCTCCCTGTCAAATCTGTTTGATCACCATCTTCATCGTTCTCAGGTTGAGTGCTCTCTCTTTTGTTCCCTTTGTCCAGTGTACCGTAAGAGATATATCAAGAAGTATCACAGGCAGATTCTCTGTTTTGTTCCCCAAAGCCCTGGTGACCGAGATATCGAATCGGTATCCGTCGTTGGTCGTTTCGCTGAGGGAGCGTTCCGTGAGCGCGTCGTCATCGAGCACCTCCCTCATCTTCGCCTCTGCCTTTGCAGAGGCCTCAATATAATTCCCGGATGCTGATATGGCTCTCAGACCAGCGGAGAAGAGCTGCAGGATCACCGCTATTGCAATGCCGAGGACGGCCACCGCCACGAGCACCTCGAGGAGGGTGAAGCCTCTCTGTTCAGAGATCAGCCGGGGAGCCGGGGAATCGGGGAACCGGGGACTTCTCCCGTTCGCCGCCTTTTCTGTTCTCCGCGTCTCCGGGTCCCCGAATCTCCCCGTCATTTTGTCACCACCGCTCCAACTATGGGATCCAGCTGGATAGTCACCGCCCTCTTCTTATTCCACAAAAAGATGGTCCCACCGCTCACCATGCCGGTGGCGCTCGCCACGATAAGGTACTTGCCTGAGTAGACGTCCCCGGAAAAGGGGTCGGTCACCTTTATATCGATGTTCGGAGGTATGCTTCTTGAGGTGCGGCCTTCTATCCCGTACTGTTTTGCATCAAGGTCTATCGTGAGGGTCTGCCGTTCTCCGTGGATCTGCGCAAGGGTTCTGGCATGTCGTATGGACGCGGATATCTCCCTGGCAGTGGCATTGAGCCTGCTGGAAGCAAGGGTGTTTGTCAGGAGCACAGCAGCGAGCATTACCATAAGGACCGCGAGGAACAGTACGATGAGCATCTCCAGTAGCGTGAAACCGGATTCCCCAGCGCGTACCGGCTGCAGAGTATGTAGAGAACAATTTCTACGTATGCGGGATATCAAATTGTGTGTTGATTTCTCATCTCTGCGTGTTTTGCGGTCGGAATAGTTTTTTGAAAAGACCATTTGTTCAGAACGGCAGTTCGGTTATGCTGAAGATGGCCATGAGCATCGAGACCACGATAAAACCGATGATCAAGCCCATACCGAGAATCATTGCTGGTTCAAGGATGCTCACAAATCTCTTTACGGCAAGCCTCAGGCTCTTCTCATACGTGGATGCGACCTTCATCAGCATGGTGTCGAGCTGGCCGGTCTCTTCTCCGACCTTGATCATGGAGAGGGCAAGGGGAGGGAAGACGTCGGCATCAGACAAAGGGACCGCTATGCCTTTCCCTTCCTTTGCGCCTTTTGAGACCCTGTCGATAGCAGAGGCGATGACCTGGTTGCTGATCACGTCCTTTGAGTTGTTCAGCGCCTGCAGGAGGGGAACCCCGCTTTTCAGGAGCGTTCCCAGGGTCCGTGAAAACCGTGCCGTCTCGATCTTCGTTATGACTTCACCCATCAGCTTCAGCTTAAAGGAGTCCCACTGATATCTGCCCGCGGGAGATTTCACATACATTCTGAAAATGAACCATCCGCCGATTACCAGCAACAGAGCAATCCACCAGTATGTCTTGAGAAAATTGCTGAACCCCAGAACGATCTGTGTGGAGAGGGGCAACGCACTTCCCAGTTCTGAAAATATCACCGAGAATTTCGGGAGCACATAGGTGAGCAGAACAATGATCGATATCCCGCCGGTCACGATCAGTATGGTGGGATAGATCATTGCTGAAACTATGGTGTCCTTCAGTTCCTTGGAGGTTTCGAGGAACTCATTCAGTTTATCCAGCACCACATCGAGCACACCGCCTGCCTCGCCCGCCCGTATCATGTTTACATAAAGTTTGGGGAAGACCTTCGGATGTTGCTGCAGTGCGTCAGAAAAGGAGCTTCCCTCCCTGATCGACTTGAGGATGGAATGGATGATACTCTTCATCTCTTTGCTTTCCGAGATATCGGAGAGGATATTAAGGCTCCTGTCGAGGGGCAACCCCGCTCCGAGCAGGGCCGAGAGCTCTGTCGTGAACGTGAGGAGGTCACCCTTGGAAGACCTCAGCGTGAATTTCCTTCCGATGCCTTCCCTCGGGGCGGCGATCTTTAAGGGGATGACGCCGCTGTTCCTCAGCTTTTCGATGGCACTCTTTTCGTCTGGCGCCTCGATGACGCCTTCGACGATTGTGCCTTCCATGGTGGTTGCCCTGTAAGAAAAAATGGCCACTTAAGCCTCCTGGGTCACCCTGAGGACCTCGCTCAGGGTGGTGATGCCTGCCTTTATCTTTTCCGCACCGTCTTCGAGCAGGGTCTTCATGCCGCGCTGCCTCGCGCCATCTCCCTCAGCTGGTTCGCATCGGCGCTCTTGAGGATCAGCTTCCGTATTTCGTCATCCACCATGAGCAGTTCGAATATCCCCGACCTGCCGTAATAGCCCGTATAGGCGCATTCGTCGCACCCCTTCCCCGTATAGAGGGTGATATCGCTTCCGATGCCGAAGACGGCAAGTTCTTCCTTGTCTGCCGCGAGCGGATCCACTTCCCTGCAGGACAGGGCAGATCATCCTCACGAGCCTCTGCGCGAGGATACCGCGAACGGTGGAAGAGAGGAGGAAATTCTCGACCCCCATATCGAGGAGTCGTGTGATGGCGCTCGGTGCGTCGTTGGTATGGAGTGTCGAAAAGACAAGATGGCCGGTCAGGGCCGACTGTATGGCGATCTCCGCTGTTTCAAGGTCCCTGATCTCGCCGATCATGATGATGTCGGGGTCCTGCCTGACGATATGCCGCAGCGTATTGGCAAAATTCAGACCGATCTGGGGCTTGACCTGTATCTGGTTCACCCCCTTGAGCTGGTACTCGACGGGGTCCTCCACCGTGATGATCTTTTTGTCAGGGGAATTTATCTTGTCGAGTGCGCCGTAAAGGGTGGTGGTCTTTCCGCTTCCTGTCGGGCCGGTAACGAGCATGATGCCGTTCGGTTTTGTGATGAGCTGGTTGAAAGCCGGAAAGGGTGTCTGCAGGAAATCCAAGCACGTCGAGGTCTATCACGATGCCTTCCTTTACGGAGGATCCTCATGACGACGCTTTCGCCGTGGAGTACGGGGATGGTGGATACCCTGAGGTCTATCTCCTTCTCACCGACCTTGAGCCTGATGCGGCCGTCCTGGGGCAGTCTCCGCTCGGCGATGTTCAGTTTCGCCATGATCTTTATTCTCGACACGATCGCTGCCTGCAGCTTCTTTGGTGTGGATTCCATATCGTGCAGCACGCCGTCGATGCGGTATCGTCACCTTCAATTCATCCTCGAAGGGCTCGATATGTATATCGCTTGCCCTGCCCTCCACCGCCCTCGTAATGAGAAGGTTGACGAGTTTTATGATGGGCGCCTCCGAGGCGAGGTCCTTGAGATGGCCGACGTCCTCTTCCTCTTCCCTGACGAACTCGAGGCCTTTTTCGCCGATGTCCTCAATGATCCTGTTTATGTTCTGCGATTCCTGGCCATAGAACTTGGATATGTACTCATTCGATGACCTCTGCGCTGGCTCCGTAAGACAGCTATATCGGCCGAGTGGCCACTCTGAGGGCATCGATGGTTTCCCTGTCCTCAGGGTTCGCCATAACCACCTTCAGAACATTGTTCTTCAGTTCAAGCGGGACCACCATGTATTCACGGATAAAACGGGATGATATGCCCTCGAGGACAAAAGGGACCTTGGGAAGGTCATCAGCAGTAAGATACGGAATCTCTTTGATCACTTTTACACGCTCCTCAGAGATAATGTGCACATTATTATATCACAAACGCGGTGCATCGCTCCGTTCCGGACTATAGGGTCAGTATGCACCCTCCATCTTTGCAACTACCCGTATCGTCTTGAACAGTATGGCGATGTCAAACCACAGGGACCAGTTCATTACGTACCACGCATCAAGTTTCAGACGGTACTCGCGGCCGGTGTCGCTCCTTCCCGAAACCTGCCATAATCCGGTGATGCCGGGCTTGGTACTGCAGATGACCGGGAGCTGTTCTTCAAGAACATTCCGTTCTCTCAGGAGATATGGTCTCGGTCCGACGAAGCTCATTTCCCCTTTGAGGACATTGAATATCTGGGGAAGCTCATCAAGGGATGTCTTCCTGAGGAAACGGCCGATTTTGGTGATCCGCGGATCATCCTTCAGCTTCCAGTTCTTTTCCCACTCACTGCGGATCCCGTCGTTGTTTTCGAGGATCTCCCTTAGCCGCTCTTCCGCATCACGCAGCATGGTCCTGAATTTGTAGCAGCGGAAGGTCTTTCCCCCTTTTCCGATCCTGTCATGGGCATAGATCGCAGGTCCCGGCGTCTCCAGGCGTATCACCAGGCCGATGATCCCGATGAGCGGCAAGAGGAGGGGCATGGCGGTGATCCCAAAAGTGACATCGAAGAGTCTCTTGACGAACCTGTTGACAGCGGATTTGAGGTTGTTCCGTATGTTCATCAGGAATATCTCTTCATAGAAAAGATGAAGGAGTCCTGTGTTCAGGAGCGCAATGCCCCTGAGATCAGGAATCACCAAGGTATTGGCGGCGTGATTCTGGACGCTGGCGGTAAGGGCAGCGAGCCGTTCCGGCGGGAGGGAGGGCATGGCGATGATGATGGTGACGATCCGCAGGTCCCTGATGAATCTCGGGAAGTGCCTGACCCGTCCGAACACCTTCTTCCCGCTGATGATCTCTCCCCATTTCTTTTCATCATCGTCCAAGAACCCGATGACCTCATATCCCATGTGTGTCTCTCTCTGGAGACCTTCCATGACCAGCCTCCCTGCGTTCCCCGCTCCCAATATCAGGGTCCTCTCCCTCCAGATGCCTGCGCGGTAGAACAGCCGCTTTCCCCAGAGCCTGAAGAGAGGGAAGGCGAAGAGGGACGCAGTCCACATCCCCAGGAGGACCAGGCGGGATATCCTGTCCTGCATCTTCCCCAGGGTGACGATGGCCATCACCGTGAGGGTTGCGAGGAATACGGCCTTTACCATCACCCTCGCCTCGTCCCAGAAGGGCTGGTTCCTGTCGTAGAGGCCTTCGTAAAAGATAAAGAATATAAAGAGAGCAGGTATCCACCACAATGACAGGAAATAAGAATAGGAGAACTGGTCAAATGCCGGAAGGTCACGTACGAACGAGGACAGGATCTTTGACCTCAGCACCCATGCGGCAAAAAGGGAAGTGTAGAACGCAAGGAGGTCTATGATGACAAAGCAGATGACCTTAAGAAACCCTCTTAATACCTTGATGATTTCACTCATCCTGAAATCAAACCGATCCTGTATCCCGCATATTTTGACAGGGCTTCCAGAAGAATATACGGGATCCATCTGTATCGCTTCCCGGTAAGAAGAAAACGAAGCTCCTCCTTAAGGAACCTCAACCCTTCCCGCTCGGAACAAGCATACTTCAGCACCCACTCATTGCTCTTCAGGGACGACCCGATATTATAATACCGCGTAAACAGCCGAAAAAGCGAATACGTATGAGAATGAATAACCCTCGCAGTGGGAACGTATGCCACCTTCTGCCCGCTGAGGATAAGCCGAGCAGCCAGGAGCATGTCTTCATTGGACCTCACCCCTTCAGGAAACATCCCGACCCTGAAGAATAGCTCTCTCTTGACCGCAGAACACACATTGCTGAAGAAAAAGGTCTTGATGCCGCACGTGCTGAGGTCGCTCATCGATTTTACCGTGGACGACTCCGGATAATTGAACTGCCTTGCAAAGATCTCAGGCGGTGACGCGTTGTGACGGGGCACATGCCTTCCATATGCCCCGGCGATATCATCCTCCGCCAGGGGAGCGGTCAAATTTCCGAGGAGCTCCTTGTCGAAGGGCAAGGCGTCCTGTGTCATGAAGACGAGAACATCTCCCTCAGCCTCCCTGGCCGCAACATTTCTCGTCCTTCCGTGGTTAAACACCCGTCTGGGGATCACCACTGTCTTTGCACCGAACCGCTGCGCGATCTCTACCGTAGTGTCATCTGAGGAGGAATCGATGATGATTGTCTCGTGCGGCTTCACGTCCTGGGTCGAGACCCCGGCGAGGAGGGTTTCGATATCGGAACCGGCATTCAGCGTGGGTATTATGAGTGAGACCTTCATGGGATTCTATTCTATCACACCTGTTAAAACAATAGGCTGCTGCCCGGTTCCTCCGTGCTTGAGGTTTAGACCTGCCGGTGTGGTATAATTTTGTTTGCACAAAGTGTGTGCGAAATGTGCATGAAGGTGGAATTATTCTATAGACTTGATTTTCATGGACGTAAGAGGTTAGGGTTTAACAGGTATTTCCAGGAGGCCAAATGAGGCAAAGATGCCGCTTTATACTGTTTCTCGGTGCGATTTTGTTATCGGGCACTGCATATGCCGACGACGCGATCAGTCAGCTCAAGGAGGAGACCGTTTCGTACTTTCGGCCCCTGAAAGGCACAGTGGTTTCCGTGAGCGGCAATGTCGTCACATCTGATCTGGGCGTTCCAGCGGGGGTAAAGAAGGGCATGAGGTTCACGATCTTCAAAGAGGGAACGCCTTTCCTTCATCCTGTCACCAAGGAGCCCATGGGTCGCGTCGAAACTCCCGAAGGAAAGGCTGAAGTAAAGGATGTGAGCTCTGACCAATCCACTCTGGAGATCATCAAGGGCAACGCCGGGACGGGTGACATCCTGAGGGTTTCGGAGATGAAGGCAAGGGTCCTCTTTTATCAGGACAAAAATGTCGACTGGAACCTTGCAGAGGCCTATTACCAGGCGTTGAAGGAGAGCGGGCGGCTGGAGTTAATGGATACGTCCCTTGACTCTGCTGATGATGGGCAGATCATCGCCGAGGCGAAAAGGCTTAACGCAGAGGCGGCCCTTATCCTTACGGCAAAGGAGTCGGAAAAGGAGATACTCCTCAGGCAGAGAATCCTCTGGGCCGAGGATTCGGCAGGTCTTGCTGACCAGGAGGTCAGGGTGGATATGGCTGTTGTGAAGGAGTTCAGGGCTGGCCGGAACATGCTTATGCCGCTGGCTTCGGCTGGAGATGTGCTCCTCTTCTTTGATCTCCCCTTCAGCGCTAGTCTCGTTGCATCAGGAGATCTGGAGGGGGATGGCAACAGGGAAATGATCATCGGTTTCGGGCGTGAAATAAGGGTATATTCTCCTCGGCGGTACCCTTAAGCCCCTTTACGAGCATAAGGGACCGGCCAGTGATGATTACATCTGGATCGATACGATGGATGTCAACGGAGACGGGAAGGACGAGATCATCGTGACGGCGATGAGGGGAAGGCAGGTTGATACTACGGGTGATACCATGAAGCCGGTCATAAAAGACGAAGGGAAAGTGGTCTCGTATATCTATGAGCGCAAAGGTTCTGAATTTTCATTGCTCTGGAAAGGAAACGTTTTCATGAGGGCACTTCCCGGTTTGGGGCTCGTCGGCCAGTATTATGACGAAGGCGAAGGCTTTGGAGGCCGTGTCTTTAAGATGGACACTGCCTCCGGCGGTTTCACAAAGGGAGACGCGCTAAAGCTTCCCGCCGGAGTGAATATCTATGATTTCACGTATATGACCGGACCTGACGGCGCGCAGTATACCCTGGCCTATGACAGTACCGGACACCTGAATCTTTATAATGATGACGGACTGAGGGTGTGGCAGAGCAAGGAAGGCTATCAGGGCTTCCGGCAGACCTTCACGAAGAAAGCTCCCACTGTTATGGTCGACAGGGGCGAGTGGTCGGTAAAGGACAGGTTGTTTATGCGAAGCAGGGAGTCCTTCGTGGTGAAGAGGATCCCCCTGACAGACATGGCAAGGGGGCTGGGATTCAAAGGCTCCCAGATAAAGACCGTCTGGTGGACCGGACTTTCCATGGAAGAGAACGTACTGATCGACGGAATATCGGGGGGGGTTATGGATTACACATTTATGCAGGATAAACTCGTCGTCCTCAGCAACCCCCTGTTCGGGTTTAAGCCGAAGAATATCCTGAAGGGCGAGAGCCCCATGGGAAGCATGCTCTACATATACTCTCTCAAGGGAAGATAGCGGGAGAGGAGATGCTCTTATCCGGGAGAATACCGGCGCATGTGGCCATTATCATGGACGGCAACGGACGATGGGCGGAGATGCGGGGCCTTCCGAGGATCGAGGGTCACAAGCGGGGCGCTGAGAGGACGAGGGAGATTATTGAAGCTGCGAGGGAAGTTGGTGTCGGCACCCTTACGCTCTATGCGTTCTCCCTTGAGAACTGGAAGAGACCGGGTGACGAGGTGTCCATGCTGATGAAACTCCTGGAATTCTATCTGAAAAAGGAATTCAGTGAGCTGATAAAGGGGGGAATCGTGTTCAGGACCGTCGGGGAGATATGGAGGCTGCCGGAAAGTATACAGGTCCTCCTGAAAGAGGCGGAAGAAAAGTCCCTTCACAATAAAGGGCTGAACCTCGTCCTTGCCCTGAGTTACAGCGGCAGGAATGAAATCATACGGGCAGTGAAGAAAGCGATCGGTCTGGGGATGAAGCCCGAGGACATGAGCGAAGCATTTTTTGATTCACTCCTTGACACATCGGGTCTTCCCGCTCCGGACCTTATCATCAGAACCAGCGGTGAGAAGCGGATCAGCAATTTCCTCCTCTGGCAGGCTGCATATGCGGAGCTGCATTTTACCGATACCCTGTGGCCTGATTTCACACGGGAAGAGTTTTTCCTCGCCCTGCATGACTACCAGCTGAGAGAGAGGAGATTCGGCACCGTCAAGACAAGGGCAGAACGCTGACATGCACGCCAAGAGACTGCTCGTTGCGGTCATCCTCCTTCCCGTCTTCTACCTCTTCGTCATGAGACTTCCCGACGTCGCTTTCTTTGTCCTCCTTCTCACCGTGTCTATTATTGCCCAATGGGAGTTCTACACGATGTATCGTGTTGACGGGCTTATGAAGAATTCGGGGATACTCTTCGGTGTCCTTCTGTTCGGGTCCGCGTATGTCTCGGAGAACCTCTTCCCCCACGTTCTTGTGTTCTCCGTTATGGCGACTGCGGCGGTCAGGCTTTTCGGCAAGAGGGATCCCGCCTCATCTCTTCGCGATCTTTCGCCTTCGCTGCTTGCACTGTTCTATATCCCTGGGCTTCTTGCGTCCCAGCTCTCGCTGAGGGGTATGGGCCCCGAATGGATAATCTTCCTTTACGGATG
Source organism: Nitrospirota bacterium (assembly GCA_963699545.1). Classification (GTDB taxonomy): domain Bacteria; phylum Nitrospirota; class Thermodesulfovibrionia; order Thermodesulfovibrionales; family UBA9159; genus JAMCQB01. The sequence goes on along the minus strand of CAVOUE010000006.1, from coordinate 426,159 downwards.
CGTGTGGGCTTCTGACAGTTTCGCGTTCTATGTGGGCAAGACTCTTGGCAGGAGGAGGCTCTATAGGGAAGTGAGCCCGAACAAGACCGTTGCGGGAGCTGTGGGTTCCCTGACCGGGGGAGCCTTTTCAGGGTACCTGCTGAACCTCCTCCTGATGCATTCCATGACCCTGTTCGAATCGCTCGTGATCGGCATCATCATAGGGGCGACCACAATAGTCGGCGACCTCGTGGAGTCGATGTTCAAGCGGGATGCCGGGGTCAAGGATTCCAGCGCTTTAATCCCCGGGCACGGGGGCGTCCTTGATAAAATAGACGGAGTGCTTTTTGCGGGGCCTGTCCTCTATTGGGTCTGTCTCGCTGCAGGCCTGGCGAAATGAAACGGATAGTGATCCTCGGTTCTACCGGGTCCATCGGCAGAATGGCCCTTGAGGTGATCTCACGGAGCAGGGACAGGTTTGCCGTGGCCGGACTCGTGGCGGGGAGAAATATTGATCTCCTGGAAAGCCAGGTGAACACCTTCCAGCCCGAGATCGTGGCGGTGGCGGGAGAGGGCGATGCGCAAGAGCTCAGGAAAAGACTTGGACCGAGGCCGGAGGTCCTCGCCGGCGGGGAGGGAATAAATGCGGTCGCGTCATATGACCGAGCTGACTTTGTGCTTTCCGCCCTTGTCGGTTTCAGCGGATTGATACCGACGCTTCATGCCATCAGAGCAGGCAAGGCGATAGGACTTGCCAACAAGGAAACGCTCGTCATCGCGGGCACTATCGTCATGGAGGAAGCAAAGGGCCACGGGGTTGTAATCCTGCCCGTTGACAGTGAGCACAGCGCAATCTTTCAATGCATTGAAGGTCACGATCGAAGGTATGTGAGGAGAGTGATCCTCACTGCATCGGGAGGTCCCTTCATGGGGAGGACCCTTGAGGAATTGAAAGGAGTTACCCCGGAAGATGCCCTGAAACACCCGAAGTGGAAGATGGGGAAGAAAGTCACCATCGACTCCGCGACCCTGATGAACAAAGGCCTTGAAGTGATCGAGGCTTCCCATCTTTTCGCTCTCGATGCCGACCGTATTGATGTGCTCGTACATCCCCAGAGCATTGTGCATTCGATGGTGGAGTTCACTGACGGAGGCCTGCTGGCCCAGATATCCATGCCCGATATGAGAGGACCCATCGCCTATGCCCTTTCGTATCCGCAGAGACTGGACAATACGGTGCCGCCCCTGGAGCTTGACGCCATCGGCAAACTCACCTTTGAGAGGCCTGATTCAGAGAGCTTTCCCTGTCTGGGCTTTGCCTACGATGCCCTGAGGGAAGGGGGAACGATGCCCGCAGTTCTCAATGCTGCCAACGAGGTGATGGTCAATGCCTTCCTCAAAGGAAGGATATCATTTACCCACATCCCTGTTATAATTAAGAGGACAATGCATTCCCACAAGACGCAGAAGGCGGCAGAACTGGATGTCGTGATCGATGCGGACCGGTGGGCGCGGGAAAAGGCCGAGGAATATATAAAGAAGATGTGAGACGCTATGCGTGAGGAGTGGAGGGTCTGACGACCCGGCTGAATACCGCTTGCCGAATTACGCTTCATAGGATAAGGAAACACAATGACGATTTTTTACGCACTCATACTTCTGGGCATTCTTATCTTTGTCCATGAGCTGGGCCATTTTCTCTTCGCAAAACTGGCGAATGTGAAGGTCCTGAAGTTTTCCCTGGGATTTGGTCCCAGGGTCGTGGGGAAAAAATACGGAGAGACCGAATATCTGATCTCCGCAGTCCCTCTGGGCGGATACGTGAAGATGCTGGGGGAAGAGTCAGGGGATGAGATCACGGACGATGACAGGGCGAGGGCATATAACGCTCAGCCGGTGGGAAAGCGGGTCCTCATTGTGCTCTCGGGCCCTCTCTTTAACATTCTCTTCGCCGCTTTTGTATTCGCTCTCATATCTGCTTCAGGCGTTCCCGTACCGTACCCTGACATCGGAAAGATTGCTGACAGCTCCCCTGCTGCCAGGTCAGGTCTGATGACGGGTGACCGGGTTATGACGATCGACGGAGGCGCAGTGAGAAGCTGGGATGAAATAGAGTCGTTCATGAACAGCAGTCAGGGGAAGACACTTCTCTTTACGATAAAGAGAGGAGAAGCGGTCAAAGAGCTTTCCGTAACGCCGGAGAAGAAGGTTGAGAAGGATATCTTCGGAGAGAACAGGGAGGTCTGGAATATCGGCATTTCCCCACTTCTTTATCCTGACGTCGGGGAAGTCACGAAAGGCTCTCCTGCTGAGAAGGCGGGCCTTCAGAAAGGCGACAGGATTGTGGCGATAGAGGACACTGCCCTGAAGACGTGGCAGGACATGACCGCAATCATCCACGAGAGTCCCGGAAAAGCTCTGAAGTTCAGGATAAAGAGGGGCGAGCGTCTCACTGAGGTCACCATCACTCCTGAAAAGAGTGCCTTTACTGTCCCCGGCGGAGAGAAGAAAGAGATCGGCCTCATCGGCGTGAGGCCTCTCGGAAACGATTTCATGAAGAGGTATGGTCCTGTGGAGGCCATCCGCTTTGGAGTGATGAGGACATGGGACGTTTCGGTGCTCACGGTGGTTTCGATCGTAAAGCTCATCCAGCGCGTCATCCCTGCGGAAACGATAGGCGGGCCCATACTCATTTTCCAGATGGCAGGGCAGCAGGCGGCCCACGGTGCATTGAGCTTCTTCACGTTTCTTGCTGTTATCAGTATCAATCTCGGCGTGCTGAACCTCCTCCCCATCCCGATGCTCGACGGAGGTCATGTGCTGTTCCTCCTGATCGAAGCGGTGCGAAGGAAACCCGTGAGTGAAAAGGTGATCATGATCGCCCAGAGGGCGGGGCTGGCGGCAATCATCACCCTCATGGTCTTTGCCTTCTATAACGATATCATGAGGCTCATCACGGGGAAGCTGATCCCGTAATGAGACCGGCAACCATAAAAACACAGGTCTCCTCGGGAGGAGTGATATTCAGGAAGACTCCGGAAAATACCCTGGAGATCGCTCTTGTTGCGGTGAAGGACGGCAGGGTCTGGTCCTTGCCCAAGGGGATCGTCGAAAAGGGAGAAGAAACCCAGGACACCGCGGTGAGGGAAGTGAGGGAAGAGACGGGTCTTTCCGGCAGGATCGTGGAAAGGATAGGGGATATCTCCTACTGGTACTACATTAAGGAGGATAATGCAAAGTGCAGGAAAACGGTGCACTTCTATCTGATCGAGTATGTAAGCGGTAGCACATCAGACCACAACTGGGAGGTGGACGCGGCGGAGTGGTTTCCCCTGGAAGAGGCTCTGAGCAGGGTGAGCTACAAGGGTGACAGGGAGATCGTCCGGAAGGCAAAGGAGATGCTCTCAGTATTGTGACCCGCGTCCCGATCTCATCCGCGTCGGGACGTCGCGTTCGAAACTGTTAAATGCGACAACTGAGTTTGCGGATGGTTTGAACCGTTGTTCTGAACAATGTATGCAGATCCGAATATGGGTATAATTCTTGAATGGAATGAGTTGAAGCAGGCTGTCGATACTGTAAAGGCCGCAGGCAAAAGGGTGGTCTTTACCAACGGCTGTTTTGATATCATCCACATCGGCCATGTGAGGTACTTGAGGGAAGCACGGGGTCTCGGTGATGTTCTCGTTGTGGCGCTGAACACGGACCGTTCCGTGTCGGGGATCAAACCGGGACGACCGGTAATCCCTGAGGCGCAGCGGGCGGAAGTGGTCGCGAGTCTGGAGATGGTGGATTATGTCACGATGTTCGGGGAAGATACGCCCTATGAGCTGGTCAAGCTCCTGAGACCTGATGTGCTGGTGAAGGGAGGCGACTGGCAAAGAGAAGAGATCGTCGGCTCCGATGTCGTTCCCGACACGCGCAGTCTGCCGTACATCAGAGGGATATCGACTACGGAAATCATAGAGAAGATAAAGAAGCTTCGAGCCTGATTTTTCGTGGAAAATAGGTCATCGATCCTCTGGTATATCTGGTTTCAAAGCTTTTAAACGCGACGTTTTTCATTTGTGGGCTTGACAAGAATCATAAATCCACAGGAATCATTATGTGCCCTAGCCCTTCTCAAGAAATTTACAATAGTCGGCATCGAAAAATTTACGGTTTGATCGTCTGCAATCGGCCATCCAGGTTGTATGGTGATGAGCAAGAAACCCCGGGTGAATTTCTTTTGAACGGCTAAGGCACATGGGGAACAAAATGGTATCAATTTCCGACATCAGGCATTTCTTCAGCGTACCGCCGGGTATTTCCCGCATCTGCAACCTGTCGGGTTCCTCTCTGGCCCTGCTCCTGAGCCTGCAGGAGGAGCCCTTTATTGTGGCCGAGCAGACAGAAGAAGCTGCATCAGGTCTGTTTGAGGATATCCGGTTCTTCCTGGCAATGCTGCATAATGGTGCGAGGAAAATACACTTCCTCCCTGAACCCAATGGACCGGAAGCTTCGGGAAAGAGAGCCCAGGTTGTCCATGAGCTCACGGGACAAGATTCCATCGTAACCTCTGTCAACGGAGTGAATGCGCCTGTATGGCTTCCGGAAGAACTGGAAAGGAGATCCCTTCGTTTTGAAACGGGAAGGGAAATGGAACGGGACGTCATAGAGAACCGTTTGCGAGCGCTCGGGTACCGGAGGGTTTCGATCGTACTGGAAAAGGGGGAATACAGCGCAAAGGGATGGTTGCTGGACATCTTCCCTTCGACGGCAGAATATCCCCTGCGAATAGAATTTTTTGGGGATGAAATTGAGCGGATCAAGTCCTTTGACATTGACTCCCAGCGCTCCATCGGCGAGGTCGAAAAACCCCTTGTCTTTCCCGCAGCGCCTCCTTCCACTGCAGAGACCATCACCTTGTTTACGGATGCCGGCCTCTTTCTGGTGGATTCACAGAGAGGTGAACCCTCGGGCAGGGTCAATGCCATTCATCTCTCCCGGTTTGACATTAAAGGGGAGGGGCATGATGCGGGACTGCTCTCCCTGAGCGGACTCGGGATATACCCTGACGAAAGAAGATCCTCTGAGCGACGTCGCTCATGCGATATCATCCCTCAGCAGGGACAACAGGGTGATCATTGTTTCGTCGTCGGAGGGACAGGCAGAGAGGGTTAAGGATATCCTTTTTGATGGCGGCGTCATCGCACCCATAATAGGCAGTGGAGAACTCGTGAAGTACGAAGGTGCACTTGCCATCACAAAAGGGAAGCTCTCATCGGGCTTTTTCCTTCCCGGCTTTCTGGTTCTGACGGAGAAAGAGATCTTCGGTGAAAGGCCCCTGTACAGGTCGCTGAAGAAATCAAGGGTGTCTCATCTGCTCACTTCCATGGACGACATCACCTCGGGTGATTTTGTGGTTCACAGGGACCACGGCATAGGAAGGTTCATCGGCATCAGCAAAGAGGAGACAAGTGATGCGGGTGGGGACCTTATGGTCCTTGAATATGCCGGCGGTGACAGGCTCTACATTCCTCTTTACAACATCGACAGGATAAAGAAATACAGTGCAGCGGAAGGGGTGTCCCCTTCCCTGGACCGGCTCGGCGGGAAGGCGTGGCAGAGGAGGAGGGAAAAAGTTAGGAAGGCCGTGAAAGAGATGGCGGAGAAGCTCCTCAGGCTCTATGCGGAAAGGGAGGTGACGAACAGCGTCTCTTTCAGCGGTGATACAGAACTTCACAGGGAGTTCTATGAATTCTTCCCCTATGAGGAGACGCCTGACCAGATAAAGGCAATAGAGGAGATCGGCCGTGACATGGAGACTGAAAGGCCTATGGACAGGCTCTTATGCGGGGATGTCGGGTATGGAAAGACCGAAGTGGCCATGCGGGCAGCATTTAAGGCGGTGTATGATGGCAAGCAGGTTGCGGTCCTGGTGCCCACCACCATTTTGTGCGAGCAGCATTATCTCACGTTCAAGAGCAGGTTCTCGGGATTTCCGGTAAAGATAGACTACCTGAGCAGGTTCAAATCAAGGAAGGAGCAGGCCCTGACGATACAGTCGCTGGCGAAGGGCGAGACCGATATCATCATCGGCACTCACGGGCTTCTCCGGCGGGATATCTCCTTCAGCGGTCTCGGCCTTCTGATCATTGACGAGGAGCACAGGTTCGGTGTCGGCCAGAAGGAGAAGATCAAAGAGATCAAGAAAGGCGTGGATGTCCTGAGCATGACCGCCACTCCCATCCCGCGGACGCTCCACATGGCCCTTTCGGGGATCAGGGGAATGAGCATTATCGAGACACCCCCTGAAGAAAGGCTTGCAGTGAGGAGCGTTGTTGCGGTTTTTGATGAGGCGCTGATAAAGGAGGCCATGGAAAGGGAACTCCAGCGGAGCGGTCAGGTCCTCTTTGTACACAACACGGTGCATGACATTGAAAAGGTGTCTGCTCTTTTAAAGCGGCTTCTGCCGGATGCCCGATTCGCCGTTGGCCACGGCCAGATGGCGGAGAAGAGGCTCGAAGAGGTTATGCTGAAATTTATCAACAGGGAGATCGATGTGCTGGTTTCGACAACGATCATCGGGTCCGGTATCGACATTCCCACCGCCAACACCATTATCATGGACCGGGCTGACAAAATAGGGCTCTCAGACCTTTATCAGCTCAGGGGGAGGGTGGGAAGGAGCAATGTGAGGGCGTATGCATATTTCCTTGTACCGGGAATGGATGTTATCACCGAGGAAGCGAAAAAGAGGCTCCAGGCGATCCGGGAGATGAGCTATCTCGGGGCAGGGTTCAGGCTGGCCATGAAGGACCTCGAGATGAGGGGGGCGGGGAACCTCCTTGGTGCTGAACAGTCAGGACACATCCATGCTGTGGGATTCGATATGTATGTGGAGATGCTCGAAAATGCCGTTGCTGAGCTGAAGGGTATGGAGGTGAAAGAGGAGATAGAACCGTCCATCACATTGCAGGCGGCGGCCCTGATTCCGGAAAGCTATATCGAGGACATGACGGTCAGGTTAAGTGTGTACAGGCGGATAGCCAACGCAAAGAACACGGAGGATCTTGAAGATATGGGATCAGAGATGAAGGACCGCTTTGGGGATCTGCCGGATGAGGTCGGCAATCTCCTTGAGATCATGAGGCTGAAGATCATGGCGAGAAGGCTTTCCATTTCGAGAATCTCGGAGATTGACAGGAAGATACGATTGGTGTTTTCAAAGACTGCTCCTGTTGCAGCAGAAAAGGTGCTGGCCCTTCAGCAAACATTCCACGGTATCCGGTTCCATAAGGATGGTTTTGAGCTCGATCTTAAGGGACTTATGAAAAAAGGTGATTCTCTCTCAGTCTCATATGATGTGATGAAGAGATTAAGCTAGGCCGGTCTCCCAAATTCACCTTAAGGAGTCTGCACCGGCCGTGCGCTTGCAGCGGCGCCGGAGGAGGTGTTCCCCAGCCGGTCAATAGCGCAGAGCCTGTAATAGTATGTCGTGCCGTTGACGAGCCCTGTGTGGGGATATGAGGTGTCTGCACCGGTATAGATGGCAGTTCCGCTTGAACAGGAGGAGGGAGCAGAGCCTGTTCTGTATACAAGTTTATAGCTTGCCAGCCCGCTTCCCGCATCGGTAAACCCTGACCAGTTCAATGTTACCTGGGCATTGCCCACCGATGGGGTGAGCACCCCGTTGACCGGTGCGGTAGTGTCAAGGATGATCGAAGCCGAAAAAGGTGTGGTATTCTGGTTGCCCCATATGTCCCTGAACCATGCATAGACGGTCTTTGTTCCGTCCCCTGAAGGCAGCGTCCATGATCTTGTGGGTGTGTAGGATGTCCACGAGGTGCAGGTAAGGGTATTGCTGATGCACATCTGGGACACCCCGCTCGTATCCGTAGCATTCAGTGCAAGGGTGACAGCGGTGGACCTCGTAAAGTCCGCACCACCGTTGATAAGCACAAGAGCGCCGATGGGAGGACCGACAGGAGGGGCGGTCTCAGGGACAGGGCGAGCGCTTGCAGCAGCGCCGGAGGAGGTGTTCCCCAGCCGGTCAATTGCGCAGAGCCTGTAATAGTATGTCGTGCCGTTGACGAGCCCTGTGTGGGGATATGAGGTGTCTGCACCGGTATAGATGGCAGTTCCGCTTGAACAGGAGGAGGGAGCAGAGCCTGTTCTGTATACAAGTTTATAGCTTGCCAGCCCACTTCCCGCATCGGTAAACCCTGACCAGTTCAATGTTACCTGGGCATTGCCCACCGATGGGGTGAGCACGCCGTTGACCGGTGCGGTAGTGTCAAGGATGATCGAAGCCGAAAAAGGTGTGGTATTCTGGTTGCCCCATATGTCCCTGAACCATGCATAGACGGTCTTTGTTCCGTCCCCTGAAGACAGTGTCCATGATCTTGTGGGTGTGTAGGATGTCCACGAGGTGCAGGTAAGGGTATTGCTGATGCACATCTGGGACACCCCGCTTGTATCCGTAGCATTCAGCCCAAGGGTGACGGAGGTGGACTTCGTAAAGTCCGCACCACCGTTGATAAGCACAAGAGCGCCGATGGGAGGACCGACAGGAGGGGCGGTCTCAGGGACAGGGCGAGCGCTTGCAGCAGCGCCGGAGGAGGTGTTCCCCAGCCGGTCAATAGCGCAGAGCCTGTAATAGTATGTCGTGCCGTTGACGAGCCCTGTGTGGGGATATGAGGTGTCTGCACCGGTATAGATGGCAGTTCCGCTTGAACAGGAGGAGGGAGCAGAGCCTGTTCTGTATACAAGTTTATAGCTTGCCACCCCGCTTCCCGCATCGGTAAACCCTGACCAGTTTAATGTTACCTGGGCATTGCCCACCGATGGGGTGAGCACGCCGTTGACCGGTGCGGTGGTGTCAAGGATGATCGAAGCCGAAAAAGGTGTGGTATTCTGGTTGCCCCATATGTCCCTGAACCATGCATAGACGGTCTTTGTTCCGTCCCCTGAAGGCAGCGTCCATGATCTTGTGGGTGTGTAGGATGTCCACGAGGTGCAGGTAAGGGTATTGCTGATGCACATCTGGGACACCCCGCTTGTATCCGTAGCATTCAGTGCAAGGGTGACAGCGGTGGACCTCGTGGCAAGAGCCCCTCCATTGATGGCTGGTGAAGCGGTTGGAGGGGTGATCTCCTTCCCCTGAATAACGGTGAAGGTCTGTCCGGCGATCGACAACGTGCCTGTCCTCTGGCCCCCGGTATTATTAGAAACAGAATACTCAACAGTTCCGTTCCCTGCCCCGCCGTCGCCGGAGGTGATCGTGATCCACGGCACATTGCTTGTAGCTGTCCAGGCGCAGCTGCTATCAGCAGCAATAGTTACGGAGCCTGTCCCTTCAGACGGACCATAAGAGGCACTGGCGGGGCTGATGAGAATACTGCAGCCGGCGAGTCTGAAGTTGGCGACCGTGACCCGCGTCTCATTTATCGTGAGCGCATTAAAGGCTGGATAGGGCTGGTCCACATCCACTCCAATGGGTATTCCGCTGTACGATACGAACGGTGTTGAGAAATACGTGATCCGCGGGCCGACATAGCTCATGATGGTCCCGAACACGCCTGCACTGTCATATCCATATGAGAAAGGAAAAGCGCCGGTGCCTCCCCCTGCATGGGCCCGGTCATGATGACATCCCATGTTGTGTCCGAGTTCGTGTGCAAAGCTCCTGTCGTCACAATAATAATAGTAGGGGGGAATAGCCTCTGAGGCAGAACGCACCTCAACCACGGAGAAGGCATTGCCTTCAAATGCGGGGCTCACGTCGGTCATTAGCCACGCAATTCCACACGATGAACTGACGCCGTCATATACCCGTATGAGTGAGACCAGGTCGGCCTTATACGTGTCCCTCAAACTCGCCAGCTGGCCGTCTGAGGTAATGAACGTGAGGGCGTTGCTGATGGTAACGCCTTCTGCTGCGCTGGCCGTATTGTAAAGCGCTGCACCGGCCAGTCTCAGCCTCGTGTCCACACCGCTCTGCGTATAGGCTGTATTTGCAAGGTCGATAAAATTCTGTATCCTGGAGTTCAGGTTGGACCCGTACTTGGTCTGCATCTGCTGTGTATAGAGCACGAGGACATCGATAACGGAACCGTCTTCCTGGGCCTGATATGCCGCTACGGCGTTCGTCTTCCTGAGGGTCTCTGACATTGTGGTGGGGACCATGACATCGTCCTCAAAGGGGCGCACCATCGCAGGGTCGTGCTTGGTCACCACATATGCACCGCTTTCCGGTCTTATGGAATAGGTCTCTCCATCCATGTCTATATGCCCATGAAGGGAACCATCCACTACCGAAATAACAACGGTACTCAGTTCACTTCCCTCAACTGTCCCAACCCAGGTGTAATTGCCCTCTCTCCGTGTCTCGACCCTGTCTCTCACGAGAACGAGCGTCTTTCCAGGGACGGCTGACATCATTCTGGGCGTTGAGTCATTGTCAGGGTGTATCAGAGAAAGATCGATCGAGCCGGTTATCCTTTCGCCGGGGAGTAGAGGGACCCCCCGCGCTGTCCTCTCACCGGCTGTCTGATGGAACAGCTCAGGCAAATTCTGGGCATAGGATACTCCCCCATTAAGAAATACCATGATCAATAAGAGCACAGTGAACCACATGATCGTTCTTCGAAAGAGGATATCATTAAGATCAACCCTCAAGTGAGCACTATTCCTCTTGTTGGTGAGCATATCGGATCTCCTCTTATCTTCCTTGGTCATTGTGGTACTACTGGGCTTCAAAAAAAATATGCAATCAACATGCCTGATATTTTGAATGCTCCCCGTGCTATAACTGACGAAATTAAAAGTATTTGTTGAAGAAGGAAGAAGTGGGGTCAAGAGTGATGAGCAAAAAATGGCAGCGTATAATGACAAATTATGCGTTCTTTCGCCATTGGAGCCGTGCCATGACGTCATTGGTCCAGTCCACCAGTTATACTCTATTCAAGACTGCCATCCATATGAATTCCCTCCCCCCCAAGAAAAGTATTTGATGAGGACAGGACGCAATACTGCGGGGGAATCAGGGAGTGGAAGTGGTCCCTTGATGCGCACAGAGGCAAAATTTGTTCTTTACATGTACGAGACCTTTCTGATAATTTTAGTGATCGATATGGTAAGACAGAAATTCGTCTGTGTACTGGTCGCTCTGACCCTGATGCCCGTTCTCCTGGTGGGGGCCTGTGCGACGACGTCCAATGAGGAAAAGGCGCAGAAGGCATCAGCCCACCGCCAGTTGGGCCTATCCTACCTTAATGACAACAATATCCAGCCGGCCTTTGTGGAGTTCCAGAAGGCCCTTGAGCTTAACCCCATGGACAAGGAGGTCCTCAACGGCATCGGTGTCATCTACCTTATGAAACTCGAAGACTATCCCAGGGCGATAGAGTATTTCCAGAGGGCCCTCAAGGTGGACAAGAGCTTCTCTGAGGCGTCAAACAATCTGGGGGGCGCCTATGAGAAACTGGGGAAGTACGATGACGCGGTGAGTTCCTACAAGGCTGCGATCGCGAATCCCCTGTACCGGAACACGGACAGGGCTTTCAACAATCTGGGCAGGGCATACTACAGGATAAAGAGATATGATGAGTCAATGGATGCCTATCGGGAGGCGGCAAAGAGAAATTCCGATTTTCATCAGCCCTATTACGGGCTTGCCCTCTGTTATAACGCTTTGGGAAGATACGGGGATGCCGCCACCGCCCTGAAAAAGGCTGTGGACATGGATCCTTCTTACCGGGGGAACAGGGAAAAGGCGATGAGCGATATGAGAGAAAAGAAGCTGCTTCTCAGGGGCGACGACGAAAAGGACATGGAAGACCTGCTCGAGATAATGAATTACTAAGAGAGCAATCAGCTTTCAGCCATTAGCTCTAAGCCTTTTAGTCTTTCTTGCTGACCGCTGACAACTGATAGCTGACCGCCTGCAACAACGATGGTTCCTGCCGACGTCGATACATTGCTTGTGGAGTTCGCCCCCGACATCGAAATATATCTGGCATCTGATGCCGGTATCAAAAAATATTCGGTTCAGGAACTCCTCCCTTATCCCTTTATAAAATAAAGCAATATTTCTTAACAAAAAACTCTAATAAAAGTCTAAAAATACTTGACAATAAAGAATTAATGTGCTTCAATTTAAGGTGGAATAGATAAAAACTCTTTTAATTTAAGGAGAGGACAAGATGAAGAATAAGATTATCTATCTTTTTATGGTTCTTTTGTTGGTATCCTGCGGGAGCGGCACTACCTCAAGCCTTGCCCCGGATGCGTCAAAGGAGGTCAGCGCCCCAAAGGTCACCGTTCAGTCTATTTTATCCACTATGGAAAAGGGAAGGTATAAAGAAGGAGAGCTTCTTGTGAAGTTCAAGCCGGGGGTGCTCACGGCAGCTTCATTGCAGACTCATCAGTCCGTCGGCGCGGCGCCTGTAAGAAAGATCGCCCTCATAAATGTCGATCACGTCAGGCTTCCGCAGGGTCTTTCGGTGAAAGATGCGATCATCCGGTACATGTCGGATCCCGGCGTGGCGTATGCCGAGCCTAACTACGTGATGCATCCCTTCATTCTTCCGAATGACACATATTTTTTCCCGCAGCAGTGGGGGCTTTACAATACCGGCCAATTCGCAAGCGGCAAGGAAGGTGCGGACATAAGGGCGCCGTGGGCATGGGATATAGTGAAGAACAGCAATGTGATCGTGGCGGTGGCTGATTCGGGCGTGGACCCGAACCACGTCGACCTGCTGAATAATGTTATCCCAGGCTTTAATTTCATTGACGACAATGCGGACACCTCCGACATTGACGGGCACGGGACCCATGTGGCAGGTATTATCGGCGCGCTCGGGAATAACGGGTTAGGAACCAGCGGAGTGATCTGGAATGCGCGTTTGATGCCGGTAAAGGTATGTGCTTCCGATGCGTGTCCGATAAGCGCCGTAGCGTCCGGCATCACCTTTGCCGCTTCAAACGGAGCGAAAGTGATCAATCTGAGCCTCGGCGGATTTGGTTTTTCCCAGACCGTGCTTGATGCCATCGATTTCGCAAGGAATGCGGGAGCGCTGGTGGTCGCTGCTGCGGGGAATGATTCGAACAACAATGATGTGAATCCGGTATATCCCGCAAGTTACCCGCTGCCCAATATCATCTCCGTTGCTGCCACTGACCAGACTGACAAGATGGCGACATTTAGCAACTTCGGTCTCAATTCGGTCCATGTCACCGCGCCCGGCGTGTACATCCTGAGCACGGTGCCCGCGACCGGTGTAGCAGGGAGTTTTAGATCTCTCTGCAGCAATTCTTTTGTCGTGAGCTATGATTTTTGTGACGGCACTTCCATGGCTGCCCCTCACGTCTCGGGGCTTGCGGGATTGCTCTTCAGCTACTACTCCGATTTCACCTACTCTCAGGTTCGGGCAACGATTCTGAGATATGCCGATCTGCTGCCGGACAATAATGTCCTGGTTCAGACAAGAGCGAGGATCAATGCGTATAGGGCGGTATCATCCCTGCAGCAACCGACAGGCCTTACCGCCAACGCTACCTCCTCAACAGAGATTTCGCTTGCATGGGCAGGGAATGCCACAGGTGAAGATGGGTACAAGATAGAGAGAAAGTTGGGGAACGGTGCCTATGTCCAGATAACAACGATCGCGCCGATATCGAGGCCGAATGTCATTCCTCAGCCTCCGGTGGCGTATACGTTTACGGATGGCGGTCTGGTCGCAAACACGAGCTACACATACAGGGTGAGGGCGTTCAATACAATCCCCGCGGATTCTGCCTACTCGAACGAGGCATCCGCAACGACGCTGCCGACACCTTCACCAGAGCCCCAGCAATCCTCTTCCGGCGGTGGCTGTTCCATAAGTGCAAAACAGAATGCTCCAACGGCAATGGCCGACCTCGCCGTGCTGCTGACGCCGTTACTGCTCGCAGCACTATTAAGGCGCAAGAGATAATTTGAGGGATAAGGGTTAGACTGGATATCCGGAGGGGAAAGACACTCTCTACATACCTGATACTGTTCGTACTGGTGTGTGCATATCACGCCTTTCCCCGGCCCCTCTTCAAGTACCTGATCCCGCTCTATCTTCTTGGTGCGCCGGTTCTCTTCCAGCGAACTCTCCATCTCAGATTCTCGGTGAGGGACGCGGCAACGGGCATTGCCGTATCCGCCGCAGTGTTGTTACCCTTCTGGTATTTCGCTTCCCAGCCGGGAAGACCTTTTATGGTATTACCTGTGAGCGCCGTGATCTTTCAGCTCCTCGGTGTCTCCCTCCCTGAGGAGGTCTATTTCAGGGGATTCCTCCAGGAGAGGCTGGGCAACACGATGAAGGGAGTCGTCGTGGTGAGTCTCCTGTTCGCTCTCGTGCATCTTCCTCAGTTTGTTATCTACCGTGACCCCTATGCGTTATTGACGTTCTTCCCTTCCCTGGTGATGGGCTTTCTCTATTGTCGGACATCAAATGTCCTGCCGTCCGCCATCTTTCATTTCGCCTCAAATATTGTGTTTTTGGGAGTTTATGATATACTCTAACGGTAAACAAAAAGTTCCACGTGAGGGGAAAAAATGAAGAGAATTGTTTACACTTTCCTGTTCCTGTTCCTGGTATCCTGCGGGAGCGATAAGACCCCTGGGCTTTCTTCGGATTCTCCCATTTCAGCTGCGTCGAACGAGGTCAGCTCTTCCCGGGTCTCGGTTCAGTCTGTTTTATCCACTATGGAAAGGGGGAAATACAGGGAAGGAGAACTTCTTGTGAAGTTCAGGGGAGGAGTCCTGGCCGCTTCCTCTCTGAAGACACACCAGGCGTTGGGCGCGACATCGCTCCGGAGGTATGCTCTTGTCCCCAATCTTGAACACGTGAAGCTTCCCCAGGGCCTTTCGGTAAGAGATGGAATTATCAAATATATGTCAGACCCGACCGTGGAATATGCCGAGCCTAATTATATAAGACGGGCTTCGGTGACGCCCAATGATCCGTTTTTCAGCCAGCAATATGCACTCCCGAAGATAAATGCGCCCCAGGCGTGGGATATCAGCACGGGGAACAGCACCGTTGTTATTGCGGTCGTGGATACGGGGATCGATCTTAATCATCCTGATTTGACGCAGAATATATGGACAAATCCGGGGGAGACTTGTACTGACGGCATCGATCATGACGGCAATGGGTTTATTAACGACTGTAGAGGATGGGATTTCACTACGTGCGCAGAGTTTAATCAATCGACGTTCGCCTGCATTATCCCAAAATTACCGGGGAACAACCCCATGGATAACGACAGCGAGGGCCATGGAACCCATGTGTCCGGGATTGTGGGCGCAGTTGGAAATAACGGGACAGGCGTTGCCGGTGTGGTGTGGAATGTGAAGCTCATGCCGTTGAAGTTCCTCAATGCAGATGGTGACGGGTCCATTGGAGATGAGGTCGCTGCCATTGACTACGCGGTGATGATGAAGAACAGGGGAGTGAATATAAAGGCGATGAATGCGAGTTTTGCGGGTGGTGGTGTTGCGCAGTCCGAGCTTGCTGCAGTGAGCGCCGCGAACAGTGCAGGGGTTCTCCTCATGGCCGCTGCCGGCAATGACGGAACAAGTAATGATCAGGCGCCGAATTATCCGGCGAATTACAGTTTGCCGAA
The DNA here is from genome assembly GCA_963699545.1 of Nitrospirota bacterium. Taxonomy (GTDB): domain Bacteria; phylum Nitrospirota; class Thermodesulfovibrionia; order Thermodesulfovibrionales; family UBA9159; genus JAMCQB01. The sequence continues at coordinate 410,532 of CAVOUE010000006.1, read as the reverse complement.
TATAATATCCGTTACCGCCACGGACCAGGGCGACAGCCTGGCGTTTTTTTCGAATTTCGGCAACTCGGTTCATGTTGCGGCGCCGGGGGTAAGCATTCTGAGTACCCTTCTGCCGAGTACGTACGGTTTCATATCCGGCACTTCCATGTCGACCCCTTTTGTCTCGGGCCTGGCGGGATTGCTATACAGTTACTACACGAACTTCACCTATTCCCAGATACGCGGGACAATCCTAAGGTACGTCGATGTATTGCCAACGCTCAATGGCAAGATAATGACAGGAGGAAGGATCAATGCATACAAGGCATTGTCATCCCTGCTGACACCGACCAACCTTACTGCCTCAGCAACATCCGCGACCCAGATCGGTCTCACGTGGACGGACAACGCTACAGGTGAGGACGGGTACAAAGTTGAGAAGAAAACTGGAGGAGGCTCTTTCAGCGAGATAACAACACTCGCTGCGAACGTGACCACATTTACCGACAATGGTCTTGCTGACGGCACGACATCGACATACAGAGTGAGGGCATTTAACTCCCTCCCCAATCCTCCAGGGGGTGCTCTCATAGAGGGAGATTCTTCTTATTCCGGTGAGGCGTCCGTCACAACACCCCTGAACCCTCCCACCGGGCTCACCGCTACCGGGATATCCACAACGCAGATAATGCTTACATGGACAGACAACTCACAGAGTGAAGAGGGATATGCCATTGAAAGGAAGGATGCAGGTGGCTTTGTCCAGACAGCAACTGTGGGGCCGAACACCACGACGTTCACGCAGTCAGGGCTTCCCCCCGGCACCTCTTTTACTCACAGGGTCAGGGCCTTCAGTGCAGCAGCAGGGAATTCCCTCTATTCCAATGAAGCCTCCGCAACAACCCAGAGTTCAGGAGACGGGGGCGGCAGCAGCAGTGGCGGGGGAGGAGGAGGCGGCTGCTCTGTCGGCGCACGTCAGAACACCCCCACGGCGGTGGCTGACTTTGCGGTGATGCTGATGCCCCTCCTGCTTGCGGCGATTCTGAGACGCAGGGAATAGGCCGGAGACCGGAGAGGATTGGACACAATGTGCCATGTCAAGCCTTAGATTTCTTACCGCAGGGGAATCCCATGGAAAGGCCCTCACCGGGATTCTGGAAGGCGTTCCGGCAAACCTTGCCCTTTCTTCCTCTGATATCGACGTCGAACTGAAAAGAAGACAGTCCGGCTTCGGCAGGGGGGAAGGATGAAGATTGAGTCGGACCATGCCGAGATCCTCTCCGGGGTCCGCTGGGGCAAGACCATCGGTTCTCCCATCGCCCTTCTGATAGAGAACAGGGATCACAAGAACTGGGCTGAGGGCATGTCCGAAGATGCCGGGTTCAAGGGCTCGATACCTCCGGTAACAAAGCCGAGGCCGGGGCATGCGGACCTGTCAGGGGCCATAAAGTATCACCAGGACGACATACGGAACATCCTGGAGCGGTCAAGTGCGAGGGAAACCGCCATGAGGGTCGCCCTGGGGGCTGTGGCAAAGAGATTCCTCTCCGAATTCGGTATCAGGGTCGGAAGTTATGTGATACAGATAGGCAGTCAGCGGTCAGCGGTCAGCAGTCAGCTTAAGGAAAAAGAACTTTTCGAAATGTTTGAGAAAGCTGAGACCTCGTCGGTGAGGTGTCCTGATGCGGATGCTTCCAAGAAAATGGTCTCGGTCATTAAGAGCGCCATGAAGGAGGGTAACTCCCTCGGGGGTGTTTTCGAGGTATTTGTGACAGGCGTTCCGCCTGGGGTGGGAAGCTACATCCAGTGGGACAGAAGATTGGACGGAAGACTCGCCCGGGCGCTGATGTCCGTTCAGGCGATCAAGGCGGTGGAGGTCGGCCTCGGATTTGAGATGTCGGGCAGGTCCGGTTCCGAGGTTATGGATGAGATATTCTACGAGCAGAAGCCAGAAGCGAGAAGTCGGAAGTCAAAGGTCAACACCCCGGGTTCTCCACACGCTGCACGTTACACGTTACGCCCTGGTTTTTACCGGAAGACCAACAACGCAGGCGGGATCGAGGGAGGCATGACGAACGGAATGCCCGTTACCATCAGGGCGGGCATGAAGCCGATCCCTACGTTGAGGAGACCCCTCAATTCTGTGGATATGGTCAGCAAGGAGCCGATCGAGGCTGCCTACGAGCGTTCTGACGTCTGCGCGGTGCCGGCGGCAGCGGTAGTCGGTGAAGCGATGACTGCCCTGGTCATTGCTGATGCCTTTCTCGAGAAGTTCGGCGGAGACGACATGGAAGAGGTTATGAGGAACTATAGGTCGTACACGGAATATGTAAAACAATTCTGACAAAAGACAATTAACCACAGAGACACCGAGGCACGGAGAAGACAAGCGCATTTCAGCCTCAAGATTACGTCAAGATTTTTTTGGATCAGGCTCGGAGGGTTTTGAATCTCAAGGAATCGATGAAGCATGAAACGTTCAGTCTTTTTAGGTTTATCTCTGTGTCTCAGTGCCTCTGTGGCAAGAATCGAAGGCTGAATCAAGAAGGTTAGCTCATAAATGAAGAACATTGTTCTTACCGGTTTCATGGGTGCGGGCAAGACGGCGGTGGGAAGAGAGCTTTCCCGGATCCTTGGGTGGAAGATCATCGATGTGGACGATGAGATCGTCAAGGCCCGGAACATGACCATACATGAGATCTTCAGCACGCTCGGGGAACCCGCCTTCAGGGATATAGAGACCGGGATGATAAGGAAAGTTTCGCAGGACCGGAGCGTGATCATCTCCACGGGCGGCGGAGCGGTCCTCCGGCAGGAGAACATGGATATCCTCAGAGAGCATGGGGTTATCGTATGTCTCTGGGCAAGTCCGGGAGACGGTCCTCGGAAGGACCAGGGGCAACGATGAAAGACCCCTTCTCCAGGTGAAGGACCCGCTCAAAAAGATTAAAGAGCTTCTGGAATTCAGGAAGCCCTTTTACGAGAAGGCGGATATCATGATCGAAACCGATGAGAAGTCTCCCTTTCTTGTCGCAAAGGAGATACTGGAGAGGATGGGATGCAGGAGATAAGGGTTGAGCTCGGAGAGAGGAGTTACGGCATCTTTATCGGCGCTGACACGCTCAGGGACCTTGGCGAAAAGGTGAAGGGGCTTCATCCCAGCCGCGTGGCCGTTATCAGCAATCCGACCGTTCACGGGTTCTACGGCGCCAGGGTTTCCGATTCCCTGAGCAAGGCCGGGTTCGATGCGCCCGTGATCCTCATCCCTGACGGTGAGGGGTACAAGGAGCTCCTCTGGGCTTATTACCTCTTCGGAGAACTTCTTAAACAGAGGTTCGACAGGGCGTCTGCGTTGATCGCCCTTGGCGGCGGCGTGATCGGCGATATCACCGGGTTCGTCGCCTCAGCCTATATGAGAGGGATCCCGTTCATTCAGGTCCCCACGACCCTTCTTGCCCAAGTGGACAGCTCCGTAGGCGGAAAGACCGGGGTGAACCATCCTCTCGGGAAGAACATGATAGGGACGTTCTATCAGCCGGGGCTCGTATGGGCGGATATTAGCACGCTTGCATCACTGCCGAAGCGTCAGTTCATTGCCGGGATGGCCGAAGTCATCAAGTACGGCGTCATATGGGACGAGGAGCTTTTCCGGTTCCTTGAGGAGAACAGGGAAAAGATACTGAACCTTGACCGGCATGCCCTAGAGCATATCATCAAGCGTTCCTGTGAGATCAAGTCGGAGATCGTCTCCAGGGACGAAAGAGAGGGTGGGCTGAGGGCGATCCTGAATTACGGCCATACGATAGGCCATGCGCTGGAAACGGCCACCGGATACACAACGTATCTGCACGGGGAGGCCGTGGCCATAGGGATGTATCTCGAGGCAAGGCTCTCTTCGCACCTTGGCTATATGGACGGGGGAGAGGTAGAGCGGGTGCGTTCCCTCATAGCGGCGTATGGACTGCCTTCAGAGATACGGTCGGACGTTGATGCAGAGGGGGTCCTTTCCTCGATGCGTCTCGACAAGAAGGCGGTGGCGGGAAAGTTGAAGTTTATCCTCCCTCAGAAGATAGGGTCCGTGACTGTCAGGGAAGTCACCGATAAAGCCAGGATCATTGAGTCTGTCAACGACTGAATAATGATAGACAGGCTCACAGAGAAAGTATTGGCAGGCGACGTGCCTTCCGGAGGCGACCTGTCCCACATTGCTTCCCTCGCAGGCAGTGAGCTCTTTCAGCTCTTTGCCGCGGCCTGCAAAATACGGGAAAGATACAGGGGAAGCAGCGTTGATCTCTGCTCCATCATAAACGCCAAATCGGGCGCATGTTCCGAAGACTGTTCCTATTGTGCACAGTCATCAAAGAGCAAAGCCGATGTCCCCGTGCATCCCCTTGTGAATGAAAGCGCTGTATTGGAAAAAGCCAGAGAAGCGAAAGAGGCCGGGGTGAAGAGGTTCTGCATCGTCACCAGCGGAAGGAAGGCGGGCAAGGGAGAGCTGAAGGAGATAGCTTCGATGATCGGAAAGGTCCGGGGGCTCGGTCTCCTTCCCTGCGCGACCCTCGGCCTTCTCGAGAAGGATGAACTGTCGATGCTCAGGGACAGCGGTCTGGTGCGGTATCACCATAACCTTGAAGCTTCGGAGAGGTTCTTCCCTGAGATCTGTTCGACCCACACCTATGCGGACAAGACAAGGACGATCATGGCTGCAAAATCCATTGGTCTTTCCCTCTGCTCCGGGGGTATATTCGGCATCGGTGAGTCGTGGCAGGACAGGATAGAGATGGCGCAGGCGCTGAGAGAGCTTGATGTGGATTCCGTCCCCATTAATTTTCTCATCGCGGTCAAGGGAACAGCGATGGAGGACAGGGTTCCCTTGCATCCCTTTGATGCCCTGAAGATCATCAGCCTTTACCGGTTCGCACTCCCTCAAAAGGAGATACGGGTGTGCGGAGGGAGGAGGCAAACGCTTGGAGAGTTCAATTCAATGGTCTTCATGGCAGGGGCCGATTCACTGCTGACCGGAAATTATCTCACAACAGCGGGAACGCCCTATGATGACGACCTGAGACTGATAAGGCAGTATGGCCTTGAAGTGGGCTAACGTAGCGTTTAGTTGCCTGACGCGCTTATTTCAGATTCTTCTCCGTCTTGTCTAACGTTCTGTTCTCTTTCAGTTCCACAATTACTACGTCAGTATTCGTATCTCCTATGTTCTCGCCGATGTGTGTATGCCCTTTCATCCAAACGACACTCCCCGCTTTGACGTCGACCTCACGCTTCTGACCATCAGGAAATGTCAAACGCCGCTTGAAAGAAGACTCCGCGTACAATACGTAGTCGGGGTGAGCGTGTTGCGAAGTTCTGTCCCCCGGCGTATCGTGGTATCTGAGCACCCTAACGCGTTCGTTTTCCAGAACAACCGAATACTTATCCCCATCTGTTACAATAGCATCCTGTATCATTGGCTTTGATATCATTTGTTCACCTCCTTGTTTGTTTCAGAGTTTGTATCAGAGTTTGTATCAGACCAACACGTGCACTGGGTCTTCTGTTCTCCTTTCTTTTCCCAGTTCCGTCCAACGCGTTAAATCACGGGCGGGCCATTGCCCGTCCCGCGGATTTAATTGATACTCATTAAGGCCCCCCTGAACCATACCCGAAGCAGGTATGATTCAGGGACCCAAAACCTTTTCCCATAGGAGGCCTCAAATGAGATTTTACACCAAGCAGCACAAATTTTCTTGCGGAATCGATCTGCATGCCAAGACCATGTACCTTTGCATCCTCAATCAGGAGGGAAGAATCGTTCTGCACCGGGACATCAAAACAAATCCCGACATCTTCCTTAAGACTATCGCGCCGTATCGTGAGGACATTGTCGTGGCCGTAGAATGCATCTTCACCTGGTACTGGATCGCCGATCTCTGCAATAAGGAGAATATCCCGTTTGTCCTGGGCCATGCCCTGTACATGAAAGCCATCCACGGAGGCAAAGCCAAAAACGACAAGGTAGACGCTCATAAGATAGCGGTGCTGCTAAGGGGCGGCATGATGCCTATGGCGTATGTCTACCCTTCCGAAATGCGGTCCACGAGGGATCTCTTGAGAAGAAGGTTGCACCTTGTCCGCAAGCGGGCCGAACTCCTTGCCCATGTGCAAAACACCAATCATCAATACAACCTTCCGGAGATAGGGAAGAATATCGGAAAGAAAGGCAACCGCGAAGGCTTGGCCGAACGGTTCACCGACATGAGTGTCCAAAAGAGCATCGAACTGGATCTTGGCCTCATAGACCACTATGATCAACTGCTTCACCGTGTTGAACATGAGATATCCCTTATCGCAAAGGTCGATGATGCCGATTCCTATTTCCGTCTTCGCTCCATACCCGGTATAGGAAGAATCCTCGGCCTGGTCATTCTCTATGAGATTCACGATATCGACCGCTTCCCCAGAGTGCAGGATTTCGTCTCATACTGCAGACTTGTTAAATCCGCCAAGGAGTCGGCAGGCAAGAAACTCGGCACCTCGGGCAAGAAGATCGGCAATGCACATCTTAAATGGGCCTTCTCAGAAGCAGCCGTTCTTTTCCTCAGGAGAAACCCCGAAGCGGTAAAGTATCGGGACAAACTGGCAAGGAAGCACGGCAAGGCGAAGTCCCTGACCATTTTGGCACATAAGCTTGCGAGGGCTGCCTATCATATCCTGAAAAGAAAAGAGGTGTTTCATCCAGAAGTCTTCTTTGCGAAATAAGGCTGGGACCGGGTGAGCCTGTTGCGTCTAACTGGCGCCATTAGGGTTAAGTCCGACGGATGCTCTTTAGAACATGCCTTTGTATATGGCTTCGATCATGGATAGGGCATCATGGAATGCGATACCCGGCGCCTATCTTTTTTGATTAGGACGCCCGGTCTCTATAAGACATAAAAGATTGTTACAGGTTCTGCCCCTTACCCGAGCCTGATACTAACTGGAGGATCCCGATTAGTCGGGATGAACCAGACCTTTGATGAGGACGGTATAAGGGTTCTGAATTGTTTCCAGGCCGTGGAGAACAAGACCGATTGGTCTCTCCACTGTCGTCGGCAGTACGGAATTGATACATTGTTCCGTGCTGACCGGCTATCGAGCCTCGATAAGTGTTTGGTGCAGATATTGATCTGACGCCGCTTTCGGAAACCAAGTCGGAACTCACCGGCAATCTGAAGAACATTAAGGAAATGTCTTTATTCTGATTTCCGATTAGGAACGCTTTTTCTCTTGACAGCGGGGGGCCTTATAAGTGTTAAGCGCTCTTTTTATGGTGTGAGGCATATAAATCTATCAGCCGCCGAATCATTTTTTGATACGAGGTATGGTAACGCTGCGCCTCTCTTTTGAAAAACTCGATGCTTGATTTGTTCAATGCAATGGTCACCTTTACATTTTCTTCTTTCATGACGAGTTGTTCCGGAGGTGGAAGAAAGTCTTTAATTACTTTCAGCTTGCCCATCGGCTCATCAGTATATTTTGTTTTGCTCTTCATATAGTTTCCTCCCTTTTCTCCAATATCCGGCACCATAGATGCGGATGATATTTCCTCTATAAGTAAACCTGACGGTCATAATGCCTTCGCTGACACGACCGATACAGTAAAATCTCTTTTCATCGCTGCTATGGCTGACGTCTTCCGCTATGACACGATGAGGATCGAGAAAAGCACGTTGAGCCAATGCAAACGAAACAGTATGTTTAATTTGATTTTCTTTATCTTTCTCATCGTCCCATTCGAAGCGTGTCTTCTTCATAGCTATAATATACCAAAGCTATGTAATGATAGCAATATAAAAGTATGGGTAGGTATTAACGAGAGAACTCAGCGGCGGGGAACCGGCAGCTTACCAAAAAAGCATCCAAGAGTGACGGCTACCTTCTCTGATAAATTCACAGCCTTGTGACCGCAGATATTTCAGCAGGTCACTGCGTTTCATACTGCGATTGTTTCTTCTGTGTATCCTGAGCCTACGGCGGCGATAGCGTCTTGACGGTTAAATTCGAGTGCTTCCTTAAGCGTAAGACGAAGGGTTTCAATTAAGTCTTCACGTGTACGTTCCTGACAGTTTACGCCTGGAATTTCTTCGATCCACCATTCTCCAGCCTGTTTCATTATTGCAGTAAATTCTGTCTTCATATTTTTACCTCCGCTATGACCAAATTATAACGTATTGCCGGAGGTTATTTAAATATATTGTCGCCACAACGCCAAGGCTGACCCGCTGAAGAATAAGCGTAACCTGAAAGCCACAGGGCTATCGACAGTCGGGTCGAGCCTCTTGTTGCACGGTCTTTCATTTATTTTCTGGTCTTTCGCCTATCCATACATCAAGAGGTATATCTTCTGGGTTCGGACAAGACACAGCAGCGGCAAGCCTGTGGCAACCGTCAAGAACCCTGATGCCGTTGTCTGTCCTTATGGCTACAATGGGTGCAGGGAGCCGTCCTGTATTCATAATAACTTCTTTGATCCCAGCGAGACGGGCTGGGGAATCCGGGGGATACCCTGGATAAAGTGCCCTGGCTATCGGCTTGCCCTCAAGTTTGCAATAATGGACAAGTCTATCGATGTCGCTACCCGAAGTTGGATGAAAGATTGCCTCCTTGAAGGAAAGCGTGGTTCTTATCCACCGGAGTTGATTGAACGCCTCAATAGTAAGTTCTCCAAAATAGTAAAACCATCTGCCACCGAGCATGGAATCAAAGGGGCTTGAGTCGGTGTCATTTATTTGTGTGATAAACATGTCGAAAACTTCATTAGGAAGATTTGGCAGCATTGCCTTGGTCATCTTTATTGGCTTCATTTTCTATTTGTCTTTATATGCAGTTAATTTTATTTACGTGCAACATTCTTTTTTGAGCCGCATACGTCTTTTTGTGATGATTTTAGGGGAATTCGAAGGATGTGTCAAGAATATCGCAGTTGGCCCTCATTTAACCAATTGAAAGATAAAGAGATTAATTTCTTATCATAAATTATGTCGCGTGCGATATAATTTATGAATTAATTATGATGCATATTATTTTCTTCTGACCCTTATGACCCAGGAAAAACATACATTCATCGAAAAGGTAAGAACAACGATCGCGAAGTACTCGATGCTCTCCAGGGGAGATATGGTCCTGGTAGGCCTCTCGGGAGGGCCGGATTCCGTCTGCCTCCTCACCGTCCTTCATAAGCTGAAGGATGAATTTCACTCGAAGCTCCATGCCGTGTATGTAGATCACGGGTTACGGCCCGGGGAGACCCCTGACGAGATAGCGTTCTGCAGAAAACTCTGCGATGGATTGTCCGTGCCCCTTATCGTTCGATCCATTGACGTGAAGGCGTATGCGAAGGAACAGGGCATGAACAAGCAGGAGGCTGCGCGGGAACTGCGTTATAAGGCATTCGATGAGGTTTTCGCGGACCTGAAGGCCAGCCGTCTGGCCATGGGACATACCGCGGATGACCAGGTCGAGACGTTCCTTATGAGATTTTTCAGGGGATCGGGACCCGTGGGCCTCGGCGGCATACCTCCGGTGAGAGCGAGAATTATCAGGCCTCTCATAGAAATTGAGCGAAGCCAAATAGAGGCCTTTCTTGATGAAGAGCAAATCAATTTCATGGTCGATTCGTCGAACGTGAAGGAAGATTACCTCAGGAACAAGCTCAGGCTGCTGGTAATGCCTGTGATCAGGAAGATGAATCCGGGTATCGTCCGGACGGTATCAAGGACCATGGACGTGCTGAGGGAGGAGGAAAAATATTTTGATCTCATCGTCACGATGACCCTTATGAAACTGATTTCAAGAAAGACTGAACTCCGCATTGAACTCTTTCTCACACCAATGGAGTCGATGGAAAAGGTCATCCTCAGAAGGGTTTTGAGACGGGCCATTGATGAGACAAAGGGCCTTCGGGGCATGGAATTCATTCACATTGAAGGCATAATCGACCTGATAAAAAAAGGAAGGCACGGAGACAGGCTCTCCCTGCCAAAGGGGTTGAGGGTCGTAAAGACCTATTCGACTTTGGTGATGACATCGGAGCCTCCTCAAAGGCTGAAGGCCTTGACTCTCACCGTGCCGGGAGAGGTTGTTTTGAAGGAGATCAGGGCTACGATCGTAGCGTCCGCAGAGGAAAGAGTTGACAGCTCCGGGGACGGAAAGACCAAAGCGGTTTTCGATGCAGATAAAGCGGGAGCCCTCCTTACGGTCAGACCAAGGGAAAAGGGCGACGTCTTTTATCCTCTGGGATTCGGGAAAAAAAAGAAACTCCAGGACTTTTTTGTGGATGAGAAGGTGCCGAGAGATGAACGGGATGCGATACCGATCATTGTATCGGGTGGCAACATCGTCTGGATCGCCGGCTACAGGGGAGATGAGAGGTTCAAGGTAACTGAGGGGACAAAGAGGTTCCTGAAGCTGGAGTTTAAGAGGAAGCTGTGAAGCAGGGACACGAATGCCTTCAAAGTCTTTTAATTTCGACTTGATCTTACCATATGACATGATGTAATTCTGGAAGTTATACGGACAATCCTATGCTCATCAAGAATTCCATTATGTCATCTAAAAAGGTGTCGCTGCAAAAGACTTTTCAGTCATCCATATCCCTGCTTAATGTATTTTTTAGGGTATAATATCCGCAAATGAGGAGGATACAGAGGTAATGGTACGTGTTCGTTTTGCACCCAGTCCCACGGGCCATCTGCACATAGGCGGGGCGAGGACCGCCCTTTTCAACTGGCTTTTTGCGCGGCATGAGGGGGGCACCTTCATTCTGAGGATAGAGGACACCGACACGAGTCGCTCCACGGATGAATATATCGAGGCCATCATCGAGGGGATGAAGTGGCTCAACCTCGACTGGGACGAGGGGCCCTTCAGGCAAACCGAAAGGTTCGATGTATACAGGGGGTATATTGAAAGACTGATAAAGGCAGGCAAAGCATATCGCTGCTATTGTTCCGCTGAAGAGCTGGAGCAGCGGAGGCAGGAGGCCCTGGCCCGGGGAAAGACGCCGAAATATGACGGCAGATGCCGGGACCTGAAACAACCCGTGGCAGGCAGAGAGCCGGTGGTACGGTTCAAAATGCCCCAGGAAGGGCAGACCGTGGTGAACGACATGATCAAGGGAAGCGTGGTGTTCGAGAACAGCCAGCTCGATGACCTGATCATTATGAGGTCCGACGGCGCCCCCACGTATAATTTCGTTGTGGTGGTGGATGATGTGGACATGAAGATAACCCATGTCATCAGGGGCGACGACCACCTGAACAACACCCCGAAACAGATCCATATCTATAAGGCTTTGGGGTATGAGATACCGGCGTTTGCGCACCTCCCCATGATCCTCGGCTCCGACAAGGCGAGACTGAGCAAGAGACACGGGGCGACCTCGGTCATGGCGTATAAGGAGATGGGGTATCTTCCCGATGCCCTTGTGAACTACCTCGTCCGCCTTGGGTGGTCCTACGGAGACCAGGAAGTGTTCACACGGGAAGAGTTGATACAATACTTTTCCTTTGAGACCGTCGGGAAGTCCTCTGCGGTATTCAACCCGGAGAAACTCCTCTGGCTCAATAGCCAGTACATCATGAACTCAGATCCCCTGAGACTGGCTGAACTCGTCATCCCTTTTCTGGAAAGGGAAAAGATCATACATGAAGGCCAGGCGCTGGACACACAGTGGCTCTCAAAAGCGATCATGACGTTGAGAGAGCGGGCAAAGACGCTGGTGGAACTTGCGGTCTCCCTGCGCTATTATATTGCTGAAGACGTAGACTACGACGAAAAGGCACGAACAAAATTCCTCAATGAGAAGAGCCTGCCCTATTTGACGGAGTTGAAGCAGGACCTTGTTCACCTTGAGGATTTTTCTGCCCCGGAACTGGAAAAGGTATTCAAGGCGCTCGTGGAGAGGCACGGCATAAAGCTCGGCAACCTTGCTCAACCGGTCCGCGTTGCGATCACCGGGGGGACCGAAAGCCCCGGCATATTTGAAGTGCTCGGGATCGTCGGAAAAGAAAAGACACTGAAGAGGCTGGAGAAGGCCATAAAGACCATTGAAGGCGCTGAGAGGAAGGAGGGGTGACCATGACTGCGAACGGTGCTGAAAAACCCTACGACTTTATCCGTGAGATCGTTGCTGCCGATCTGGAGACCAACAAGTACGACGGCCGCGTACATACCCGCTTCCCTCCTGAACCGAACGGATATCTCCACATAGGACATGCCAAGTCCATCTGCCTGAATTTCGGGATCGCAGCAGAATTCAGGGGGCTTTGCAACCTGCGCATGGACGACACCAATCCCACCAAGGAGGAAGTCGAATATGTGGAATCCATAAAGGCGGACGTACGCTGGGTCGGGTTTGACTGGGATGACCGGCTCTTCTATGCATCGGACTACTTTGAACAGCTTTACGGGTATGCGGTGAAGCTGATCAGGACGGGCAAGGCATACGTCTGCGATCTGAGCGCCGACGAAATGAGGGAATACCGGGGCACGTTGACCGAGCCGGGCAGAGAAAGTCCCTACCGGAGCCGGTCCGTGGAAGATAACCTCGATCTGTTTGCCCGTATGAGGGCAGGGGAATTCCCTGACGGCTCCCGTACCCTCAGGACGAGGATCGACATGTCGTCAGGCAATATCAATATGCGGGACCCGGTCATCTACCGTATCCTTCATGCATCCCATCACAGGACAGGCGAAAAATGGTGCATCTATCCCATGTATGACTTTGCCCACTGTTTCTCGGATTCAATCGAGGGGATCACCCATTCCATCTGCACCCTGGAGTTTGAGGACCACCGCCCTCTGTATGACTGGTTCCTTGAGGAGGCGAAGGTCTATCGTCCGCAGCAGATCGAATTCGCCCGCCTCAACCTCAGCCATACCGTATTGAGCAAGCGGAAGCTTATACAACTGGTGCAGGAGGGACATGTGGCAGGATGGGACGACCCACGCATGCCCACCATATCGGGATTGAAGAGACGGGGGTACACTCCGGAATCCATACGGAACTTCTGCGAACGTATCGGTGTGGCGAAGAGGGACAGCACGGTGGATATCGCCCTGCTCGAACACTGTATCCGTGAAGATCTGAACAAGCGTGCGCAGCGCGCTATGGCGGTGCTGCGGCCTCTCAAAGTAGTGATCGATAACTATCCTGAGGGAAAGGTGGAGGAGCTGGATGCCGTAAATAATCCGGAAGACCCCGCCATGGGAACACGGAAGGTCCCCTTTTCCAGAGTGCTTTATATAGAACAGGATGATTTTCGCGAGAAGCCTCCCAAGGAATTCTTCCGTCTTGCGCCGGACCGCGAGGTGAGGCTGCGATATGCCTATTTCATCAAATGCGTGGGCGTGGTGAAGGACGCATGGACCGGGGAGCCGGTGGAGCTTCACTGCGTGTATGATCCTGCAACGCGGGGCGGCGACTCCCCTGACGGACGCAAGGTCAAGGCAACACTGCACTGGGTTTCCGCGTCACACGCGGTCGAAGCAGAGGTGCGGCTGTATGACCATCTCTTCGCAAAGGCAGACCCCGGTGATGTGGAAGAAGGCGAGGATTTCAAGGCCCATCTGAATCCCGGATCCGTCGAGAAACTGACATCGTGCTTTGTTGAACCCGGTCTTGCAGGCGTGGCGCCGGGAGGCCGGTTCCAGTTTGAGAGACAGGGCTATTTCTGCGTCGACCCCGACTCTTCGGACAAAAAGCTTGTATTCAACAGGACAGTGACGTTAAAAGATACCTGGGCAAAGATCGAAAGATCACAGAAGAAGTAAATATTGCCCTGAAACTTTCTTTTGATATATAATATCTTTCGTTCCTGGGTAGCTCAGCTGGCAGAGCGGGTGGCTGTTAACCACTTGGTCGGGGGTTCGAATCCCTCCCCAGGAGCCAACTTAATCCTTAATGAGCGTATCGCCTTGCCCTGCATTCTTTCGATGGCCGTAAAGTGAATAGATTCCCCCTCCTCTCTGGCAGGAGGATGCATGCAATAAATTGCCCATTGATGCAATGCATTGCACGAAATTCTTCCTCCGCCCGAGTCACTGCCAACTCAGAAACTCAAATCAGAAATATGATGGTTTACGTTATTTTACAAGTCTTTGCCTCTTCTTCTATCTTAATTTGTCGATCATCCTTCCCCCCATCGAGAACCTGGCATATTTTGTGATAACCATGTCGGTTGAACACCCATTGCATAGTGTATAATGAATTAGTTTTGCCTTCACTTCGGGCTTTGTGATGCGCACGGTCAGCCTTATCAACTGAAACAGCGAAGGCATCGTCGGGAATGGACAACCGAAGCCGCGAAAAATATCGGCGGGCAGTATAAGCGTACAAAGGATGAGGTGTGACTTTTATGTTCCATAGGAGGACTCAATCATGAATCGGTTATCACCTGGGACACGTTTCAGGACTGCGGTGCGGGAGGAAAAGCCCTTGCAGGTAGTGGGAGCGATCAACGCCTACGCGGCACGTCTTGCCGAACGCGTGGGGTTCAAGGCCCTCTACGTTTCCGGCGGCGGTGTTGCCGCGAGTTCCCTCGGTGTCCCTGACCTCGGGATCAGCACCATGGACGATGTGCTCACCGATGTCCGGCGCATCACCGACATCACCGATCTGCCGGTGCTGGTGGACATCGACACCGGATGGGGCGGCGCCTTCAACATCGCGCGTACTATCAGGTCCATGATAAAGTTCGGCGCGGCAGCGGTGCATATCGAGGACCAGGTCCAGGCAAAACGCTGCGGCCACCGTCCGGGAAAGGCCATCGTGAGCAAGGACGAGATGGTGGACCGCATCAAGGCGGCGGTCGACGCAAAGACCGACCCCGACTTTGTCATCATGGCAAGGACCGATGCCCTTGCCGTGGAAGGTCTTCAGGCCGCCATCGACCGGGCCGGTGCCTGTGTTGAAGCCGGGGCCGACATGATCTTTCCCGAGGCCATAACAGAACTCTCCATGTACAAGAAATTCGCCCGCGCGGTGAAAGTGCCGATCCTGGCCAATATCACCGAGTTCGGCTCAACTCCACTGTATACGGTGGAAGAACTGCGCAAGGCGGATGTCTCCCTTGTACTCTATCCCCTCTCGGCATTCCGTGCCATGAGCAAGGCCGCGCTCTCGGTATACGGCGCGATCCGCAAGGAAGGGACCCAGAAGAATGTGGTTGATCTCATGCAGACCCGGGCAGAACTTTACGATTATCTTGATTACCATGCCTTTGAACAAAAACTTGATACAATCTTTTCCAAGGAGGAAAAGTAATGAGCAATAACACAGAAGTCATCGCGACAAAAGTGAAAAAATCCGTTGCCCTCTCCGGCGTGATCGCCGGCAATACCGCGGTCTGCACCGTGGGGCGTACCGGAAATGACCTGCACTACCGGGGCTATGACATCGTTGAGCTTGCGAGGAGATCGACCTTTGAAGAGGTTGCCTATCTCCTCGTCCACGGCAATCTGCCCACTCAGTCGGAACTGAAGGACTACGTAAAGAAACTGAAGAGCCTGCGCGGTCTGCCGGCCCAGGTGAAGACGGTGCTGGAACACATTCCTGCTGCAGCCCATCCCATGGACGTGCTCCGCACCGGATGTTCCGTCCTCGGCACTGTGCTTCCCGAGAAGGACGACCGCAATATTCAGGGCGCGCGGGACATCATAGACCGGCTGGTGGCGTCCTTCGGTTCCATGCTCCTCTACTGGTGGCATTACAGCCAGAACGGCCGCAGGATCGAGGTCGAAACGGACGACGACTCGGTGGCAGGCCATTTCCTGCACCTGCTGCACGGCAGGAAGCCTTCGCCTCTCCATGAGAAGGCCCTTGACCAGTCCCTGATCCTCTACGCAGAGCACGAGTTCACCGCATCCACCTTTGCTGCGCGCGTGATCACCGGGACGCTCTCTGATGTGTATTCCGCCATCACCGGCGCCATCGGCGCCCTCCGCGGGCCGAAGCACGGCGGCGCCAACGAAGCGGCCCACGAGATCCAGAGACGTTACCGCACTGCTGACGAAGCTGAGGCCGACATCAGGGCGCGGGTCGCCAACAAGGAGATCATCATCGGCTTCGGACATCCGGTATATACGGTGAGTGACCCGAGGAACCCCATCATCAAGGAACTCGCAAAGAACCTCTGCAGCGACGGCGACAACATGAATCTCTTTGCCGTCGCCGACCGCATCGAGGCGGTCATGAAGAGGGAGAAGAACATGTTCGCCAACCTGGACTGGTATTCCGCGGTGTCGTATCACATGCTGGGCGTTCCGACCGCCATGTTCACTCCCATCTTTGTGATCTCGCGGACCACCGGCTGGGGAGCACATGTCATCGAGCAGCGCCTGGACAACAAGATCATCCGGCCTTCCGCCAATTACATCGGCGAGGAAGACCGGAGATATGTGCCGATAAAGGACAGGAATAAGGCCGGAACAGCATAGTGCTTGCTGTTGCTGCGCTGAAAAAGGTAAAATGCCAGCCGCATCTGAACGGCACCGGGAATGATGGTCGGAACAGGGGCTCGTGCCCTTATCTCCCGGACCGCCTGATGCAAACGGACCGGTGAAGCCCGCGTTCCGCTGCGATTTTTTGCTTTGAACAATTCTAAGGAAAAGGAAGAGGTAGAACTATGGGTTCACACATCTCCAATGTCCGCCCTGATCCTGACAAGGTCCTGGTGGATATCGCGGACTATGTCTGCGACTATGAGATCAAATCTGATGAGGCCTATGACACCGCCCGTAACTGTCTCATCGACACCCTGGGCTGCGGACTTGAGGCGTTAGGGTATCCGGCCTGCACAAAGCTCCTGGGTCCCATCGTTCCGGGCACCGTTGTCCCCAACGGCGCAAAGGTCCCGGGCACGCAGTTCCAGCTCGACCCTGTGCAGGCGGCCTTCAACATCGGCGCCATGATCCGCTGGCTGGACTTCAACGACACCTGGCTGGCTGCAGAATGGGGCCATCCCTCGGACAATCTGGGAGGCATCCTTGCGACGGCGGATTACCTTTCACGCAAGGCCGTTGCAGAGGGAAAGAAGCCGATGCTGATGAAGGACGTGTTGACCGCCATGATCAAGGCGCACGAGATCCAGGGAGTGATCGCCCTGGAAAACTCCTTTAACCGTGTCGGTCTCGACCACGTCGTCCTGGTGAAGGTCGCCACGACCGCGGTCGTTACCAGGATGCTGGGCGGCAGCAAGGAAGAGGTGATCAACGCGCTCTCCAATGCATGGATAGACGGCCAGTCCCTCAGAACCTACCGCCATGCCCCGAACACCGGCTCCCGAAAATCCTGGGCAGCAGGCGATGCCACGGCCCGCGGTGTGAGACTGGCGCTCATGGCACTGAAGGGCGAGATGGGCTATCCTTCTGCGCTGACGGCCAAGACCTGGGGCTTCTACGATGTCCTCTTCAAGGGCAATGAATTCAAGTTCCAGAGGCCCTACGGCTCCTATGTCATGGAGCATGTGCTCTTCAAGATATCCTTCCCGGCCGAGTTCCATTCCCAGACGGCTGTGGAGTGCGCCATGACGCTGCACGGCAAGCTCAAGGAGATGGGCAGGAGCACGGATGACATCAAGAAGATCACCATCCGCACCCACGAGGCGGCAATCCGCATCATCGACAAGAAGGGCCCGCTCAACAATCCCGCGGACCGGGACCACTGCATACAGTACATGGTCGCCGTGCCCCTCATCTTCGGACGACTCACCGCTGCCGACTACGAGGACAACGTGGCTGCCGACCCGCGCATCGATGCGCTGCGCGACAAGATCGAGTGCGTCGAGGACCCGCAGTTCACCAGGGACTACCATGATCCTGAGAAGCGCTCCATCGCCAATGGCCTCACAGTGGAGCTGAAGGACGGCACCAGGCTGCCGGAAGTGGTGGTGGAATATCCCATCGGCCACCGCCGCCGCCGCAAGGAAGGCATGCCGGTGCTGGTGGAGAAGTTCAAGACGAACCTTGCCCGCCGCTTCCCGGCAAAGCAGCAGAAGGCGATCCTCGATGTCTGTCTGGACCAGGCTGGACTGGAAGGCGATGCCGGTGAATGAATTCGTCGACATGTTCGTCATATGATAGAAACTCTTAATTTGTTATTGCAGGAAAGCACCATGAGCCATAACCTTTTCAACGCATTCCAGGAATTCGACCCAGGCAATGGCAGGAAAGGGAAGTTCTATTCCCTTCCTGCTCTGGAGCGGGCGGGGATCGGCAGGATCTCCCGTTTGCCCGTATCCATCCGTATCGTGCTGGAATCGGTTCTGCGGAATTTTGACGGCAAAAAGATCACTGAAGAACATGTGAAGCAGCTTGCCGGCTGGAGCCCCACTGCGTCACGCACCGAAGAGATCCCCTTTGTGGTGGCGCGCATCGTTCTCCAGGACTTCACCGGTGTTCCCCTCCTCTGCGATCTGGCGGCCATGCGCGGCGTTGCATCACACGATGGGGAAAGATCCCGGGATCATCGAGCCCCTGGTTCCCGTGGATCTGGTCGTGGACCACTCAGTCCAGATCGATTGTTACGGGGAACCCGATGCGCTCCGGAAGAACATGGAAATGGAGTTCACCCGCAACAGGGAGCGCTACCAGTTTCTGAAATGGGGCATGAACGCCTTCGAGACCTTCAGGGTGGTGCCTCCGGGTATCGGCATTGTCCACCAGGTCAACCTTGAATACCTGGCCCGGGGTGTGCACCACAAAGGAGGCGTGTATTACCCTGATACCCTTGTGGGCACTGACAGCCACACCACCATGATCAACGGTATCGGCGTTGTGGGATGGGGGGTAGGCGGCATCGAGGCGGAGGCGGGAATGCTCGGCCAGCCGGTCTATTTCCTTACTCCCGACGTCGTGGGCGTGAATCTCAAGGGTAGACTGAAGGAGGGGGTAACCGCCACAGACCTGGTCCTTTCGATCACCGAAATGCTCCGCAGGGAAAAAGTGGTCGGAAAGTTTGTGGAGTTCTTCGGAGAGGGCGACTTCTTCCCTTGGCGCTGCCTGACCGGGCCACTGTTGCCAATATGGCGCCGGAATACGGCGCGACCATGGGCTTCTTTCCGGTGGACGATGTCACCGTGGATTTTTTCCGAAGCAGCGGCCGCACCGATGATGAGATCTCGGCGTTCCGGGCATACTTCAAGGCCCAGGGAATGTATGGCATACCAAGGGCTGGAGAGATCGACTACTCGAAGAGTCCTGGAAGTGGACCTCTCTGGCATAAAGCCGTCTGTGGCAGGTCCAAGGCGACCCCAGGACCGCATCGACCTTTCCGACCTCGGGGACACGTTCGCTGATTTGTTCACCAAACCGGCGGCAGAAAACGGCTTTGGCAGTAAAACGGAGGATCTTCCAAAGCGCTTCACGACCAGGGATGGCATTGACATAGGTTCAGGAGATGTGGTCATCGCAGCCATTACTTCCTGTACCAATACCTCTAACCCGGCTGTGCTCCTTGCCGCCGGTCTGCTGGCAAAGAAGGCGGTCGAAAAGGGCCTCACGGTGAAGAAGCATGTCAAGACCTCCCTCGCGCCGGGTTCACGGGTCGTGACCGAGTATCTGAAGAAGGCCGGTCTCCTGCCCTACCTCGAAAAGCTCGGCTTTTACCTTGCCGCGTATGGCTGCACCACCTGCATCGGCAATGCAGGACCGCTGGATGAGGGGATAGAAGAGACGATTGTCCGGAACGATCTCGTCTGTGCTGCAGTCCTTTCCGGCAACCGCAACTTTGAGGCTCGCATCCATCCTCACCTCCGTGCCAACTTCCTGATGAGCCCTCCTCTTGTTGTGGCCTTTGCCCTCGCCGGAACTGTGCTCAGGAATATGGAGGAGGACCCTCTTGGCACCGGTAAAGATGGACGTCCGGTCTATCTGAGGGACGTATGGCCCGCCAGCGCTGAAGTCGCAGCTGTGATGAAATATGCCACTGACCCGGATACCTTCCGGAGACTTTACTCGGATCTTACCAAAGACCATCCATTGTGGAACGCCGTGCCTTCTCTTCGGGCAAGGTGTACAACTGGCCGAGATCCACGTACATCGCGGAGCCTCCTTTTTTCGAGAATTTCAGTATGCAGTCGGGCACAATACGTGAGATCACCGGCGCCCGGGCTCTGGGGATTTTTGGAGATTCCGTTACCACCGACCATATCAGTCCTGCAGGCACGATCAAGGAGACCTCTCCTGCAGGAACGTATCTGCTGGAGAACGGCGTGGCAAAGGCCGACTTCCAGAGCTACGGTACCCGCAGAGGCAACCATGAGGTCATGATCCGTGGCACGTTCGCCAATGTGCGCATCAAGAACCTCATGCTGCCTCCAAAAGGTGACGGCACACGTGCAGAGGGCGGCCTCACACTCTTTCAGCCATCCGGCAGAGCAGATGTTCATATATGACGCTGCGATGAAATACGTGGCCCAGGGCACTCCGACCGTGGTTTTCGGCGGCGATGAATACGGTACCGGCTCTTCCCGTGACTGGGCGGCCAAAGGCACGCAACTCCTCGGTATCAGAGCGGTGATAGCGAAGAGCTTCGAACGTATCCACCGCTCCAACCTCGTGGGCATGGGAGTGCTGCCGCTCCAGTTCAAGGGCGATGATTCGGTTCAATCCCTCGCTATCAAGGGAGATGAGGAATTCGACATCCGAGGACTGGAAGACCTCAGGCCGCAGCAGGACATCACCCTGGTGATCAGGCGCAGGGACGGTAGCAGGAAAGAAGTGACGCTCCTGTCCCGTATCGACACCGCCATCGAAGTGGACTACTACCGGCACGGAGGGATTCTCCCTTGCGTGCTGCGGGAGCTGATAGCAAGGGCGTAAGCCCCGTTCCCTTTGGAAGCTCATCCTCTTTCAGGTATAATCAGATATGCACAGGGTCGGATTCCTCTATGACGATGTCATGCTGAAGCATGAACCTCCGCCGTGGCATCCCGATAGGAAAGCCCGCCTGGTCTGTATACGTGAAAGCTTAAAGAATACAGGCTTATGGGACAATCTCATCCGCATCAACCCCCCCAAGGCCGGTTTTCAGGACATCGCCCTTGTCCATACCCCGGAATACGTCGAGAAGATGAGGACCTTCGGCGAAGGGTGCCTGGACCCGGATACCTACACTTCAGCAGGGAGTCTGGAAGCGGCTTTGTATGCGGTCGGTTCGGTCATGGGGGCGATCGAAAAATGCAGGGACGGCGAGATAACCAGGGCGTTTTGTGCTGTGCGTCCTCCCGGGCATCATGCAGAGGCTGACGGGGGAATGGGTTTCTGCCTCTTTAACAACGTCGCCATAGGTGCACGGCATGCGCAAAAGACGGGATATGAAAGAGTGTTTATTGCCGATTTTGACGCACATCACGGTAATGGCACTGAGCATATATTTGAAGAGGACGATACGGTCTTCTATTTCAGCACGCACCAGTATCCCTATTATCCAGATACCGGAAAGGACATGGAGCGGGGGAAGGGGAGAGGAACCGGATATACCTATAACGTTCCGGTATTGAAAGGCTCCGGGAACAAGGATTATCTCATCATTTATCAGGACATTCTCCCCGACCTTGTGAGAAGGTTCAGGCCTGACCTCATTCTTGTTTCCGCCGGCTATGATATTCACGTGAACGATCCGCACGCGGAGATCAAGATCACCAGCGAGGGCATATGGGGCATCGTGCGGGGCATTCTCACCTCGTCGTCCTGTCCCATGGTATTCGTCCTCGAAGGCGGATATGATCTGGAGTCCCTCGCTGAATCGGTAGGGATCACCATTGGGGAGATGCTGAAAGTCGGGTGACGCCTGTCCCCTGACATGAGACGAGGCAAGGGTATTACTCGAGTTCGAGAACTACCCGCACCATATCGTCGTCCGTGTGGGCCTCTTTGAAGCCCGAGCCCTTTGCGAGGTGCAGCATCTTTGCGTTTGTCCTCAGGATTTCCATCCAGAGCGTCCGGATCTCCAGTTCCCGTGCGATCTTGATGCAGTAATCAATAAGCACCGTGCCGATGCCGTGGCCCTGCCACTCATCGGTCACGAGGATCGCCAGCTCTGCTGTCTCGAGATCCGGCATTTTCAGCATCCTCACATCAGCGATGACCTGCTCCTTTCCGGGGCTTTCCTTGATCGCTGCTACGAAGGCCAGCTCTCTTTCGTAATCCAGTTGGCAGTATCGGGCGAGTCGCTCGTGGGGTATATCGGTAAGGCGCTGATTGAACCTGGATACGATACTCTCCTCTGACAGTGTTCTGAAGAGGTCATAGATAAGCGGTTCATCTTCAGGACGTATCGGGCGTATAAGGGCAGGGACCCCGTTGTCGAGGGAGATCTCCCGGACATATTGAAACGGGTACGGACAGATGGAGAGGTGGGGCGGACAGAGATATCCTTTGAACCCTGCCATATCCTGGGATACTTCTTTTTCGAGTATGATTCCCGCGTCAAGTGCAAAACCCTTCCCCCTGGTGACGAAGAACGGGTTGATATCGATCTCTTTAATGCCGGGGAAATCCACGAGAAGATAGGAAAAGCGTACCAGCATCTCCTCCAGCAGTCTCAGGGTGTCCTCGTGGTGGTCCTGGGTGAGCAGGAATTTGCCGACCTTTGTCTCCTCCATCAGCCGCCTCGCCAGTGTCTGGTTGAGAGGCGGCAATCCCACCGCGTAATCGCCGAAGGTCTCAAGGAGTTCGCCGGCTGTACCGAAGACTATGACCGAACCGAAGGCGGGATCCTTTCTCGCCCCTATGACCAGTTCATGACCGTGCTGCGTGATCATCGGCTGGACCAGGACATAGGCTTCGGGATCTCCTTTGGAAACGGCCGGGTTCTTGAGTTTCTTGAACGCTTTCCGGACCGAGCCCTCGTTTTTCAGATTAAAGATGAGCCCACCGATTTCTCTTTTGTGGAAGGTCATTTCCGATTCGACCTTCAGAACAACAGGGTAACCGATCTCTTCAGAAAAACGAACAGCTTCATCTTCGCTCTCTGCCCTTTCCGTGGCGATTACCGGGATACCATAGGCCTGGAGGATCTCTTTGACTTCGTTCATGTGCAGCACGAGCCTCTTTTGATCCAGGGCCTCCTTCACGGCCTTCCTTGCCTTATCTCTGTCAGGAGAGAAGTCCCTCAGGATGGTTTCCGGTGTTTCCTGGAGAAGCTGAAGATTATAGTCATAGCGGTACAGATAGATAAAACTCCTTACCGCCTGTTCGGGAGTGACAAAGGTCGGCATCGCCTTGCTGTTCAGGAACTCCCTGGCAGACTGCACAAGCCCGCCTCCCATCCAGACGGTGAAGAGGGGTACCGCGGGATTGTCGTGTTTTGCTGAAACAATGGCTTCTGCTGTCTTCTGGGGCTGTGCGCCAAAGTTAGGAACATGGATCACGAGAATCCCGTCCACATTGGGATCTTTCAAGCAGTTCTCCACGGCAATCTTATAGTCGGCAGGAGAGGCATTGGTGATGAGATTGACAGGGTTCCGGACCTGTCTTACCGCCGGGATGCTTTCGCGCAGATTTCTTATGGTATCCTCGCCCAGGGTCGAGAGCTCCCCCTCCAGCCGCAGGAGGGTGTCCACCGCGATGATGGACGGTGCGTCGGCATTGGTAATGATGGCGAGACGCTTTCCCTTTGGCCTCCTCTCCTGGGAAAGGGTCTCGGCAAGGTAGAAGAGATCGAGGATCTCATCAATCCTTACCGCGCCCGCTCTTTTAAAAACCGCATCATAGACCTTGTCTTCTCCCGCCAGGACCCCTGAATGGGTCAATGCCACCCGGGCGGAGATATCGGACGTGCCGGACTTCACTACGACGATGGGCTTGCTCCTTGCAAAGCTCCGCACGGCAGCCATGAATGTGCGGCCTCTCGAAATGTGTTCGATATAGAGGATGATCGCCCTTGTTTTCGGATCAACGCCAAGAAAATCGATGAGGTCGGAAAAACCGAGATCCATTTTTGTCCCCAGGGAAATGATATAGCTGAACCCGAAGTTCTTGTCTATGGCCCTGTCCAGAAGCGCAGTGGTGAGAGTAGCGCTCTGGGAAATGAAGGCAGTGGACCCGCTTTTCGGCATCTTCGGGAAAAGACTGGCGTTGAGATTGATGCTGGGCCGTATAAAGCCCAGCGTGTTAGGCCCCAGGAGCCTGAACTCGTATTTTGAAGAGAGCTGTTGTATCCGGGGAAAGAACCGCCTGTCCTCCACGGAAGGTTCGAAGTCGGGACAGATGATC
Organism: Nitrospirota bacterium; assembly: GCA_963699545.1. Classification (GTDB taxonomy): domain Bacteria; phylum Nitrospirota; class Thermodesulfovibrionia; order Thermodesulfovibrionales; family UBA9159; genus JAMCQB01. The sequence continues at coordinate 386,304 of CAVOUE010000006.1, read as the reverse complement.
GAGATCCCTTTGACGCCTTTCTTTCCGCATTCTTCAAGTGCTGCAGGGATCTCTTCAAAGGGCCTGGCAAGGATGGCCAGATCCACTGCATGGGGGATATCCGAGATGGTCCTGTACGCCTCGACGCCCTGTACTGATTCTGACAGGGGATTGACCGGATACACGACTCCCTTAAAACCCTTGCCGATCATATTCCGGAGGATGAAATATCCCGTGGAATCAGGGTCCTCGCTGGCCCCGATGACCGCTATCCTTTTTGGATTGAAAAAGACCTCAAGGTTCTTTATTGACATGAGGGGACTTCCTCATGCCTGCCACCATCCACAGAGGGTATGTTCACGCGCAACCACGCCTCCTTTTTTTTGGCAAGACGCGATTCCCAAAGTCCAAGAACAGATAAGCCTGAATTCATTATATAAAGAATACCACGAACGAAGCAGCGTGGATAGTCAGGAAGGATGCACGTGACAGTCGCGCAACAGTCTCCCGGCGGATCCGGATGTGCACGGTTTTCCGGCATACTACTGCTCGACTTGACATACAGGGAGAGAAAGAATCATATTGATGGTACGCCTTATTGCCGGGGAGACCCTCGGCTGGAGGCGAACGCTCAAAGGAAAGGCATGATCCATGCAGATAACGCGTGAAACAGACTATGCGATCCGCTGTGTTTTCTACCTTGCCGGCAAGGAAGATGAGGTGACCATGGTGGATGAGATTGCACGAAACATGGATACGCCGAAAAGCTTTCTCGCAAAGATTCTGCAGAAGCTTGCCAGGGCGAACATCGTGAAGTCTTATCGGGGGGTGAAGGGAGGGTTCCGGCTCGCGAGAAAGCCGAGACAAATTAACCTCCTCGATGTCATCGAGGCGGTGCAGGGACCCGTTGTGATGAACATATGCGCCCTCGATAAGAAGATGTGCAGGTTAAGCGGAACGTGCACTATTCATCCTGTCTGGGTTGAGGTGAGGAAACAGGTGGAGAAGATGTTGAGTAAGAGACACTTTGCAAGTCTGACACTTCCCCCGACGGAATAGCCCCGGAAAGACTACCGTATGACCGGGGCGCGCGCATCTCCTCCGGTTTCCCAATCAATGCATATCCACAGGTTCCCCTCATGGCAGGGCATATCGTTTCGAATGAGGGAGAGGATCTGCGGCACCAGGACAAAAGGCATGTGTTCATCCATCTCGTTATTCGGATACCCTGGGACATACGGTCAGTCCGTTCACTGAGAGACAGCTGACAAGCCCATTCAGGGAGGAACGGGCTTGTCAGCTGAGGTACTATTTCTTCTGGTGTAAGTCGAAAGACTTTGCTGACTTTTCAGCTGCGGCCTCAGCCTTCTTTGCAGCGGCCTGCGCCTCCCTTGCAGCAGCTTCTGCCCTTTGAGCTGCGGCATCTGCCTTGTTGCAGCAATCCTTCAAGCCTTCGGTCATTGCCTCGAGTTTGCTGATCCTGTCTACGAGCGGATCAATCTGCTGTTTCACATATTCTTTCGAGGCGCACCCGTAAGAAGAAATCATTAAAATGCTGAGTGTTGCCAGGAGAAACACAATCTTTTGCACGGTTCTCACCCCCTTTCGGAAAAGAATAAGACTCGCGTCACACGCACGCGAAATGTCTTGTAACGTGAGAGAGAAGCTTCATATGCGGAACTGCCGATAAGGGGGAGAACGATCCCGATAAAGGGGAGAGAACCCCTTTCGAGTTCGTGAATTGTATCTGTTTTGAAGAGGAGATAGGGACAACAGAAGCAGAAAAAGACAAATGCCGATCGTGATTGCACTTTCCACCGACGGTGTCAATTTCGCAAGGGTGTTCTGAGGTATGACCGCCCGTGCTTTCTTAACAAGGATCCTGAAAGTTGAATGTGTGCTGGTATCATCCTCTGCTACAGAAAATTGTGCGCAGATAAGTTCCCATAAGAAAATACGAATATTTTTTGCGGGCCAAGGGGCCTTCCCGGCTGAGGAGATATTCTCACTGGCGTTCTGTTCCGTAAGACTATAGGAGAGCGGCGAGACCGCATAAGAAAGGAAGTAAATAGAAAAGAGAAGGATGAAAATGCTATTCTTGTTGACGCGCGATATCATGTCCTGTAATGGGAATGCACCTTTTCTCATAACCCCCGCTCTGTAAATAATCTATCAGATGTCGGGTAAGACGTCAACACAATGCTCAGGGAGGGGCTCTCCGCTCTTACCGAAAAAATGGTAATCTTTATAAAAGGCCTGCATCATGCCAAAAAAGGAAATCTTTTCATTCGCACTATTTTTTCTGGCGGCACTCCTGATCGGACCCTCGTACGCTGAAAAATATACGCTTGAAGATGAGAGGGTTGTCGTCCGATTCGACGGCCCGCTTGAAAACGCAGCAACGGAGGTCCTGAAGGCATATCCCGGGATCCGTGCAGACCTGATGAGAGACCTTGGATGGGAGTCGGATCTCCGTCCCGAGATCGTGTTGGTGAAGGAGAGTGCCTCCTTCAGGAAGAGCGTCGAAAGCGACCTTGTCACAGCCCTTGCGGTCCCTCAACAGGATGTTATCGTGATCGATTACTCCCGAATGAATGTGCACCCCTTTACCCTTGGGACAACCTTGAAACATGAATTGTGTCACCTTGAGCTTCATCACCATATCGCCGGGGGGAAACTCCCGCGCTGGCTTGATGAAGGGATATGTCAGTGGGTGACAGGCGGTCTATCTGAGATAATGATCGAGGGCAACCGGTCAATTCTCCGGGAGGCTGTCCTCTCAAACCGTCTCATGAGCGTCGAAAGCTTAACGGAAAGATTTCCCGCTGACGGAAGAGACCTTCTCCTCGCCTATGAAGAAAGCAGAAGCATTGTCGAATATATAAAAAAAGAGTTCGGTGTTCCCGGGCTGCAACGGATATTGGAGCAGATGGGCAGGGGCGATACTCTCGACAATGCGGTCCTGGAAAGCCTTCTGATATCTCTCGATGAACTTGAAAAGCGATGGAGATCGTCTCTCGCAGGAAGAACCTGGTGGCTTTCCTCTCTCGGCGACTACCTTTACGAGATACTGTTCCTGTGTGCCGCCCTGATAACGATCTTCGGCTTTTTCAGGGTTCTTAAGAAGAAGAGAGAATATAAGGACGAAGACGAAGAAGACCGGGAAGAGGAGAAAAGCTAAACGGCCGCAACATCATGAAATATGGAGCAAAATTTCCTAATCTGTTACAATAGCTATCAAATGGACCTTAAGAGGTTCGTTTTTCAAACCGGTATTTGATGCGAGAATGCAGGAATATGAAAAGAGGGTTAAGTAAGGTAGCTTTTTTCCTCTTCCTCTCGGTCTCCCTTGTCGAAACACCCCTGTCGTTTTCTGCGGATTATCTTACCGCGAGCGGATGCTCTGTGAGCAATATCGGGTATCTTACGGAACTCGCAAAGGAATATGAGAGGCGAAGCGGTGTCAAGGTCTTTGTCCGGGGTGGAGGCAGTGTGGTGGGCATCGAGGATTTGCGGAGCGGCAAAGTGGACTTCGCGGCGAGCTGCAGATCCAGAGAGAAAGGCGACCCCAATGATGTGGACTTCATACAGGTCGCATGGGATGCGCTGGTCTTTATTGTCCATAAATCGAACCCTGTGAGAAACATGTCGCTTGAAAATGCCAGGGCGATATATGCGGGCCGGATGACCAACTGGAAGGAATTGAAAGGCGGCGATATGGCGATCAAGCTATTCGTCTCCCGACCGAGACAAGGTCTCTCCGGCGTCGAAGCATCTACCCGGCAGATGATCTTGGAAGGGAAGAACCCGGCCGAGACCCCGAATACCTTTGTCGTCGCCTCGACAGGCATCGTTGAGCAGATGGTCGAAAATACGCCCGAAGGATTTGCGACAACGGGTTTCACAAGCGCCAGAAAACGTGAGGTCAGGATGCTGAAGGTGGATGGGGTATCTCCGTCGGTGAAGAACATAGTGCAGGGCAAGTACCCGTTGAAAAGACCGCTGTTCATCCTGGTTCCAAGGCAGAGCAAACCCGCTGTGACGAGGTTCGTTGATTTCGCGCTGAGTAAGGAAGGACAGACATTTATCAGGTCGCAGGGTGTTGTTTCGCTTCTCGATATGAAATGAAACTATCTTTGCAGACAAGGGTCTCGATCTTTATCGCGCTGATCATTGTCGGGACCAGTGTCATAAGCACCTATCTTTTTGCGACGGTGTACAGGCAGAGTGCAGAAACGGGGAGAATCACGAGGGGTGTGACGTTGAGCTATGCGCTCTCCCAGGCCGCAGGGGAGGGGCTTATCAACGAAAACCTTGACCTTTTGAAGAAGGCATCCTCTATCGTTCAGGCGCCGGATGTGACCCTTGCGCAGGTCTATTCCAACATCTGGGATGCTCTCGACGCGTATCCCGTAAGGCAATTGAAAGAGCAGCCCCTCCCCGGGGCCGTTGCCCATTTCAGGAAATCCGCAGCTCCTCTCTATCTGAAGACAAACGGCGGCTATGATTTCTATACTCCCATATCCTTCAAGGCCTCAGATACCGCGCCTCCCGTAATCGTAGGGTTTGCAAGGATTATCCTGTCCTCTGCCGGCATAAAGGAGGAACTGCGGCAGATCGTCCTCACGAGCATCGCCGTCTCCGCGATTATCACGCTTCTCGCGATTATTTCTCTCAACATCCTTATGAGACGTCTCGTGATGAGACCCCTGATGGCCCTTCACCGATCGGTCTCGCTGTTTAAGGACGGCACGATGCCCGATATTGCCGGAATGCCAGGCAAATCAGCGGACGAGTTCCGGGAGCTCTCCCTGGAGTTTAACCGGATGTGCGGGTCGATCAAGGAGAAGGAAGAAAAGCTTGTAGAATCGGACAGACGGATACGATCCCTGTTTGACAGGGTCGAGCATGCTATTTTCAAGCTTGACAGCAAGGGCTCTATCGTAGAGACCAACAGCAGATTCAAAACGCTCTTCGGCAATGTGACTCAGCTCTGTGAGATATTGATGGGACATGAGGATACCGCTGAGTGCCTGGGGAAAGCAGCTTCCCAAACAAAGGGACTGCATATCGAAGAGAACGCTGTCGGGAAGAACAGGGAAGAGCTTGTTATATCCCTGGCCTTATACCCCGAAAGGGAGAACGACGGCACCCTATCGGGCTTCGACGGATACATCATCGACATCACGGAGAAAAAGAGGCTCGAAGAAAGGCTGATCAGGGCCCAGAAGATGGAAGCCGTCGGGACCCTTGCGGGAGGAATGGCGCATGAATTCAATAACCTCCTGACGGCGATACTTGGCTATTCCGAGATCATTCTGACGAAAGCGAAGGAAGGGGATCCTTTCTACAAGCCTGCGACAATAATATATGAGGCCGCAACGAGGGGAGCAGATTTCGGGAAAAAGGTCCTCTCGATCACAAGGAAAGAGAAGATACAAACAACGGCGGTAAACATCAACGATATCGTGAAGAACTCGATGGAACTGCTTCTGGGGAGCATCCCCAAGAACATAGAGATCGTGACACACCTCAGAGATGAGATCCCGCCCATTATGGCGGATACGTCGCAACTCGAGCAGGTGATCATGAACCTCGTCGTGAATGCCCGCGACGCCATGCCCAAAGGGGGCAGGCTGTCCATCGAGACAGCAGCGGTCGGCAGGGAGAGCGGGACCGATGATGCCGCGCCCTGGGAGGGGCGTGAGTTTGTGAAGCTCTCCATTTCTGATACCGGCATGGGCATTGACAGAAAAATACAGGGAAAGGTCTTTGATCCCTTTTTTACCACAAAGGGTATGGGCGAGGGCACGGGACTGGGGCTCTACATCGTCAATTCGATCATAAGCAACCATGGAGGGTATATCAACCTCTACAGCGAACCGCACAAAGGGACACAGTTCAACATATATCTTCCCGCTGCAAAGAGTGCGGATAACGGTGAGACACAGGATAGGGAAGACATCAGGGGTACAGGGACCATCCTCGTGATCGATGACGAATCCGATATCAGAGATTTGTGCAGGGACATGCTTGAGCCCCTTGGCTATACAGTACTGATTGAGGAGAACGGGCGGAACGGCATAAGAACATTCAGGGAGATGAAGGATACAATATCACTGGTCGTCCTTGATATGATCATGCCCGGAATGGGAGGAGAGGAGGTATATCGGGCGCTGAAGACCATTGATCAGGGAGTTAAGGTCTTGCTGTGCTCCGGCTACAGCCAGAACGGCTTTGCCGGAATTGACGATCTCGTGAGGCAGGGGGCCTGCGGATTTGTCCAAAAACCTTTCTCACGGCAGGCTATCGCTCTTGCCATAAAAAAGGCTCTGTCGAAGTAAGAAAGATTGACCGAATCGTGCCGGTCATTGTTGCCCGGAATGGTCTGAATGGGGATAAGGCCGGCACACGTTGACAGCCTTCACCCCGATATGGTTTAATAGTGCTGCCTTTAAGAACAGCCCGGTGAGGCTGTGAAGGCAAAGGAGCCCAAGCTGCTGAAACAAAGCCAAACAGACCTTTCCCATGACTGATGGGGAGGGTTTTTTTATGCCCGGAATGACAAAAGAACTTCTCAACAAAAAGGATATCGAGAGGATTCTCTCGCGCATGGCCCATGAGATCATCGAAAAGAACAAGGGAACAGAAAACCTCTGCATCGTCGGCATTCAGCGGGGCGGGGTGCATCTTGCGAAGAGGATTTCCGCGCGCATCAAGGCGATTGAAGACGTCGATATCCCCGTGGGCTCCCTTGACATCTCTCTGTACCGGGATGACCTCGGCATGAGAAAGGAGCATCCTGTGGTGAGAAAGACGAATATCCCATGGGACCTCACGGACAAGAAGATAATCCTGGTGGACGATGTGCTTTTCACCGGGCGTTCCATACGGGCGGCCATGGACGCTCTCATGGATTTTGGAAGACCGTCCCAGATACAGCTGGCGGTGCTCCTTGACAGGGGACACAGGGAACTGCCGGTCAGGGCGGATTATGTCGGAAAGAATATCCCCACATCGAGGGGAGAAAACATAGAGATGCAGCTTGAAGAGGACGGCCGTGAAGATGGCGTCTATTTAGTATCATCAGGCGAAGATGCTTAAGGACCTGGTCGGCATAAAGGACAGTTCCCGGGAGGATATTGAGCTCATACTCAGCACCGCTTCCTCTTTCAAGGACGTGCTGAAGAGGGATATAAAGAAGGTTCCGACCCTCAGGGGAAAGACCACGGTCAACCTCTTTTTTGAGCCTTCCACGAGGACAAAGACCTCCTTTGAGCTGGCAGAGAAGAGGTTGAGCACTGACGTGCTGAACTTTTCAGTACCGACCAGCAGTGTGGTGAAAGGCGAGAGTCTTTATGATACGGTGAAGACCATCGAAGCGTACGGCGTGGACTTCATCGTGATACGGCATTCCTCCAGCGGGGCGCCGCATTTCATTGCCAGGAATGTGAACGCGTCGGTCATAAATGCCGGTGACGGTATCAACGAGCATCCTACCCAGGCATTGCTTGATGCCTTTACCATTATTGAAAGGAAGGGAAGCCTCCAGGGACTCACCATAGCTATCGTGGGGGATGTCTTTCACAGCAGGGTTGCGAAATCCGATGTGTATCTCCTCTCAAAGTTCGGGGCCCGCATCAGACTCATCGGGCCGCCTACCCTTGTTCCGGAGATGAAAGGGTACGACGTTGAACTCTTTTCCGACATGGATGAGGGACTGAAGGACGCGGACGTGGTCATGATGCTCAGGATCCAGATGGAGAGGCAGGGGAGGGGATTCTTCCCGTCCACCCAGGAGTACTTTCAGATACTGGGGACTGGACCACTGAAGAGGCTTACACGTGCGAAGAGGGATGCCCTTGTGATGCATCCCGGCCCTATGAACAGGGGAATCGAGATATCCTCTGATGTGGCGGATTCTGTCCGAGGTCGGTCATCCTTGACCAGGTGACGAACGGGATAGCGGTGAGGATGGCGGTGATGTACCTCCTGAGCAGAGAAGGGGGAAATGGATAATAGCATACTGATAGAGAACGGCCATATCATAGACCCCTCCCAGGGGATCGACGGGGTGGGCGACCTGTTGATCGAGAACGGAAAGATAAAGGGGTTTGGGAATACGGTATCAGAGATTGGCAAAAAAGAAGAAAGAAGATCTCCAGCCCCCAACCCCTAAACCCCATGTCGTTGACGCCACAGGATTTACGTTCTTCCCGGGCTTGTCGATATGCATACGCATCTGAGGGAACCGGGATTTGAAGGCAAGGAGACCATCAGTTCGGGAACCATGGCTGCGGTGAAGGGCGGATTCACCTCTGTTTGCTGTATGCCGAATACAGACCCGGTGAATGATAATGAAACCGTTACAGAGTTCATCCTCCGAAAGGCCTATGCCGAAGGAGCTTGCCATGTCTTTCCCATAGGCGCGATCACAAAGGGTCAGAAGGGCGAAGAACTTGCCGAAATGGGAATGATGTTCGAGGCGGGGTGCGTGGCTTTTTCCGATGACGGTCATCCGGTGATGAACAGCCTTCTGATGAGAAGGGCTCTGGAATATTCGAAGGTATTCATCGTGCCGATTATCTCCCACTGCGAAGACCTCAACCTCTCCGACGGCGGGGTGATGAATGAGGGAACGGTTTCCACAGTCTCTCGGATTAAGCAGGATACCTGCAGCCTCGGAAGAGGTGATGGTGGCAAGGGATATAATCCTTGCGGAACTGACCGGTGGAAGGCTCCATATCGCCCATGTTTCCACGGCAGGCTCTGTGCAACTCATACGACAGGCCAAAGGAGAGAGGAACGGGCGTCACTGCAGAGACCTGCCCCCATTATTTCAGCATCACAGAGGAAGCGGTGAAAGGCTATGATACCAATGCGAAAGTGAATCCTCCCCTAAGGACGCAGCGGGATGTGGACGCCATTAAGGAAGGACTGAGGGACGGCACCATTGATGTCATCGCTACGGACCATGCCCCCCATCACCGGGACGAGAAACTCAGGGAATTCGATAAGGCACCCTCCGGCATATCAGGGCTTGAGACCGCGCTGTCATTAAGCCTCAGACTCGTTCATAACGGAATTTTGACCATGACGCAGCTTACAGAAAAGATGGCACTGAATCCTGCCCGGATAATGAAGTTGAACAAGGGGACGTTAAAGGTTGGCTCTGACGCAGATGTTGCCATCATCGATCCTAACAGAGGATGGCGGGTGGCGGCGGAGGCTTTCGCTTCCAAGGGCAAGAATACCCCCTTTGAAGGCTGGGCATTGCAAGGGATGCCTGTAACGACCATATGCAAGGGGAAGATAAATGGATAAGGCGCTGCTTGTGCTGTCGGATGGCGCGGTGTTCGAAGGAACGTCCTTCGGCGCAGAGGGAGAGACCATGGGGGAGGTGGTGTTCAACACCTCCATGACCGGATATCAGGAGATCCTCACGGACCCGTCATATAGAGGCCAGATCGTCACCATGACCTACACCCAGATAGGCAATTACGGGGTGAATGAAGAGGATATCGAGTCTGCCGGAGGGGTCAAGGCGGAGGGGTTTATTGTGAAGGAGGCATGCGATTTTCCCTCCAGCTGGCGCTCGTCCCTCGGACTCACTGACTATCTGAAAAGGCATAACGTCGTCGGCATTCAGGGTATCGACACAAGGGGATTGACGAGGCATTTGAGAAATCACGGCGCCCAGATGGGGATCATCTCGACCGCAGATGTGGATCCGACCGGTCTTCTTTCAAAGGTGAGGGCACATCCCGGGATATCAGCTTTCGATCTTGTGAAGGACGTAACCACCAAAGAAACATACGAGTGGAACGAGGGATGCTGGAAGTGGTGCCAACCCCCCCATCCCCCCCTTGCCAAGGGGGGGATGGGGGGGGTTAAGGCGGTCGTCTATGATTTCGGGGTCAAGTTCAATATTTTGAGGAACCTTGTGGAAGCGGGCTTTGGTGTGACGGTTGTGCCTGCTCAGACACCTGCGGAGAAGGTCCTCGAAATGGACCCGGACGGGATAATCCTGAGCAACGGCCCCGGAGACCCCGAGACCGTTACCTATGCCATTGAGAATGCGCGGAAGCTCATGGGCAAGAAACCGATTTTCGGGATCTGTCTCGGTCACCAGATATTGGGCCTCGCGATGGGGGGCAGGACCTATAAACTGAAGTTCGGCCATCACGGCGGAAACCACCCGGTGAAAGACCTCTCCTCAGGGAAGGTCGAGATCACCTCCCAGAACCACAATTACTGTGTTGACATCAATAGTCTTCACGGTCAGGCCAGGCTCACGCACAAGAACCTCTACGACGGAACGGAAGAGGGCATGCACCACGTGGAAATGCCCATATTCTCTGTGCAGCATCATCCCGAGGCTGGACCGGGCCCGAATGATTCTGTGATGCTGTTCACAAGGTTCAGGGAGATGATCGAAGGAAGGGAATGCTGATGAAGGAATTCACGTCAGGCATCTACCACCTCCTCCATCCGAAGATGGCTTTCTTCCTGACGAGTGCCGATAAGGAAGGAAGGCCCAATGTCATGACCTGTGCATGGGCCACTCCCGTGAGCGAGGAGCCGCCCATCGTGATGGTCTGCGTGTCAAAGGAAAGTCATACCGCCCGGCTGATAAGACAGACGAGAGAGTTTGTCATAAACGTCCCCACAAAAAAGCTTCTGAAGGCTTTATGGATATGTGGAAAAACTTCCGGAAGAAATACTGATAAGTTCAAAAAGGCCGGATTGAAGAAAATCGGTGCAATAAAGGTGAAACCTCCTGTCATTGGTGGATGCATAGGGTATATTGAGTGCAAGGTATGGAAGACCGTTGATGCAGGGGAATGTGATGCATTTTTCGGCAAGGTCCGTATCGCATACGCGGATGAACGATATGTCGAAAAGGGCTTATGGGATGAGGAAGCAAATATCCCCCTCCACCTCGGTGGAAGCAGGATCGTCTATTTCAAGAAATAAGAGTTGTGGGTGTTGAGTTTTGCATTTACTGCCTGAATGAAGGAGAAACCGTATCACATCGAAAAGAGAGGCAATACTGTCGTGCTGAAGACATCCTCCTTTAAGACAGAGCGCAGGAGTGTCCTCCACAGCGGCATCTTCAACCGTGAGCTTGCATCGAGCCTCGCAGCAGGGGCTGTGATCGTGGTGCTGAGCTTTTTTTTTGCGCTTTACTTTAGGATATCTGCTCTTTACCTGATGGCAGTTGCACTGCTATTTGCGGTCCTTTTCATTATTTTCAGGTTATATTTTTTCCGGGAAGTGGCTCTCGAGGCGGTTTTTGACGGGGAGAAGAGGGCCGTCACCCTTTCTCTGAAAAGGACGATCGGCGGCAGTGCAAAGTCCTATTTATTGGATGGGCTGACTGCTATCCGGCTTGTTCATATATCAATGCAACCGGAAAATATGGATGCCGTGCAACTTGTGGAGAGGGTTGCCCTCCAGCATGGTACGGTCATACCGGGATTCGGAAAGACAGAAGATTTTTATGCGGTGGAGCTGGACTTCGGCGGGGAGAAGCCGGTGATCTTCAGCGCCAGGGCGAGGCAGGCTGCCGAGTCGATGATCGCCGAACTGAAGAGTTCACTGAGCGGGCTTTTGCCTGATGCGGTCTGGATGGTGTAAATGGCTACTCAGCGTGATGATAGGGATATTTTGTCGATGAGAGGTGAACGTGCCGAAGAGAACTGACCTGAAGAAAATACTTTTGATAGGTTCGGGACCCATCGTCATCGGCCAGGCATGCGAGTTCGATTATTCCGGCACACAGGCGTGCAAGGCCCTTCGGGAGGAGGGCTATACGGTAGTGCTCGTGAACTCAAACCCCGCCACCATCATGACCGACCCTGAGACGGCTGACGCGGTATACATCGAGCCCCTTACCGTGGAGGTGGTTGAGCTCATTATAGCGAATGAGAAGCCTGATGCCCTGCTTCCCACCATGGGCGGACAGACCGCCCTGAACCTCGCGGTGGAGCTTGCGGAGTCAGGAGTCCTCGGGAGATACCAGGTAGAGCTCATCGGCGCAAAGCTCCCTGCGATAAAAAAGGCTGAGGACCGCGAATTGTTCAAGGAAGCCATGGAGAGGATAGGACTTGAAGTCCCGCAATCGGCGTATGTGGGCAGCTTAAAGGAAGGACTGGATGCCATTGATCGCATAGGGTTTCCCGCGATCCTGAGGCCTTCCTTTACGTTGGGCGGGACAGGGGGCGGCATCGCCTATAACATGGAAGAGTATATGGGGCTCCTGGACAACGGACTGAAACTCAGCCCTGTTCACCAGGTCCTCGTGGAGGAATCGGTCATCGGCTGGAAGGAATATGAACTGGAAGTGATGCGGGACATGAAGGACAATGTGGTGATCATCTGCTCCATCGAGAACTTCGATCCCATGGGGGTCCATACCGGGGATTCCATTACCGTCGCCCCTGCCCAGACCCTCACCGACAAGGAATACCAGAGGATGCGGGATGCCTCCATCGCCATTATCCGGGAGATCGGTGTGGATACGGGGGGATCGAACATCCAGTTCGCGGTCAGTCCTGAAAACGGGAGGATGGTCGTCATAGAGATGAACCCGAGGGTCTCGAGGAGTTCAGCCCTCGCGAGCAAGGCCACGGGGTTTCCCATCGCAAAGATAGCTGCGAAACTGGCGGTGGGACTTACCCTGGATGAGATTCCCAATGACATTACAAAGGAGACCCCTGCGTCCTTTGAGCCGACGATCGATTATGTGGTGACGAAGTTCCCCCGTTTTGCCTTCGAGAAATTCCCCGAGGCGGACGCGACCCTCACCACACAGATGAAGTCAGTGGGAGAGGCCATGTCCATCGGAAGGACCTTTACGAATCTCTCCAGAAGGCCTTAAGGAGCCTCGAGATCGGGAGTTACGGATTCGAAGAAGTGCAGGTCACTTCCGATGAGCTCAAGGCAAAGCTGAAGATCCCCAATGCCGAGAGGATATGGCATGTGGCCCAGGGGTTCAGGAACGGCATGCCTGTGAGCGAGATACATGAACTTACCGGAATAGACCCGTGGTTCCTGAACCACATAAGAAAGATACTGGCCGTGGAAGAGAGGATAAAGAGTTCAGGGGTTCAAGGGGTCAATCCCGATGGCCTGCGGGACCCGAACGTTCAGATCTCTGAACCCTTATTGCGTGAAGCAAAGGAGAACGGCTTCTCTGACAGGACCATTGCAGGGCTTCTGAAGGTAAAGGAGGAGGAGATACGCCATCTCCGGAAGCGGTACGGTATGCATGCGGTGTATAAGATGGTGGATACCTGCGCTGCAGAGTTTGAGGCATATACCCCGTATCTCTATTCGACGTATGAAAGACCTTTCTATCAGATAGGGTCACGGCAAAGAGAGAACCCTCTCACTCCCGAATCCTCTGACCCTGCGGTTGAATCCGAATCAAACCCCACCGACAGAAAAAAGGTGGTCATCCTCGGCTCCGGTCCCAACAGGATAGGGCAGGGGATCGAGTTCGACTACTGCTGCGTCCATGCGGTTTTTGCCCTCAGAGAACTGGGGTATGAGACGATCATGATCAACTGTAACCCGGAAACAGTGAGCACCGACTATGATACCGCCGACCGGCTCTATTTCGAACCCCTCACCATAGAGGACGTCCTCAGTATCATAGAGACCGAAAAGCCGGAGGGAGTGATCGTCCAGTTCGGTGGGCAGACGCCCCTCAGGCTCGCGGTTCCCCTGGAAAGGGAAGGGGTGAATATCCTCGGCACATCCCCCGACTCCATCGACCGGGCAGAGGACAGGAGGAGGTTCAGGGAACTTCTCCATAAGCTCAACCTGAAACAGGCCGAGAGCGACACGGCGATGTCTCCTGATGAGGCGCTGGAGATTGCAGCGCACATCGGATACCCCGTCATGGTGAGGCCTTCCTATGTCCTCGGAGGAAGGGCCATGGAGATCGTGTACGATGAAAAATCCCTTGCTGACTATATGCGGCGGGCGGTGAAGGCCTCTCCCGAACACCCGGTGCTGGTCGACAAGTATCTTGAAGACGCCATCGAGGTCGATGTGGATGCCATAGCTGACGGCACCGACGTCATCATCGGCGGCGTTATGGAGCATATCGAAGAGGCAGGGATCCACTCCGGGGACTCGGCATGCTCCCTGCCTCCTTACTCCCTCAGCAGTCCCATCGTGGATGAGATAAAGAGACAGACCAGGGCCCTGGCAAAGGAACTGAATGTCGTCGGCCTGATGAATATCCAGTTTGCGGTCAAGGACGGAGAGATCTATATCCTCGAGGTGAACCCGAGGGGGTCAAGGACGGTGCCCTTTGTCTCAAAGGCCACAGGGGTTCCCCTGGCAAAGGTGGCGGCAAAGATCCTGGGCGGAATGACTCTGAAGGAACTCGGCCTCCTCGCGGAGCGGGAGATGAAGCATATGGCGGTGAAAGAGGCGGTCTTCCCCTTTGACCGTTTCCACGGCGTGGACACGATCCTCGGACCCGAGATGAAGTCCACGGGTGAAGTGATGGGGATCGATGAGGATTTCGGTCTTGCCTATGCAAAGGCCCAGGAGTCCAGCGGTAACAAAGTTCCCCTGTCCGGGAAGATATTCATCAGCGTGAAGGACAAGGACAAGCCCGGCACGTGCCGTATCGTGCAGAAATTCCTGGAGATGGGCTTTGATGTCATCGCCACGCGGGGGACTGCCGAGCACCTCAGGAATAAAGGGATCGAGGTGGGAGTGGTGAATAAGGTAATGGAGGGAAGACCCCATATCGTGGACCTTATCAAGAATAAGGAGATAAGCTTTGTGGTCAACACGGTGAGCGGCGCTCAGGCACAGAAGGACTCCTCCTCCATCCGGCAGAGCGCCCTCCAGTACCGCGTGCCCTTCACCACGACGCTGACCGGCGCCAATGCCGTGGTAAAAGCGATCGAGATGCTCCTGAAGAGGAAGATCCATATAAAGTCTCTGAATGAATATCACAGGGACGGGAAGGAGTAGGGAGTCGGTAGTTGTCCGTCAGTTTTGTCCATGAGTTGCCAGTGATTTGCCTGTGAGACATTCTTCCCGAGAAGTCCATTATGTTTGTCTTCCGACGATTGTGGAGTACTCCTGCTATTATGCAGTTTCGGGGGAAGAATAGGGTCAGCGGCTACATCCAGAAGCAAACGTGCGAAGGTCGTGAGGATCGGAACGGTGTTCTCACAGCAACTGACAAATCGAAGCATCTTGACAATTATGAGGTGTTATTCAAACAGGGCCGATGATTCTTTATCTCAGACGATTCCATAATTCCCGAGGGGTTATAATATCAATCCCCCGGTAGCTTTTGAGTGCCAATAGATCAGCATCTCCCGTAACAATGAAATCAGCATTCCCTTTCGTTGCCGTTCCAATGACGGGGAGATCATGCTTGTCTCTGCAAGCAGAGGTGTCAATATGGTCCGGTTTCACCGTTTCTGCTATATCTCTCAAATAGCCGGTTACGTCATGGACGATCTCCTCGGGAAGTTTTACCTTTTTTCGAAATGCACTACTGACCTCAGCAAGGATATGTTCGCTCATCACGATGGCATGGTTGGAAGCGCAAACTTCAAATACCTCTGCACACAGACCGCGGGTCGCAAAAGCAGCCACAATTACATTTGTGTCAAGCACGATCCTCAAGAGATCGCCTTGAAAACGTCTTCGTCGGTGACCAGGCCTTCTGCTTCGGCAAAAGGAAGGACTTTCTTCCTCAGTTGCTGAAACCGTTTGAGCGCGATGTAACGCTCTATGGCATCCCTGATCACGTCACTTTTCGATGTCTTTTCGGCTTTTACAACCCTATTCAGGTCTCGCTGGAGTTTCTCGGGCAGCCGTATGGTAATCGTGTCGCGCATTGTGCCCTCCTTTCTTTATGTAAGACAGTGTAACACATAAGAGAAGCACTGTCAAGTTCACTTATCTTCGATCGACAGCGCTTCCTGACATTCATCATCTCGACCGTGTCTTTCTCTTTAATCTGCTGTATAATCGGATAAATGGGATTTTTTCGCAGTGCACTTCGTTTAACAGAGAGATAAAGTATGACGCCAACCGGGAAAAAGGTTCTCAAAATAACCTCTGCGACCTTCGCAGTTCTCATAATTTTTTTTATCGGCATCAGTTATTTCCGCTATCGCGACCTCAAGAAGACATTCGTGCAGAAAATTTCCCAAAAGGCGACCGTGCTCTTCGGCCAGAGCGTTACCATAGGGGATATCTCTTTCAGCCCTGGAGGAGAAATAAACCTCCATGATATTGTCGTCAATAATCCCCCGGGATTTATGTCAGGGCGGCTTCTCAGAGTAAAGAGACTTGCCCTCGGCCCGAGATGGCGGGAACTTGTCAGGGGCAGGTTCTCCTTTAGGGATATCGAAGTCCGCTCCCCCGAGCTTACCCTGATAACAGGGGAAAAAGGGGGGATGAATGTATCGGACGAACTGAAGAGCTTCCTCTCAAAAAAGGGTACGACGAAGTACCAGATTGATGAGCTCAGGATACGTTCGGGAACTGTTTCCTTCGATAACTCTCTCATGACGATGGGCAGGGATATCGATCTCTCCATGAAAAATCTCTCTTCCCGTGAAGACGCCAGAACGCTCCTGAGCGGTGCCCTGTCATACGCCGGCAACGCCGTACAGATAGAGGGATGGGCACATCTGAACAGTGCCGATAAGCATTACAATGTATCTTTTTCCGCCGACGATCTTTCTTTCTCTGCATTCAAGAAAATCCTGGAGAGGTACCGCGTCGATGCTGAAAGAGTGAGGGCGGCCCTCAAGGTCAATGCTGAAGGGGATGCGGTGAAAGGGTGCAGGGTCACCTCGCGTATGCGGTTTAAGGAGGGAGGCTTTCTCCCGTTTTACAAAGACAAAAGAGGTGTCCGTCTGGAGTCCGATGCATTTTACGATAACCGGGAAAGTTCTTTCATAGTGAATGACCTTTCTTTGTATCAGGACAATGTATCTCTGATGCATCTGAAAGGATCGTTTATGGACATAGGGAAACATCCCTCGTATGTTGCGGACGTCACGATTGGGAAGATCGACCTTTCACTTTTTAATATTATAAAGGGAACGGAGATCAGGGGAGAAGTGACATCTGGTGGGGTTAGAATCAAAGGCTCTCCAGGCAACAGGGTGTCCGAAGTGTCGGGTGCAATAAGGCTCAGGGGCGGGGCGGTCAGGTCGTCTGATATCCATATCGAAAAGGCCGATGCAGAGATCACGTTTTCCACAGGCACGGAGATGTCTGTCAATACTGTTCTGTCCGCAAAAATTCTCTCTCTGCGGGGCTACGGCGCAGACATCCCCGTTGATGCGTCCCTTTCCCTCAAAGCCAGGGGAGGCCCTGAGAGGATGGCAACAACGTCAGATATCCATCTCTCGTCCGTGAGCCTGAAGACGCAGGATGGCACGAGTCTTCTCATGGACAGAATGGACTCTTCGGTGGAGGGGACCCTTGTGCATGGCGCGTTATTCGCGGGCAAGGGCACCGTCGGAATGAAGGGCATAACATTTGGTGATTATAAAATCCCCTCTTTCAACGGAAGCCTTTATGTGGATTACCGGAAAGGGCTGATTGCCATCAGAGATCTCAAGCTCAATTCGGGAGAGGCAAGAGCATCTGTGGGCAGGATCGATGTAAAGAGGCATGAAAGGCAGTCTGCCTGGTCAGTAGAGATCAAGGACATGAGCGCCCTTTACCCGGCAAGGGAATTCCGAGTGGACAATACAGATATTGTTCTTAATCTGCGCACGGACAAGAAGGCGGTTTCGGGTGAGATAGCTCTGTCATCGGGGAACATTACGTTTCAGGGCATCCCTGCAAGGGTAACCTCCGGCTCTGTACGTTTTGATGAAAACGATTTTTCCCTTTCTCTCCCTCTTGCCGAGATTGCAGGGGGCAGGGCATCGCTGAGCGCAAAGGGAAAAGTATCAAGGGGACCGTTTCCGTTGAATGCGGACATTCATGCGGGAGGTATTGATCTGGGAGTCCTTGCTGGAGCTTCTCAATTCAATAAACTCAGTTACGCCGCATCAGGGACCCTGGAGCATGCTGCCTTTAACGGGACCATGGATTCTCCTGAATCACTTCAGGGAAAAATCCTGATAGGGACAAAAAATCTCTCCCTTGTAAAGAAAGATAACAAGAAAACAATAGTAAAGGGTGCGGGACTCGACGCAGAGATTATCTGTAAAGGAAGGGATTGCGGGTTCAGAACGGACATGGCTGCTGGAAGCATACGCGCAGCGGCTTCAGGAGAGGTAAAGAGGTTTGCGGAGAAGGAGAGAGTTGTCACCATGAAGGCGCTCCTGCCGGAAACTAAATTGACAGACATAAGAACTTCATTATGGGATATCTTTCCCGAGGGGCTTCTCTATGGAGGACTTGACGGATATCTGTCGTCTGACGTTGCCATGGAGCATTCCGACCACGGGATGAAGGCAACGGGAACGATACGGCTCGCCAATGTGCTTCTGCAGGGAGAGAACGGCGAATATTCGGTGGGAGCGATCAATGGCATTGTTCCCTTTCAGTATGACACAGCGCACCACGCTCAGAATATCACCGGCATGCCTTCTTTTGAGCCTTCGGAATTTACAGCGCTCAGCAGACATTATTCACGGGAGTTCGTGGAGGATGGCTATCAAAAGATAACCATCAATTCCCTTCGATACGGCTTCAGAATTCTGGACGCAGTGAATATCTGGGTCAAGCAGGAGGAGAACGGTTTGAATATCGGCCGCCTTAGTGCTAACATGTTTGGAGGAAAGCTGAATGGCTCAGCCCGCGTCGATTTTTCTGACGGGCTCACGTACCGGGCAGGCATTCTTCTTGAGGGACTCAGCCTTGCACAGCTCTGTGAAGAGATCGAACCGCTCAAGGGCTATATATCGGGAAAGGTGGATGGCACTGCTACTGTCAAGGGTTCCGGTGCGGGCGTTTCCCGTCTCATAGGCAAGGCCGATTTCCGGTCATACAGTTCCGGCGGCGAGAAGACAAAGGTGAGCAGGGAGTTCCTCCAGAAGATCGGAGGCCCGTCTCTGAAGGCATACATCGAGGACAGGAGCTTTGACAAAGGGGTGATGGGCCTTTATCTCCAGAACGGCTTTGTGATCTTCAGGGAACTGGAGATATCTCACAGGAACATGGTTGGCGTTACCGACCTCTCCGTGAAAGTCGCGCCCTTTAACAACCGGATCGAGATTAACCATCTGCTCTGGACAGTTACTGAAGCGGCGCAGAGGGCCGGTGACAAGCAATAGAGAGGGATTGGGAATTCAAATAACGCACAAGGGAGGAATGGCTATGAAAAGGAGCATTACGTTTGTCACCTTTGGACTGTTTTTCGTTGTTGCATCATGTGCCGTGATCACTGTGAACATCTACTTTCCCGAAAAAGACGTAAAGGAGGCTTACAAAGCACTGGAGAAAGAGTTGATGGCTCCTGAGGAGAAGAACCGCGAACCTAAACCCGAGGGCAAGCCTCAGAGTTCGATACTTTTTGAACTGGTACCCTCTGCCTATGCGCAGGAAGCAGGACTTTCTGAGAAGATTTCAGAGATCGTGAAGAAGATGCCGGATGTGGTGAATGCATACAGGGAAATGGGCGCAAGGATAGCCGATACCGACAGGCTGAGGGACAGCGGGGCTGTGGGTGAAGGGAATAAGGGGATGCTCATGGAGAGGGAGAAGACACTTTCTCCTGCTGACAGGAATATCGTTGAGATGGAAAATGCAAACAGGAGGACAGTGATCAACGGCATGGCGAGGGCGATTATACGGATCAATAGGGTACCTGAAACCGAGGAGAACCTTAAACAGGTCATGCCCCAGGCCACTGAACAATTTGCGTCTATACGGCGGGATTCTGCCAAGAAGGGGTGGTGGATTCAGAGCTCTGACGGAAACTGGGTCAGGAAGTGATGCATTTGACAATGTAAACTGCAGCCTTCCCCAAAAAAGGAATATATTTCCTAAATGGGAACAGCAGAGTTCTCCGGACCGAACCACGCAAAAAGAACATGCCCGGAACCCCTTGATTCTGCGACTCAAACTTCTTTTGTTGTGCTTCTTTCCCCTTGGCATAAATCTTGTGTATAGACAACTTCAGGACGAAAAAAAAATTGAAAGGAGGTGAATTCCATGAAAAAGGTAATCGCCATTGTAGTATCAGTACTCTTCATTCTTTCCGTGGCAGGTCTCTCCTTCGCCGCAGAGCAGAAGGCAGCAGCCCCTGCCGATAAGGCAGCCCCTGCAAAGGCTGAGGAGAAGGCTCCTGCAAAGATAAAGCATATGACCGGAGAGGTTGTTGCAGTTGATGCAAAGGCAAAGACCCTCACCGTAAAGGGAAAGAAGGGTGATATGGCTTTTTCCGTTGATGAGAAGGCAGTTGCCAAGCTTGCCGACGTTAAGACGGGGGACAAGGTCACCGTGAAGTACAAAGAGATGGACGGCAAGAACATAGCAACCAGCGTCGCCGGCAAGAAGACCGCTGAGAAGAAGATGGAGAAGAAGGAAGCAGCTCCCGCTGCTCCCAAGGCTGAAGAGAAGAAGCCTGCAGCTCCTGCAGAGAAGAAGAAAACAGGAGGCTACTGATCTGTCGGTCGGTTCAAACAAAAAGGGCACGAATTCCGTGCCCTTTTTGTGCTTTCATACCGCAGTTTCCCCTCCTAATATTCTTCCAGGTGATACCACTCCCCGTCCTCGAGCCAGGTCTGGGGCCTCGATACAAAGTCGATTATCTTCTCCAGGATGAGGTAGTGTCTTTTTTCTTCCTCGGCGATCCTGAGAAAGGTCTGTTTTTGGTCGGCCCTTTCCACCTCACCCGCCTCCTTGAGGTAGAAGTCCCGCGAGGCCTTTTCGATCTCCTGTGCCTTCCTGTACCATTCTGTCTCAGCCATATTCACATTGGTATCATCTTCCTCTTTCATCTTTTCGAAGACGTTTTTCACCCCGGACAGGATTGTCGTAGGGGGCACTTCGATCTTCTGATGCTCCTTCATCTTCTGAAAGACCTTGTAGTGGATCACTTCGGTATTGGCGAGCATGGTGAATATGTTGCCGAGCCCGTGATTCACCGTCTTCGTTGCCAATTCACGATAATAGGTCTCTCCGTCCTTTTCCATCTTCATCGCAAATTCGTATATATCCATATCAACCTCCTCTGTATTCATGCCGGCAGCCTGCGGCCTCGGGGCATTTCTCACGGAAACGTCGTCCTGCAAAGGAAACGCGTGCCAATGCCTGCGCCTACCCCTGTTCCGAGGGAGACCACGATGCCCTGTGCTTCAAGTATTTCCATCTCCGCTTCACATCCGCCTCAGCCTCTTTCATCAGTGCAGCTGCCAGTTCCGGATTGCTCGCCCTCAATGCGCTGTATCGGTTCTCATTATACGCATATTCCTCGAAGGAGATCGTCGGCTCCTTGCTGTCGATAATGAGAGGGCTCTTGCCCTGTCCCTCCAGTGTCGGGTTATACCGGTAGAGAGGCCAGTGGCCGCAGGCGACAGCCTTTTTCTGCTCTTCGACACCCTTGCTCATATCGATGCCCTGCGCGATGCAGGTCGAGTAAGCGATGATCAGCGACGGCCCGTTGTATGCCTCGGCCTCGGCGAACGCCTTCACCGCCTGGGCAGGATTGGCGCCGAACGCGATCTGAGCGACGTACACGTTTCCGTACGTAGCCATGATCAGGCCAATGTTCTTTTTCGGCGTCCTCTTTCCTCCGGCCGCAAACTGGGCGGTAGCAGCAAGCGGAGTGGACTTGGACATCTGTCCTCCCGTATTCGAGTAGACCTCCGTATCGAGGATCAGGATGTTAATGTTTTTCCCCGATGCAAGGACCTGGTCGAGCCCTCCGTAGCCGATGTCATATGCCCACCCGTCTCCGCCCACCGCCCAGACCGATTTCCTGACGAGGTAATCGGCGAGGGAGGAGAGGCTCTTTGCCTCCGGCGAGCTGTCTTTCGAGCATCTCTTTTTCAGTTCCCCGACACGGGCCCTCTGTTCTTCGATCCTTTCCTGTGTTGCCTGATCGGCATTTCTTATGGAATCGAAGAGTTCCCGTGCATCGGCATAGGAAGGATTTTGAGCGAGCTTGTCCATGATTTCGAGAGCCTGGGCATTGAACTTGTCCGCCGTCAGCCTCATCCCGAGGCCGAATTCGGCGTTGTCTTCGAAGAGAGAATTCGACCATGCAGGTCCCCTGCCGTCGGCCCGTTTTGCATATGGTGTCGTCGGCAGGTTGCCGCCGTAAATTGATGAGCAGCCGGTCGCATTGGCGATGAGCAGGCGGTCACCAAAGAGCTGGGTAAGCAGTTTCAGATACGGCGTTTCTCCGCATCCCGCACAAGCGCCGCTGTATTCAAAGAGGGGCTTCACGAACTGGCTTCCCTTAAGTGTCGCTCTGCTATATCGTGAGGGGTCTGTTTCAGGGAGACCGAGGAAGAACGAGTAATACCCTGCCTCCTGAGCTCTCAGCGGTTCCTGGAGCTTCATGTTGATCGCCTTGAACCCGGGGATCTTCTTGCCTTCGGCGTCTTTCTTTGAGCCCGGACAGACGAACACGCAGGAACCGCAGCCGGTGCAGTCCTCGGGCGCCACCTGTACCGTGAACTTCAGGCCCTCCAGTTCCTTTCCCTTGGCATCCACGGACCTGAACCCTGACGGAGCGTCTTTCAAGAGGCCCGTGTCATAAGCCTTGATCCGTATCGTTGCGTGCGGACAGACAAAGGAGCATTGGCCGCACTGAATGCAGATATCGGGCTCCCATACCGGGATATGTACGCCGATGTTCCGCTTCTCATACTGTGTCGTACCCGTCGGCCAGGTTCCGTCGGCGGGCATGGCGGAAACGGGCAGCTCATCGCCCTTGCCCGCGATCATCTTTGCTGTCACAGCCCTGACGAACTCCGGAGCGTCACCGGGCACCGGCGGTTTCATCCGTATCGCGCTCGTGGCCTTGCGGGGGACGGGGACTTCAACGATGTTCTGGAGGGCCTTATCGACCGCGGCATAGTTCATGTCGAGGACCTTCTGCCCCTTCTTCATGTAGGTCTTCTTGATCTCGGTCTTGATCGCCCTGATCGCTTCCTCTTTCGGAATGATCCCCGAGATGACGAAGAACGCCGTCTGCATGATCATATTGATCCTGGCCCCGAGTCCGATCTCCTCGGCGAGGGATATGGCATCGATGATGTAAAACTTCATATTCTTCGCAATGAGCTGCTCCTGTACTTCAGCGGGGAGGGTGTCCCATATCTCGTCCTTCGGATGGGAGGTGGTAAGGAGGAAGGTCGCCCCGTTCTCCGCGCGGGAGAGCATATCATATTTTTCGAGGAACGTGGGGTTGTGGCAGGCGATGAAGTCGGCGTTCGACAGGAGATAGGGGTTGAGTATTTTCTCCTTGCCGAAACGGAGGTGAGACGTGGTGATGGAGCCGGATTTTTTCGAGTCATAGACGAAATACCCCTGGGCGTAAGTTATCGGTTTCGGAACCGATGATCTTTATCGTATTCTTGTTCGCCCCGACCGTGCCATCGGCGCCCAGCCCGTAGAACATCGCCCGGTAAGCGCCCTTCCCTTCAACGGTAAAGGACTCGTCATATCCGAGGCTTGTCCCCGCGACATCGTCGTTTATGCCGACCGTAAAGTGGTTCTTCGGCCTGGCCGCAGACAGGTTATCCAATACGGCCTTTGCCATGGCGGGCGTGAACTCTTTCGAGCCGAGACCGTAACGGCCTCCCACGATCGTGGGATACGTCGTGAACCGCGAGATCCCCCTCTCCATCGCCTCACCGATCGATGTCCTGACATCAAGGTAGAGGGGCTCGCCGACGGCTCCGGGCTCCTTCGTGCGGTCCAGGACCGCGATGGATTTCACGCTGGCAGGAAGAGCCGCGACAAGGGCATCGGTATCAAAGGGCCTGAAGAGCCTCACCTGAACGAGTCCCAGTCTTTCCCCTTTGGCGTTCAGGGTATTGATCGTGCTCAGCACGGTTTCTCCTCCCGAACCCATAATGACGACCACGCGCTCGGCTTCGGGGTGGCCGTAGTAGTCAAAGAGCCTGTACTGTCTGCCGACCACTCCGGCAAACCTGTCCATGACCTTCTGCACGATCGCCGGGGTCGCATTATAGAAACTGTTCACCGTTTCCCTCCCCTGGAAATAGACATCCGGGTTCTGGGCGGTACCGCGTAACATGGGACGGTCGGGGGTAAGCGCCCTCATGCGATGGGCGATAACGAGGTCGCTGTCTATCATAGCCCTCATGTCATCCAAGGTGAGTTCCTCGATCTTCTGGACCTCATGGGAAGTTCTGAAACCGTCAAAGAAGTGAACGAAGGGGATCCGTGATTCAAGGGTCGCAGCCTGCGCGATAAGCGCAAAGTCCATCGTTTCCTGGACATCCCGTGAGCACAGCATCGCAAAACCGGTGGCGCGGGCCGCCATAACGTCGGAGTGGTCCCCAAAGATGCAGAGCGCCTGGGCGGCAAGGGAGCGGGCCGTCACATGAAAGACCGTCGGCGTGAGCTCTCCCGCTATCTTGAACATGTTCGGCATGATCAGGAGGAGGCCCTGCGAAGCGGAGATCGTTGTGGTCAATGCCCCGGTAGTGAGAGAACCGTGAACCGACCCCGCCACACCCGCCTCTGACTGCATCTGGCTCACGAGAGGAACGGATCCCCAGATATTCACCTTACCCGCAGCAGACTTCGCATCGCATATCTCTGCGATAGGGGAAGAAGGGGTTATGGGATAAATCGTGATAATCTCGTTTGTCGCATGCACCACGTGTGCGCATGCTGTGCAGCCATCAACAGTCACCATCCTTCTGCTCATCGTCATTGTCCTCCTTGGGTTAACACCGTCTATGTAACCTCGTTACTTGATCGTGCTGCGATAACAGTGAAACATGCAGGTGAGGAAAGGGTTCGTTCTTCTGCTGAGGGATATCCCTCCTATCGATACACTTTTCCTGCCGTCCTTACAGAATAATAGCGCACCATGCCCGTTCTTACCAACTCTGTTATTATACCATTATTAAGATTTATATCAGGTTCTGGAAGAGAGGGAGGAAGAAGGAAGGATAACGTCAAAGTCCCCGCGGGCTCAGCACAGAAACCTCCATGCTGAAAAGGGGAGACCTTGGAGGTTTCCCCGGGAACCGGGTTCTCTTCTATCCATTTTCGTCCGTCATGCCCACGGAGTGCCGCCGTCCACAATGCTGTGCTCTTCCCACAGAAACCAGCTTTCAGAGTTCGCCAGGAAAAAATAGGTTTCGGAGAATATGGCATAGTGGTGCTGTTCTTCCCTGACAAGCCTTTCGAAGAGCGCCCTTTCCTTTGGGGTTTTCACCTTCTTTGAAAGCCTCTTGTAGAACTCTATGCTCTCCTTTTCCATCTGCATCGCCACTTTCAGGGCCTCCATCTCATCTGTTGCTGCCCTGATCCTGCCAAGGAAGGCATCCCGGTTTCCTTCAAACACGGTCTTTATCTTTCTCATCCGGCTCACCGCATCACGGACTTTCAGATGAAGCCCGTTGAGGATACACTTGAAGTCTTCAACGTGGTTCTTCTCGTCTTCCATGATCGAAAGGAACATCTTTTTCCCAATGGGGTGGCTGGTCTTTTGTGCCGCTTCCTCATAAAAGGCTATGGCATCAGTCTCTGTCTTGATCGCTATCTTGACGGCGTTCATCATAATGCCTCCTTCGGGTCTTTTCGAAGTCATTCTTCGGTGCCCCGCTTTCAGGGGATAGCCAGTGACCATGCAAGTCCTCGAAACTGGCCAAGGGATGGTCCTATTATCGTAATCCGTACAATAGAGAAGCAAATACCGTTCCGGGAGTTAAGTTGTTTGATTTTAAAGAAACTACGAGTGAACTTACACCTCTAGTCATGCAATAACTTGCATATCAATGTAAGCTATTGCATGCAAGAAGGCGGCAAGCGTTTGCAAGGAAATTGATTATGGTTCTTCAGGGTATGTTCTCGTTCTTGTCTTGTACGCCGGTCTTTCCCGTGATGGAAGATTTCGAACTCAGAAAATCTTTCCCCCGCATGGCATTGACTCATGTATCACAAATCTATTAAACTTCAGTTCCATGTTTTTCTTTGCCTGCCAGGTTATGGTCATAACCCCGAAGGGTATAGTGAGTGGAGAAGATCTTAATTGTTTGCAGAGAGGTAGAAAATCATGCCTGATGAGAATATCGCAAATAATTCTCCTGATACCGGGAACACAGAGGTGAAGGGAGAGCAGGAAGAAAACTTTGCCTCAATGCTCGACAAGAGCAGTATGGGCGAAAGACTTTACCCCGGGCAGAAGGTCAGGGCAAAGGTCGTAAGTGTATCAGGGGACCTTGTGTACATCGATCTCGGAGGAAAAAGTGAAGGGGCTGTGGACCTCGCTGAATTCATCGATAAGGAGGGAACAACCGGTGTCCGTGAAGGTGACGAGGTAGAGGCATTTTTTGTGACCGTCCAGGACGGTTTAATGAAACTGACAACCCTTGTTGGCGGATACTCAGCCGTAACATTGAACGCCATCAGGGACGCATACGAGGCAGGGGTGCCGGTTAACGGCGAGGTGAAACAGGAGATCAAGGGAGGCTTTGAGGTATCGGTCGGCGGGGTACGGTGCTTCT
Source organism: Nitrospirota bacterium (assembly GCA_963699545.1). Classification (GTDB taxonomy): domain Bacteria; phylum Nitrospirota; class Thermodesulfovibrionia; order Thermodesulfovibrionales; family UBA9159; genus JAMCQB01. The sequence goes on along the minus strand of CAVOUE010000006.1, from coordinate 359,644 downwards.
GCCCCTTTTCCCAGATCGACCTGAAGCGAGGACACGAAGGCGGCATCTATCCCGGCCGGACATTTCCCTTCAAGATATTGGAATACGGGGAAGAGGGGGGAAAAATAGTTCTCTCCAGAAAGGTGCTCCTCGAACAGGAGAGGCAGACAAGGGTCGAGAACCTCAAGGAGAGCCTCGCAGTGGGAATGGAAGTCACCGCCACAGTGAAATCAATACAGAAGTTCGGTGCCTTTGTGGACCTGGGAGGCATCGATGCTCTGATCCCTGTGAGCGAGATGTCCTGGGACAGGAGTGTAACCCCCGGTGACGTGCTCTCCCTCGGTCAAAGCATAACCGCAAAGATCATCTCTTTAGATTGGGAGAGCAACCGTCTCACCCTGAGCATGAAGGCGATGCAGCCTGATCCATGGGTCTCAGCCGCCGAAAAATACCCGGTGGGCAGCAGGGTAGGCGGCTCCATCATCCGTCTCTTGCCCTTCGGCGCCTTTGTAAGGCTTGAAGCGGGGGTCGAAGGTCTGATCCACATCTCCAATCTCGGCGCCGGCAGGCGGATCAACCATCCGAGGGAAGTTGTCGATTCCGGGCAATGGGTGGAGGTCTATGTTCACTCCGTAGACCAGCAGCAGAGGAAGATCTCACTCTCCATGCAGCCGAAGGTCGAGCCTGCAAAGATCGTCCTTCCCGCTGTAGGAGAAATCCTCGACGGTACAGTTGAAACGGTAATGCCCTATGGAATTTTTTTGAAGATGAATAACGGCATTAAAGGACTGATTCCGAACGCGGAGATGGGAACACCATCAGGGACAGACCACAGGCGCATGTTCCCTCCCGGCACTGAGATGCAGGTTGCAGTGATTGATGTGGATACTGCAAACAATAAGGTCCGCCTCAGCCGCAAGGCCATGATCGAAAAGGTTGCGCAGGACGAGTTCGACGAATACAAGGAATCCGCAAGAAACTCAACTTCGTCGGGGAGCTTCGGGAGTCTCGGGGACATACTCAGGGCCAAACTGGAAGAGAAGAAAAACAACGGATAACCCGTCGCGGCTGAAAGGCGCTGTTTAAAGGAGCTTCAGTTCCTCAGTATACTTCCGGAATAATTCGAGGCCTTTTTTATGTTCGTCGTCGAGCTCGTAGGAGATAGCTTTCCAGTAAGAAACGATCTCGTCAACGGAAAGCAGGTTGACGAGAGATGATTCCCTGGCGATGGTCTGCAGATCCTTCAGGGCATTGATCTTGGCGGCATCCAGGTCCTGCCTGAACCGTTCAAAGAGCGCAGGCTCCTTCCTCCTCCAGTCGTTGCGCGCGATCCAGAGCGCAAAAACAAAGGGCAGGCCGGTGTTCTTATACCAGATGTCTCCCAGGTCATACATATAAAGCTTCGGCCACCTGAGAGCTTCCCTCAATGCATCGTCACCGATGAGGAGGTATGCGCTATGACGTTCGATGGCCCTGTCAAAGGGCTCCGAGGTGGATCTCACCGGGCAATCAAGGTCGTAGAATTTCTTCAGGACGATCCCGAGAAGTGCCACTGAAGTCTCGGACTGGGACGAAGCGAGGACGACCAACCCACCCAGGGTCTCGATAGGCCTTCTGCTGAAGAGGAGGATGCTCCCAATCGGCCCCGCTGAACTTATAGAGTGGCCGTCCAAAAACGTATACTTCTCCCTGTGTCTGAGATACTCTATGGAAGAAGACGGGCTTATCGCGATATCCCCTTCCCGCAGAAGCCTGTTCACGACGGAGGGCACTCCGTCAACGAACTCATATGCTGAACGGTCAGCGCTCCTCTCCAGCATGTAAAAAATGGGGAAAAGATTTGCGTAACGTATCCTGCCTATCCTCACACGTCCTATTCTCAAGCGGTCCTCTCCTGATCAATCGGATTTTTTGCATTATATAGGTCGCAACCATGAATGTCAAAAACCGCCGGACCGCAGAACCCTTCTTATCTCTTCCCAGTCCTTCACCTCCCGTGCTCCCTCTGCCTCCGTGAAGCTGAATGCCCTGGGGCGGTATTCCCTCGCGGATGTGATGATGTCAGGGCTCCCGATTATGGCCCTTATCGCAAGCCCCTTCTCATGGCTATCTTCGAAGATCTTCCCTCCGTCCCAGGGGACGACAGGCAACTCAGGGAATCCGTTCTTTTTCAGCCATGCCTTAAGAGTCTTTGTACTTGCTTTTTCCGAACTGAGTAGAACCACGGGATACCTTCTGCCGATTTCCTCTATTCCTTCTTTGCTTCCACTTCTTGGTTTCATTGAGAACGGCGCTTCCAGGAGACTGCCTTCCACGTCCACGTAGACTATCCCTGTTCCCTGCTTCATCGAAATGAGCAGTCCCGATCCCTCCTCAGTTCCTGTCCTGGCGATGATCCGATGGATGCCGGTCTTTTGCGGAGTAAACTGTCTGAAGGCAAAGCCATCTCCCCCTGAAAGGACGTTTCCCACCGATTTGCCGTCGATGGACAGTTGAACAACCTCACCCCCTTTGATGAAGAACCTCCCTCTCGTTTCTATACTGATGGTGATCTTCTTGCCGCGGGCAGCAATGAGGTCATGGATGATCACCTCCGATGACGCGCCTGGAGGAAACATGAGGGGCAGGAGGACTGCGAGGATGAACAGCCGCAGATTCTTCACGGGGATATTTCCTCTCTCCACAGTTTCATTATAGCACCGGGACATCATGAAGATTCCTGAAGCAGGGTATTCCCCGGGAAGGATGTGAATTTAGCCGCAGAGAACACGGAGTTCGCAGAAAAGGCAATAAAGAAATAAAATTGTAATAGACAGCCTTTTTGTTTACAGTTGTTGTAAACGCTTTTTATAACCAGGTGTTCCGTCTGGCCCCTTATGGCCTAAACCGAGCACCGACCAGCACTTTGCCATATCATTTTTTTGCTTCATTGTCAATTGCTCGCCGTTTTTCAGGCTGTCAGAAAGAAGAGGAGAATGCTCAGATTAAAACGATGATGTCCCTGTTTTATCCGCGATTACTTCTTCTTCGTCTGCGCACGCGCCAGTCGTTCCACCGCCTGAGCTTTCTTCTTCAACAATACCACAAAATTCATGGAAGGCAGGATGAACTTCCCGTGAGGGCAATTCGCAGTTGCCTGGGCTACAATGCCTCTTGAGACACCATACAGTATTGACAAGCCATTGAGTCCAATCATTTTGTTCATTGTTTCTTCAGGCGTTCCCTCCACAAAACTGAAGAAACCACTGATCTTAAGCGAAATCTGATATGCTGCGGACGAAAAGGCCTTCTTTGATTTATTCAGGTCTATCTGCATTAAGATCATAAACCTGGGTTCCGTGCCTTTCCTCTTTATGTCAAAAGAGATTTCCAAACCGCCTTGTTCGGCCTCCGCCTTCTTGTAATTCGGATTGGTTCTTATTGAGAACTCTTCGACAAAGTAGTCGTCTATGTTAAGCAGCGCTTGCATTCACTTCTTCCCCGATAATAGGCTTCACCGCTTTCGTAAATTTTCTTGCGTCAAAATTTTTATTTGTGCAGACATAAAAATGTCGCGCCTCAAAACCTTTCGGGAAAATATCCAGGCTGAGGTCGCACCCGAGGGCAGCGGCGATGGACATCATGCTCTTGATGGTGAGGTTCGGGTTGCCATTGAGCAACTTGCTTATGAACGCCTTTGAAACGCCAAGCCTTTTCGCGAGTTCAGCCCGACTGACCTTTTTTTCTTCCATCTTAGCGACAATCTTCTCGGTAAAGTCCAGGATTATTCCCTCAAGCCGAAACTCCGCGTCCTCTCTGTATTCGTCAATCAAACGGTTGAACCACTGTTCTGTCTTCATTTTTTTCTCTCCCTTCGTTGATATGAGGCCTTCAAACTCTTGGCCCTTTCAATCTCTTCCCTGGGGGTCTTGTCCTTCTTCTTTATAAAACCATGAGTGAGAAGTATCACTTTATCCGTCGCAAAAAAACAAAGAAGCCTCATCTGGTATGACTTAAACTCGAATATCTTATCTTTAAGATGATTAAACTTTTCCTTATTTTTCGGCGGTCCATTATCAGCGGACCGCTGCAGAAGCGCCAACACCTTCTGCTTGTCCGGTTCGTTCAGTCCCTCTATGAATTCTTGGACGAGGCAAATGCCTTTGACCGTAATGCCAGATATGGTAAAGCATCTCCCCCGGTAAATTATCTCGCTGTCAATCATAAATTAACCTATGAGTTAACTTTTGTCAAGCAGTACGGAAAAACTATTTCCAATCTAACCCAGCCCAGAGGTACTCGTCTTTTCCGCGCAGGCGGAAGCGTTCGCGGGGGACGTTGAGCTTGCCACGGATGTTTTTCACCTTGGCCGGGAGTTTCCCTTTGGCTTCGAGTTCGTCCCATGGTTTTGCGAAGGGGATACCTTCCGGGACGGTTTCGGAATTGATCACACTTTTGAAAAGTTTGGTGAAGAGGGCAAAGGTGAGGCTCTTACCTTCGACAACAGATGCAGCAGCTTGCACCCTGTCATCTTTCCACAATGCCGCAGCCCAGTCCTCAAGGGATACAGGACCGCCGGCTTTCTTGTTCTCAAGCCACCACTCGGCCTTTTCGAGGAGCCACCATTCGAATGCTTTTGTGAACTGTTTTTCATAAGAATCTGGCTGATACCACCGCCGCTTGTATACAGGCTGTTCTATCCTGCGGATATGTTCGTTGTCTCTTATGACTTCAAGTCGTTGCTTCCAGAGCTCCCGGCGCAAAGCGATCCATTCAGCCGGAATAAGCTCGCACGCTTTTTCAACATCTTCGTCTGCCGCTGCCCAAAGCTCGAAGGGCCGCTGGCCTAGAGGCAAATGCTCGGGCAGTTCATTCGAATCCATCGTGCACTTTGCTTTCTTATCGATCAGACCATAAGCCTCATAAACAAGCCAGTCCATTTCTTCCTGAAGCGCGATCATTTCAGTACGCAATAGTTCACGTTCCGAGATCGTTTTCGCATACGCATCCTGGAGTGAAGGAGCGTCTGCAAACGGCTCAGCGATCAAAGGATGAGGAGCAATGTACCCTGGCAACGAGCGATTCCATTTGTCATAAGCCTCACCTTTTTTTTCGAAAAGCTTTTTCATGCCAAGAGAAGGCACCTTCTGGCCCCGTTTCCAGCATTCCTCGGAGAGAAATGAAAGACGGTTGGATATCTTGTCTGACTTCCCTTCGAGGGAATGAGCGATCCCATCAGGCACGGGCAATTGCTCAACCTTGCCGCCGGCGAATTCATAATATGTGCCGCTCTCAGCTACTTCAGCCTCTCTCTTGCTGAAACAAACCTGGCGAAGCCAAAAGAGTGCAGATGACGAGTTGAGGAAACCCATCAGTAAATGGTGATCAGCATCGGAAGCACTTTTGTCCAGCTTAATCAATGGCGCCTTTTCATTAAAGGCCGCGCCATCTTTGTCAAATACAAAGTGATTGTGAGTCGCTATCTGTGCAAAAGCAATCGACTTTTTTAGCTTTGCCCGCTCCGCAGGAATCTGATGATAGGCATACGGGGCGCGTCCCTCTTGAACCCTAGGGAAGCGATTGCTCCGCTCTATGCAATTTTCAGCTCTTTCCGAATCTTTTCAGCGACCCACTGCCGCACCAGCGTTTGGTACGGAATACCCTTTTTCGTTGCGACTTTCTTGATCGAGATGAGATACAGCGGGTCGATCTTGATGGTCACGTTTTGCAGCTTCCTCCTCCGCTTTCCCGTCACGATGTCCCTGGCGAGGGCCTCGTCGAGGCTGATCGCTATGTCCCCTTCAACGATCTCGTCGAGGACACCCCTCTTATCATAGTATTCTTCGTTTGTCATCCTCTTCGTTGCCGCCTTAACCTTCATACCCTTCATCTCCTTCCGGGCCTTAGCCCCGGCGTTTCTGCCAGTACCTGATCTCAGCCCTATCCATGTCCCACCCCGTAATAACCCTTGCTGCGCCGTCCCGTTTCAACGCGAACACAATGGTGAGATAACGGCCTTCATGCGTCGGTCCCATCGCAACGTAGTGGTCTTGCTTCGTCTTTCGATACAACGGCTTACACGCAAAGACTTCCTCCGCCTCCTCGGGCCTCACGCCATGACCCAGCTCAAGGTGCACGACATTGCCCTCGTCCCATTCAAAATCCCTTATCCTCAATGGAAGCTCTCCTCTAAGTAATACATTGTATTACTTTTTATCCTGAAAGTCAAAGGGTCTTGCGCGCCCGGGGAATGATGGACTGGAGTTTCCGGACAGGCTCATTCAAGCATTTTCGGGAGGAATTTTGTGATCTGGCGGTTTTTGGCTCATGATACGAATATATAGTGTACACGCGTTACCCGACCCACAATATCTTGTAACTCTCAAAAAATATTCATTTTTCCCTTGACAAGGACGCCCCTTTCTTATATATTGGTGGTAAATTGTGGTAAAAAGTGGGGGGAAATGCCAGCTTTCTCTGGGAAATATTATTACACCGTGGATGAAAAGGGCAGGCTCATGGTACCTGCTCCCTTCAGAGAGATCATTTCTTCCGGTTACAGTCCAAAGTTGTACATCACCAATGCCTTCATGGACAGTTGTCTCCACATATATCCCTCCGAAGAATGGTCAAGGCTTGAAGAAAAAGTGAGAGAGCTTCCGAAGATGCTTGAAGAAGTCCGTCTCTTTATGAGGCGCGTCATTGCGTGTGCTCAGGAATGTCCTATTGACAAGCAGGGAAGGATCCTCATCCCGTCCGCGCACAGGCAGGATGCCGGCATTGACGGTGAAGTGGTCATTGTGGGGCAGATCGAGAAGATCGAGATATGGGACAGGAAAGCATGGGAAGCGGTCATTGATATCTCGAAGATAGACAGAAAGGCCGCAGAAGAACGCCTGGCGTCATACGGTCTTTAGATGACAGTGCATCCCCCCGTGATGGTGAGGGAGGCGATGGGGGTGCTGGAACCGGAGCCAGGGGGAATATATGTGGATGCAACGGTGGGTCTCGGGGGTCATGCAGAAGAGTTGCTCAAGTTGATCGGTCCGGGAGGAAGGCTTATCGGGATCGACAGGGACGATGAGGCATTGAAGATGGCAAAGGAAAGACTGGGGGACAGCAGGGTTGTTCTGGCCCAGGGGAGATTCTCCAATCTCAAAGACGTGCTTGGGGGAAAAGGCGTTTGTGAGGTGGACGGGATCCTCTTCGACTTCGGCGTCTCGATGATGCAGTTCAAGGACCCCGGCAGGGGATTCAGCTTTAGTTCAGATGAAGCGCTCGATATGAGGATGGACAGGTCACAGGGACTGAGGGCTGAAGATGTGGTGAACACGTATCCTGAAAAGGAACTGGGAAGGATACTGAGGGAGTATGGAGAAGAGAGGCTCGCTCCGAAGATCGCCCGGGCGATAAGAACGTACAGGGCAAAGAAAAAGATTGTCACATGCAGGGAACTTGCTGAGATCGTACTCACTGTCTACCGGGGACGGGGAAGACATCATCCCGCCACCAAGACGTTCCAGGCGCTGCGGATCGAGGTGAATAATGAGATCGGCGAGATCCGCGGCGGGCTCAATGCTGCGGCAGGTCTCCTGAGGAAGGGCGGGCGGCTCTGCGCGATCTCGTACCACTCTTTAGAGGACAGGGAAGTGAAGACCTTTATCAGGGATGCGGACCGGCAAGGGGTGATGCTGACACTCACAAAAAAACCCCTCACTCCCTCGTACGATGAGATCAGGCGGAACCCTTCAGCGAGGAGCGCAAAGCTGAGAGGAGCGGAGAGACTATGACCAATGTATATCGCAGAAGTATGGTATCATATATAATAAAGCCGCTGTTCGTCACCTTTCTCCTGTGCGGTCTCTTTGGCATTGTCTGGCTCAGATCGAATTTCATCTCAGCGGAGTACACCATCAGTGAGTTCGAGAACAAGAAGGCGGACAGGCTCAGGGAGGCGAAGATGCTCATGGCTGAAAAGGCTTCTCTGATGTCGATGCACAAGGTGGAGAAGACCGCAGTCCGTGACATCGGCCTGGTATTTCCGGACAGGAAAAAGGTGGTGTATGTAAAGGAGAGAACGCAGGGTCCTCAGAGGGTTTCCCTCGAAATCCCGTTGGGGCGGGATGGCAGGAAGGCCCTGGCTGATTGATGAGAAAGAGGGCGATCATACTGAATACCGCCATCGGGTTCGGGTTTTTCATCGTACTCCTGCGACTTGCGGATATCATGATACTGAATCATGAACGGCTCAATGAGCGGGCGAGGATGCAGCAGCTGAAAGGGGAGGATGTACAGGTCAGGCGTGGAACCATATTTGACCGGCACGGCAGGGAGATGGCGGTGAATCTGGAGCTGGAGTCCCTTTACTGCGATCCGGCCGAGATCGCCTCAGCGGAGAAGAGCGCATATGTCCTGTCGGACCTCACCGGGAAAACGTCACAGGCGATCTTCACGAAGCTGAACTCAGGGGGTCGTTTCGTCTGGCTCGACAGGAAGCTTGAACCGGACGTGGCGCGGAAGATAAAGGAAACGAAGATCAAGGGCCTGGCTTTTGTTCCCGACGCAAAGAGGTTCTATCCCAAAGGGTATCTCGCATCTCACATCCTCGGCTTTGTGGATATCGACAATAGGGGCATAGAGGGCGTGGAACTCCAGTACCACAGTACCCTCAGCACCAGCGGCAGAAAGGTCCTGCTCTCCAGGGATGCCAGCGGCAGGACACTGTCCCAGGGCGTGGATATGGAATCAAAGGGGAATAATCTCGTCCTGACCATTGACGAGGGGCTGCAGTACATGGTCGAGACGGAACTGGACAGAGCAATGGAGAAATGGCGTGCCGCTGCCGCCGCCGCCATCATGATGGACCCCCTCACAGGGGATATCCTTGCCCTTGCGAACAGACCTTCATTCAATCCCAACTCTCTCTCGGGGAGCAGGACCTTTGAGAGGAGAAACAGGGCCATCACTGACTGTTATGAACCCGGTTCCACCTTCAAGATCATCATCGGCACCGCTGCGCTCGAAGAGAAGGTGGTATCTCTTAATACGCCCTTTGATTGCAGCAGAGGGGTGGTCGAAGTGGGCAGGCGGGTGATACACGACGTCCATAAACATGGTCTCCTGACATTCAAAGAAGTGATCCAGAAGTCGTCCAACGTGGGTTCGGTGATGGTGGGCATGAAGCTGGGGAAAGAGAGGATCTACAAGTACGCGAAGGCCTTCGGTTTCGGCGAGAAGACTGGGATCGACCTGCCCGGCGAGGTGTCAGGGTTGATCAGGCCACCGGAAAGATGGTCCGGGGTATCCATAGGCTCTGTGCCCATTGGACAGGAGGTGGCGGTAACTCCCCTTCAGGTATTACGAGCCTATTCCGCCATTGCGAACGGAGGTCTTCTGGTGACACCCCATGTGGTCTCGACGATCGTAAGCCCTGACGGGAAGACAGTCTGGACATTCTCCGGTGAAACAAAGAGGGTTTTGTCGCAGAAGACGGCGGAGACCTTCAGGGATATACTGAAAACGGTTACCGAGGACGGCGGCACAGCAAAGAGCGCTGCCGTGAGCGGAAACAATGTGGCAGGCAAGACCGGAACAGCACAGATGGTGGACCCGCGCACAAAGAGGTATTCAACGGAAAAATTTATAAGCTCCTTTGTGGGTTTCGTCCCTGCGGACAGTCCCAGGATCGCGATGATCGTGGTCATTTACGAGCCAAAGGGACAGATCTACGGAGGGGTCGTAGCTGCGCCTGTCTTCCAGAAGATAGCGGAGAACGCCCTTTCATATCTTGATGTGCCGAGGGAGGATATCCCGGGAAATCTGCTGGTGGTTTCACGATGAAGCTGGGGGATGTCCTTTCCGGCTGTGAATATGAGCTGATACCGGGGGATAAGGACGGCGGTACCCTGACCGCAGAGTATCCGGGGATCGCCTGTGATTCGAGGAAGGTTACAAAGAACGGTGTGTTTGTTGCGGTGAAGGGAGAGCATCTTGACGGACATAGGTTTATTGGTGATGCCGTCAGGAATGGTGCAGCGGTGGTAGTGGGGGAAAAGACCGCCCACCCCGGTCCATCTTCCGTCTTTATCCGCGTTCATGACAGCAGAAGGACCCTCGCATGCATGGCGAATAATTTTTATGAACGTCCGTCCGAGGATATCTCGGTCATCGGTGTCACCGGCACCAACGGGAAGACCACAACGAGCTATCTTATCAAATCAATACTCGAGGCATGGCAAAAGAAAGCAGGTCTCATCGGCACCATCACTTACCTTATCGGCGACAAACCGTATCCCGCACTCCACACTACCCCTGAGGCCCTGGAGTTCCAGGGCCTTCTCCGCGAGATGGCCTCTGCAGGCTGCAGCCATGTGGTAAGCGAGGTATCATCCCATTCCCTTTCCCAGAGGAGGGTGGATCATACGCGGTTCGTGGTCGTAGTCTTTACGAACCTTACAAGGGATCATCTCGATTTTCATGAGACGATGGAGAGCTATTTTGGAGCGAAGGAGCGTTTATTTACCGAACTGCTGACGGAGGCAGGGACGGCAGTGATCAATGTGGACGATGAGTGGGGAAGAGCGCTGCTCGCCGATCTTAAGGAAGGCCCGGGTGTCGCTGATCAAGGGAGTGGATGCCCTGCAATAATCACCTACGGCATGGACAGGAAGGCGGATATCTTCGCTTCGCAGAAGGAGGAGTCTCTTACAGGAGTTTCGTTCACGTTGACCTCCGAAGGCAGGACATACCACATGGATTCTCCCTTGATCGGTATCCCCAACGTCTATAATATTCTGGCGGCAACTTCTGTGGGTATTGCCTTACATATCCCGGTGGAGGTGATACAGGAAGGGATCAGGAACATAAAAAACGTGCGAGGGAGGCTCGAACGGGTGGACGCGGGTCAGGATTTCCTCTGCATCGTTGACTATGCCCATACTCCCGATGCGCTGGAACGGTTGATCCTTACCGCAAGAGAACTCCTGCATGACAAGGACGGACCCGGCCGCATCATAACCGTGTTCGGTTGCGGGGGCGACAGGGACAGGGGGAAAAGGCCGGTCATGGGGGAGATCGCCACGCGGCTCAGCGACTTTGTGATCATAACGTCAGACAATCCGAGGAGTGAGGACCCCGGCCAGATAATAGGGGAGATAGTTTCCGGTATAGCAAGGGACAATCATGCCCCGGTTCCTGACAGGCGGGATGCTCTGTATTTCGCGGTGGAAAAGGCGCGGGCGGGAGACATTCTGCTCATCGCAGGGAAGGGACACGAAGAGTATCAGGAGATAAAGGGAATGCGCTACAGGTTCAGTGACCGGGAGATCGTGGAAGAGGTGATAAAGAACAGGATGGAAGGGAGCAGGCATACATAAAGTCCATGGGAGCTTTGACGCTTAAGGAAATAATCAACGCCACGGGCGGAAGGGTGGTCTGCGAGACTCCCGAAGGGACTTCCTTTACCGGGGTTTCGATTGACTCCAGGAGTATCAGGGAAGGGGAACTCTTCATTGCTCTCAAAGGCGAGAGATTCGACGGCCACGACTTTGTCATGGATGCCATGAGGAAGGGAAGGGGGGCTGTGGTGAGCGATCCGGCGGTTGCTCCGGTCAGGGGAAGGACGATCCTCCATGTGAAGAACACCCTGAGGGCCCTTCAGGATATCGCCCGACATGTCAGGCTGAAAAGTCGCGCCACGGTGATCGGCATCACAGGAACAAACGGAAAGACGACTACGAAGGAACTCATTGCGTCAATACTGGGGGTTCAGCATAAGGTCATGAAGAATGCGGGGAACCTCAATAACCAGATAGGGCTGCCGTTGAGCCTCACGGGGATGGGAGAGGGCGATGAATTTGCGGTGATGGAGATGGGCGCCAGCATCCCGGGTGACATACGGGAGCTATGCGACATCGCTCTCCCCGATTACGGGGTCATTACCAACATCGGGCCGGCACACCTTGAAGGGTTCGGAAGCCTGGAGATGGTGCGGAGTACGAAACTGGAACTCTACGATGCGGTAAAGACCATTGTGCTGAACGCCGATGACCGTTTCCTTATGGAAGGAGTCTCTGGAAGGACGGGAGGAAGCAGGGGACCTGAGCGGGTCACCTTCGGTATGAGCGGCGCTGCTGATGTATACGCGCAGGATATAGAACTGGAAGAGCGGCGTTCGGTTTTCACCCTTTGTGTCGGCAAGAAATACGTGAACGTTACCATAAATATCCCGGGGAGGTTCAATGTCTCCAATGCCCTTGCCGCCGCATCCGTATGCACCGTGCTGGGCATGGGGCTGGAGGAGATAAAAAGGGGAATAGAGTCGTTCGCCGGCGTACCCATGAGGTTTGAGTTCAAGGAACTTTTCGGCGCCGCGGTCATAAGCGATGTTTACAATGCAAACCCGGCATCCATGGAAGAGGCGGTAAAGGAACTGGTGAGAGTGAGAAAGAACAGGGCCATCGCGGTCCTCGGAGACATGCTCGAGCTGGGCGCCTATGCAGAAGAGGCTCACCGAAGGCTCGGAAAATGGATGTCGGGGCTTCCGGTGGATGTGTTCATTGCAGTGGGTGAAATGATGGAGAAGGCAGCAGAGGAATTTTCCGCCTCGCGCGGAAAGAACTCTGGATCCTGCCGTGTTGTCGCGGTATCGAACTCTGCGGAGGCAGGAAGGATGCTCCTTGGCATCTGCGGGACGGGAGATACCGTTCTTGTGAAAGGCTCAAGGGCGATGAAGATGGAAAGGGTACTGGGGAACAACGCGGGCATTTCTTGCGGGGGTTCCCGTGATACCATCGCCGGCATGAAGGAGATCGGAAATGCTCTATAGTCTCCTCTTCAGCCTTCGCGATGTTTTTTCTCCCCTGAATGTATTCAGATATATCACCTTCAGGACGGCTGTTGCTATCATGACCGCGATGCTGATCACTTTTGTCTTCGGCCCCTGGATCGTGGCGCGGCTGAGGCGACTGAGCCTGACACAGCAGATCAGGGATGACGGGCCCGGGACGCATGCTGTCAAGTCCGGTACGCCCACCATGGGAGGGATTCTCATCATAGGATCCGTGGTCCTCTCTGTGCTCCTGTGGGGTGATCTGAGGAACATGTATATCTGGGTAATGCTCCTTTCCCTCGTAGGGTTCGGAGCCATAGGTCTTGTGGATGATTACCTTAAGGTGATGAAGCAGAACCATAGAGGACTGAGGGGCTGGTACAAGTTCGGTTCGCAGCTCCTCCTGGCGCTTCTTATCGGCGTCTTCCTCTATATGAACCCCAAGGATCCTTACAATGATGTACTGAGCATTCCGTTCTTTAAGAAGTGGTTGTTCGACCTAGGCTGGTTCTACATCCCGTTCTCCATTGTTGTCATCGTGGGCTCATCCAATGCGGTGAATCTCACCGACGGTATCGACGGCCTGGCCACAGGCCTTGTAAGCATCGCGGTGCTGGCCAATGGAGCCCTGGTCTATATTTCCGGGAACAAGAACCTTGCGCAGTATCTCCAGGTGCTCTACCTTCCCGGTACAGGCGAGCTTACTGTCTTTTGCGGAGCACTGCTCGGCGCAGCCCTGGGATTTCTCTGGTATAACTCATATCCTGCCGATGTCTTCATGGGTGATGTGGGGTCGCTGGGCCTTGGCGGCACCCTGGGGACGCTGGCGGTAATAACAAAACACGAGATCGTGCTCGCTTTGGTGGGTGGGATCTTCGTGATAGAGACCTTATCGGTCATTCTTCAGGTGGCATCATTTAAAATGACAGGGAAAAGGATATTTAAGATGGCGCCGATCCATCACCACTTCGAATTGAAGGGATGGCCGGAACCCAAGGTGATCGTCAGGTTCTGGATCGTGGGGATCGTGCTTGCCCTCTTAAGCCTTACAACATTGAAGGTGAGGTGAAAATGAAGCAACAGTTCAACGTTCAAAGTTCTCGCCCCGGCGAGTCGCCCGAGGCGACAAAGTTCCATGATCAAAAAGGAAACATCCCGTTGTTCATTTTCTTTTTACTCTTCACGTTTCACGCATTCTGTTTGACATCATACGCTGCCGAGATCAGTTCCAAGTCCGCGGTGGTGATGGAGGCGTCCACGGGGAGGATCCTTTACGGAAAAAACCCGAACCTGAAACTCCCCCCCGCAAGTACTACGAAGCTCATGACTGCCATGATAGCCCTTGACCGGCTGAACCCTGCTGATACGGTCACCATAAGCGAGCGGGCTGCCGGTGTCTCACCCGTCAAGGCGAATTTCAAGACAGGAGAGAAAGTATCGGTCGAGACGCTCCTGAACGCAGCGCTTATTAAATCCGCCAATGATGCGGCCTTTGCCCTGGCAGAGGCGGTGGCAGATTCAGAGGAGAAGTTTGTGGAACTTATGAATCAGAAGGTGATCGCACTGGGAATGTCCGACAGCTATTTTGTCAATTCAACCGGATTGCCGGGACATGGTCAGTACACCACGGCGTATGACCTTGCCAGGATGCTGCGGCATGCCCTCAGATATCCTCTTGTCCGGGAGATTATCAACACCAAGGCGAGCCGTATCTCCACGGAGAATGGCAGGTCCATCTTTATCAAGAACAGCAACAGACTTCTCTGGGCTGACGAGACAATCCTCGGCGGCAAGACGGGCTATACGAGGGAGGCGAAACACTGTTTTGTTTGTGCCAGTGAGCAGGGAAATGAGACGGTTATTGCTGCATTGCTGGGTGCGCCGAGCAGGGGAACATTATGGAAGGAATCGGAAGTATTGATGGAGAAAGGCTTTGCCATCATGAACGGAAAGGAAGACCCGGTGATGTATTTCACGAAGTCTGATTATAAATCCTCTGTTCGTCCGGCTTCCTACAGTGTGAAGACCTCGGAAGTGAAGGAAGCGCCGGGCAAACAGGCTCAGAAAAAGATAACGAAGAAGAAGGCGAAAACCAAGTCCGGCAAATACGCGAAAAAACATAAGGCAAAGGAGAACGCAAAGGCGGAGGCAAAGGAATCCGGTGGAAACAAGGGGTAAAAAAATACTCATCTTCGGCCTCGGCAGGAGCGGAGTGGGCGCAGCGAACCTGCTGTCGGACTCCGGAGCCGATGTCACGGTCACGGACAGGAAACCCGAAGCGGAGCTCAGCGAATACGTTCAGCGGCTTTCTCCCTCGGTGAAGCTCTGCCTCGGCGGGTATCCCGAGAGGATGAACGGGACCGACCTTGTGGTGGTCAGTCCGGGGGTCTCGCTGGAGATCGGGCCTATAGCGAAGGCAAGGGAAAAGGGGCTTAAGATCATCGGAGAGCTTGAACTTGCATACGAGATGACCAGAGGCTGGGAGCATGAAGCCGGAGGTCAGATACCGTTTCTGGCGGTCACCGGCAGCAACGGTAAGTCCACTACCACGACGCTTCTTGACGTAATGCTCAGGAGCGAAGGGTTCAGTACCCTCCTGGGCGGCAATATCGGCAACGCGCTGACAGAGGAAATTCATAAGGCCGTGAGGCGTAGCGAGTCAGGGGTAAAGAGCAATGGGAACTCATCGGGCGGCACTCAACACTCGACCCCTGACTTTGTAGTTGTGGAGGTGTCGAGTTTTCAGCTGGAATCCATCGATGAGTTCAGGCCCACGGGGGCTGCGCTCCTGAACATAACTCCCGATCATCTGGACAGGTATCATTCCATGGACGAATACAGTAACGCAAAGGCCGCCATCTTCAGGAATCAGGGCGAAAATGACTTTCTTGTGCTGAACGCTGATGATCCAGAAGTGCAGAAAATTGAAAAAGGGAAGTTGAGAGTGAGGGGTGAGAAACCGCGCATCTTCTATTTTAGCCGCAATAAAGAGGTGAATGGGATATACCTAAGGGAGGGAAGACTTTACGGTCACTTTCCTGACTCAACACTCGTTGCTCAACGTTCAGCACTAATCCATGCTGATGAGATCAGGATTAAAGGGGTCCATAACCTGGAGAATGCCATGGCCGCTTCGGCCATGGCTCTCCTTGCAGGGTGCAGCCCCGATGCTGTCGTGACTGCACTCCATGAATTCTCCGGCCTTGAACATCGGCTTGAATTTGTGAGGGAACTGGAGGGAGTGAGATATATGAACGACTCCAAGGGGACCAACGTGGGTGCCGTAATGAAGTCCCTCGAGGGATTCCTTGAACCCGTCATCCTTGTCGCAGGTGGCAGGGATAAGGCGGGTGATTTCGGACAACTGAGACCTCTTGTACGGGAAAAGGTGAAGGCACTGGTCCTCATCGGTGAAGCGGCCGAAAAGATCAGGGCTGCCCTGGGTGACCTGACGGATACGGTTCTTGCCTCTGACCTGCGCGATGCGGTGGAGAGGGCGAGGGAGCTGGCGAAGAGAGGGGACGTGGTCCTCCTTTCCCCTGCATGCGCCAGCTTTGATATGTTCAGGGATTTCGAAGACAGGGGGCAGCAGTTCAAGAAGATTGTCGCGGAGCTATCCTAGATGGTGAACAACCGTTGCCATGACCGGTGGCTTCTCCTCATAACGGTTGTCCTTGTCATTTTTGGTTCTATCATGATCTACAGCTCCACTTCCGTGGTTACCCCTGTTCTTGCGAAAAAGAATGTCACCCCCTTCTTTTACTTCAAGAGGCATATCTTTACCATGATCATGGGTTCGACCTTCATGTACATTGCTTACAGGACCAACCCCGGGCTTCTGAAAAGAGCGGCGATCCCCCTGCTGGTATTTTCGTTCATACTCCTTATCCTTGTCTTTATCCCCAAGGTCGGGATCAGCGCCGGCGGGGCGAGAAGGTGGATCAGGCTCTGGCCGTCCACGTTCCAGCCCTCTGAGCTGGTGAAGCTCGCCATGGTCATATTCCTTGCGAAGTACATGTCCATGCCTTCCTATAAGACCGACAGTATCATCTCGTTCCTCGTCCCTGTCGGCATAATGGGACTCTTCCAGGCGGTCTTCCTTAAGCAGCCTGATTTTGGCGCCGCCATGAGCCTCTGTATCCTTACTGTTACGATGCTGATTCTCTCCGGCATACGCCTGCGGTATGTCATGATGCTCGGTCTTTTGCTGGTACCCGTCTCTATAAAACTCGCCATGGAGCCTTACCGGTTGAAGAGGATACTCGCGTTTCTCGATCCATGGAAAGACTCCCAGGGCTCGGGATTCCAGCTTGTACAGTCGTTCATTGCCCTCGGGAGCGGCGGTGTCAAGGGGATAGGCCTGGGAGAGAGCAAGCAGAAGCTCGCCTTCCTCCCCGAATCCCACACGGATTTCATCTTTTCCCTTGTGGGGGAAGAGCTTGGCTTTATCGGCGCAGGCTTCGTCGTCTGCCTCTTTCTGTTGATGTTCCTGAGGGGTGTCTCTATCGCAAACAGGACAAAGGAACCCTTCGGATACTATCTTGCGTCGGGTCTTTCGATGATGATCGCGCTTCAGGCGCTGATTAACTTCTGCGTCACCACAGGGCTTGTTCCCACAAAGGGGCTTCCCCTTCCCTTTGTCAGCTATGGCGGCTCCTCCCTCCTGATGAACATGGTGGCCGTGGGACTGCTCCTGAGGCTCTCCAGGGGGGATGAGGTGCGGAGAGTTATTGACAAGACAGAGGGGCTCATCGAGAAGAAAAAAGCGATGGTGTCGGTATACGGTCGCGGGTACGCGCTGAGCCGTTACGGAAGAGCGAATGGTCGGGGGAATTTGTGAAGATAGTGCTGGCGGGCGGGGGGACGGGAGGACATCTCTTCCCTGGGATTGCCATAGCCGAGGAGTTGAAGAGAGTGGACGGGTCCACAGAGGTGATCTTTATTGGGACGGAGCACGGCATCGAGGCGTCTATCGTCCCGCGGGGAAGGGTACCCCATTCGGTACTTGAAGGCTGAAGGAATTGCGGGGAGATCGCTCATGAAGAAGGCCAGGGCCGGGATAAAAACGGTTTTTTCCCTCTATGACTCCTACGTGATGCTGAAGGAGCTGAAACCTGATGCACTGATCGGCCTCGGCGGTTATGCATCCTTTGCTCCGGCATTTGCGGGACCCCTGCTCAGAATACCCACGCTCATCATGGAGCAGAACTCAGTGCCGGGGCTCGCCAACAAGATCCTCGGCCGTTTTGCTGATATCGTCTGTGTGACCTACCATGAGAGCCTCTCTTTTTTCCCGAGGAACAAGACCTATATAACCGGGAATCCGGTGAGGCGGAAGATACTGAACGCCAGCAGACAGTCAGCATATGAACTCTTCGGTCTCGAGAGAGGCAGGTTCACCGTGTTTGTGTTTGGAGGGAGCCTTGGAGCGAGAAAGATCAATAACGCGGTCTGCGGAGCCTTTTCCAGCATCAGCGATATCAGGGAAAAGATCCAGTTTCTCCATCAGACGGGGAAAGGCGACTATGACGTCGTGAGGGAGAACATACCGGAAGTGGGGGATCAAGGGCACGGTGGCGGCATTCATCCATCAGATGCCTGAGGCTTACGCAGTGGCGGATATCGTGGTATCCAGGGCCGGAGCTACCACCCTGGCCGAATTGACCGCCGTGGGCAGGCCCGCAATACTTGTCCCCTATCCCCATGCAGCAGGCAATCACCAGGAATTGAACGCCCGAAGGCTTTCCGAGATGGGTGCTGCCCGGGTCATTCTTGACCACGAGCTCGATTCGGAAACCCTTGCAAGGAACATAAGAGATCTTTTTGACAATGCCGGAATACGCTCCGAGATGGAGGGGTCAAGCAGGTCCCTCGGAAGGCCTGATGCCGCGCAGAAGATCGTGGAGATCGTGATGAGTCTGATAAAGAATACGGCGATCGCCGGGCATAGATCGGGGGACAGGAAAGGCGCTGGCACGGCAGGGGCGGCGGACGGACCGAGGAAAAATGTTTGAACGATACAGGACCATTCATTTTGTGGGTATCGGAGGCATAGGCATGAGCGGGATCGCGGAAGTCTTGCATAATCTGGGATATGAAGTGACCGGCTCTGACCTGAAGGAGTCCGACACCGTGACGAGGCTGAGATATCTCGGTATAAAGGTTTTCATAGGCCACAGACCGGAAAACATCAACGACGCTCATGTGGTCGTGATCTCATCCGCCGTTTCGGTCGAAAATCCTGAGGTGGTTGCCGCGCGGGAAAGGTCTGTCCCGGTGATCCCCAGGGCTGAGATGCTCGCCGAGCTGGGGAGATTAAAGTACGGGATACTCATAGCCGGAGCGCACGGTAAGACCACTACTACTTCCCTCATCGCCACCATCCTCGGTCATGCCGGCTTTGATCCGACGGTGGTGATCGGCGGTAAACTCATGGCAACGGGAAGCAACGCCCGTCTCGGCAAGGGAGAACTTCATCATTGCGGAGGCGGACGAGAGTGACGGATCATTCCTCAAGCTTACCCCCACCATTGCGGTGGTGACAAATATCGACAGGGAACATATGGACTTCTTCAGAACAATGGACGCCCTGAAGGATGCCTTTGTCTCTTTCATCAATAAGGTTCCCTTTTACGGTCTCTCCATTCTCTGCATCGAAAATGAACTCATCCGCGAGATCCTCCCCAGGGTGCACAGAAGATATATCACGTACGGCCTTTCAGGAGATGCGGATGTTCTTGCTACCAACGTGGAAAAGGGATTCCTGTCCGTGAGCTTTGATGTGAAGTACAAAGGAAATGACATGGGACGTTTTCTCCTCCCGATGCCCGGGATGCACAGCATCCTCAACTGCCTCGCGAGCATCATCGTTGCCATGGAACTGAAGGTTGAATTCCCGAGAATAAGGGAAGCGTTGCAGGGTTTCAGCGGTATACAGAGGAGATTCGAGTTCAAGGGTGAGGCGGATGGCATCAAGTTCTTTGACGACTATGGGCATCATCCTGCAGAGATCCGGGCAACCCTGAAGGCGGCGCAGGAGTCCCTGACTTGTTCCGACGGCAAAACGGGAAGGGTTTTTGTGCTCTTTCAGCCCCACCGATACACCCGTACAAGGGACCTCCTCCATGAGTTCGGGAATTCTTTTTCAGATGCCGATGTCCTCTTCGTGATGGATATCTACCGCGCCGGTGAAAAGCCCATAGAGGGGGTGAACGCGGGCGCCGTGGTAAAGGCGATAAAGGAGAGCGGGCACAAGGATGTGGTCTCTCTCACCGACAGGAACATGCTTGCGGAAACCATCATGAAAAGGCTGAGACCCCATGACCTGTTCCTGACCATCGGCGCCGGTGATGTCTGGAAGGCCGGTGAAGAACTCCTGAAGAGGATGCAGGGCGAAGGATGAAGGTGATGACCCAGCAGTTGTCCGACAAGAGGATGAAGGAGATATTCGGTGCGGACGTCTTCGTGGGGGATGTGTTTGCCGATGAGTCAATGAAGGACCACACAACCCTCAGGATCGGCGGTCCCGCCGACTTCTATGTGATCACGAAAAACATACCTTCCCTGAAGAACCTGTTGATAGCCCTGAAGGATGAAAGCATCACTATGATGCCCGTGGGAGGAGGCAGCAACCTCCTGGTCTCCGATCACGGGATACAGGGGGCGGTCATCTCTACGGTTATGCTTAATCACATAGAGACCATTGAAGAAAGTGCCGATGAGGTGAGGCTCTTTGTGGAGGCAGGCACCCCGCTTCAGAAACTGGTGAATCTTGGCATGGCCCACGGGTATGGAGGTATAGAAGGGCTGGCAGGCATCCCCGGTCTCATGGGGGGCGCTCTCCGCGGAAATGCCGGTTCTTTCGGACAGGAGATCGGAGATAGTGTGGAGTCAGTGACCGTTATCGATATCAGGGGCAAGGTGTTCTCCATCGGCAGGGACGACCTCGGGTTCGGTTACAGGCGGTCGGCCATCCCTGAAGGGACGATCGTCCTTAGCGCGAATGTGAGATTTGAAAAGGAAGACCCACGGAACGTGGCGAAAAGGGTGGGTGATTTCCTCCGGGAAAAAGTGCAGAAACAGCCCGTATCCCAGTTTTCTGCGGGATGTGTATTCAAGAATCCCCCTGGCGCCCATGCAGGCAGGCTCATTGATGAGGCCGGATGCAAGGGAATGAGGAGGGGCGATGTGGAAGTGAGCAGCCTCCATGCGAATTTCCTTATCAATAAGGGTAATGGGAAGGCGGCGGACTTCCTGGGGTTGATGGAGGAAGTGAAGGAAAGGGTGATGAAGGCCTTCGGGGCAGTACTGGAACCGGAGATAAGGATTGTGGGGAGGTTCGGCAGTGCCGATAACGGGTAAGAGGATCGGTGTCCTTATGGGCGGCATTTCTGCCGAAAGAGAGGTCTCTCTGAAAAGCGGGACAGCGGTGCTTAATACATTGAAGGGCCTCCGCTACAATGCCGTTGCCATTGACGCCGGTGCCGACATCTGTGCAGTGCTGAAGAGGGAGGGGATTGAGATCGCGTTCATTATCCTTCACGGAGGATACGGGGAAGACGGCTCCATTCAAGGGCTCCTGGAGGTGCTCGGAATTCCCTATACCGGCTCAGGCGTTCTTGCATCAGCCCTCGCCATGGACAAAGAGGCATCTAAGAAGGCCTTCCTGTATCATAAAATTCCTGTTGCACCGTTCGTGACCGTTCAAGGTCCCCGCCCCGGTCCGCATTCGGGTGGATTCGCTGGAGAGAACGAGCCGCCTGAGGCAGCAAAGTTCGACGTTCGACGTTCAAGAAAACATTTTTCACTCAAAATTCAAAACTCAACATTGAGAATTGCTTTCGCTATGCCGTGGGTGATAAAGCCGGCCACTGAAGGCTCCAGCATTGGAGTGAGTATCGTGAAAGAAGAATCTTCCATAGATGCTGCGATGGGGACTGCCCTTAGGTTTGGGGAGAGGGTGATCATAGAGAAGTTTATCCGAGGAAGGGAGATACAGGTGGGGATCCTCAATGGGAAGATACTCGGCTCGGTTGAGGTGAGGCCGAAGCTTGAGTTTTACAGCTATGAGGCAAAATACACGCCGGGCATGACCGACTATATCCTTCCTCCCGAGGTGCGCTCGGAGACCCTGCACAAGGCAGAGAGGATCGCCCTTTCAGCGCATCTGGCCCTGGGTTGTACGGGTGCCACGAGGGTTGACCTCATTGTGGATGATGAGGGCAACTCCTGTGTTCTGGAGGTGAATACCATCCCGGGGATGACAGAGACCAGTCTCCTGCCGAAGATCGCACGGCTGTCCGGTCTCGATTTTCCTTCTCTCCTTGAGGAAATACTGAAAGAGACGCTGGCGAGGGGAGGAAGGTGATGAAGGCCTTCGATCCCGGAAAGAAAAGCAAATATTCTCAAGGCCGGAAGAGATCATGGAAAAACCTGTTCAGGTCTCGCACCCTCCTTGTGGGTGTGCTGGTCCTCTCCGTCGCGGGAGGTGTCGTGTTGAGCCTCCGGCTTTACCGGCTCGGCACCACTCTTTTTCCGGTGAAGGAGATCGTCTTTCAGGGGAACGTGCACCTTTCGGAAGGGGAGTTGAAGGCCATAGCGGGGATCAACGGGAACGAAAACCTCCTTACCCTTTCTGCAAGGGGGCTTTCCACCAGGCTTCTACAGTCTCCCTGGATCAGGGACGTGAGCGTCAGAAAGGAATTCCCCCACAGGATTCTGATAAGACTCGGTGAGACATCTCCCTTTGCGATCCTCGAGACGAAAGGACGCACTTTTCTCATTGATGAGAGGGGCAGGATGCTTGAGGAGATGAAGGGAACGGTGCCCTTTCTCCCCGTCATCAACGCCGACCCTTTTAAGAACCGGGAAAATCTCATGGAGGCCCTGAACCTGGCGAAAGTGATAAAGGACAGGAAAATAGCGACCGAAAGGAACCGTGTGGAGATTATCGCTGACAATGGTCCCGAGACTATCTCCATGGTCCTTGATAATGTGGTCATCAAGGTGGGGCATGGGGATTATGAACAAAAACTGAACAGGCTCTTCGCCCTTGAGGAAGAGATAAAGAAACGGGCCATTACCGTTGATTACGTTGACCTCAGATTTGCGAACAGGGTAGTGGTGAAGCCCATCAGTGAGGTGGTGAGATGACCGCGAGAAGTTCCAGCCGGATGGATTTCTCCGTCGGTCTTGACGTGGGCACCACGAAGATATGCGCTCTGTCCGGTATACGGGAAGGCGGCAGGACAAGGATCGTCTCCGTGGGATCATCCCCCTCCTATGGCTTAAGGAAAGGCATGGTGGTGGACACCGGCCTCGCGGCAGACTCCATAAAGAGGGCGGTAAGGAATGCGGAGGAGGCCGCGGGGATCAAGATACGGTCTGTTGTCGTCGGCATTGCCGGAGGCCATATCAAGGGATTCAGCGGCTTTGGTGCCATTGGCGTCAAGAGCCGCATGGTCAGGGAAGAGGACGTGGACAGGCTGATGGATTCCGCGAGTGCGGTGTATGTGCCTGTAGACAGGGAGATCCTCCATGTGATACCTGCGGGATTCCGTCTGGACGGTAACAACGGGGTAAAGGATCCCGTGGGTATGTCCTGCGAGAGACTGGAGGCCATCGTACATATAGTCACGGGTTCGGTGACCTCGGTCCAGAATCTCGTCAAGTGCTGCGAGATGGCCAGGGTGAGGGTGGCTGACATCGTCCTTGAACCGCTGGCCTCTGCGGACGCGGTGCTTACGGATGAGGAGAGGGACAGGGGGGTTGCCCTCGTGGACATAGGCGGCGGCACCACTGATGTTGCTGTGTACCGTGATGGCGTGTTGAAACATACCGCGGTCCTTGCCCTGGGGGGAAACCACATCACCAGTGACATTTCGGTCGGTCTCGGAATCTCTGTCGAGGAGGCGGAACGTCTCAAGAAGACGTACGGATATGCCGTGACAGGGGTCATCGACGAACGGGGCGAGCTGGAAGTGAAGGGAGCGGATGAGAGGATGATGAAACTGCCGCTTAGCCATCTTGTCGAGATCATACAGCCCCGGTGCGAAGAGATCATGACGTTGGTGCAGAAGGAGATCGGGACGGTCTCAGAAGGAACGGCTCCGGCACAGTCGCCTTCCCGTACCTCAGTGGTGCTCACCGGCGGGACATCGCTGCTCGGGGGGCTTGATGCCATGGCAGGGTCTATTCTCGGGCTTCCCATCAGGATAGGGGTCCCCGTAAAGATAATAAATGAAGGGCTCGTGAACAGTCCTGAATACGCTACCGGTGTCGGGCTTGTCCAGTACGGTCTGGACCAAAGGGAACAGCTGGCTGACAACACGCCGCAGGAACAGCTCACGACCGTCAGCATATTCGAGCGGATGAAATACTGGGCCAGGGAATACTTTACATAGACAAAATGAAGGAAGGAAAGGAGGAGTGGCATGTTTGAAATCGATGATGTGAAAGGGCAGTCAGCAAAGATTAGGGTTGTGGGGGTAGGAGGGGCAGGCGGGAACGCTATCAACAACATGATCGCCTCCCGTCTTCAGGGGGTGGAGTTCATCGCTGTGAATACCGATACCCAGGTCCTCGAGACATCCCTTGCGCCGGTAAAGGTCCAGATAGGGGCGTCAATTACGAAAGGACTTGGTGCTGGCTCGAATCCCCAGGTGGGCAGGCAGTCGGCCCTTGAAGACAGGGCCTCCATCGCAGAGGCCATTGAAGGTGCTGATATGGTCTTCATCACTGCCGGTATGGGCGGGGGCACAGGGACAGGGGCTTCCACGGTGGTTGCCAGTGTGGCAAAGGAAATGGGCGCCCTCACTGTCGCCATTGTGACAAAGCCTTTCTTCTACGAGGCAAAGATAAGGGCCATCAATGCGGAAGAGGGCATACGGGAGCTGAGGAGCAATGTGGACACCCTCATCGTGATCCCCAACGACCGCATAACCCTCGTCGTTGACAAGAATACTCCCCTGCTCAAAGGCTTCAGTATTGCCAATGATGTGCTGAGACAGGCGGTGCAGGGGATATCCGATATCATTCTTAAACCCGGACTCATCAACGTGGACTTTGCAGATGTAAGGACCATCATGCAGAACACGGGGAAAGCGGTGATGGGAACGGGCATAGGCAAGGGTGAAGGAGGCGCTGCAGAAGCGGCAAAGAAAGCGATCCTGAACCCTCTTCTCGAGGACTCGACCATTGATGGGGCCAGGGGCATCCTCTTTAACATCACGGGAGGCATCAACCTTTCCCTGAATGAAGTGCAGGAGGCTGCCTCCATCATTTATGACTCGGCACATGAAAATGCGACGATCATCATCGGTAATGTGATAGACCCGGACATAGAGGATGAAGTGAGGATTACGGTCATCGCCACCGGTTTTGAGGAAAAGAAGGAAAAGGTGGATCTGCCACAGGTGAAGAAATGGACACCTCTGAGCGATCCTGTGGCGCTGAAGGCATCGTCACGGGTTCTTTCCAAGAACCTTGCCTCCGGAATGATGGTGAACAGCGTATCTTCTGACCTTATGCCGTATGAAGATTCCCTTGATGTCCCCACGTTCATGAGAAAGATACCGCAGCGAGAAATGTAGTTCCCTCCGCCAAGGGGCCTCCGTTCCCCCCCAAAAGGAGGCCCCTCCCCCCTTCCTCTTTTCCGGGCTCTTCGAATTGACAGTGTCGGCCAAAGCGTGTAGAGTGAAAAAGGAGGAACGATCATCAAGAAGGGCTAGAGATTATGGGAAAAATCATTGCCAAAGGCAGCTTCCTCCAGAACCTGATCGATGCCATCCCCTCTTTTCTGTTCATCGTGGATGACGACGTGAGGGTACTGCATCTGAACTCTGCCGCATCCATGGTGGTGGGCCCTGATAAAGAGGCTGTTCTCCTGAAGAGGGGAGGGGATGTCCTGCACTGCCTCTACGCCAATGAAACGCCGGAAGGGTGTGGCAGGTCATCATCGTGCAGCGATTGTGTCATCCGGAACGCCGTGGGAAAGGCGTTCCAAGGAGAGCCGGTCTTTAATGAGAAGGTGAACATGCGGATGCTCAGGGATGGCCGCATCGTGGATGTCTGGTTCAGTGTCACGGCAAACTCTCTCGTTTACGGAGATCAAACGTTCGTACTCCTGGCAATGGAAGACATTACAGGGCAGAAGAAGACCGAGGAGGCACTGAAAGAAAGTGAGAACAGGCTACGCACCATCGTGTCGGTGCTGGGCGAAGGGGTGTTCGTACTGAATGAAGAAGGGCGTCTCGTCTTTATGAATCCCGAGGCCGAACGCCTTCTGGGCTGGACGGATGCTGAACTCCTAGGGAAAAGGATTCATGATATCATTCACTTCCAGAAGGCCGACGGGACAGGGATTCCTTTATCTGATCACCAGATATTGAGGGCCATCCAATCGGGCAAGGCCTGCCGCAATGCAGAGGAATTCCTGACAGGCAAGGACGGCACGCTCATTCCCGTTTCCTTCGTCTGCAATCCCATTATCGACGATGGGAAGCCAGCGGGTTTTGTTGCGGCATTTCACGATATGACCCCTATCAAACAGGCCTATGAGGCACTGAACAGGGCAAACGAACTGCTCGAACACCAGGCGACCACTGACCCTCTTACCGGCGTGTATAACAGACTGAAATTCGATGATATCCTTCACGCGGAGATCAGCAGGTCAAGACGCCATAGCATTCCCCTCTCCCTTGTCATGTTCG
The DNA here is from genome assembly GCA_963699545.1 of Nitrospirota bacterium. GTDB lineage: Bacteria > Nitrospirota > Thermodesulfovibrionia > Thermodesulfovibrionales > UBA9159 > JAMCQB01. The sequence continues at coordinate 333,148 of CAVOUE010000006.1, read as the reverse complement.
ATATTGACCATTTCAAGGAGGTGAACGACACGTTCGGCCACCATGCGGGAGACGTCGTTCTTCAGCAGATGACTGACCTGATGGCAAAGGAGTTGCGGAGGTACGACCATTTCGCCCGGTGGGGTGGAGAAGAGTTCATGATCCTTCTTAGCCACAACAGACTGGAGAGTGGAGGGCAGCTTGCGGAAAAATTCAGGGAGAAGATAGAGAACCACCGCTTTACCGGTGTGGGAAGGGTCACCTGCAGTTTCGGAGTGACCCAGCTCGTCGATGAGGACGATTTTTTCCGGTTCACTCGACGGGTGGATGGTGCATTATACAGGGCCAAAGCGCTGGGAAGGAACCGGGTGGAAGTGCTTGACGGGTAGAATGAAGATGCGGAGCGTTACAAATGAAAAGGCCCCCGCCGGTGGAGGGGGCCTTTTCATTGCGCAGCTAATTAGAGTTTGACGACATTGATCGCTTTGGGACCCTTCGGGCCTTTTTCAATATCGAAGCTGACTGAATCACCTTCGGCAAGGGACTTAAACCCGTTGCCCTGAATGGACGTATGGTGAACAAAAACGTCAGTGTTGTCTTCAGAAGTAATGAAGCCAAAACCTTTGCTGTCGTTGAACCACTTCACTGTTCCACGTGCCATTTCCTCTTACCTCCTTTTTTTTAAACTGAAATCTCAGAAGGCCTCAACAAAAAGAGGCCACAAAGTCAAAAGTCTTTGTGGCCTCCTGTGATCGCAAAAACTTCCAAAATTCTATCTCATCATAGCATGTCCTGAAATGGTAAGTCAAGGAAATTCTATGACGAAGGATGAGGAGCGTTACTCTTTCTGCGCCATCTTCAGGGCCTCTTTTATAAGGAAAATAAAGGGCACGGTCATTCCTGCAAGAAGGCCGAGGAAGTTGATGAGCTGCAGGGCCGCGAGGACTATGATGATGGCGAAGAGTATGAAAAGGCGGAGCAGGCTCAGGAACACCAGCTTGGCACTTGCCTGCCGGGTGCCGAGCATGCTTTCGAGGCTCCAGATCATCGCCCTCAGGTTGGCGATGCCGAGGACCGCTCCGAGGACGATGCTTATGGTTACATAATCCGGGTTCCCGAAAGGCCTCAGGAACCTGAGACTCTCTTTATTCCAGTCTACAATCAGGGAGAGGATGACCAGGGGGACGATCACAATTGTTGTTTGTTTAAGTACCTTTTTTGTCATGTCCATTCTGTCTCCTGGCGACCTTCAGCAGGTCATAAAATCCTGCGATGATGCCCAGAAGGAGGAATATCACCGTAAGCCACGGGAAGGTCCCGAAAAATTTGTCGAGGTAGTATCCTATGGCAAACCCCACAAATGTGCAGAGGACAAGCTGGATGCCCACTGTGCTCGCCTCCAGGAGGTGTTTGAACAGGGGTTTCTCCGGCTCCTTTTCAGGCATCACGACCTCCGATCAGCTCACTGCTGTCAGATGCCACAAATTCCCTGAGGAGAACTGCAACCTCCTTATAGAACGTGGTGGCTGCGTGTCTCTCCATCTCGTCGCAGTATTCAGCTACCCAGCGGAGGAGGTGCTCATCCATGAACTTCTGCTGCTGTCCCACAAGCCCCTTCTCGATGAGGTAGCTCATGAAGAGCAGTTCCACCCCCAGGTGATCAGGGATGAGATTGCTCTCGTCATCGATCATGAGGCCTGCTGAATGATACACCGCCTGCACTTCTTCCGTTGCCCTTCCCCAGAGCCCCGGGGTCTCTCCTAAAGGAAAATTGTGGAGGGATTCATGGGGGGAGAGGTGAAGGTCAGATCCAAGGAAAAGGCGGATAAAATCCGTTCTTATCTCCTGAAGGCTATCATCGAATTTCATCCGGAACATCTCCCTGATCCGAAGGATGACCCCTTCCTCAGGTTCTTCCATAAAAAGTGCCGAAAAGAGCTTGTACAGCTCTGCGCGTCCCATTTCTTCATCGCGGTAGAATTCCATAGGTCACCGAAGCACCTGCCTATTATAGAAAGAATATCCCGGGAGTGCAATCACTCTTTCCTGGATGATAAAGAAGCGGAAAACGAAACTTCCTATCGGCAAGGGGTGAAAAATGGTTTATAATAGAAACTGTCATGGCCTGACAGGGAGCGTGCGATGGAGAAATCTCTGAGGACGATAGGTTCGTGGGTGCTTTCGTTGGTGAGGGAGATGGGCCATATGTTCATCTTCCTCCTGCAGTCCCTCTCCTATGCCTTTATCCCTCCTTTCAAGTTCAGGATCCTCCTGAGGGAGATACGGTTCATCGGCACAAAATCGATGACCGTCATTATCCTCATGGGCTCCTTCACCGGAATGGTACTCGCTCTTCAGGGATATCATATGCTGAGAAAGGTCGGCTCCGAGGCGCTCCTTGGACCTGCTGTTGCCCTTCCCCTCATACGGGAACTGGGCCCTGTCCTCTGTGCGCTGACCATCACCGGGAGGGCCGGCTCCGCCCTTACCGCCGAGATCGGGATCATGCGGATTACTGAACAGATCGACGCTCTCACGGCCATGGCCCTGAATCCCATAAGATATCTCATCGTCCCGAAGATGGTCGCCGCCCTCATCGTTTTCCCTCTCCTCACCGCCCTTTACGACCTTGTGGGTATCTACGGCGGCTACTTTGTGGGCGTAAAGCTCCTCGGGCTGAGTTCCGGAACATATTTCTCCCAGATGGAGCATTGGGTGGATATGAAGGATATCACCATCGGGATCTACAAATCTCTTGCCTTCGGGATCATGGTGCTGTGGGTATGCTGCTATAAAGGTTTTTATACGGGATATGGCGCAGAGGGAGTGAGCAGGGCCACCACCGAGGCGGTGGTGATGTCATCCATATTGATCCTGATATCAGACTATTTCCTCGGCACATTGTTCATATAGGGATTTAGGGAGGAGACCGGATGATCGAGATTATTAACCTCCATAAGTCTTTTCAGGGGCAGGCAGTCCTGAAGGGAGTGAATTTAAGGATTTCCCAGGGAGAGCTCATCGCCATCATCGGCGAAAGCGGAGGGGGAAAGAGTGTGCTCCTCAGGCATCTCATCGGCCTTCTGAGGCCTGATCGGGGGAACGTTATTGTCGATGGCGAGGACATTACAGATCTCGGCAGGAGGGAGCTTGACCGTATACGGGAAAAATTCGGCGTGGTTTTCCAGGGAGGGGCCCTCTTTGATTCATTTACGATATATGAAAACATCGCCTTTCCTCTGAGGGAGAAAACAAAGCTCCCTGAAGATGAGATCCATAGAAAGGTGGAAGAGGCATTGGACGACGTAGGGCTCTTGGGAATAGAGCAGAAGTATCCTGCTGAACTCAGCGGCGGAATGAGGAAGAGGGTCGCCCTTGCCCGGGCCCTTATCACCGAGCCGAAGATAGTGCTCTTTGACGAGCCGACCACAGGTCTTGACCCCATCAAGCTCCACGCCATACATAAACTCATCGTGGATATGCACAAGAAATATGGCTTCACCGGCGTCATGATCAGTCACGATATCCCTGAGATCTACGAGGTTGTCAACCGGATCGCCTTTCTCTTCGAAGGGATGATAGAAGTGGCGGGCACACCTCAAGAGATTGTGCATTCCGACGATCGGATCGTACGGCAGTTTATTACAGGGAGCCTAAAAGGTCCTATTAAAACAGCTCACTCAATGTAGGGAGGGCAACCAATGAAGAAACTTGATCTTGAATTGGCAGTTGGGTTCTTCCTCGTGGTCGGTATCCTCTGTCTCGGGTATATTTCTGTGAAGCTCGGGAAGCTGGAGGTGATAGGAGGCGACTACTATACCGTCTATGCTGACTTTGCGAAGGCCGGGAGCATCAAGCCGGGTTCCAGTGTCGAGATCGCGGGGGTGGAGGTGGGGAGGGTGAGGAGCATACTCCTTGACAAGGATTATCAGGCGCATGTGAGGCTCCAGATCAACAGGCGGGTAAAACTCCAGGAGGACGCCATCGCTTCCGTAAAGACCAAGGGCCTGATCGGCGAGAATTATGTCCAGATAACGCCGGGCGGATCGGACAAGATGCTCGCAGATGGGGGGAAAATACGGGAAACGGAGTCAGCGGTGGATATAGAAGAACTAATATCAAAATACGTATTCGGAAAGGTATAGGAGGCTGTATGAATATGAAAGGGATGATCAAGGCGGGCATTCTTCTCTTTTTCTGTTTTTCCCTCGCATCAGCGCTGCCGTCTTATTCCCTTGCGGGAGAACCGACGGACCAGGTGAAGCAGACCGTGGATGCGGTGATCGACGTTCTGAAGAACAAGGAGTTGAAAAGACCCGAGAAGACCGAACAGCGGAGGGCAAAGATCCGCGCGGTCGTGGGAGAGAGGTTCGACTTTGGGGAGATGGCGAAACGCTCCCTTGCCCAGAACTGGAAGAAAAGAACGCCCGAAGAACAGAAGGAGTTCGTCGCTCTCTACTCCGACCTTCTGGAGAACGCATACATAAAGAAGATTGAGAAATATGAGGACGAAAAGGTCCTCTATGGAGCAGAGAAGACAGAAGGCACCAACGCCACGGTAAAAACGAATATCGTTACGACGAAGGAAGTCTCAATACCGATAGAGTATCGGCTCCTCAAAGAAGGCAGCCAGTGGAAGGTCTATGACGTGGTGATCGAAGGGGTGAGTCTTGTGAACAACTACCGGAACCAGTTCAACAGTATTCTCCGGTCAGGCACATACGAAGATCTGGTCAAGAGGCTGAAGAACAAGACACTCAAGGAGCCGGCATAAAAGAGCCTCTATAAGGATCGGTGGTTCAGGCAGGGTCAGCCCTTCTTCGGGAAGAACCGCCTGATGGCGGCTTCGATGTATCCCTCGTATCCCACGGCCAGTTCGATCTTGAGATCTGTGCACCTGCTGATCAGATCAATGAGACCAGGTACCTGCGGCTCGGCACTTGCGACGGTGAGCGTATCGTCTTTTCGTTCCACAGGTATGACCTCAAGCTCCTTTACCACATTCTCAGGCAGCGTTTTCGCTATCTCGGCCGGGATATTGCCCGAGGACAGGTCAGCCCAGGGCAGATGGAATTGGGATGCAAGAGCAATGCAGATATCGTTGGGGGCAATATACTTGAGTTCCACGAGTATCTGCCCGAGTTTTTTCTTCCTGTTCTCCTGCTGGGCATTGAGGGCGCACTGCAATTGTTCTTCGGTGATATATCCGGCCTCCAGAAGAATCTCTCCGAGGTATTTTGCCCGCTCTGTCTGCTTCCTGAGTGACTCCTCCAGCTGCTCATGGGTTATGAAATTATGTTCTTTAAGAATGGCACCTATCTTTTCTTCCTTTTTTTCCTGCTGATACTTCAAGGCGTGGTGGAGCTGCGGCTCTGTGATCTTCTTCTGGTCGATGAGGATCTTTCCCATGAGCCTTTTGCTGTCCACCCTTTTCGCGGCCAGGGCACTGACGTAGATACGCTCAAACCTGTCGGCAGGATTAAGAGGCACGAGATAAAATCCCTTGTCGCTGGCGCTGTATTTATGGGCTGAACCGTGAATCGTCTCTCCGTCCTTAAACTCGACGTGAAGCCTGAATGCGTAGGTACCCGCGAAGACCGACTGATCTATGGTTTCCATATGGACGATTGAATCGTCTTCCGCTTCCTTCTTCAGAAAAAAGAGCGCCTTCAGGGAATCCATCGTTACGGCAATCTTCTGGGCCTTCCCCTCAGCGCTCTCAACGTGAACGTAAAATGCTTGCAGGTTGGGGTTAAAGGATAAGAGGTTTCCCCTTATTTCTTCACCGTTCTGCAATTTTGCGATTACCTTGGGCATATCACTTAATTTTATAATAAGCTATTTTCTATGGAAAGTCGATGATGGATTCGGACCTGAAAGTACTATCCTGGAGTCCTCTTAAATAGGAATGGATGCTTTTTCCGGCCGGGATCTTAAACGGAATGTGCTTACCAATGGTCCGGAGCGGGCTCCTCCCAGGACGGAATAAAGGGTCTGTTTTTTATTGACAAACCATCCGGGATTTGATAACGTGGAGCGTGCGGGGACTTGCCACAAGTCCCAAGAACGTGTTTTCGGCGCTGCGGGGGGCAAAGATTCCTTGGTTACTACCAGCAGGGAGAGACTTGAATGATGTGGGCCGTCATGATCGCTGCCGTTGTCCTTGCCGCAGCCGGTGCTTATTATTTCAAGGGACGCCGGAATCAGAGTAAAGACGTCCAGGTCTGTGTAACTCCTTGTGCCGCAACGAGTTTCTACCCTGAGGTCAAGAAATGCCATGCGATCAACACCAGGGCGATAACGTGCTCGTGCCCGGATTTCAGGAACGAGCGTGAGCAGTTCCGGCACGACGACCCTCGCCGCCTCTGCAAACACCTTGTCAGGAGCTTAACCGAGGCTCATTCACTGCCTGAAGATCTCATCTTGTATAAAGAGGGAATAGAACGGAGCGCCGAAGGTCACAGGGGTTTTCCCACGAACAGAACGAGGTTTGACGACCTTATCAGCGGCAAGAGGATTTCGATAATGATTCCGAAGGAAATGACTGAAGAAGATCCCTGGATAGATGTCTATTGGGACGCCAGGCGATACAGTTACTCCCCGGGAATGGAGAAGTGGGCTGATGGAACAGCCCCTTCCCTGGAAGAGCAGGTGATCAGTTTCCTGTACAAAAGGCTTGGCAGACCCATACCCGAAACAATATTCAAGAGGATGAGAACATTGCCGCCCGGACCCATTGAAGAGGGGGAAGGAAACCCACACGAAACTGCAGACAGGGAACCGGAGGTACGTTACGATGTGGAAGCGGTTTTGAGAACTGTTCTTCCGCCGGACGGAGAAATTACGCTTAAGGAGAACAAAAGGGTATATTGTGGTGGCGTTTGATGGCTCACGCAATTGGATATGCCGTCTCAGCGTGCATCCAAAGAAATCAAAGTATATCGAATTTCCTAATGGCGGGAGATATGAGCTCAATGGTGTGGAGGATATCAAGAAATTCAAAGACCAGTTGATGAACGCATATAGCGAAAGCGGTCTGAAGGGAAACACACGACCGCTGTTCCCGATGGACGGTAGGGGTCCCTCCGGGTTCGGTGTGTCACCGGTGAAGGGCCGCGATGACGTAAACAATTTTTCCCGCAATTAACGGCCTGGCCATCCCGAAGTGGGCGATGGGCCCGCTGCGCTTTCTTCCCCTGTACCTTCTTTCACCTTGCTCCTTCTGTACTCGGAATAAGCGTCCTTCATAGCCACGTAGGGGTCGAGGGAGGATTCCGTAAGGTCTTCATATTCACCTATCCTGAGGGAAACGTCGTTCTCAAACTGGTATGAGCGGACGACAAGCCAGTCCTCAAAGGGGGTGATGTAGCTCACGGGATAGAGGAAGAAATCGCCCGCTATTCCCACGGAATCCCTCGCGGAGGATGGCCCGAGAAAAGGCCACACGATGAAGATGCCCTCTCCGATGCCATAGTGCCCGAGGGCCAATCCCAGGTCTTGATCGCTGCTTGTCAGCTGGAGATTGTAGTTCGCCACGTCGAACATGCCCCCCATGCCCAGGCTGCTGTTCAGGAGAAATCTCGCAAGCTCATTGCCTGCACATTTCATTTTTCCCTGGAGCAGGCAACTGACGAACCTCACCGGAGTCCTGAGGTTATCAAAAATATTGCGTACCCTGACACGTCCCCATTCAGGAACAATAAGGCCGTATCCCTGTGCAACCGGCTTAGCGAGGGCGAAATAGAGCCTGTCGTTGAGGAAGAAGACAAGGCGGTTCCAGGGCTCGAGGGGATCGGCAACGGGTTTTATCTCGGCAAATTCATCCTGTCCGTCCTTTGGTGTGTCAACACTTTCTGCAGGAGCAGCCCCCTCGGCCTTTCCGGTGTCGGGAGGGTCCTCGGCAGATGCATGTAAAGGCATTAAGAGAAAGATAACAATAATCAGCCATCCATAAACTTTTCCCGTGCCCATTTCTTCCCATTCCTCCTTGTTGTCCCGGTATCCTGTCCCCGAGAATGTGTTCTTATTTTACGCTATCTGAAGAAAAAGTCTACTGCGGAACGTGGCCATAGCTGTGGCAGAGACGTGATTCCTGCTTGACAAGGAGGACCCTTTGTGCGAAAATACATTGAAAAAAAATAGAATATCTATCTCGTGGTAATGGTCGGTAACAGGGGGACGATGAAGAGGCGCAGATTTCTCGGTGTATTGCTGGCTGTTCTTGGATCAACTGCGTTCGGTTCCCTTGCCTACCCTTTGATGAGATTTTTTGCTCCACCCGCCAGAGACGGCAAAGCCGGGACCATCAGTATCAAAAAAAGCGATATCCGTCCGGGAGACGCCAGGGAGATCGTCCTCGGTGAAAAGCCTGTGATTGTCATCAACCGCTCCGAAAAAGGGCTAGCTGCTTTTTCAAAAGTCTGTACCCATCTCGGATGTCTTGTGGTATACGACAAGGGCCTGAGGAAACTGATCTGCCCGTGTCATGCTGGAACCTTTGACCTGGAGGGAAATGTTCTATCAGGCCCGCCGCCACGTCCTCTGACAGCGGTTCCCCTTAAGGTAGAGGGAGATTTGATCATCATAGGATGAGGCCATGGGGAAAAAAATAAAGGACTGGATCGAAGTACGGATTGGGCTTGACGAGCTCGTCAGGACCCAGCTAAGGGAATACCGGGTACCGAAGGACATCAATATCTTCTATACCCTTGGCTTTGTGGCCGTGGTTGCTTACGTGATACAGGCCCTCACCGGTTTCTTCCTCCTGGTGTACTATGTTCCCCAATCGGAACACGCATTCAGAAGTATCCAGGACATAATGACCAAGGTCCCGTACGGATGGCTGTTCAGGGAAATTCATGTGGTGGGCAGTCACCTGATCGTGTCGGTGCTCATCCTCCATATTCTGGCTACGCTGTTCGTAGGGAGCTATAAGAAACCACGGGAGATGACATGGACGGGCGGTGTCTTCATGCTACTCATCATCTTTCTCTTCTGTCTCAGCGGTTTCCTTCTTCCCTGGAGTCAGCAGGGCTATTGGGCGACGACTATTGTCACGACCATGCCCTCCGCTTTCCCCTACCTCGGCGATGCTGTTGCCAATGTCCTTCGGGGCGGCGATCATGTTTCAGGGTTGACCCTGAACAGGTTCTTCGCCCTCCACGTTGCTCTGCTTCCGCCAATCCTTGTGGGGCTTTTGGGCGTTCACCTGTTTTTCATCAGGCGTATCGGGATTTCTTCACCTTCCTTTGGCGAGACGGATGAAGAGCATGAACCGTGGATCCGATACAGGCATGAGGAGTATCAGGGCCAGCCCTTTTATCCCCATTTTTTTCTCAAAGAGCTTTTTATGGTTTTCACCTATCTCGTGGTGATGTTTTTCTTCATCACTCTTCTGCCGACCCTTTTCCTCTCCCCTGATGCAAACACTCCGGCGGATACCCTCAAGACGCCGATACACACAAGGCCCGAATGGTACTTCCTTGCGCCGTATCAGCTGCTGAAACTCATTCCCAACAAATTTCTCGGCATCAGCTTGCAGATAATCTTTGTACTGGTGGTTCTGTTCTGGCCCTTTATCGATATAAAAGAGAAAAAGAACATACTGAAAAGGCCTTTCCTTCTGAGTGCGATCCTGTGTTGCATGGCGATATGGATTGTCTTGACTGTTTGGGGGAAATACTGATGAGATATATCCTTTCCCTGTGTATGGTTCTTGCCCTTGCAAACGTGACCATGGCGGGATACCGTGAGACCTTTGAGAAGGAATTCCTCTCAAAACCCTGGGGGGGCGAAACGGCCGAAGAGGATGTCTGCATTGGATGTCATGCCTCCGAAAAAATAGATCCCAAGTTCAAGGACATACCGCAGAAATGGCAAATGAGTATCCATTATCTTCATAATGTTCTCCTGTCACGACTGTCATGGTGGCGACCCGAAAGATGCGTCCATGTCAATGTCACCCCAGCGGGGATTTGTGGGAGCGCCAAAATATCGGGATGTCCCCGAGTTCTGCGGTAAGTGTCATGTGGGGATATTGAAAAGCTATCTTGAAAGCGGTCATGGGAAGGCATTAAAGTCCACGGGCAAGGGACCTAACTGCGTTACCTGTCACGGTTCCCACAAGGAGGAGCAGTATATACAGAAGGCGAGTATCGACATTATCAACGAAGGACTTTGCTCAAGATGCCACTCTTACGAAAGAGCCAAGATGATGAAACAGGCGCTCTTTCTTACAGAGAAGAAGATAGGTGAAATTGGCACATCTCTCGAGGAATTAAGACGAGAAGGGATCTATGCTGCTGACGACGAGAAGGCCCTCTTCAGTACCGAGGCTGAATTTCGAACGCTCTTTCATAGCGTTGATGTTAGCTTGGTGAAAGACAGAACCGATGAGTTCACCAAGAGATTGAACGCCATAGAGAGAAGCGTTAAGCATATCTTTAGCGAGGTCAAATTCAGGAGAAACTTTTCATCCTTCCTTATGCTTGTCTTTGCCGGTCTGGCCGTCCTGGTGGCCATGCTCTCAGCTACGTACAAAGAGTAAGAGACGCCCCTCCGTGCATCAGGATGCAACAAAGTCAGTCCCTGTCTGAAAATTGCGCTCAGTTCGGAACAACCTGCGGATTAACCATTCAATTAGCGGATACCTAACCATCGGCTTCTTCCTGTACACCGCAGCAGTTTCAGTTTTTGAGAACTGTTTTATACGATTTCAAAGTGACAGATTATAGGAGTCAGGGAGGGTTACTTGTCCTCACAGTAACCAACGCGAGTTTCAGCTTCTCAATATCTGTTGAGTACGCCCCGTATCACGCCTAATCCCCGGCCGAGCAACGAGACCAGTCATCTAGATGAAGTTGAAAGTTGAACTTTCCTCGGTGTGAAGTTCTGATACAAACATTCGTCGATTAAGCACAGATATGCGGAGAGGCACGGACTGCAGGACAGGATGTCTGCTTCACCTGCTAGCCCGCATAAAAAATATATTGAAATTATTGAGAATAGCTGGTATAAAAATATACCCTTTCAAATGGAAGAATAAATGCATGATTGTCGGGAAGGTCATCGAGAAGATAGAGAGGAGCCTTTTGAACTGCCTGTTCACAAAAAAAGAGGGCCTCTTTGAAGCTCTAAAAGGCAACAAATCATATGTCGTTGAATCTTCATGTATCTCGATATTGCTTCAGAAGATATTTTATATGACGACCTTTCCGCTATTTGCCCTGTTGAGCGTGATATAGGCTTGCTAAGAAAAGGCGGTATGATAGAAATGGGTTGCAGAAAGGCGAGGTGACAGAGGATCAGGATGACAGTTTCTAAACAATCAAAGCAACATATTCTCATAGCAGCCTTAGTGATTATTGCAGTGGTTGTGTTGGGCGGAGTCAGAATACTGCAATATAGAGAATCGCCTCATGTGCAGTTTCTTGCCGACCGTGCCGGGGCTCAGTGGATAAAATACAATTCTGAATTTCGGCTAGAATCGATTCCGGTAGGCCCACGCAAATGCGGATTTCAATATAGTTTTAATGCAAGCGAGGACGTTGACAATGCCCGGATCACTGTGCAGGCACTTAAGCAAGTCCGGGTTGTTTTTGATGGTGTCACTATCTTTGCTTCATCTTATGCATTTGATAATTGGAAGCAGGTTAATGATATAGCGGTGCCGTTTACGGTTAAGGCCGGCCAGCATAAAATCGTTATAATTGGCATGAGCGAAAATTCTTTCCCTGCTGTTATCGCATTTAGTGACACATTGCCCATACGGACGGGCTCCGGATGGCTGGCCTCGCTCGACGGCAAAAGCTGGCAGCCGGCCGTGCCTGCTTCGGAGATAAGAGAGGCGGCAGTGTCGCGTGAATTTCCTTCAGCAGCCGATGCCCTTATCAAAACAATGCCTTATCTTGCGGTCGTTCTTGTAATGGTGTTTATCATTGCGTTGCTTAGCAGCCTGCATGGAGACAAGGTGCAGAAATTTTCAAAATGCCGGCCTGACCCCTCTTATGTACGACTGGCGCTGCTTGTTTTATGGGCGATACTTGCGGTCAATAACATGTTCAAGATAGATTATCAGGTCGGCTTTGACATTAAGTGGCATATCGAATACATCGAGTACATAGTGACAAGAGGTTCACTGCCTCTGGCCTCAGCCGGTTGGCAGATGTTTCAGGCACCGCTCAACTATGTATTAAGTGCACCGCTCTATGCACTTCTGACAAAATGGGTGGAACTGCCAAGGGTCGTCCAGATTCTGCGGATTGTCCCGGTTATCTGCGGGCTGCTGCAGATCGAGATCGTGTATCGTGCGGCGCGGCTTGTGTTTGTGGAAAGGAAGGATCTTCAGATCGTCGCCATAGTCACCGGTTCGCTGCTGCCGATGCACACATATATGTGCCAGGTTGTGGGCAATGAACCTCTCGCAGGATGTTTTATGTCGCTTGTAGTTTTTTTTTGTATGTCACTCGTTATGCCCGTCCAGAAAGAGAGGAGACCCGGATTTTTTGCTCTTATGGGTTTTGTGTGGGGATTGGCGCTTCTTTCAAAATTTAGCGCGATTCTGCTTGCGCCCATTTTGATAATTGTTCTGCTTTTCCACAAAAAGGCTGTCCAAAGGCCTTTAAAGTCGGCGGTGATGCCGGCTGTTATTATCTTCGGCATCTCGATATTGACCGCGGGCTGGTATTACTTCCGAAACTATATCGAGTTCGGCAAATTTTTTGTGGGCGGCTGGGACCCGTTGCGCGGGAGTCAGTGGTGGCAGGCCCCGAGCTATAGAACGTGGTCGCAGATTTTGTCTTTCGGGCAGTCACTCAGCTATCCTGTCTATGCGGGTGTTAAAGGTTTTTGGGATGCGGTATATTCAACATTATGGTTGGACGGTTTCAGTTCCGGATTAACAGTTTTTATAGAGCGTCCGCCCTGGAATGAAAACTTTATGGCGGCAGGGGCCTTGCTGGCCTTGCTGCCGAGTTTTTTTATCGTGACAAGTGTGGTCGTGGCCGGGCTGAATAAGACGGCAGTTTACAGAAACGCCGTTATCTTTTCCATCGGGGCGATCGCATTGTTTTTGGCTGCAATGATGGATCTTTACATAAGACTTCCGATTTACAGTACCGCCAAGGCCAGCTACACGCTGGGCCTGCTTCCCTGTTATGCGGTACTTGCAGCAGCCGGTGCAGAACCTTTCCTTCGAAACAGGATAGTCAGCTCTATTGCCATCGCTGTTTTTGTCTGCTGGGCTTTTGCGGCCTATGCGGCTTATTTTGTTATTGGTTTTCAGCAATGACACCGCTGTTTATACTCTTTATGGTGCTTGCAGGGCTTGGCTCTGTGTATTATCTGAGGAGAAGGAGAATAACAGAAAACTAAAATAGACTATCTGATGATAGTATTGAGGGCGAGGCTAAATATCTCGCCCTTTTTTGTGTGTATTCCTCCTGTAAATCAACATGAGTTTCGATTTGCAATACCTATCAGGTAGTCGGTGAAGTCAACATTTGAGTGTTTGCGCTTGAACTCTCGAATCTCCACCAGTCTGCCCCATGCGGTTCTGAATATCTCAGGCGTTGTCAACTAAGTCAGGCCTCAGCCGTCCTTCCTGAGCGCGAGAGGCACATAATCTTTTCTCAGGTCCGGCAATGACGAGTAATACGACGGTCTCATCAGTTTCCCCTGTATGATCTCTTCGATCCTGTGGGCTGACCAACCTGCCACCCTTGACATTGCAAAGATGGGTGTGAAGAGCTCTTTCGGTATGCCCATCGACCGGTATACGAATCCCGAATAAAAGTCGACGTTCGCTGATGCCACCTTCCCCTTCTTCTCTTTAACGAGTGTAGGCGCCAGCCCGGCAACTTTCCTGTACAGAGCAAACTCTTTGCCCATGCTGTTCTTTTTCGCGATCTCTTCTGCCTTCTCTTCAAGGATAAGTGCCCTCGGGTCTGACTTGGTATAGACGGCGTGCCCTATACCGTATATTTTCCCCGATTTGTCATTGGCCTTTCTGTCGAGTATCCTTTCAAGGTAGCGGGACACTTCACCGTCATCATCCCAGTCTTTCACGTTCGTTTTTATGTTTTCCATCATGCTTTCAACCGCTTCATTGGCGCCTCCGTGAAGGTGTCCTGAAAGCGACGCTATCCCCGAGCAGATCGCCATGTAACTGTTCGCACCGGAGGAGGACACGGTCCTGACCGTGAATGTCGAATTGTTCCCGCCACCGTGTTCAGCATGGAGGACGAGCATCATGTCGAACAAGTTTGCCGTCAGCCTGTCCGGTTTCTTGCCCTGCAGCATGTAGAGGAAATTTTCCGCGTGGCTGTATTCCTCTCTTGGCTCCATGAGTTCTGACGCCCCTTTTCTGTGTCGGGTCGATGCATGATAGTTGTATGCAACGATCGTCGGAAACTTTGCGACAAGGTCGATACATTGTCGTGAAAGATCTTTTATGTCGGTGGAGTTAGGATTATCGTCAAACAAGTGCATCGCGGACACTATTGTGTGAAGGGAACCCATCTGGTCGTCATGGGGCGGTCTGTTGAGGATTATTTTTTTCGCTTCCTTCGGAAGGCATCTTCTCTGCGCAAGCTCGCCGGTAAAGATATCAAGATGTTTTTGGTTCGGAAGCTCGCTTGTGAGGAGAAGATACGCTGTCTCTTCATAGCCGAACCTCCCTTCTTCCTGCTGGTGTCTGACCAGGTCCTTTATGTTATATCCGCAGTAGTATAATTCACCGTCGAGGTCCACTTTTTTCTCGGTCCCGTCCCCTTGGATCTCTTTCTTGTAGCCGATGACCTGTCCTTTGCTCGTTATTCCTACGAAGACACCTGTCCCGTCCTCGTTTCGGAGACCAAGCTTTATGTTCTTTCCCTTCACAAGATCCGGAGATATCTTATCGTGTTTTAATGCCAGGTCTTCAATTATTTTCAGAACGCTCTGCATACGCTTCACCTCGAACAAAAAAGTAGTATTGCCCCATGGAGCCACTGGACACATATATTAACATAAATGGCGAGCGCTACTCCTTGATATGGGATGAGAAGCGTCGGAGGTTCTCTTTGCGGGCGCGGCGTTCTCCCAAACGGTTTACGTCTTTGTCTCGAATCTCAGTTTGCCTGTATAGACCGGGACAGCGAACTTGAGCAGCAATGTGTAAATCAGCGCGCCTGTCGCCCAGACACCAATGGTGATGAGCAGTTCGGGAGTGGTAGGAGTATACTCGTATATCTCTCCGAGAGTATCGGGGACAAAGCCAGGGATCACGAGACCCAACCCTTTTTCGATATATACCCCGGTGATGACGAAAATGCACGCCATGTTAAGCGTTGTATAATTCTCCCGGGTCTTAGGCAGAAGGAAGAGAAAGAATGCGCTGATGTTCAACAGGGTTGCCGTCCATATCCATGGGACGAGCGCAGACTTTCCGTGGAGGCCGAAGTACAGGTACTCGATGGAATACATGTCGATGCTCCCCGAATAGAACTCCTTGAACACCTCAGCTCCAAGGAGGAACAGGTTCAGTCCCATCGCATAGGCTATCAGTTCTGCGATCTTGAAGATGGCGCGGTCTTCGATTTCAACTTCCGATTGCTTCCTGATTATCTGGAAAAGAACGATCATGATGGCCGGCCCCGAGCAGAACGCGGAAGCGAGGAACCTTGGGGCAAGGATCGAGGCGTTCCAGAAAGGTCGTGCCGACATTCCGTTATATAAGAATGCTGTAACTGTATGGATGCTGACCGCCCAGGGTATTGAAAGGATGATAAGGGGGCCGATGACCGACATCTTATATTCCTTCCCTATGGAAAGACGGTAAAGGACATAGAAAGAGATAAAGGTATTTATGGCGAGATATCCATTCAGCACCACCACGTCCCATGCAAGAAGGGATTGCGGGAAATGCATGGCGCCGACGATCGGCAGGATATGCCAGGCCCTCAGGGGCTGGCCCATGTCGATCATCACGAAAAGCAGGCACATCGAAATCGCGGTGATCGCAAGGAGTTCCCCGAAGAGGACGATTTCCTTGATGGGCTTGAAATTATAGATATATGCCGGGATAACCAGAAGGACTGCTGCTGCGGCAACCCCCACGAGGAAGGTGAAATTCGAGATATAAAATCCCCATGAGACCTGATCCCTCATGCCGGTCAAAATCAGTCCCCTCTTGAACTGGTCAAAATAGGCGCTGGCTCCCAGGAGGATAAGAAACAACAGGAAGCCGACCCAGAGGTAGTATTTCTTACTCCCTATGAATATCTGCCGAAGGGCTATGAAGAAATTCTTTATGAGATAGAACATGTATCCACCCTACCTCCCGTATGCAAAGAAGTAATAGAACTTCGGACTGGTGTTCAACTGCTCTTTCAGTCTGAAGACCCTTTTGTGCTCGATGAGGTATCGCATCTCGCTGTTGGGATCAAGGAGATCGCCGAACTTGCGCGCACCCACGGGACACGCCTCAACGCATGCGGGGTACCTGCCATTCCGTGTCCTCTGTATGCAAAAAGTGCACTTCTCCACAACTCCTCTGTAGCGGGGCCGGTTGCCGAGATAGTGCGTGTTGGGATTGATCTCTTCCGCTTTCCTTCCGGGTTCCTTCCAGTTGAAATGCCGTGCGCCGTAAGGACAGGCGGCCATACAGTACCTGCACCCGATGCACCAGTTGTAGTCTATTACCACAATGCCGTCCGGGTCCTTCCATGTTGCCTGCGTGGGACATGCCCTGACACACGGAGGATTCTCGCACTGTTGACACTGTACCGGCATATAGAAGTACTCCTTTTCCGGGACCTGTGGAGGGTTATAATATTTCTCGGATTCTTCAAGGTCGACCCATTTCTCACCCTTTTTAAAGCGGAGAACCGTTATCCAGTGTATCTGCGGATCTTTGGACTGATTGTTCTCGTCCACGCAGGCGTAAACGCACCTTCTGCAGCCGATGCACCGCGATAGGTCGAGGCCGTAACCGAAGAGCACCCCAGGCATCGCCTTCTCGTTACCTATCGTGATGGCTTTCTTATATTTCTGCTCGGCCTCTTTTTCAAGTCGCTGGATGACCCTCTTTATCTCCGCATCATCCATCTCGTGGAAGTGTTTCTGAAAGAAGGCCTCCCAGAACGAGGCATCAGCTTTATTAAGGGGAAGGGCAGTTCCGGCGAGCCCGATGGCAGCGCCCTTCAAAAAGGTCCGGCGATCCAGGGAGAGTTCCCTTCTATTGTTCTTTTCCTTTTTCATAAGCACCTCAAAACATCTATTTAATATCCGAAGGCCTCACCGGGGGAGGAAGAGGCTTTATAGGTTTGAAAACCGGTTCATGGGGCCAGTGGCAGTGGACGCAAAGAAGATACTGTTTTTCTCCATTCCACATCCCCGTCCTTTTACCATGGAGTCCCGCTTTCCATTCGCGAAGGATGGTGCCGTGGCATTGACCGCAGAGGTTATATGATTCCTCGAACTTCACGAGTTTGCCGTTGGCGAGTCTCAGGGTGTCTCTGTTGTCGGGGTTATGACAGTCAAAGCACCATCCGTCCGGCATGTGCTTCAAAATAATATCCTGGTGCATCATTTCAAGCTTCCTCGGTTTCCTGTTCACCGGCATGCCCTGATGGCACTGCGAACAAGGAAATATGCCGGGCGTGAAAGGGGGAGGGGGAACGAAGAACTTCTTCGGGATATCCTGCTCGGCGGCTTCGGCCAAGGAAAGGAAAAGTGGCAGAAGGAAAAACGCTCCAAACATTACCAGCACGTGTCTCTTTTTATCGCTCATCGCTTCTCACCCGGGCAACATTATACACTCTTCTATTATAAGACACTTTCTCTTCTTTTTGCCATTTCAAGGATCAGTCAGCCGATTCCTTGATGAAGACCGGGAAGATCTTGTTCAATCCCCAGAACAGCACAAAGGGGGTTATGATAACCAGGAGAGCGCCGAAGAGTCCTTCCTTGAAGGTTTCCATGTCATGGGGAATGATCGGAAGGTGGTAATGCATGAATCCTGCAAAAGTCAGGGAGAAGGACTGTCCGCCGATAACGACGTTCCACCGCATCATGAACACGCCGAAGAGCACGAGGAGGACGCCGACCACCGTTCGCCGTATAGTCAACCCGGGAAGCAGGAAGAGGATGAAGGGAAGGAGGTTCCCGATGCCGTACTGGAAAACAAAGATGTCCATGAAGTCCTTGCCGTAAATAACGCTCCTCAGGATGTCCCAGGTCTTGACCGCGGTATATCCCCTGAAGATAAGGTCCAGGAGCTCGAGGCTAATGGCGAAGATGAGGAAGAAAAGGAGGTACTTTGCGGTCATTTTGATCACACTTATCTCGATGCCCTTTATCTCTTCTATGGACTGATACATCCCATAGGTGGTCTTCTTTCTCGCCGCGAGGATTCTCCTTATTTCCATAACGACGATATAGGTGAACATGCAGAGGGCGATACCGGATACCACTGCAGACATGATGAAGATGACCGGCATGAGGGGTGTCATCCATAACGCATTTGCCTTGACAGAGCCGAAGATGAAGCCCGCATAGCCATGTAAGAAACAGGCAATCGGGATACCTATCCCCGCAAGGATCTTCACTGCCTTCTCGTCCTGATGCAGGGCCCTCTCGCTTAAATCGTAAGAGCCGAGGGTCAGGATGGAGAAAATAAGATGATATATTTTTTCTCCCATGTTCTTATCCGCCTTATTACGCAAAGCAAGGGCGGTATCGACAATATATTTTCTATAGACAAACCAGATCTCGGAAGCGACAATAGCGGCGTAGGTGCTGAACACAATACCAAAGGCGGCGATGGCCGAGGTGAAGTGAGGCGTCAGAAAAACCTCGATTCCCCGCTCGGGGCTGCTGAAGGTGCAGCTGGAGGGGCATCATGGCAACCGGCAGGAGGGCCAGGGAGAAGACCAGGGCGAACCGGGCAATCTCCTTGAGCTCCTTTATCCCAAAGACATGATACAGGGACGAAAGGACAAAGGCCCCTGCAACGAGCCCGGTCATGAAAGGGTACATGACGATCTGTATGCTCCAGTAGATATACTCGTTTGGGGTTACAAATAATTCTTTTACCGTCCAGATTTCTCCGTGTACCATATTTAGATTACCTCCCTGCTTATGCCCCGGTAATACACCTGCGGTCTGGTTCCGTATTCGTCCTTCAGAACGCTGACCCTTTCGGTTCGTATGATTCGCGATACCGGGTCGTTGGGGTCTCTGATGTTCCCAATCTGCCTTGCACCGAACGGGCATGCGCTCACACAGGCCGTCTTCATGCCCTTGGTTATCCTGTGGTAGCAGAACGTGCATTTCTCGGCCACCTTATAAACCGGATGGAAAAACCTCACGCCGTAGGGACAGGCCATGATGCAATATCCGCAGCCTATGCACCACTTCCGGTCAACAAGCACCACTCCGTCCGCAGCCTGATAGGTCGCACCCACGGGACATACCTGGACACAGGGAGGGTTTTCACACTGATTGCAGAGCTTCGGGACAAAAAAGGCCTTTTCGATATCTTCCTTCTTTATGTCCTGAAATCTTCCCTCGCCGAGGTCGATCTTGCTGG
Organism: Nitrospirota bacterium; assembly: GCA_963699545.1. Lineage (GTDB taxonomy): Bacteria > Nitrospirota > Thermodesulfovibrionia > Thermodesulfovibrionales > UBA9159 > JAMCQB01. The sequence continues at coordinate 313,599 of CAVOUE010000006.1, read as the reverse complement.
TGAGAAAACCATCCCGTGCACCTTTGGGTGTGTCAGCAAATATTCTGCCATCCTTTGTCAGTACGTAACGCTCTACCCACGTTCTTGTCACGTTGGCCTCATACGGGTATACTCGTTTTCCATTTTGCATGCCTTAACGCAGAGCCCGCACCCGACACATTTATACGTATCAACCAGGAATGCCCACCGCACCTTGGATTCCTTGCCGGTTTCGCCCCTGGCCGCGAAGATACTCCTCGGGCTGACTATTTCGACTGCGGCAAGGGGTAATGCCAGCCCGGCAATCCCCGTCACCGCGTTTTTCAGAAAGTCGCGTCTGTTCATCATATCATCCCTCCAATCTTGGGGCTGTGCGGGTTATGGCACATGGAACATTCGATGCCGGGATTATGTTTTTCCGGATCTATTCCCCTGATGTTCGCCCTCCCGCTCGAGGGATAGGCAAGAGGATAGTGGCACCGCAGGCACTGCTCCCTCTTTTTGTCGATTGCAAGCTTTGGGGGGTCTGAGGGATGGTCCAACGCGGGTCCATGACAATTCTCACACTGAATAATGGCGTGAGGCGTCTTCATTATGCTCTCATATTTATCGCTGTGGCAGCCCTTGCAGTATTCGCTGTCGAACCTGTATTTCACCTTGAATTCCTTCCACCACTGCTCATTGCCCTTGTTATGGAAGCCGTACATGTAACCGCGCTCGTGTATGCCGAAGTCCTTAGGCACCAGGAACTGTCTCCCAATGAGTATAAGGATAACGATCCCTACCACCACAAAAAGTGGTCGCCACACATGACTCTTCACCGCTTCTCCCTCCCCTTCTTCTCCAGGTTATTGTTATTGTATAGTATAATCCGGGTCCGGACAACCGGCATTGGGGGAGCGTCGGCTCCCCCAATGCGCCTCCCCGCTTCTCCCGGATCCCTTAGAGTCTGTTCTCAGGAACCGATGAATTTCTTCGGTTCCCTGTACTCATGGCACTTGATGCAGTCCTTCTTCGCGTTCTCAGCAGTCACTCGCCATACATGGGGCTTGTGGCATTCCTTGCATTTCATGCCCACAACCTTTATGTGAAGAGTGTGCTTGCCCGTGTCGGGGATGTTCCTGTGACAGTTAAGGCAGTCACCCCAGTCAGGTCTGCCTTTTGCGTGGGGCTGGTGGCACTGGTAGCAGTGGAACTGCATCGGGGCATCCGATGGCACATTGATCTTTATCGCTCTCTTGATAGTGGCCTGGGAGGGCTGATAGTGCATCACGTCCATGGAGCGATCGGCTATCAGCTCTTTTCTGATCTCTTCCCCGCCGTGACAGAAGAGGCATTTCTTTCTCCCGGGTCTGAGATCCTTCGTCCTGTCGGTATGGCAGTTGAGGCAGGCAAGTGCTTCCATTCCTTCGCCGTGCACTTCTTTGCCCTGATGACACTTCGTGCAGAACCTCTCTTCAGGAGTGAATTTGTGGACAATATAACCGTGGCACTTGGAACATTCCGTCTGCTCTATAAATACATGTTTGGCATGGAGGTTCGATTTGTTTATCATAGGGGCATTCGGATACCTTGCGTCTTTCTCCCAGTGGCATCGTATACAGAACTTCCAGGGGACGATGATCTTGCCGTGCCTGTCAGGGACCGCAGTGGGACGCTTCAATACGAAGCTTATGAGCAGGTTGTTCATCTCCGGCACCGTGAGATGATGACATTCATGGCAGTTGATCGCCTTGTGCTCGCTCTTTTCCCACGCCTCGAAGGACGTCTTCATCAAATGGCAGCTTACGCAGAATTTCGGGTTGTTCTGGGTGAAGTCATAGAACCTGAAGGAGCCGTAACCGGCGCCTACCAGCATCAGGAGAAGGAGCACCGCTATGATGATCTTGGCTTTCAGCGGCATACCGGTCTCCAGCCACCTGAAAGGGCGAAGCATGAGTTCCTTTATCCTCCGGAACATTCTCTATCCTCCTCGCAATTCAGCATTCTTTAAATGCATCGTATGCAGCGTCTATGGTCTTCTTGATATCACGTTCGGTATGGGCAAGGGAGATGAATCCCGCCTCGAACTGGGAAGGAGCGAGATTGATCCCCCTGGAGAGCATGCCTCTGAAGAACCGTGAAAAACTCATGGTGTCGGAGGTCTTGGCAGACTCGTAATCAACCACTTCCTTCCCTGTGAAGTAGGTGCAGAACATGGTCCCCGCACGGTAAAACTTTGTCTCGGCACCCGCTCTCCTTGCCGCGTCCTTCAGTCCTTCCTCAAGCAGGGCCGCCTTTTCCAGGAGCGCATCGTATTTTCCTTTCATTGAAAGTATCTTCAGTGTTTCTATCCCCGCTGTCATCGCCAGGGGGTTTCCCGAGAGCGTTCCGGCCTGATATACCGGACCTTCGGGGGCAACCATGGACATGATCTCCTTTTTCCCGCCGTAGGCTCCCACTGGAAGGCCTCCGCCGATCACTTTTCCGAGGCAGGTCATGTCAGGCTCGATGCCGTAATATGCTTGTGCGCCGCCATACGACACCCTGAAACCAGTCATCACCTCGTCAAAGATGAGGACGATCCCGTATTTTTTTGTGAGCCTTCGCAGGCCTTCGAGGAAGCCTGCACCCGGAAGCACACACCCGATATTGCCCACTACCGGCTCCAGGATAACGCAGGCGATATTTTTCCACTCTTTTTCGATTGCTTCCTTTACGATCTTAAGATTGTTAAAGGGGAGGGTGATGGTATTTTTTGCATAGGACTTCGGGACTCCGGGACTGTCGGGCACACCGAAGGTAGTGGCGCCTGAACCCGCCTTTACGAGAAGACCATCGGCATGTCCATGGTAGCACCCCTCGAATTTGATGATCCTGTCCCTTCCCGTGAATCCCCGCGCCACTCTGATAGCGCTCATGGTGGCCTCTGTGCCGGAATTTACCATCCGGACCTTCTCTATGGAAGGATAGACCTTGATAACGAGTTCTGCCAGCTCTGTTTCGAGTGAGGTGGGTGCGCCATAGCTCGTGCCCTTCTCTACCGCGGCCTTGAGTGCATTCACGACCCTCGGATGAGCATGTCCCAGAATCATCGGACCCCAGGAAAGCACATAATCTATGTAGACGTTTCCGTCTGCGTCATAGATCTTCGGGCCTTTGGCCCCTGTGATGAAGAGGGGGTTGCCGCCCACAGCCTTGAATGCGCGAACAGGGCTGTTGACGCCCCCGGGGATTACCTTCATCGCCCTGTTATAAAGTCTCCTCGATTTTCCCCAGTTCATATCTCTCTAGTGTTCAGTTCCCCGGCAACGGGACTATGACCGATGAGGACAACACTGACCCGAAACAGACCAACAACTCCCGGGATTTAGCCTCATTACCTCTCATTTACGTAACTTATAAAAATAGCATAGACGATGAAAAAATGTCAAAGATTCGTATTTTCATTTACATCACCGCGCATAATATGGTATAAAGAAAAATCAAAAAACTACCAGGGAGGAAATGATGAAGAGATTACCATTGCTGGCGATGCTGATGATGTTCGCCCTGCTTTTTTCATGCGGGAAAAAGGGAGAACAGAAGTCGTCCGCATACGTCGCCAAGGTCGGTTCTGTGACCATTACCCAGGAGGATGTGAACAGGGAGCTGAAGGGGCTTCCTGAGCAGATACAGAGGATGTTCGAAGGACCCGAGGGCGCAGAGAAGTTTGTGGATGAGCTGGTAAAAAAGGAGATGCTCTATCAGGAGGCAAAGAAGAAGGGCCTTGAGGGCAATTCCGACTATCAGAAGAAACTTGAGGATTTTAAGAAACTTACCCTGATCGGCCTGCTCCTGGCAAAGGAGATCGAGGATAAGGCAAAAGTGAACGACAAGGATGTGAAGGACTACTATGAAAAACACAAGGGCGACCTCACCACCAATAACCAGGTCAGGGCAAGCCATATCCTGGTGAAGTCGGAGGATGATGCAAAGAAGATCCTTGACCAGGTGAAGAAGGGCGCGGATTTTGCAAAGATCGCAAAGGCTAAGTCCATAGATACCGGTTCGGCACAGAACGGGGGGGATCTCGGTTACTTTTCGAGAGGTCAAATGGTCCCCGAATTTGACAGGGCTGCCTTCAGCCTCAAGGAAGGTGAGGTGGCCGGTCCGGTGAAGACACAGTTCGGATACCACATCATCAAGGTCACCGGGAAAAAAGAGGGAAAGATCGTGGAGTTCGACAAAGTGAAGGACCTGCTGACGCAGAAGGTGACTGCCGAAAAACAGAAGGAAGCCTTTGATTCCTATATGGAGGGCCTCAAGAAGTCGTATAGCGTGGAGAAGAACAAGGAGGCTATCGCCGGCATAGGGGGTTCAATCAAGGGAAAGGGGAAACCTGAGGCCGAGGGTAATAAAACGGGTCAACCCTCAACGCCTGATACCAAGAAATAGATACAGCTACTTCATAGGGGTCTGGTCGTACTTGGGAATCACGTAGACGCACGCCTGATCACCATCGGCGAGGCACTGTTCCCTTGAGACACCCTTTCCGATGACCTCCCTGAAGAGCTGAAGGTCGTGCGTGCATGCTTCCCGGAAGCGGAGAGCCACCTTTGAGATGGGGCAATTGAACTGTTTGAGCTTGAAGTTCGCGTCATCTTCTTCCAGTTCAGTTATAAACCCGTCCCGATCGAGCAGATCGCTCAGAGAGTGAAGTCGTTCGGAAAGCGTTTCCTTACCCGAAAACAATCGTGTCATTTTCTCCGAGATCCTCTCTTTTCTCATTCTCAATATATCGTCGACCTTTCCCTTTCCGTCGAGACGTTCGAGTTCCGTAAGTACGTCCATGGCAAAGGTCTGATATGACTTCGGAAAAAGGTCGTCGGCGGTCTCCGTCAGCCGGTAAAGAAAGCACGGCCGTCCCACGCCGTGCTTTCTGGTTATGTATTCAACAGCGCCCTTTCTTTCGAGGATGAGGAGGTGCTGTCTCACCCCCATGGGTGTGATCTTAACCGTGTCGCTGAGGTCGTCTACGGACATACTGCCGTTCTTCTTCAGAGCGAGGAGTATTTTCCTTCGTGTAGGATTATCAATAAGGCCGGTATCCATAAGCAGAAAATAGCACAATTACGTAGGTTTGTAAATAGGGAACCAAGGGATCCTGTGCCCTCTGATGAAGATGTCGTCAGGAATGATGGATGTCCCTGTCCGGTTGTTCCCCATAGTGGCGCAGAGGATAAAGGTCGTTCTTTAGAGCCTGTAGCAAATCTTCTTCTCCCGTGCCTTCTCCACTTCCTCCCGTTTCTGGTCAAAGCCCTTTTTCCCCATCATCCCGTAGGTGAAGTTCTTGCCCTCTTCCACGCCGGGCTGATTAAAGGGGTTGACTCCGTAAAGAAATCCCGTAAATGCCGTTGCGATCTCGAAGAACTGGAAGAGCTGGCCGATGTGGTATGCGTCGACGGAAGGAACGTGAATGGTCATGTTCGGTCTTTTGTTCTTTGTGAGGGCAAGCTCCGTGGACTCTTCCTCTGCCTTGATCAATCCCGAAAGGAGGTGTCCTCCCAGATAACCGATCCCCTCCATATCCTTAAAGACTTCAGGTATCCTGATGTCTCTTCCGTAATCCATGACCCTCATGAAGATGAAGACCTTGTCTTCAGGTCCTTCCATCCAGAGCTGGAGCTGGGAGTGCTGGTCCACTGTGCCGAGGGAGGGGTAGGGTGTCATGCCCATGCCGAGCTTCCCGAGGCTCTCCGCCCATAACTGGCTGAACCATTCAGAAAGGTATTTCAGACCGTCCGCGTAGGGGATCATGACGCTGATATTTCTTTTCTCTTCCTTGTCCATGAGGTAGAGGAGTGTCCCAAAAAGGTACGCCGGGTTTTTCCATATTTCCGCTTCGGAGCACTTGCCGGTGATATCGGCAGCTCCGCGAAGCATCTCTTTTGCTTCAATTCCGATCACCTCGGCAAGAAGAAGGCCCACAGGACTCAGGACGGAATATCTTCCCACAACCCCCGGGGGAATGGGGAGGGTTCTGAAGCCCCTCTCCCGCGCAATGGTCCTGAGGTTGCCTTTCTCGGGGTCGGTGGTTGCGATGATTCTTTGCCCTGCGTTGCTCCCGATTGCCTTTGAGAGTTCATCCCAGATCACCATGAACGACGCCATGGTTCTCCGCAGTGTTTCCCGATTTTGTGATGACATTTGCGATGCTCTTCTTCATGTCTACGAGGGTGAGAATAGAGCTGAGAGTGCCGGGATCCACATTGTCGTAGATGAACACCCTCGGCCTTTTTTTGAGGTTATGGAAAGGACTGAGGGCCTCCAGGATGGAACGGGGGCCGAGGGCCGAGCCGCCTATTCCGAAGATAAGAAAATCTTCTGCATTCTTTCCCACCCATTCGGCGGTTTTCCTGATCTCGTCCGTATCCTGGGACACGAGGTCCATGAAAGCAAGCTCAGCCCACTTCTTCTGCACGATCTCCTGGTGGGCCCTCTCGATCTTCTCCCTGAGGGCCTCGATCTGTCTCTCGGAGATGCCCTTCTCTCCGAGAACCTCTGTCATCATGTTCGAAAAATTCAGTTCTATCATCGTGATCCGCAGACCTCTCTCACCTTATCTTTGAAGATCGCACTTGCCTTTTGCATTCCTGGATCCCATTTTTTTGTGGCATATTCTACCACATATACTACTCTTCCGCGGACAAATGTCAACCTTGACCGTTGCGATCATTAACATGGCCCGGAGCAACAGCATGAGCGATAACTCTCTCCCGGCATGCTTGATGTATACTATTCCTGATGGTGAGCAGGAAGCTAGCGGCGAAGATAGATTCTCTCCTCGCAAAGGAAAAAGGGACCGTCCATAAGGACCCCGGCGGAAGAATCAGCGTCTGCATTGTCTATCCCAATACGTACCACATCGGCATGTCAAACCTCGGTTTCCAGGGTATTTACACGGCGCTGAATGCGAGGGCAGAGGTGGTCTGCGAAAGAACGTTCCTCCCCGACGAAGAGGACGGGGAGGAATATCTGAGGACACGGAGCGAGATTGTGTCCATGGAATCGAAACGACCTCTGAACAGATTCGATATCGTTGCTTTTTCGGTCTCCTTCGAAAATGATTATCCCAATGTCCTGAAGCTCCTTGAGATGGCGAAGATCCCTGCGAGGGCGGCTGAACGAAAGGACGTTCATCCCCTCCTCATCATGGGAGGGGTGTGCGCATTCTTTAATCCGGAGCCGCTGGCGGACTTCTTTGACATCTGCTTTATCGGAGAGGCAGAGGAGATGCTTCCGGACTTCATGGATTCGTTCGGGGCTTCCCGGAGCAGGGAAGATCTCCTTGGGAGGGTGAGGGGCATTGATGGGGTTTACCTGCCGCACCTGTACGCGATCACGTACGGATCTGACGGGAGAATTGACGGGAGAACGGCGCGGGCCGATGCGCCGGGGCACATAAGGAGAAGATTTGTGAAGGAGATATCAGGGCGTTCCTTCAGGCCATCCATTATGACACCGGAAACGGAGTTTTCCGGCATGTATCTCACCGAGGCCATGCGGGGATGTCCGTGGAACTGCAGGTTCTGTGTTGCCGGTTCCGTGTATAAGCCGGTACGGAAGAAGGACCCGGGGGCATTAAAAAAGGAGATTGCAGAGGCAGCGGCAGCGGGCAGCAGGCTCGGGCTTATCGCCCCCTCCCTCACTGACTACCCGCACGCAGGGGATATCCTTTGCATGGACGGCGTCGATTTCTCGATCACCTCTCTCAGGGCGAGCAGGAAAAGCGCTGAACTCATGGGCCTTCTCAAGGGGCATAAGAGCGTCTCCATAGCGCCGGAGGCGGGCACCCAGCGGTTGAGGAACGTGATCGACAAAAGGATAACCGAAGAGAGCATTGTTGAAACAGCGGAGCACATCCTCGCCCATGGGATTGAGACCCTCAGGCTGTATTTCATGGTCGGCCTTCCCACCGAGGGCGAAAGGGATGTGGAAGGGATAATTTCCCTTGTGAAAAAGATCAGGAGGATTTCGGAGAAAGGGAAAATTGTCCTGACGCTGAGCACCTTTGTCCCGAAGCCGTTCACCCCCTTTCAGTGGCATCCCATGGAAAAGATGGAGGTGGTAAAGGGCAGGCTGAAATCCGTAAAGAAGGAACTCGCCCTGCTCAAGGGGGTGAAGGTATTTCATGATGTCCCGAAATATGCCTACATGCAGGGACTCTTCTCAAGGGGTGACAGGAGAATTGCCTGGGTTCTGGAGAAGATGCAGGTTGTCGAGGATTGGGGAAGGGCGTGCGCCGAAGCCGGCATAGATCCGAATTTCTCCCTCTTCCGGCAGAGAGATTTTCATGATATACTGCCATGGGACTTCATCGACAACTATGTACCAAAAGAGAGGCTATGGGATGAGTATCAAAAGGCACTGAAGACAGGCTGATGATGATGCGGTGAGCAGGTATGCCCTGATTCAATAAAGTCTTAATGCGACAATTTTGTAAATAGATTTTGACTCATTATCAGGGAAAAACAAAGTGGTTTGAATCCCGATAAAAGTCGGGATTACGGCAGATTTGAAATGTGGTTGCGAATACTTTATGGTGTCGCTAAGACTTTTTTTCACATGACATGCCTGCTCATTTGATGCTGCAAGGGTGTTTAACAACGTACATGAATGATGAGATCATGATGAAATGAACACGCACACACTCCTGGAGAACATAAGCGCTGTGTACAAAAGGATGTCCCATGCCGCCATGAGGGCAGGGAGGGATCCTGAAGAGGTGAAGCTTATCGCGGTGACCAAAACCGTTGGTGTTGGGCAGATAAGAGAGGCCATCGATGCGGGCTTGCGGGTTTTCGGGGAAAACAGGGTCCAGGAAGCAAGGGAAAAGATCTCACATCTCAAGTCTCAGGTCTCAAGTCTCAAGATCGGGTGGCACCTGATAGGTCACCTTCAAAGGAATAAGGCAAAACATGCTGTTCAGCTCTTCGATCTCATACACTCCGTAGACTCCATCGAGCTCGCGCGCGAGATCAGTAAATCTTCGGAAAAGATCGGCAAGGTGCAGCACGTGCTTGTTGAGGTCAACCTCGCCTTGGAGGAAACGAAGCACGGGGTCGATAAGCGCAACCTCATGCCTGTTCTGGCCGAAGTGGCGTCTCTGAAGCATCTCCTCCTCCGCGGACTGATGGCCATCCCGCCTTTCTCTGAGAACCCCGAAGAGGCCCGCCGCTATTTCAAGGGATTGAGAGAATTGAGGGACGCCGCTCAGGACCGCGGTATCTCCCTGCCGGAATTATCCATGGGCATGTCCAACGACTTTGAAGTGGCCATTGAAGAAGGAGCGACCATGGTGAGGGTCGGCACGGCGATATTCGGGGAGAGGAAATAAGGGGAACCTGCACAGTTTTGGGGACAGTCCCGATTCTACGACTTCGCTTCACTCCGTCCGTAAATCTGGGACAGTCCCCTTTGCTTTTCGGCGACTGGGAAATTGGTTGATAGAAAAAGAGAACGGTTTTAGATAGAATAGAGCAGTATGTAAGGAGGTCGGATGATCGGTTTCATCGGTGGCGGCAACATGGCAGAGGCGCTTATCAAGGGGATGACTTCCCACGGCATGAGGGAGATCATCGTTTCCGAGCCGAGGGAGGAGAGGCGGAACTACCTTGAGCAGTCCTACAGGATAATGACGAGCCCCCTGAACAGGCCGGTGGCATCCTCAGGCAAGATCATTGTCCTCGCCGTGAAGCCCCAGAATATGGCCGCAGTTCTTGATGAGATCGCCGATGTGATCACCGAGGAGAAGACCGTGGTCTCCATCGCCGCGGGGATTCCTCTCTCGTATCTCCAGTCCAAGTTGAAGACGAGACGGCTCGTAAGGGTGATGCCCAATACACCGGCCCTGGTCCAGGAAGGTATGGCCGTGATGTCCCTGTGCGAATGTTTTACCGAGGGAGACATCCTTGCGGTGCGGGAGATATTCATGTCGGTGGGCAAGGTCCTTGTCCTGCCTGAAAAGTATATGAATGCGGTGACGGCGTTGTCCGGAAGCGGGCCTGCCTTTGTTGCGCTGTTTGCGGAGGCCATGATAGAGGCCGGAGTTACCATGGGATTAAGCAGGAACAACTCCGCTGAGCTGGCTGTGCAGACCCTCATCGGCACTGCACGGCTCTTTGAAACCGGCATGACCCCTGAAAGGGTGAGGGAGATGGTGACCTCGCCGGGGGGAACCACCGCGGCGGGATTAAAGGTCTTCGGGGCGAAGGGTCTCACGGGTATCGTGGGGGACGCCCTGCTGGCTGCCCTCAGGAGGGCGGAGGAATTGGGGAGGAGGGAATAGTGTTTCTTTTCGGCAATCTGGTCCTGGCCATAGCACAGATATTGAATGTTGTGCTTGATATCTATTTTTGGGTTATCATCATCGCGGCCGTTGTAAGCTGGGTCAGTCCGGACCCATACAATCCCATAGTGCGGTTCCTCTATGCCGTTACGGAGCCTGTGCTCAGACCCATAAGGAGGCTCATCGGCTTCCGGCTGGGACCTGTCGATATTTCCCCTATGATCGTCATTCTTGTTATTATATTCATTCAAATGTTTATGGTACGGTCTTTAATAAAACTCGGGTATAAATTGGGAGGTGGTTAATATGAGGATCACGCCGCTAGATATTCAGCAAAAGCAGTTCCCCATGAAGTTCAGGGGGTTCGATGTGGAGGAGGTCTATGCCTTTCTGGAGGTCGTGAGGGAGGAGATGGAGGACTTTCTCAGGGAAAACGCCACTCTGAAGGAACATATCCACCGTGCAGAGAACCAGATAAAGGAATACAGGGACATGGAAACGACCCTCCGTGAGACCCTCATGACAGCCCAGCAGATGGTGGAAGAATACAAGACCAATTCGCGGAAGGAGGCGGAGCTTCTCATAAGGGAGGCTGAGATCAGGGCTGATGGCGTAATGAAAGAGGCCCAGGAAAAGGTGGTGAAGATCCATGAGGATATCGTTGACCTTAAGGGGATCCGCAGGCACTTCAAGGAAGAATTGAAGAGGCTCATCGAGAGCCACGCGCGGATGCTGGAGTTTGACAAAGAGCGCGAAGGGGAAGAGGCAGGCGGTATCTCGGCGTGAGTTCTTCCCCCCGGTTCAGTGCCCTCAAAGGCGTCCAGGACATCCTTCCCCCTGATAGTTCCCTGTGGCAGAAGGTTGAAGCGGCAGCCCGTGATGTCTTCGCCCTCTATGGATTTCAGGAGATCAGGCCCCCGATCATAGAGCCCACGACCCTCTTTACCAGAAGCATCGGGGAGACAACCGATATCGTCGAGAAGGAGATGTACACCTTCCCTGACAAGGCGGGCAGGAGCATTACCCTGAGGCCCGAAGGGACCGCTTCTGTGGTGAGGGCTTATGTAGAGCACCATCTTTACAACCTCCCTGCTCCCCAGAGGTTCTTCTATTCCGGTCCGATGTTCAGGTATGAGAGGCCGCAGAAGGGACGGTTCCGGCAGTTCCACCAGATAGGCGTCGAGGCATTCGGTATGGCTTCTCCCCTTCTCGATGCAGAGGTTATCGTGATGCTCAAGGTCCTTCTGGAGAGGCTGGGACTGAAAGGGGTGAGCTTTGAGGTAAACTCCATCGGCTGTGAGAAGTGCAGGCCGGCCTACAGGAACGCCTTGCAGGTTTTTTTCTCGTCAAGACTTGGTGACCTCTGCCCGGATTGCAAAAGGAGATACGAGCAAAATCCCTTGCGGATACTGGATTGCAAGGTGGAACGGTGTATTGAAGTCCGGAAGGGAGCGCCCCGTGTGACCGGCTTTCTCTGCGGCGACTGCAGGGTCCACTTCGATGAGGTCCTTTCTTCGCTCACCCGTTTCAATATTCCCTACGTGCTGAATCCCGACATGGTGAGGGGTCTCGATTACTACATGAGGACCACCTTTGAGGTCACCAGTGAACACCTTGGAGCGCAGAAGGCGGTGGCTGCCGGTGGGAGATACGACAAACTGGTGGAGGAATTCGGCGGACCTCCCACTCCCGGCATCGGGTTCGCCATTGGAATGGAGAGGCTGACGACGCTCATCAGGGACAAGGAGGGTGTCGCAGAGGCATTTCCCGATGTCTATATCGCCCCCATAGGTGAAAAGGCGACAAGAGAGTCCTTTCTTATGGCCGGGAGATTGCGGGCAAGGGGGATATGCGCCGAGGCCGGCTATGACGGGTCTTCCCTGAGGAGTCAGCTCCGCAAGGCGGACAGGCTGTCATCCCGTTATGTCCTGATTCTTGGTGATGATGAACTCTCTTCGGGCAGGGTGAAATGGAAAAATCTCAGGGACGGCTCCCAGGGAGAGGTTGATATCGCGGGGATAGAAGAGTTTCTTTCCTCTGCATTGCGTGGCATGTGACTGTCCGGGACGAGAGGAATGAGCAAGGCCGTTCTTATGGATGAACAGGATACGCTGACCATCCCGCGGCGGGCTACCCAACAACATCCAGCTTCCGTACCCTGAGCGTCACTCCCAGCTCGTCCGTTATCTTTCTGCATCTCTCCAGATCCACACCTTCCACTTCTACCACGGTGGCCTGAACGTGGGGGATACATGCCTTCGCGTCCCTGATGAATGAAACGACTTCCCGGAATGCGTTCTCGAATGCCGGAGCACAGATCCTGTTATATGACTCCTCATCATGGGCATCGAGACTCACAGAGACGGAATCCACGATACCCTCGAGTTCCGGAAGGATGTTCCGTCCGTGGATCAGGTTCCCGTGACCGTTCGTGTTGATCCGTACGAAGCCACCCATTTCCTTTATCCATCGGGAAAGATTCCTGACGGTTTCAAGCCTCAGGAGGGGTTCGCCGTATCCGCAGAACACGACCTCCCGATAGCGGGTCGGATCGCCGATAGCTCTTTTTAATACTTCTTCCGTCGGTTCCTCAGGAAGCCTGAGGTTATGTCCCTTGACATAATCGGAATGGAATCTCACACAGAAGGAGCATCTGTTCGTGCACCGGTTCGTGATATTCAGATAGAGGCTGTCCCTGATCCTGTATGCGATCTCCCCTTGCGAAGGCAGCCCGCCTATCCCGAAGAGCCTGCGAGCATTGAGGGTCGTGATTCTCACGATATCCTCCCCGCTCACTCCCCTTAACTCAGCGAGACGCTTCACCGTGTGAATGATATAGGACGGCTCATTTCTTCTCCCTCTCATCGGCTCAGGCGCAAGGTAGGGGGCGTCCGTCTCGATGAGAAGGTAGTCGTCGGGTATTTCCTTCGCTATCTCGGAGAGTTTTCCTGCGTTCTTAAAGGTGACGGGCCCGGCAAAGGAAATGTAGAGTCCCATCTCCATGACCCTCTCCGCCATATCCATGTCCCCGGAGAAACAGTGCAGAACTCCTTTTGCGATGCCTGATTCCCCCAATATCTCCAGCGTATCCTCCTTTGCGTCACGGCTGTGGATAACGGCGGGAAGCCCGGTCTTTCCCGCAAGTTCAAGGTGCTTTCTGAAGACCTCCCTCTGTGTATCCCGGGGCGAATGATTATAATAGTAATCCAGGCCGGTCTCTCCGATTGCGACAATCTTACCCCCCCGTTGCCCCCCCTTGATAAGGGGGGGATGGGGGGGTGAAGGCGTGATCCGTGGCGTTGCCCATTCTTTCAACTGCTTGTACACATCGTCAGTAAAATCTTTCGCATCGTGAGGATGGATACCGACTGAAGCGTATACCATTTCATACTCATCTGTGATCGCATTATTGGTAAGATTGCTCTGAAAGTCAGACCCTATCGTTATGATGGCTTCGAGACCCGCCTCTGATGCCCTGCGGATGACAGCCTCCCTGCCGTCTCCCGTCAATCCAGCTCCTTTTTCTGAAGGTTCAGCATCGCAGGGGAACATATCGAGATGACAGTGGGTATCGATCATGCGCCGAACTTTTTCAGTCTTCCTGCATTGGCGAGGGCAAGGGGGAGGATGTTCACGGCAGGGAAGATGCCCAGTTCGCCCCGCACGCATTCCCTCTCCGAGAACGAGGCGCATAACCCCCCGAGGACGTAGGGGGAACTCAGGAGCAGGGGCACAGGGTGCCAGCTGTGGCCCTTCATGACTGAAGGGGTCGAATGGTCCCCGGTGATGACCAGGACGTCAGGGTTCAAGGAGAGTATCTCCGGCAGGAGTGCATCAAATTCCTCGATCCGCGCAGCCTTCCCCGGGAAATTGCCGTCTTCGCCATAGGAGTCAACCTTTTTTACGTGCAGGAAGAAAAAGTCATATTCGCCGAAGTTCTTTTTCAGGAACCGTATTTCATCTTCAACGCTTCCCTCAAGGGCAGGCGTATCCATCCCCACGATCTTTGCAAGACCCCTGTACATGGGATACGTAGCGATGGCAACGGCGTTGAGTCCAAAGGCCTCTTCGAAGGTCGGGACATGGGGCATGCCTGAAAACCCCCTCAGCAAGAGGTGATTTGCCTTGGCCTCGTTTCTCAGCACCTTCTGCGCCTCACCCACGAAACGGCAGGCAACCCCTGCCGCTGCCTCTGCATCCCTGGAGAGGGCCAGTGCATCGAGCGGAGGCTTTCCCTCTTTCTGGGGATCGGTATCGCTGATCATTGCTGCTTCCGGTGTGAGGGGCTGAGGGAACCTCATCACCACAGCAAACCTGTGCTCCATGCCAGGGGCAAAGATGAACTCCGCATCGTCAATTCGTGGTATTTCCCTCTGGAGTTTTTCGGTGAGTCTCTTGCTCTGCTCCGTCGGGATCCTCCCCGCTCTCCTGTCGGTGATCACTCCATCTCTCATGGAGGCGTAGTTACCCCTTACCGCAATATCCGTTCTTTTCACCTCAAGGCCGAGACCAAGGGCCTCCAGCACCCCTCTTCCGATCCGGCATTCCACGGGGTCGTATCCGAAGAGGCCGAGGTGTCCCGGACCGCTTCCCGGCGTTATCCCGTAGGCCACAGGGACATGGAGTCCGCATGCTGAACGGGCTGCAAGGGCATCGAGATTCGGCGTCCTGGCAGTCTCGAGCTCCGTCCTGCCGTTCAGAGGAAGACCGCCCAACCCATCCAGTACAACAAGGACGATCCTTGAATTATTTTTCTGTATCAGCGGCGTTATCAGTTTCTGCATGGTGAGATTTAGTTTAAAGCACAGAGGCTTTTTTTTCAATGAACGGCTTACTTCTTTCCGCTGTCTTCGTCATCCAGCATCCGGTGCTTCGGCCTCTCGGGGTCATCGTACTGGCCGCTCTTCACCGCCCACAGGAAGAAGAGCCATGCCGCTATCCCGAATACCACGGTGAGAACGATGAGGAGAAAGATTGTCCACATGGCTGATCTCATTATACTCTTTTCGGCGGTTAGTGCACCTGTCATCTTGTGCTCATTGTGCTCATCCCCTCACTCACCGGGATCGAAATTAATGCTTGACAGCCACCATGAAAAGGAGTACGCTGAAATCAAGAAGAGAGGCGGTAAAGGTGGTGGTCTTGCTCTCTTTGTTCCGTATCTCGTGCGGCATGAGCTGTAAGAAATTCAGTCGTGAGACGATTAGTCTCGGAGAGATAACGGGCAAAGAAGAAAAAAGCGAGAGCCACCTTCTTTTATTTCGTCACGGTACTCCTGTGAGAATGTCCACTGAAAGCGCCATCAAATGAACAAATCGGAACACCCGGTCTTTTCTTGTCCTGCTGTCTTCCTGCTGACCGCGACACTTCTCATCACACTTCTTGCGATGACAGCCGGGCCAGTTCTTCCCGGCGATACCAGGCTTCTTGCGGCCAGAATACCTGTCGAGCCTGTTTCGCCTTTTCTCCCCGAGCCGGATGCGAACCTCTCCAGAGGGAAGTTTCTTGTTGCGGGGAGGGAAATGAAGGACCCGAGGTTCCTGGAGACAGTTATATTCCTGGTGGAATATAGCGACCAGGGCGCCGTCGGGCTGGTGATCAATCGTCCTTCTGATGCCAGGCTGTCAAGGGCGTTTCCGGATATGGAGGGACTGAAGAAGCGGATGGACCCCCTCTACTTCGGAGGTCCGGTCAGGACCGATCAGATGCTCATGCTCGTTCGATCTGCTCAAAAGCCCGAAGATTCCGGCCACGTGTTTAAGGATATCTATGTCAGCGGAAGCGCGAAGCTCCTTCGGCGGATGGTCGACAAGGGAGAGAGCGGAAGGGGATTCCATGTATTTGCAGGCTATGCAGGATGGTCGCCCCGGCAGCTGGACCGGGAGGTGGCCCTGGGAGGCTGGCATGTCATGAACGCAGATGCAGAGACCATCTTCGAAAAGGAACCTTCACAGATATGGCCTGAACTCATCCGCAGAAGTTCACTGAAGTGGATACGCTGGAGGGATGGCCAGGAATCTCTGCGTTCAGGTTCGTAAACGTTCTGAAATTGTAGTATGTTCTTCCTGAAGTCTAGCTTCGAGTGGAAGTCACGAAGGGTGCGGATTAGTAAGTTTACATGAATAGCTTCTTCTTGCCATGCAAGTAGGCCCCTGTGGACTTTCTTCTGTTCAACTGTTATTATAGGTAATAACAGTAATACATAAGTAGGAGGTGTCATGTTAACCCTGAAACTGCCTGTTGATTTAGAGAGCAGGCTTAATAGGCTCTCAGAAAAGACCAGGAGGCCGAAAAGCTACTATATGAGGGAGGCGCTTAGTGAGTACCTTGAAGAATACGAAGATGCGTATCTTGCTCTCGATCGGCTGAACGATAAGAACGCAAAATATCTGAACACAAAGGAACTGGAAAAGCGGCTTGGCCTATAAGGTTCGATGGCACGAGGATGTCTGGAAGGACCTCCGGGACCTGGACAAAGAGCTCGCACTGAAGGTCATCCACCGCATAACAAGATATCTGGTCCAGGATCCGCTTAAGCTCGGAAAGCCTCTCAAGGAAAATCTGGCCGGTTTATTTCGATACCGTTTCGGGGATTATCGAATTATGTATGTAGTAGATATTCCAGAGGAAATGATAACGATCCTCAAAGTGCGCCATCGAAAGGATATCTACCGATAATTTTTTGCCTGGGAAATGTTCCTTGATCGGAAAAGAAGTCCTTCCTGGAACCGACACCGCTGAGAGCAAGGTGGGATAATCAAGTACTCTCGAAAATCAACACTGGACATATTTTTTTATTCTCTGTGAGAACCTCCGTATAATAGTAAAGATAAAATTAGGTCTTTATTATGTGGACGCGTTATAACTATTACAATCGCAGTAATTATCCTTTGTTATCCGTCCAGTTCTTACGCGGGGGGGAATAATTATATTGACAGTAGCCCGGACTAATCCTATAATTCACAAAAACTGAATAGTCGGCATAAAAAACAATGTTAGGCCAACAACAAAGGGAATAAATATATGTCATTGCCCTCGATAGAAACATTAGATCGTCTTGCTGTAAATGTTCTTGTGGGCATTGACCATTTCCTGCTTGACCAAAAAATCGTCGAATCCATCTTGGAGACATACACTCAATTCTGTCGTGGTGATGAAGCTCGTAGACTCAATATATCGGAAAAGCCTATCACTGACGAAATGCGCCTCAGGCTGCGTTTCGAGTGCTTGTGTTTTTGCACATTCTTTGCCAGCTTGCAGTCACCAAAACACCTTACAGAAAAGAAATGGTTTGGTAAACGACCAAGCCAGAGGCTTATTGGACTATTTGATGGCGCATTAGCCACAGCACTCATGGAACTTTGTCGTAATGCCGGAATGAAGAATCTTCGTGAAATAACGCTTGTGTCAATTGATCCGAAGCCAACATTTGGGTTCGGGGATCACCTTGATCCGCTCAATCGTTTGGAGGAATATCGGGCTGCACTCGTGAAAGAACGCGGGAGTGAACTTGAGCGATTCGGGAAATGGATTGGAAAGGCACTCGATGCTCCAAATTATCCCCTGTTTGAGATCATTGGTGGTAACTTTGGAAAGCCATTACTTCAGTTGTCCGATTATGCAATGGCTAATGTCCTTGTGCGTGCGTAGTATTACCAAGAGAACATTTCTGCATTACGGCCTAACAACGGGCTGGACGAGGATGCGCGGAAAAAGCGCCCGCGCACCTGTCAGCCCGAGCGTTCTACCGTAAATCTTTAGTCCTCGACCTTCCTTGACCTTGAGGAGTCGTCGGTGTAAGCGACACCCCACTTCTCAAGGCGACCCTGGTTACTTTTTCCTGTAGAGCCTGAGCGAGTTTCCCACCACAAGGAGAGAACTTGTGGCCATGAAGGCCGCCGAGATGATGGGATGGATCATCCCGGCGACTGCCAGGGGAATGGCGATGAGGTTATAAGAGAATGCCCAGAAGAGGTTCTGCTTTATGACAGAGAGTATTCTTCTTGATGTCCTGATGAGATGAGGAACTAGACTCAGGTCATTCCGCATCAGCACGACATCGGCACTTTCAATTGCTATATCCGTTGCACTGCCGATGGCAACTCCTGCATCAGCCTCCGTGAGCGCGGGAGCATCGTTGATGCCGTCGCCCACCATCGTCACCCTGTGGCCTGATTCTTTGAGTTCCCTGATCTTCTTCGCCTTCTGAACCGGCAAGACCTCTGCATCGATTATCGAAATACCCGCTCGTTTCCCTATCTTTTCGGCAACAGCCCGATGGTCCCCGGTGAGAAGGCTCACTTTGCATCCCTGCTGTTCCAAATCCTTCACAACGTCAGGCGCATCAGGTCTGAGGTCATCAGTTCAACGACGGTCATTGGGGTCAGGTCTTGTTTCTTGCAATTGGCGGCTTTTTCTGATAGGATGCTGATATGGCAAGACCATTAAGGATTGAATACGACGGTGCGCTGTATCATGTAACCTCGCGTGGGAATGCCCGAAAACCTATCTGCAAAGACGATGAAGATCGAAAAGTATTCATAGAAGCCCTTTACAAAGTAAATAAACGATATAATTGGCTATGCCATGCCTACTGCCTCATGAATAACCATTATCATCTCGTCATCGAAACTCCTGACGGCAACCTGTCGAAAGGGATGAGGCAGCTCAACGGAGTCTATACACAACAATTCAACCGAAGGCATCATCGAGTGGGACATATATTCCAAGGGAGATATAAGGCGATACTGGTACAAAAAGACAGCTATTTGCTTGAAGTCAGCCGGTATGTAGTATTGAATCCTGTCAGGGCAAAGGCAGTGAAAAGACCTGAAAAGTGGCAATGGAGCAGCTACCGGGCAACTGCGGGAATGGAAAAACCTCATCCCTGCCTCACAAAAGACTGGATACTGGGACAGTTTGGCTCGAAGAGGGGACCGGCAGAGAAAAGATACCGTGAGTTTGTTGATGCAGGGATAGACGCCAAGAAGATATGGAATGAGGTGAAGGGACAAAGCATTATAGGGGATGATGAATTTATCGAAAACCTGATAGGATACGCAAAGGGACGGGAACGAATAAAAGAAATACCGAAGAGTCAGAGATATATCGGAAGACCTGGCCTTGCCAAATTATTGAAGCAAGAAACAGCAGATAATGAGTCAGCGGAGAAAGCTATCAAAGAGTCAGTCGAGAGGTACGGGTACAGCCAAAAAGAGGTGGCTGATTATCTTGGGATACATTATGCTACTGTAAGTCGGGTGGTAAATAGGGGGAGATAGTTGAAATGCAAGACACAAGACCTGACCCCATGACATGCTCATTCATATGTTAGACAGAAAACTCGCTAACATCACAAAAGTAATGTTATCCAATCATGATAGCACGATAAATCAAGCAGTTACGCTGAGCGTGATGTCTATGGCAGATTGCGGAGACTGGAAAATTCCGGTGTTATCGAGAAACTATCTAATAACTGGTTAGGGGCTTATCGTGGAATTATCAGGTAAAAAGGAAAGCAAATATGTGCGCCATGCCAAATAGAGTTGACGACCAGTTCATTCAGGCTTGGCATCCCCGGTACGATGAAACTGAAGATGATGAGTCAGAGTACAAGAGGCTGTTAAACAGAGTCAGCTTAGAGATGAGCGCCGACGGCTCTGTGACAAAACAGACATTCACTGAAATCCTGAACTGGAAATCGGCCAGAGTTAAGGGGCGCATTGATTGGATCAATTTCGAGATATACACAAACGCGATAAGAAAGTGCCATGCGGCTTCTGGTATGGAAAGGATGAAACTGCTTGTCGAGTTGCCTGGTATCGGCGCACCCGTAGCATCAACATTTCTCCAGTTTCTTTATCCGTCGTTCTTCCCAATTATTGACCGTAGAACTGTAGACGTACTTAGGCATTTTGGCTACATCCAGCATAAGTCCACTGGTATCAATCAATACCCATCATTCATGGAGGCTATTTTGGCGATACGAGGCAGTTACCCGAAATGGAGCTTGAGGGAAATTGACCGAGCAGTATTCGCTTACCATAAACAGAACGCCGCGCTATTCGGAACATTGAGCAAACCGAATAACCCCGGAAGTTATCATCGTGCTTGCTGAGTTTTTAGCTTCGGGTCTGCGCAAAAGCAGGTTGGCTTGTACGCCCCTAACCCTACGCTCAAGCGGGACTGCGCAAAAGCGCGCAGCCCCTTAGCTCCACGTTACTGCACATTATCTACGGGAATCCTCACTAGTTTCGGTTTTCTGAAAGTGTCGACTGTCGGTGTACGCGACACCCCACTTCTCAAAGCGCCCCTGGTCACTTTTTCCTGTACAGTCTGAGCGAGTTCCCCACCACAAGGAGAGAACTTGTGGCCATGAAGGCTGCGGAGATAATGGGGTGGATCATCCCGGCGACTGCCAGGGGAATTGCGATGAGGTTATAAGAGAATGCCCAGAAGAGGTTCTGCTTTATGACAGAGAGAATTCTTCTCGACGCCCTGATGAGATGAGGAACTAGATTCAGGTCATTCCGCATCAGCACGACATCAGCACTTTCAATTGCTATATCCGTTGCACTGCCAATGGCAACTCCTGCATCAGCCTCCGTGAGCGCGGGAGCATCGTTGATGCCGTCGCCCACCATCGTCACCCTGTGGCCGGCTTCCTTCATCTCCCTGATCTTCTCCGCCTTTTGAACCGGCAAGACCTCTGCATCGATCATCGAGATGCCCGCCTTTTCCCCTATCTTTTCGGCAACAGCCCGATGGTCCCCGGTGAGAAGGCTCACTTTGCATCCCTGCTGTTCCAAATCCTTCACAACGTCAGGCGCATCAGGTCTGAGGTCATCAGAGATCACAAACCACCCTTTGAGTTCCTGGGCAACAGCGAGGCCCACTACGGTGTTGCCCTTTGCCGAAAGGCAATGGAGATCCCTCATCTGTGCCTCAGTGATCACCACATGGAATGACCGCAGGAAAGTGATATTCCCGGCAACGAGATGCCCGGCCTCCATGGTCCCTTCTACACCCATCCCCGGGGATGCTTTGAAAGCCTCAATGGGATAGAGATCAGATTCACTCACACCTGTCCATAAAGCCTTTGCAACGGCGTGTTCCGAGCCTTTCTCGAGGGATGCTGCAAGGACGTGCAAATACTCTCTGTCCGTTCCGTAGCTCACTATCTCCACTAAGGAGGGTGTTCCCGCGGTCAGTGTCCCTGTTTTGTCAAAGCATACAAAATCCGACCGGGCAAGGGTCTCGATAATATCTCCTCCCTTGACGAGGATACCCCTGGAAGAAAGGAGCGTTGAACCTATGAGGATCGCCAACGGTGTGGCCAGCCCCAGAGCACACGGACATGCGATGACGAGGACCGAGATCGCGTTCATTAAAGAGGATGTCATAGTACTCCCTCTGACAAACCAGAGGACGAAGGTGGCCATTGATAGAGCGATGATAGCAGGCACGAACCAGCCGACGACCCTGTCAACGACCTTTTGGATAGGGGCCTTCCTTGCCTGGGCATCTTCCACGGCCCTTGTTATCTGGGCCAGCACCGTATCGTTCCCTGTCCTTCTGACCTCAAGGATAAGCCTCCCATTGAGGTTAAGGGTCCCTCCAAAGACCTCCGCACCCTCCATCTTTCTGACAGGCATGGATTCTCCTGTGAGCATTGATGCATCGATCTCTGAAGAACCTTGAACTACCACACAATCGACGGGAATTTTTTCTCCGGGGATGACCTCGATATGATCGCCTATCCCGAGTGCAGATAGGGAGATGTTCACAGGCAGCCCTTTCGTTTCACCCGGGGACTTCTTTATAAGTCTTGCTTCTTTCGGTTGTCGACCGATAAGGGAGGAGACAGCCCCTGTTGCTTTTGCCCTCGCTCCTGATTCGATGAACCTTCCGAGGAGTATCAGGGTCACGATCATGGCCGACGTATCAAAATAGACCCCTCCTCCTTTCACCATAGCTATGATGCTGTACAAATACGCGCTGAACGATCCGGTAAAAACAAGAGTGTCCATGTTCAGCGAGCGGTTCCTTAGCCCCCTGATGGTATTCTTCAGAAAGGGATAACCGCAGTAAAAGATTACCGGGGTGGAGAGCCCAAGGGCGATGAGCTCAAAGACCTTCCGGTAGAGCGGGTCAATGCCCTGGAAATACCCCGCATAGAGTGCGGTAGTGAAGAGCATGAGCTGCATCGTCAGAAAAGAAGCGGTGCCCAGTCGAATGAGAAGGTCCCTTTTTTCGGCCTTCAGTCGTTCTTCGAGGTCTGATGCCGCCCAGGGGCGCGGCGTATAGCCAAGTGCTGCGATTCTCCTGAGGACCGAATCGAGGGATATCGTTTCAGGAAGCCATCTGACCTTTGCCATGTGCGTGGCATAATTCACGGTGATATAAGTAATTCCCTTGATCTTCCCGAGAAAACGCTCGATAAGCCATATGCAGGAGGTGCACCGGATTCCCGAGAGCGCAAGGTCTATCTCTGCTTCGCCGGCTGACACTCTGACCGAGTCCTCGAACGCATCCGTCGCAAGCTCGACCTCTTCAGGCGGGCCCGGTACCCACCCCGACCTCTTCTCATAAAACTCATCAAGTCCCTCGGAGTGGATGAGCCGGTATATCCCCCTGCATCCGTTGCAACAAAACACCTTCTCCGCACTTTCCACTGTAGCCCGGAGCGCATCCCTTTCGCGGAACGGCAGAAGGCAATGGTCACACTTCAGCATGTTCATCGCATCACACCACATTTCCTGCACATCATGAGCGAATGACCCGATCACTCACTGGCTGAATGACCTGTAAATGAACATGACCCCTATAAGGATCATGAGGAGCGCCGAGGCCTTATGCAGTCTGTTTCTTATCCGCTCTCCTTTCATCGCGACGATCTGCCCAAGAAGCACCAATGCCGGCGCTGTCCCGAGGCCGAAGAGGAACAGGAGGAGCGCTCCCCGAAGGAAGCCTTCCACATGTTCGGTCGCGCTGACCCCCGCTCCTGCGGCTGCGATGAGCGCCGTGTAGAGCAAACCGCAGGGGATAAAGCCCATGATAAGCCCCATGGGATAAAAAACCCCGGCCGTCTTTCCTTCCGAGATGTACCGGAGCGTCTTCCCAACCCAGAAGGAGACCCGCTCCGCACCTTCGAGTTTCCTCCTGAGGAATGGCAGCCAGCCCCCTGCAGCAAGGCCGAAAGCGATCATCGCGAGCCCTGTGACAGCAAGGGTGATGACCTGGAATCTCTCAATGTGCCTGACGACAGAGACAAAGGAACCGGCCAGTCCCACGATGCCCCCGAGGATACTGTAGGTTGTTATTCTGCCGAGAGAATACAGAACCTGGGGGAGGACGCTCCTCTTCTCCAGCTGCACAGAATACGCTGTCACGACAGGACCACACATGCCGATACAGTGTCCGAAGCCTCCCAGAAGGCCGGACGTGAACATAATGACAAAGATCGAATCAGTAAACATTGAAGAGAAAGCCGGCTGCTCCGGCGCCAGGGACAGTCACTGTCGCCTTCCAGAGCCTTCTGCCGCTCCGGCATTTTGGGATCACTCCTTTCCCTGAGTAAGTCCCGTCAGGACTTCTTTTGAGCATAACCCGATTTTCCCCCATATACATGCCGGGCATGCTGAGATCGACGGCAATTTCTTCCGGCAGCTCTTTCATCCCCTCCTCCCCCCCCTTTATTAAAGGGGGCGAGGGGGGACTTCGCCTGATAACGAGACGGAAAACGAGCTCTTCCATGGCCTTCACCGGTGCAGGGGAAATGCCGAAGATGATCTCTTTGTCCCCGATCTTTTTTATGCAACTGCCTCTGAGCGGATCGCAGTCAGGGGATCCTCAGCGTCCGTAGAATTGCCGAGCAGCAGCATCCCCATGAAAGACACCAGAACCATGAGCAAGTTTCTTCTCATCTGTCATCCTCGTCAAATATCCTGTACTTCGGCTTTTCGACCTTTTCTTTCTCTTTCGGGTTGTAGTAATGGATGATGATCCCGACGAGCACCGCAAAAAGAGCTACGGTGAAACCGAAATAAACCCATCCGCTCAATGCCCACCTCCTTTATGGCGAGAAGAATGTTCCTGGTCTTTTTAGGTCGTATCCCCCGGGATCCCTGAGTGCAAAAACAACCGGCTCTCTCTTGGCCGTCCGGCCTGCTGAGAGGAGAACAATGTTCTGATGGTATATCTGACCTGCCTTTGCCGATACAGATGCCGGGCCGATTACCTTAATTGTATCAGGTCTGTCAACGGTTATGCCAAGGGCGATGTCCCTGTTACTCATGTTCTTTATGCTGAGCACGTAGATGTTCATTATTTCACCTTTTTCCGTAACGCGGTACAGTTCTCCGGACCGCAGCACATCGAATTCAAAGGGAGGCAAAGAGGAGATCCTGTAAAGCAGGAACAAAAAGGAAATAAGAGAGAGCGCAAAGAGGATGACCGCTTTCGGCCGGATCACTTTCCCCTCTCCGAAAGTGTACCTGATGAGGGACTTCATGTCCCTTGGTTCAGTCATGGATCTGCAGGCATCAATGCATTGGGCGCAGGCGATACATTCCATCTGAAGCCCGTCTTTGATATCGATACCGATCGGGCATACCGCCACGCATTTGTCGCATCCCATGCATCTGTCCGCGCGGTCCGTGTCGAATTCCACCACAAGGGTGTTCCCGTCGAAGAGGGTTGACTGGAGCTTTGCATAGGGACAGATGGTCTTGCAGAACTTCCTTCCGAGGAATTCCAGGTCGAGATAGACGATGGCAAACATGATGATAAAGAACCAGATGACCACTCGGCTTTTCGTTTCTCCGAAGATGACCCGGAAAAAGTCGTAAGGAGAGACGAAGTACCAGATCAGTGATGCGGAGACGACCATGGACAATGGGACTAAAATGATATGAGGTAGTATCAGGCTGAGCCTGCTCCTCACCAGGCCGGACCTCTGACTTATATCGAGGAGGGTTGTCTGGGGGCAGAGCCAGCCGCACCAGACCCTTCCCAGGAGGTTGGTGATGAAGATGAACAGGAGCATGAGGGTAAGGAGGGCGAGGAGCACAACAAAGAATTCCTGCATCCATATGACCTTTCCGAAAAAAAAGAGTCTGAGCGTCGGAACGTCAAATCTCAGGGCGCTCTGGCCGTTTATCTTCAGAAACGGCAGCCCAAGGATAAGGAGCGCCTGCATGATCGCGGCAATGCTTCTATATTTCTTCCACACAAGGGGCAAGCAAAAGGGAGCGAAGGTGCCGCTCCCTTTTGCTCTCCTTTAAAAAAAACATGGTCCCTTAAGGCTTCTTTCCGTATTCACGCACTGAGTCAATATATGCGAGGACTTTCCATATCCTGTCCCTTCCCAGTTGCCGGTCAAAGCCGGGCATGCCGTTGGGTCTTCCTTTGGCAATAGATTCGAATTTCTTGTCATCCTGTTCCCCGTATTTGAGATGGTCTGTGAGGTCCGTGCCAACGCCGCCCTTGAGATTCTCTCCGTGGCATGCAGCGCAATTGGATGCGTAGAGCCCCTTGCCTTCTGCTATCGCCTTGGGATCCGTTTCATAGGGGTTTTCCATTAGTACCGGTTTTGCAACTGCCTTCTCCTTTGCGGTCTGCTCATCGTACACCTTTTTCTGTGACCATCCGCTGAAGTCGGGCGTATAGCTCGCTATGTAATAGATACCCCACACCACCATCCCGATGAAGAAAAGGAACATGCCGAGGGGTAATTTATTATGCTGTTCTTTTATGTCATCGTAGTTTTCCTGCATGGATACCTCCTTTCCTGTCACTTTTCTTCCATGGTCCGCAGATATGCGATCACCTTCCATATCCTCTCTGTGCCGAGTGTCTTTTCCCAGTCAGGCATGCCGCCGGGCCTCCCCTTTGATACTGAGGCAAAGAGGTCCCTGTCGGTCCGGCCGTATTTCATATCCTTTTTCAGAAGGTTGGGGCCGATGCCTCCCTTTGCATCCTTTCCGTGGCAGGCCGTGCAATTTGCCTCGAAGATCTCTTTCCCTTCCTTTATCGCATCGGCTTTTCGTTCAAAGGGATTCTTCTCGGGCGCCGCGGCCTCGGCGACCTTCACCACTGACCCTTTTTCAATCTCTTTCAGATCCCTGCCCAGTTTCTGAAGATATGCCACGAGAACGTCCAATTCAGTTTTCCCCTGGAGGGTCCGGATCTCCTCAGGTAAATACGGGAATCCCAAGGTCTTCATTTTCCGCTCGGTGTACGTCGTATCCAGTTGTTTTTCAGCAAGCCAGGCATATGCAGGCATGTTGGATTTCGGGAACATGCTCTGCGGGTCTTTCATGTGCTGATAGTGCCATGAGTCGGGATATTTGCCGCCGACCCTTGCCAGATCAGGACCTGTCCTCCTGGAACCCCAGAGGAAGGGTCTATCATAGGTGAACTCTCCCGCCCTGGAATAATCTCCGTACCTGGCCACTTCGGGCTGAAGAGGCCGTACGGTCTGGGTATGGCAGTTGTTGCATCCTTCCCGGATGTAAATATCCCTTCCCTCCAGTTCTGCAGGGGTGTACGGTTTAACGCCTTTGATCACGGGAGCTGTGGCAGGTACGAAAAGGGGTATGAACGTAGTAACCAGGGTGCCCACTGCGATCACCGCAAAGGCAGCTATCGCAAATATCACTGGTTTTCCATAGATATTCATTTTATTATCCTCCTTCCGCAGTGGCTGCAGCCCGTGACCTGCCGGCTGTCTTGATAAGGTTATAGGCGAATATCAGCACTCCGACGAAATAGATCACCCCGCCCAATGCCCGCATGGCCCAGAAGGGATAGAGAGGCACAAGAGTCTCCAGGAAACTATAGGTCAGTGAACCATCAGGGTTGGTTGCCCTCCACATGGTGCCTTGCTGAACTCCTGCAATCCACATGGTGAAGGAAAAGATCAACTGTCCGATGAGGACGAGCCAGAAATGGGTGTTGGCGAGCTTTATGCTGTAAATTTCTGTGTTATAGAGCTTGGGGATCATATAATAAAACGACGCTGATATGACCATGGTCACCCAGCCCATGGTTCCCATGTGCACGTGGCCCGGGACCCAGTCGGTGTAGTGCAAGACAGCAGAGAGGGACCGCAAAGCCTGCGTCGGTCCCTGGATGGTCTGGAGGCCGTAGAAGGTGATCCCGAAGATGAAGAACTTGACGAGATAATTGGACCTCATCTGTCCCCAGTCCCCCCGCATTGTGTAATACCCGTTCACGACAGAACCCCATGACGGCGCGATCATGAACATACTGAAGGCAATGGCAGTGGTCTGTATCCAGTCCGGTACCGGTGTATAGACGAGATGGTGGGCGCCCGTCCAAAGGTAGGCAAACACCAGGGACCAGAATGCGACGATGGATAATCGGTGGCTGTAGATTGGGAGATTTGTGGATTTCGGCAGGAAATAATAGAACATGGCAAGAATGGGGAAGGTGAAGACCGAACCGACCACGTTATGACCATACCACCACTCCACGTTGGCGTCATTGACCCCTGCATAGACCGAGTATGACTTGAACCAGCTCACCGGGACCTCGAGGTTATTGAGGATGTAGAGGACAGCCACCGCCACTGTCATTGCGACCAGATACCAGAGGGAGATATACATCTGCTGCTCTTTTCTCTTTATGAGGGTAGCAAAGACGTTGATGGCAAAGACCACCCACATCAGCACCACGAGGATGTCGATGGGCCACTCCAGCTCAGCGTATTCTTTTGACGTATTCATCCCTGCGAATAGGCTCAACGCCGCAAGGGCTATGGTGACATTGAAGAAATAAAGGTGGAACTTGGCCAGCCCCGGAAAGGCAATGGACGTCCGGGTCAGCCTCTGAAGAATAAAATAGGTGCAGGCAAAGATGCCGGCAAGAGCAAAGCCAAAACCGAGGCCGTTGGTATGGACCACTCTGAGTCTCCCATAGGTCAGCCACGGGGCAAGATTCAGTTTGGGAGCCACAAGCTGGAATGCGATGAGCAGACCAACCACAAGACCGATAATGAGCCAGAAGACTGCTGAAAAGGCAAATCCCCTCACAACGGAATATTCATAGCCGTCGTCCTTCATAAAACTCCTCCCTCCTGCTACATATTCACATTCTATCACAGAAACATGTGCTGTCTAATAGCTGTTGCAAGGACTATTTCCCATGTAACTCCGGCCTTCTCGTGTGATGTCCCGGAAGTGATCTGTGTCATATAGGACTGATATTATCCTGTAT
Organism: Nitrospirota bacterium; assembly: GCA_963699545.1. Taxonomy (GTDB): domain Bacteria; phylum Nitrospirota; class Thermodesulfovibrionia; order Thermodesulfovibrionales; family UBA9159; genus JAMCQB01. Next base: position 285,071 of record CAVOUE010000006.1, on the reverse strand, counting down.
AAATTTTTTTGTCAAGGTACCATTGGGTGAGTGTCGGTTTGTCCATAAATCGGCAATGTAAGAAAAACTCAGGCTGTCCTTGTTCTTGCAGCTTCATAAAACACGCATTCCCTGCATCCGGCATTATCCCGTGTCTTGCAGACTCCTGAAATCCCATGATGGCACAGGGCAAAATCATACTTCAGGGGGTCTTCAGGGTCAAGCTTCTTCAGGGCTTCCGTGATCTCGACGGCGGCCTTCCAGTCCGCTGACGCGCGCCTGGTGAAGCCGAGGCATCGGGATATCCTCGCGATGTGGGTGTCCAGAGGGATTATCAGTTTGTTCTTTGGTATCCCCTTCCATATGCCGAAATCGATGTCCCTGTCCCTCACCATCCATCGCAGGTAGAGGTTCATCCGCTTGCAGGCGCTCCCCTTTAGCGGCGTGGGGAAGAGGTGCGTCATTCCGTGGGGATGGATATTTGTCCCATAGATGACCGCTGTATTTATGGACATAATCTCTTTCACAAGTCCGGTGATACCGTTGCCCGTATCCGGATCACCAGGGGAAAAGTGTCTCATGAATGCATTTTCGATCGAGGAATGGTTCCTGAGCAGTCTGTGGATAATATAGATCAGACAGAGGATGTCAAGGCTCTCGCTGAAGCGGTATTTGAAGGTGAAGCGATGCCGTTGCGTCCGGACATCAAAATCTCCAAGAAAGGAAGCCGGTTTCTTCCCCATCAGTGAAAGGACCTGTTCCACCACGGGCTTGAATAACTCGACCTTTCCGTACGCGAGGCACGACGCGATGAAGCCTGCGACCTCGATATCTTCGTGTTTCCCGTAGCGGTGCGGGAATTCGATGGGGTCATGAAGGATTCTTTCCCGGAAGTTATATTCCCTGTAAAACCTGTCAAGGGTCTGCTTTAAGGGTCTCATACTGTGTGGAGTTTCTATTTTCCTTTGGATGGCAGTGAGGTTATGCCGAAGAGTATCTCCCGTTCTTCCATGTCAACTTTGTCAACCCGCACGGTGAGCTCATCCCCTATCCTGAATATCCGTCCGGTGTTCCTGCCCGACAGCGATACGGACCTCTCGTTATAGTGGTAGAAGTCATCGGTCATGTAGGACACATGGATGAAGCCCTCTACGTAATAATCTTTCAGCCGCACCCTGAGACCGTAAGGGTTCACCCCCACGAGCATTCCGCCAAACTCCTCTCCCACCTTGTCTTTCATGAACCATACCTTCATGGCCTCCAGCACTTCCCTTTCGGCATCGTCTGAAAGCCGCTCCATCCTGGATGAATGAAAGGCGATGTCGGGGAGCAAGCTTTCCAGCTCCTTGGTCCTTTTGTCGGGGAGCTGCTTTTTTGTGAGTACCTCCCGCAATATCCTGTGGATCACAAGGTCAGGATACCGCCTGATCGGAGAGGTGAAATGTGTATAGCTGTCCGAAGCAAGACCGAAATGCCCCACGTTGACGGGGGAATACCTGGCCTGTTTCAGACTCCGCAGTATCATGTAGTTGATGATCTCTTCCCCCGGGGTTCCCTTTATTTCGATCAGCAACCGGGAGAAGTCACCGGCCTTCAGGGTTTTTCTCTTCACTCTCGTGGAGGGATGTACGACCTTTATGATATCTTCCAGCTTCATCGGATCAGGTTCCTCATGGATTCGGTAAAGGCTTGGTACACCCAGGGACTCAAGATGCCCGGCCACGGCCTCGTTGGCAGCGATCATGAACTCTTCGATGAGCATGTGGGCGAGATTCCTCTCTGCCCTGAGAATGGCTTCAGGCCTTCCCTGCAGATCAAGCAGGATTTCAGGTTCGGGAAGGTCGAAGTCGAGGCTCCCCCGTTCGAGCCTCATCTCCCTGAGGATGCCGCACAACTCGCTCATCAGTTCAAAATCCCGAAGAAGGTATTCGTATTTCTTCCGCTCATCCCGGTCGTTGTCAACCAGTATCTTCCTCACCGACGTGTAGGTCATCCGCTCATCACTTTTGATGAGGCTGGAATAGAACTTCGCCCCGGTCCGTTCTCCCTGTCTGTCGAAATCCATTTCGACGGTAAAGGCAGGACGTTCGACCCCGGCCTTGAGGCTGCAGAGATCTTCTGAAAGCTCTTTCGGAAGCATGGGGATGACCCTGTCAGGGAAATAGACGCTCGTCCCTCTCTTTCTGGCCTCCTGATCAAGCACCGAATTCCAGCCCACATAGAAGCCTACATCGGCGATATGCACCCACAATTTGTAACCGTGTTCGGAGAGCTTTATCGAGACTGCATCATCAAAGTCCTTCGCCCGCTCGCCGTCAATGGTGACGGTGAGAAGACTCCTGAGATCTTTTCTCCTGATCCCCGCCTCTTGCCCTGCCCCCTGAGCAAGCAATTTTGCCTCTTCACTGACGTCCCTGGGAAATCTCCTGGGCAGATTGAATTCATCGATGATGGCCTCGACCTCTGAAGCAGGGTCTACAGGTTTTTCGATCACCTTGATGACCTTGCCGGAGGGCGGTCTTTTGTCCGTGGGATAACTGAGTATCTCGGCAACTACGCTGTCGCCATGACGCGCCTTTCCCCTGTCCCCTGGCGAAATGTAGAGGTCAAAAGGAAGGGACTTGTTCTTGGGCCTTATGTAAGACGCCGCTTTTGTGATATCCAGTCTCCCCACAAATCGGGTAGTCGCCCTTTCGAGGACCCTGATGATCATCCCTTCACGTCTCCGCGAGTTCTCCATTCGCACAATGACCCTGTCATTGTCCATGGCACCCTGGGTCGAGCGTGCCGGAACGAAGATATCCCTTTCCCCCGGCTTTTCGAGGATCACAAAGCCATAGCCGTCCCTGTGCGCCTCAAAACGGCCCGTGATAAGGTTCATGTCGTCTGAGGGTCCGTAGAGGCCCTTGCGGGTCATTACGATATCGCCTTCCCTCATCATCTGTCTGAGGAGGCGTTTCAATGCCCTCGCCTCGGGATGGCTCAAACGCATCAGGGAAACGATGTCTTTAAAACTAAGGGGCTTCCCCGTCTTTTCGCGGAAGAAGGAGAGAATGGATTCCTTATTTACCATGGTAGTATTGTATGCCACTGCCGAAAGAATAACAATCAGAGAATGAAGCCATGCAAAAGGCTACGCCGGAGTGAAACCATATCCTTTGAAATCGAGCAGCATTTGATATAATGTAGTTACGTCCCAGGCGAGGCGATTAGATGCCGATCACCTATTGCATAGATCACGAGAAGAAACTTGTGGAAGCTCGCGCTCACGGCGCGCTGACCGATGCTGACGTCTTCGGCTATCAGCAGGAAGTATGGAGTCGTCCTGATGTCGCCGGGTATAATGAGATTGTGGAGATGGTGGACGTTAAGAGCATCGAGTTCGTCTCATCTGAACGGATGCGCGAATTGGCCAATCTGTCCGCAGACATGGATACTCCGAATGTTTCATCGAAGTTTGCCATTATTGCACATGAAACGTTGCACTACGGATTAGGGCGCATGTATGAGACATTCAGAGAGATCAACCCCAAGAGCGAGAAGAAAGTGCATATCTTTACCTCCCGCGAAGATGCCCTCCGTTGGCTTAACGCTATCCAGGATGCGGATACACCGAGCAAGCCGGCTTAAAGACGTCTATTGACTGCGCTCGTCGTCCACAATCTCCAGAAGCTTTGTCTCAAATATCAACGTCTTTCCCGCCAAGGGATGGTTGTAATCCATGGTGAACGAGGTTCCGGAAATGGCCGACTACCGTGCCCATGATTGGCAGGCCGTCGGCGCGGTACATCTGGAGCTGCTGTCCCATCCCAGGGTGAAACTTTTCAGGCACTCGCTTTTTGTCAGCTCACAAACCCTTTCTTTCAGGTGCGGCCCGTATCCGTCTTCCGCAGGGATCACAATACTCTTTGATTCGCCCGGCGCCATGCCGATGACACCTTTCTCCAGTCCCGGAACGACTTCCCCTTCACCCACGGTGAACTCCAGAGGATTTTTGCCCTCGGTGGAATCAAAGACGGTGCCGTCCTCAAGTCTGCCGATGTACTGAATGACGATAGTATCTCCTTCTTTCACTCGTGCCATTTTCGTCCCTTTTCTTTTTGTCCTATTATAACCGTTTAAAGGTGGAAATCACGCATTTACTCTGGCATCATTCCCGTGAGAACACAGGAATCTAGTCAGGAGAGGACCCGAGCATTCCGGGTCAAGCCCGGAAAGACAAAACGTGTGAACGGATTCGCAAATGATCAGTGAGCATCTGGATACCGCCCCTCTTTATCGCATCCGCCACCCTTGCCACCTTCGCCATCTCTTTCACATCATGAACTCTCACGATATTCGCACCGTTCATGATGGAGATGGCGACTGCGGCTGCAGTTCCTTCCATGCGTTCTGATGACGGGGCATTGCCGAGGATATTTCCTATGAATGCCTTTCTCGACGGGCCGATGAGCAATGGTTTTTCGAGGAGCGTGAACTCACGGAGATCCTTCAGTATCTCAAGGTTGTGCTCAAATGTCTTGCCGAAACCGATTCCCGGGTCTACAATAATCATGTCCTCCCTCACCCCGGCATCCACGGCAAGTCGTATGCTGACCCTCAGATAATCCAGGATCTCGGGGATCAGCGCCTCATATTCAGGATTGACCTGCATAATCTTCGGTGTTCCCTTGATATGCATAAGCACCACAGGCACACGTATTGTGCGACGACCTTCGGCATTTCCGGGTCGAACCTCAACCCGCTTATGTCATTGATAATGGATGCCCCTGCATCCAGTGCCCTTTTTGCCACATCGGCCTTATAGGTATCGATGGAAATGGGGACTTTTACTCTCTTTGCGAGTGCTTCGATTACCGGGTATGTCCGCCGGATCTCCTCCTCATACTGCACCGGTTCAGAGCCCGGCCTTGTGGATTCACCTCCGACATCGATGATGTCTGCACCGTCTTCCACCATCCTGAGGCCGTGTTCCATGGCAGAATCCCTCCTGAAGAAGAAACCGCCGTCCGTGAAAGAATCGGGAGTGACGTTGAGAATGCCCATGACGTGGGTCTTCCTGGAAAAATCCAAAGAGAAGTTCTTGAAAAATAGCTTCACCTCAACGCTGGATCACGGAGGCAGAAGGAAGGGTTCGGCATACTGGGAAGGTCTCTGTTGCTACACCTCGGTCTTTGCCTTCACTCTTCAGCAGAGCTTTTATCCCCCTTAAGTCCCTTGATCAGTTCGTCCATGTCATGTCCGTCCATGGTCTCTTTCTCAAGAAGGGATTTCGCAAAGGTATCGAGGATGTCATAATTGTCAGAGAGAAGTTTCTTGGACTCTTCATACGCTCCGGTAACGAGATTCCTCACCTCTTCGTCGATCTCTTCGGCGATCTTTTCGCTGTAGTCCTTGTGCTTTGCGATCTCCCTGCCGAGGAATATCTGCTCGTCCTTTTTCCCGAAGGTCAGCGGTCCGAGTTTCTCGCTCATTCCCCATTCGGTCAACCATCCTCCTGCGCAAGATCTGTTGCACGCTCGAGGTCATTTCCCGCGCCAGTGGTCATATGGTGAAGGGCAAGCTCTTCCGCAGCCCTTCCGCCCAGAAGCACGTTGAGCGTCTTGAGGAGATAATCCTTTGAATAGGTGTAGCCTGTCATCGAGAGGAAGCTGCTGCGTAACGCCCAATGCGCCCTTCCCCTGGGTATGATGCTCACCTTATGTATCGGGTCTGTACCCGGGGGTCAGTTTTGCAACAAGGGCGTGTCCTGCCTCATGATATGCGGTGTTCTTTTTCTCCTCTTCACTGATGATCATGCTCTTCCGCTCGACGCCCATGAGCACCTTGTCCTTTGCAGCCTCAAAGTCCGGCATATCCACCTTGGACTTTGATTTTCTTGCCGCCCAGAGGGCTGCTTCATTCACAAGGTTTGCCAGATCGGCACCGGAAAAACCGGGCGTTCCCCGGGCAATTACCTCGAGATCCACATCCTGTCAAGAGGTATCTTGCGCGTATGCACCTTCAGTATCTCCAGTCTTCCCTTCACGTCCGGGATAGGCACCACCACCTGCCGGTCAAATCTTCCCGGTCTCAAAAGTGCCGGATCAAGCACATCAGGCCTGTTCGTCGCTGCAAGGATGATCACTCCTTCCGTTCCTTCGAAACCGTCCATCTCCACCAGAAGCTGGTTAAGGGTCTGTTCCCGTTCATCATGTCCGCCGCCCAGTCCGGCGCCCCTGTGCCTTCCCACCGCATCGATCTCATCAATGAACACGATGCACGGAGCGCTCTTCTTCGCCTGCTCAAAGAGGTCCCTCACCCGGGATGCGCCGACGCCCACAAACATCTCAACAAAGTCAGAACCCGATATGCTGAAGAATGGGACTCCGGCTTCTCCTGCAATGGCCTTGGCAAGGAGAGTCTTTCCTGAACCAGGGGAACCGACAAGGAGGACGCCTTTCGGTATCTTCCCTCCAAGCTTCGAGAACTTCTGAGGGTCTTTGAGAAAATCGATGATCTCCTGAACCTCCTTCTTTGCTTCTTCGATGCCCGCCACATCGGCAAACGTGATCTTTACCGACTTATCCGAGACGAGACGCGCCTTGCTTTTGCCGAATGAGAGGGCCTTGTTCCCCCCGGTCTGCATCTGCCGCATGAAGAATACCCAAACAAGGGCAAGGAAGATAATGGGCCCCCATGAGAAGAAGAAGTTCACGTACCAGGGGTTCTGCTCGGGAGGTTTTGCAGCGATCTTTACACTCTTTGCCCTCAGTTCCTTCACCAGTTCGGGATAGCCAGCGGAATAGGTCTTGAACTTCTTCCCGTCTTTCAACCTGCCGGTGATCAGATTTTCTTTGATGACAACTTCGTCGACCTCTCCGGCTTCGACCCTCGTCATGAAATCGGAGAAGATGACCTCGTCTTCCATCTTTTTCGGCGTGCTCACCAGATTGAACAACAGGATCATGATCAACCCGATCATCAGCCAGATAAAGAGACTTCTGTAAACGCTACTCAATGTGCAGACCTCCGTTTTTCATTGTACCATACCGCTGTTTTTTAGAAAAGGGTCAAAAGCTGAAAAGAGACTCTTTACTCAGGTGTTCTTTCTGGATCGAGATCAGTTTCATGATCCCGTCCTCCGCCAGGCCCAGGAGGCTTTCGAGGCCTTTCTTCGAAAAAGGAACCTTTTCGGCGGTGCCCTGGACCTCCACAAAGTGTCCGTTGCCGGTCATGACAACGTTCATATCCACCTCCGCCGCCGAATCCTCTGCATAGCAGAGGTCAAGGAGCGGTTCGCCGTTCACGATGCCGACACTGACCGCCGCAAGGTGGTTGGTGAGGGGCATCTTCTCTATCATCCCGTTCCTTATGGCGTGGTTGAGCGCGTCCGCCATGCAGAGGAATGCGCCCGTGATGGAGGCTGTCCTTGTTCCGCCGTCAGCCTGTATCACATCACAGTCTATCCATACGGTCCGCTCTCCCAGACCTTCCAGATTGGTCACCGACCTGAGGGCTCTTCCTATGAGCCTCTGGATCTCGTGGGTCCGACCCCCGATCTTGCCCGTAACCGACTCTCTCATCATCCTCGTCTGTGTTGAACGGGGAAGCATGCCGTACTCGGCGGTGACCCATCCCTTCTTCTGATCCTTCAGGAAGGGCGGGACCCTTTCTTCGATGGTGGCAGAGCACAGGACTTTCGTATCACCCATCTCTATCAGCACCGAACCCTCTGCGGTTTTCAAAAAATTCCGCGTTATCCTTACCGCTCTCAACTGGTCGCTCTTTCTGCCGTCCTGCCTCATCAGTTGCCTCCCACATTTATTTTTTCTATCTGTTCGATCCTCCGGCCCAGGAACCGCTCACCGACCCTGACGAACCGATCAGTTGAGTCCGTTACGTAGAATCTCCGAAATGGCGCGGCAGCTCCCTCGCCGTTGTGACTTCCTTCTATGGCGTGTTCACACAACGTCTTTTTTATCTCCCTGACGGTCTCTATGGCGGAATCGATAAGCACGATGCCGCGACCCATGACCTGAGAAATGACGCCCTTGAGCAGAGGATAATGGGTGCAGCCGAGAACCAAAGTATCGATCCCTTTGTCCTTCAAATCTCCCAGATATCTCCGGGCCACAAGGGTGGCGATATCGTCGTCGGTCAGACCCTCTTCAGCCAGGGGGACAAAGAGCGGACAGGGGAGGCTGAAAACCTCTACCCCATGGTCAATGGCTTTTATGATTCTCGCATATGCGTTACTGTGCACGGTGGCTTCCGTGCCGATGACGCCGACCCTCTTGTTTCTCGTGGCTGTGACCGCACCTTTCGCCCCGGGCTCTATAACCCCGATAACCGGGATGGAGACCTTCTCTTTTATGGCGTCAAGACTCACTGCGGACGCGGTATTGCAGGCGACCACCAAGAGTTTTATTCCCTCGGTCACAAGGAACCCGGTGTTCTCGAAGGAATAGCGTGTCACGGTCTCAGCAGACCGTATCCCGTAGGGGACCCTGGCCGTATCTCCAAGATACACAGTGCTCTCCCACGGCAATTCCCTGATCATCTCCTTGAGAACGGTGAGCCCGCCTATCCCTGAATCAAATACTCCGATGGGCCGGTCATTCACAGGCTACTTGACCTCCGCAAGCATATTCTTCAGGGGATAGAGGGCAAGAAAATGGCCGCCGATGCTCTCTATTTCTTTTCCTTCAATAATGACCTTTACATCGTCGACCCCGGTAACGTTCGAAATGATGCTGTCATAGAGTCCCTTGAGAAGCAGGAATTCATTCAATGCGTCTCCCTGGAAATTCCTTCTGAATTCATCGGAAAGGTCCACATAGAGAATGCCGTCGCTTCCATAATAGACCGCGAGCAGCTTCGTGCCCGGTGGGACGGCTGATTTTGCCATGTTGGAGGGTCCTTTGAGAAATTCATGTGCGATCTCCTCTGCGACGGCTGTTAAGGCGACCTGTCTCTTCACTCGCCGCTCTTCCATGATGAGGCGGCCTTCAGACGGGTAATAGATTCTCATAAAGGATGTGTCCTCTTCCTGTCCCACTTCCTGCGGAACGGTCTTAACAGTCTGCATGAAACCGAAATTTCGTGAAAAGTAAAAGAAGCCCCCGGCGATCCCCCCCAGAAAAAGGAGGGCGAAAACCAGGACCCACAGTATCTTCTTCTTATTGGCCGGCATAAGAGGCGATTCCCTTCAGCAGGACTTCTGCGATCCTTGTTTTCACCGACTGGTCCGAGGCAATGGTCACGGGCAGTTCCACCATGACCGAAGCGGCTCCCACCGAAGCAAGAAGGGGAATATCCATCTTTCTGAAGACGATGTCTTTCTTGAACTCTTCTTTGATGGCGTTTCCCAGTCCCTCCGCCAGGGCCTTGCTTTTTTCGATATAGCGTCTCTGACGGGACATCAGGCCGTACAGTTCACCAGTGGTGTCCGGCGATGCCGTCTCCGCCGATGCGGTATAGATGACGAAATTGTCCGTCGTGGAAAGGTGAATGCTGATGAAGATATCCGGAGACCTCTGGTTTGTGAATATGGCCCTGTCTGTAATTGACAGGAACTGGTCCGCCTTCCTCGTGAGAAAAACTGTCTTGTTTCTTTTGAGAAGGGCGGCTTCCAGGGACCTGGCCAGGGAGAAGGTGATGTCCTTTTCCCTGAGCTCTCCAGAAACAATTCCGACCTCGTACCCCCCATGACCGGGGTCGAGAACCACGCGTATGTTGGCGGTGATGACAGGAACTGTCCCTTCTGTAGCAGCAGGCCTGCGTCCCTCGTCCTTCGTGGCAACCATAATGTCTATAGAGAGGCGGGGAGGGGAAGATAGCCTCAAAACCTTGATCCTGAAAGGACTGTTCACCGTTATCGTGTAGAGGTTCCCCTTCAATGAGGTCACCATGTCAGGGGTCCCCTGGGTCGTGAGATGAAGACTTGATGGGAAGAGAACCTTTATCTGGTTCTTCTCGGCTGTGACGGTGGAGTTCTTGATAAAGGGTTCTTCAGCCGTTTCAAAAACGATGCGGCTGAACCCCTCGTGTTTGCTGAATCTGAGGGTGACGTCCGCTGCAGAACCCGCCGGGGCCACCCCGTCCCTCTGCCCGGACGGCTTCATCTCGACGGGGTGTCCTGTCCCGGAAACGGACAGGATGACAAGAACCGTCAGGACAGTGATTAATTTTCGCATAACATATAATTTCCCATATTTGAACAGACTTTTGCAATACACCGCGCACGTTCTTCCTCTTTGATGGTTGCATTTCCTTGGTGAAAAGTGCAGGGGCATCGATGAGAGGAGGACTGACCTACAAGACTCTCGATAGTAGGAATAAAAAAGGCCTGTCATGGTGGAGGCGGCGGGAATCGAACCCGCGTCCGAAAGTACTACTCTCAGGCTTCTACATGTGTATTCTGTCATTTCAATCTCAGATGATGAAGCGCCGACAGACAGGCTTTTCATCATCCCATCCCCCTTTATCTCGCCTCAGATCCAGGGGAGCAATTCGAGGCCAGCCTGCATTCCGACGCTTTCTTCAAGACACAGGCGATCCCGAAGGAGCGTGCTGCTTTAGTTAAGCAGCGAGTGCCAGTTCGTTGTTGGCTTTTGTGTTTGTTTCCATCTTTTTGCGTGGTGATGGAGCCACGACATGCCACCTGAGCCTCATAACCCCCGTCGAGCCCTTTCGCCCCCGACTGAAAGGCCTTTGGCCTTCACTTATTATACCACGAGAGGCGGACATCCTGCATCACCGGCTCTTCATCGCCCTCTCGATGGTCCGCTTCGCTTCCCTTTCCTTTATCGTCTCTCTTTTCTCATAGACTTTCTTTCCCTTTGCCAGGCCTATTTCGACTTTTGCGTGGGAAGCCTTAAAATATACCTTAAGAGGGAGCAGCGTATAGCCTTTCTGCTGGATCTTTCCCCGCAGCCTCTCTATCTCCTTTCTGTGGAGGAGGAGTTTTCGCGTCCGCAGGGGATCATGGTTCATGATGTTTCCGTGAGAGTAGGGGCTGATATGACAATTGAAGAGAAACGCCTCCGCATTCTTGACCAACACATAACTGTCCTTGAGGTTCGCTTTCCCGTCCCGGAGAGACTTCACCTCCGTCCCCAGAAGCTGAATGCCCGCTTCCAGCGTCTCTTCAATGCTGTAGTCGTGAAATGCCTTTTTGTTCTGGCAGACGATCTTCATATGTCCCATTTTACCATTCCCGGAAAACTTTGGGATGACAGAATACAAGGATAGCACTTAAGGAAACAAAGGAGTTAAGATGAGGCATACCATGAAATAATTGCCCGCAGTCCGGCTGCGGCCGTCCGGCGCAAGGCGGGCAGAGGCTTCAGTCGTTGATCTTAGTGGCCGTCACCCTTAGAAGCATCGTCCCCGTAAAGCTGTCTCTGAACAGAAGGCCAGAGACGTATATGGACCCTCACTGTTCCATCTTTCCTTGGAGCATAATCGACGTCGAGGACGTCAGTAAGGCCGAATGTGAGAGGGTCGTACAACGGTCTGACCTCAAATCCGATGGTCTTGCCGCTGCTGTCGAGTATCCTGCTCAACACGGTTCTCCGGAAGGCATAGCGCGAACTGAGGAAGCTTTCTGCCCTCCCGATGGCATCTCTAGCCGAAAGACCCTTGATGATCCTGTAGTCGAATTCAGGAGCATAGGGTTCAAGAGTGTACAGGTCACCTTCAAGGTCGAGGAGGGCTAAACTCTCCACATCCCTGGAATGTCCTCCTCCATACAATATTAGCGTGAACGTTCCCGGGACATCTATCGAGGTTGCTTCTTCAGTGACCAGAGATTTTCCTTCAGCGGGGAAAACGCCGAACACGGCCAGAGATAAGATCGCCAGCAAAATCAGTTGTATGGAGCTGTTCCTTTTCATATTTTATTTTACCACTTTTTGTGGGCAAGAGCGTAGTACCGGCAAATTCGTTATTAGATACGGGCCATTCGGCTTGCGGTTGCTTTGCGGCTGTTTCGATCAGGGCATTGAAACGGAGGCTATGGCGGGGAGTCTTACAAAGGCAAGAAGCAGGTATCTCAGCATTGCAAGAGAAATAGGGATTGTCCGTTTCTTGCCAGCTCATGCCGGAAAATCTTTGCTGATGGGAGGAACTAGAGAGGCGAAGGGGCGCCTTGCCGAAGGCATATGAGAAAACCAAAGACTCCGGCCGTCCATTTCATTTGTATTTGTTCTTTTTCATGAGCATCTTTATCGCCATGCCCGCATCCCGCTTGAGCCAGAAAAAACAGACGACCGCTGATGCAAAGGAAAACATTGAGATGATCATGTCTCCTTTATGAACCAGCATCAGCCCGCTTCCGATCAGCAAGGCCATAAAACCTGCCGGTATCACCACCTTGGAGATCAGTTCTTTCCCGGGCGAAAGGTTCCTGAAACAGGAACGCGCCTCGTCCAGCCTGCCCATTTTTTCGTAGAGGAGTCCTTTGTTGAGCAATGCCAGGTTAAAAGTGCGATCTAACTGGAGGACCCGTTCGTAATATTCGATCGCACGGTCAGGATCGACCTCATGCAGCTGCAATGCCAAACGGATCCACATATTAAACAAATTGCCGGCTTTTTCGTACATTTTTTCAGCTTCAGGACGTTCTCCCGGTCTCCTCAAGGATCACCCCCTTGAGAAACCATGCTTTGTGAAAGGTCGGCTGAGATGCAAGCAGTTCATCCGCCAGTTTCTCGGCGCTGGAATACTCTTTTTTTTCATAATGAAGCAGCATCTTTTCCAGCAGTTTTTCTATCGACTCCATGTTCTTTTCTCCTTTATCTTCTTTATAGAAATAGAGAGAAATACGGAGAGCGACTCAGACCTTGAGCGGACGCTCTGTCCTCACAATCCGTATCTCTCCGGTTGCCATATCATATACCCAGCCGTGAAGGTTCAGTTTCTTTTCATTCATCGCCCTGCGGACAAAAGGGTATTCCTGCAGGTGCTCAAGCTGTAGCCGCACATTCTCCTCCACAATGAGTTTCATCCGCTGTTCCTGCAGAATTTCGATATGCAAGGCCTTCAACTTCTCATCCACCCGTTCCTTGGCCTTGAACGCGTTAATGAGCCAGATGGGGATATACTTGTCTTCTATGTCCTCTTCATCGAGGGCTTGAATTCCGCCGCACCCATAATGACCGCAGATAACCACATCCGGGATTTTCAGATGGTTGATCGAAAACTCCAGAACAGCGCTCAAGTTCCAGTCATTCGCCGCTACAATGTTGGCTACATTACGATGGACAAAGACTTCCCCCGGCTTCGTATGGGTAATAGTGTTGACAGCAACCCTGGAATCGGAGCACCCTATCCAAAGCACCGTAGGCTTTTGATCCTTTAATAATGCATCGTAAAATTCCTTCTCCTTCTCGAACTGCTCTGATACAAACTTCTTATTGCCATCCAAAAGAGTAGTGATCATAATGCCTTCCCCTTTTTTGGTGCATCATCCCGCATCTTAAGCCCGGCAAGTCTCACCGTGCAGGAAAAAGTCACGGTGAATCTCCCCATCTATCTTATCCTCCTGGAGATGATCTTGAACTCTTCCGTACCTGCCCTCTCAAGTAACTGGAACAAGACGGTTTCTGCGCCCGTTATTACCGCGCCGGCGTCCCTCATGAATTCGATTCCTGTCTCGAAGTTCTCCTTTGAACGCGAGCAGATGGCGTCGCTGACCACATGAACGGTGTATCCTTCCTTTAAAGAACCAATGCAGGTCTGCAGGACGCAGACATGAGTTTCCATGCCGCAGAGGATGATCTTTTTCTTTCCCGTCGAGGCAAGGGTCTTCAGAAAAACAGGCTCTCCGCAGCAGCTGAAGGTGAGTTTCTCTATGGGTTCATAGGAGGGAAGGGCTCCTCGTATCTCCTGCACTGTGGGACCGAGTCCCTTTGGATACTGCTCGGTAACAAGAATGGGAAGACGGAGAAGTTGTGCAACTTCTATGAGATGGAGGGTATTCCTGACGACCTTCTCTCTCTCGCTCATCACAACAGCAAGCCGCTCCTGTATATCGACTATCACAAGGGCAGAATCGTCTTTACGTATAAGAAATTTGTCCATGGCAATCTCTTAACGGGCAGGTCCTTTCTTCAGAAGACCCTCTGCAGGTCGCAAAACTGCCCGAAGCTTCCCTTATCTTACACCGTTCAAGCAAAAATGCGGAGCAACCCCATGCTTTGAGGTTGCTCCGGCCCGGCTACGACCCCCTTGCTTTGACTTCAAGGGGTTCTTTGCTTCCTGATCTAGAACTGATCCTTGAGCTTCTCTTTTTCGTTCCCCTGCACCATCTTCGTGATAGCCTCGACAATATCAGGGTTTGCCAATGTCATAACATCACCCACATCGGTGCCGTTGGAAATGGCGCCGAGCACCCTGCGCATGATCTTTCCCGAGCGGGTCTTGGGCATATCAGGCACGATCCAGACCTTCCTCGGCCTCGCTATCGCCCCGATCTCCTTGACGACGCACGCTGATATCGCTTTTGCGAGATCGTCTCCTCCCGTTTTACCGGGCTTCAAGGCAACGTACAGATCAGGCTCCTTTCCCTTGACCTCATGTTTAACCGGTACAACGGCCGCTTCCGCGACATCAGGGTGGGTAAGCGCGGCGGATTCAATCTCCTTGGTTCCCAGTCTGTGACCTGAAACATTGATAACATCGTCGATCCGGCCGAGGATACGGACATAGCCGTCAGATGCCACGACCGCAGCATCACCCGTAAGATAGGGCCAATCCTGCCATCTCTTGCTCTTCGGGTCTTTGCAGTACCGTTCGAAATACTGCTTGACAAAACGTTCGCGGTCTCCCCAGATGGTGTGGAACATGCCTGGCCACGGGTTCTGTATACAGATATTTCCCGCCTTACCTGATCCTGTCGGAACAACATTTCCGTCATTGTCATACACGATCGGATGGATACCCGGCACACCAGGACCAGCGCTGCCGGGCTTCATCGGTTTTATAGCCGGCAGGGTGCTGCAGAGGAAGCCGCCGTTCTCCGTCTGCCACCATGTGTCAACAATGGCCGCTTCATTCTTGCCGACTTCGTGATAATACCACTTCCAGACTTCCGGCTCGATAGGCTCCCCCACCGTGGTCATGTGCTTGAAGTGGTAATGGTATTTTGCAGGCTCATCAGGACCGACTTTTCTGAGTGCGCGGATGGCGGTCGGCGCAGTGTGGAAGATGTTCACATCCAGATCCTGTGCAATCCTCCAGCATCTGCCGGCATCAGGATATGTCGGAATGCCCTCGTAAATTACCGTAGAAGCGGCAAGCGCAAGAGGTCCGTAAACGATGTATGAATGACCGGTGATCCATCCGATGTCAGCCATACACCAATAAACATCTGTGGGATGGATGTCCTGAACATACTTGGATGTGCCGGCCACATAGGCAAGGTAACCGCCGGTGTTGTGCTGACAGCCTTTTGGCTTTCCGGTAGTGCCGCTGGTGTACATGAGGAACAGCGGCGCCTCCGAAAGCATCGGGACCGGATCGATCCTCACTCCATAATATTTTTTCAGGAGGTCATTGACAAAGAAATCGCGACCCTCCTTCATCGGGGTCTTTGCGGAATATTTGCCGGGATAGCGCTGCCATACAAGGACTTTATCAACCTCCTGCCCCTCTTTGGACGCTTCCTCAAGAGCAATATCGGCCTTTTCCTTGTGATCAATAAGCTGTCCGCCCCTGTAATACGCATCGATCGTTATCAGGACGTGGCTCTTGGAGTCAACTATTCTGTCGGCGCAGGCCTTTCCACTGAAACCGCCGAAGACCTGGGAGTGAATGATTCCAAGGCGTGCGCAGGCGAGCATAGTGATCGGAAGCTCTGCCACCATCGGCATATGCAGCGTTACCCTGTCTCCCGCCTTCAAACCGCAGAAATCTTTGAGGACAGCCGCAAACTCGTTCACCCTCACATAGAGTTCCTGATAGGTCACATGCTCGACCTTTTCATTCTCGAGTTCCGGAACAAAATGGATGGCGGTCTTATTTTTGTATTCCTTCAAGTGCCGGTCAACGCAGTTATAGCTCGCATTGATAAGGCCGCCCTTGAACCACCTGAAGCAAGGGGCATCACTGGTATCGAGGGTTTCGTCCCAATACTTGTACCAGGTCAAAAGGTCTGCATACTCCTTGAAACAGTTCGGAAAATTCTCGAGTGAAAAGCGATCATAGATCGTTTCGTCGGTCATGTTTGCCTGAGCGATAAACTTCGTAGAGGGATAGAAATATTGCTCTTCCCCCCAATGGACCGCTATTTCGGCCTCTGATGTTTCAATGCCTTTCTCTTCTTTTTCTTTTTTGCTCACAGGCTCTCCTCCTTTTCTTTTTGCTTATAGCTGCGTCCCGCCTGCTATGTGACACTCGTGTCCTTGCTCTGTGTGAGACGCTTGGTATCACGTACTGAAAGTGCGGGAGTCAGAAGCGGGGAAACCCCATCCTGACTCCCGCATGCTGCTCTTTCTATCCCATAAGCGTTTTCTAGTCTTCCGCTCCTACGCCTATGTACTCTCTGACCTTTTCCCCGTTAAACTTTGCCTCTGCTTGCTTGTCCGGCGCCAGCAGGGACACGAGGATACCCATAAGGAACGCTGCAGCCATTGAGTATATGCCGGGATTCCTAAGCGGGAATATGGGCTGCGGCATTTTGCCTTTTGCCTCCTTGATCTGAGGCTCAGCAGCTTTCTTTTCTGCAGCTATCGACGCATCGATCTCTGCCATTTTTGCTGCATCAAGGCCGGGAACTTTCAGTTTTTCGAGGTCAGTCACCTTGGCTTTTAAAGGGTCTTCAATGCTCTTCACCTGTTTTGCGACCGCATCCACTTCACTCTTGTGGATGATGTCGACCCAGATCGTGGGACCGAGGATCAGGAGCAGAACCGAAACGACGAGGCCGGCGTAAATACTTGATACTGCACCGGCCGTGGTAAATTTCCTCCACAGGATCGACATGATAAGCGCAGGGAAATTAGCGCTGGCCGCGATGGCAAAGGTAAGACCGACGAGAAAGGCGACGTTCTGCCCCTTAAAGAGAACTCCAAGGAGTATGGCCGTTGCACCAAGACCTACGGTAGCGATCTTTGCGACCTTGACTTCGTCCTTCTCCGATGCCTGGCCACGCCTGACGACACCCACAAAAAGGTCATGCGAAAAAGCAGACGCTCCCGCGAGGGTCAGTCCGGAAACAACGGCAAGGATCGTCGCAAAGGCGACTGCCGACAGGAAGCCGAGGAAAAGATTTCCTCCGAGGGCCTCTGCCAGGAGTGGTCCTGCCATGTTACCGCCTTTGTCAATACCCATGATGACCTTCTGGCCAACGAGCACTGCTGCGCCAAAACCGATGGTAACGGTGAGGATGTAGAAGTAGCCGATGAAGGCCGTTGCATAGAAGACGGATTTTCTTGCCGCCTTTGCATCGGGAACAGTGAAGAACCTCATCAGGATGTGGGGCAGTCCCGCGGTGCCGAACATGAGGGCGAGACCCAGGGAGAATGCATCCACGGGGTTGGTCACAAGTATTCCCGGCTCAAGGAACTTTTGTCCGACCGGGGTCGCGGTGGATGCCTGTTTGAAGAGCTCGGCGTAACTGAAACCGAACTGCGAAAGGGTCAGGATCACGAGAAGGGTCGCACCGCCAAGGAGCAAGCACGCCTTGATGATCTGGACCCATGTGGTGGCGATCATCCCGCCGAAGAGAACGTATGAGATCATGAGGGAGCCTGTGATGACAATGGCAACCTCAAAGGGCAGACCGAACATGAGCTTAATGAG
This sequence comes from Nitrospirota bacterium, assembly GCA_963699545.1. GTDB lineage: Bacteria > Nitrospirota > Thermodesulfovibrionia > Thermodesulfovibrionales > UBA9159 > JAMCQB01. Next base: position 267,305 of record CAVOUE010000006.1, on the reverse strand, counting down.
GGTTCCCGCGCCCACCATCTGGGCAATAAGATACGTGATAACAACAGCGAGGGAGCCCGCCGCCGCCGCCGCCCTTATCGGTCGCGCGTTCAAACGGTACGAGACAACGTCTGCAAAGGTATATTTCCCGAGGTTCCTGAGGGGTTCCGAGATAAGGAACATGATGATGGGCCATCCCACGAGCCATCCCACCGAGTAGATGAGACCATCATACCCTTTTGTTGAAACGATTCCGGCAATACCCAGGAAGGATGCCGCGCTCATATAGTCACCGGCGAGTGCAAGACCGTTCTGGAATCCGGTGATGTTCCTGCCTGCGGCGTAGAAGTCCTTGGTAGTCCTTGTCCTTTTGGCTGCCCAGTATGTTATCCCAAGGGTGCTGATAACAAAGGCGACAAAAAACATGATCGCCGTCGGGTTAGCCGTTCCTATCGTGTCTGTGCTGCTTGCTGAGCTGCCTGTGGCATCGTTAACCTCCTATTAGTTTGTCTTTGACTTTTTTGACCAGCACGTCATACTTGGTATTCGCCCAGAAGATGTAGATAGCGGTGAATACCCATGAAAGGAGAATGGTGCCCACCGCTATCGGTATGCCTATTGTCGTGGCGCCATCGGGGTTCAGTTTCTGGGCCAGGAAGGGCTTGTTAAAGGCGATGAGGGCGATGAACCCGAAATAGAGAACCAGCTCCAGGATCGTCAGAATAACCGAGATGGTATTCTTCTGACTGTGCAACGATTTGAAATCCTCATCTTCAAGGATTTCAACTGCACTTTTCTTGATGCTTGCACTGCTCATTCTCTTACCTCCTACTATTAGGGTTTCAGCCCGGTAAAACGGGCTGTAATGCGTTAAAGACCGTACATCTCCCGTGTAGCTCCGGACCTATCACCTCCTTTTGATGGGTTGCCGACACTCAACAAATCCCCTATGTTTTTGATCCCCCCGTCAATGAGCATAGGGATGAACCGTTGAAAGACCTGTGCAGTAATAAAGGCGTCCATTACCGCGTTGTGTGCTCCGTTTACAGGGATTCCAAAGAATTGCGCGATGTCATAGAGCCCCGAATCAGTAAATGAGTGAGGAAAGGCTCTCCGGGATGAAAACTTCTTTTGTATCCATTCGTATATGGCAGAGGTATCAATGGCATGGTTCTTCATTGTATATCCGAGCATCCTCTTCATCTCCCTGTTGATGAAACTCAGGTCAATGGATACGCAGTGGCCGACCACAACGTCTTTTCTGCAGAACTGGAGAAACTCCGAAAGCGCTTTTTCGATCCCGGGTTTTGTTACCACCTCGGAAGGGGTGATCCCGTGGATGATCACGCTCTCTGCTGTCAGCTCGGTCTCAGGATTTACCAGCCGGTAAAAGGTATCTTCGAGATCTATTCTGCCCCCAACCATTCTTATGGCAGCAATGGAAACGATGGAGTCCTTTCTCTCATCAAGGCCGGTGAGTTCCGTGTCGATGACCACGTATCTCGTCTCCCTGATGGAAAGGGTCTCATCCATTTCCACGCGTTTTGCCCTCCTGAAGTTCAGAAATCCCAGGTCGCACCTCACCATATCATGGGTTTATAACGTTCAATAATAAGCCCCTGCATCCTCGATATGAGATGGAACTCTTCTTTTATCATTCTCTTTTCGAGGTTGCTGAGTTTGTTCGGGTTTATGAAGTTGTCAGGCTTCTTTCCCGCTTCTATCTGCTCGATCTGGTGGTGGATCCGGAGAAGCATGATGAACTCAAAGGCATGCTCCAGTTCATCCGCATACTCCTTTACGATGGTGTGTCTCTCTCTCAGTGCGGTAATCCTTTCGAGGGTTGAGGTCTCCCGTACGCCTCTTTCCAGGGCAAACAGCCGCACCGCGTCAACCAGGGGGGCGATACCCTTGACCTTAAGGTCGAATTCGTCCTTGTGTTCGCCGCCTTTTTCGACGACGAACGATTTAAAAAAGCTGAGGGGAGGCATGTTATTGATGATGGTATTTGCCATGTAGCCGAGGAACAGCATCTGTCCCTCCAGCATGGAGGTGAGAGAGTCCCTCAGTCCTTCCGCAAGGCCGATCTCCCCATGGATAGGCCTGAAATCGAAGAATATCAAGGACTTCAGAACTGCGTCGGATGTCGGTTCGTTGATCCATCCCGCGAAATATTTTTTCCACACCTGAAGGGGCTGGCACCACCTTGGGTTGCTCGCCATGTAATCAGCAGGGCAGGGGGGGAAGCCGCATCTCAGCAAGCTATCCCTGACCAGCAGAGTGAATGCCGAAAAGTAGGTCTTTGCCTCCTCTCCCTTTGCAGGGGTTCGCGGATCCTCATATATGATGGCGTTATCCTGGTCGGTCCTGAAGGTCTGTTCCTTTCTCCCCTCGCTCCCAAACACGATCCAGCAGTACTTCAGCGGAGGCCGTCCGAGCTTCTTTTCGGTGATCTCCAGTATCTTCCGGAGGAGGCGGTCATTGATCTCGGTGATGATCCTCGTGATGTTGCTCGCCTTTGCCCCTTCTTTTATGAGCAGTTCCACGACTTTATTGATCTTCTTCGATGCGGGCACGAGGCCTTCTATGGACTGCTGGTTCTCTATCTCCCTTGCTATGGAGATGGGAGACGTGCCCTGGAGCATCATCAGGTCATGGTTGGTGATCACGCCCTTCAGTTTTCCGTTGTCGATCACGAGGAGGTGGTGGATATTGTAGCGGATCATGTTAAGGATGGCCTCGAAGCAGTAATCCTTTGCATCCGTCTTTACGAGGGAGATGCTCATGATGTCCTTTACGGGATCCTGCACACTCCTTGCCTTGGACACCACCTTGTCTCTGAGGTCCCTGTCGGTGACGACGCCTGCGGGTATTCCATCGGCATCCAGGATCACCAGCGAGCTTATCCCGTTCTGAGACATCATCTCTGCCGAATCTCTTATGGACGTGTCCTGGGACGCGGTGATCACCTCTTTCGTGATGAGGTCGCCCACGGGTGTGGTGAAGAGGAGCCTGTCCCCTCCGCCGTAAAGCAGGCTTCTCTTGTGCATTTCCTTATATGTCCTGTCGATATACTTATTGAGGTAGGATACGAGGAAGTATTCCGCAAAGGCAGGGTATGTCTCAAGCAGCTTTACAACGGCCACTTTTCCGATGAGGTAACAGGTGGTATCCTCCACGGCCACTACATTGGCCCTCGACTTGTCCCCGCTCACCAGGGAAATGAATCCGAAACTCTCTCCCTCTCCCCTGGTATCGATGGCCAGCTCATCGTCCTTGCCGGACTTCATGAAGACCCTCACAGAGCCCTTTTTGACGATCCGTAGGTACTCGCTGGCGGGGCCTTCCTGCTGGAGAATGGTTGAGCCTTTTGGATAGAATTCCATCGAGACACCCTCTGCAAGTTCTCTCAAGGTGGGCTCATCAAGGTCCTGAAAGGGCGAAACACCCCTCAGGAACCCGATGACATCCTGAACATTCGTGCGCTTTGCGCTATTTTTCTCTTTTGTTACCATATGTTCTATTGACTTTTTGCCATAGGTTACGGCAGGGTACATTGCAAGGAATGTGCCTTTATTCCTTCAATATTGTCTTTCCGGTGAACATCATGAAAATAAACGGTTTAGGAGGATCCCTGTGGAGGCTTGCCTGAAGCCTTAGTTTTAGGGCAAGAAAACTAACGACACAAAAAGTAACATTAGTTTTTCTGGTATGGAAAAGGTGCATATTTTTCTTTAAGTTAATGTATGTCACCAATAGTAACAATAAGTGATCTAAACGGGAATATAAGTAACGGTCATTTATTTCTTTGAAATTTGCCATCTTTTCCTTTTTTCCCACAAGGATTTCCTTGTGATCCCCAGCATGTCCGCAAGTTTCTGCTCGGGATAACTGGACTGGTACCTCAGGATAAACTCCTTTGTGTAATTTTCTATGGAGAGGATGTTGTTAAACGCCTCTGAGAGGAAGGAGTTGGTGATCTTCAGCATCTCGGGCAGGTGCTCGGGGAAGACGGTATTGCCGTCGGTTATGAGCACCGCTCTTTCGATAATATTGTGCAGTTCCCGCACATTCCCCGGCCAACTGTAATTCATCAGAAGTCTTAGCGCCGCGTCGTCAATGAACTGGACCGGCTTCCCTATCTCCTGGGAGTATTTTTTCAGGAAATGTCTTGCGAGGATGGGTATATCCTCCTTCCGATCCCTCAGGGGAGGCAATGTTATGGTCACCACATTTATCCTGTAATAGAGGTCCTCCCTGAAGATCCCTTCCTGTACCGCCTTTACGATATCCCTATTCGTCGCAGCAATGAACCTTACATCAACGGTCCTGGACTGGACGCCGCCCAGAGGCCTCACCTCGTGGTCATCGATCACCCTGAGCAGTTTTGCCTGGAGTTGCTGGCTCAGTTCTCCTATCTCGTCAAGGAAAACGGTACCGCCGTTAGCCTCCTCAAAAAGCCCTCTCTTGGAGCCTGCGGCACCGGTAAAGGCGCCCTTCACATACCCGAAGAGCTCGGATTCAAGGAGGTTTTCTGGGATCGCGCTGCAGTTGATGGGAACAAAGGGTTTGTCGAGCCGCGCGCTGTTGTAGTGGACAGCCCTTGCAACCAGCTCTTTGCCCGTGCCGGTCTCTCCCAGGAGGAGGACGTTGCTCCTGGAATTTGCGATCTTTTTCACTTCGCTGATCAGGGAGGTGATCTCTTTGCTTTCACCCACCATCTTCTCAAAATCATACTTCTCCTCTATCTGTTTCCTGAGGATGACGTTTTCGGCCACGAGAGACCTTTCCCTCAGGGCATTTTTCACGATGCGCCTTATTTCCTCATGGATGATCGGTTTTATTACGTAGTCATAAGCGCCCGCCCTGAGGGCCCCCACCGCGGTTTCTATGGATGCGTACGCAGTGACGATGATCACGATCTGGTCGGGTGCTTTGACCCGTATCCTCCTGAGCAGTTCGATGCCGTCGATTCCCGGAAGAAGGATGTCGGTGATGATGAGGTCGTATACTACCTCCTCCGTCCTGCCGAGCGCATCCTCTGCGTTCTTGACCGCATCCACCTCATATCCTTCCCTTGCGAGCACCCTTTTCAGGGATTCGCACAAGGTCTCTTCGTCTTCCACTATGAGAAGTCGTTCGTTCATTTACTTAATAAATGGTTTAAAGCGTTCCACTATCATGCCCTGAAGCCTGGAGATGAGATGAAAGGCCTCCCGTATTGTCTTTTTTTCGAGGTTGCTGAGATTATGAGGGTTAATGAAATTATCAGGCTTCTTTCCTGCCTTTATCTGCTCATACTGGTGCTGAATCCTCACGAGCATGATGAACTCAAGGGCATGCCCGATATCATCAGCGTACTCTTTCACTATGGCATGTCTCTCTTTCAATGCATGGATCCTTCCAAGGGTGGAGGTCTCCTTTACTCCCCTTTCAAGTGCAAAGAATCTCACCACGTCCACCAGCGGGGCGATCCCCTTTATTTTCAGGTTAAGTTCGTCCTTATGTTCACCGCTTTTTTCCACCACAAATGACTTGAGAAACCCGATGGGCGGGGTATTCTTTATGATGATGTTCGCCATATGGCCGAGGAAGATTCCCTGGTTTGGCAATCCCGATAAAAAGGAGTCCTTCAATGCATCCGCGAGACTGAATTTGCCATGGATAGGTCTAAAGTCAAAAAATATCAATGCCTTCAGCACCGCATCCGGGATCGGTTCATTGATCCAGTTGGAGAAATATCTTTTCCACGTCCTGAGAGGCTGGCACCACAGTGGATTACTCGCCATATATCCTGCAGGACAGGGCGGGAACCCGATCTCGGCGAGGCCGTCCTTTACAAAAGAGGTGAAGGCCGAAAAGTACCTCCTGATCTCCTCTTCCTCTTCGGGTGTTGACGGGTCCGCATAAATGATTGCATTATCCTGGTCAGTCTTGAAGGTCTGTTCCTTCCTGCCTTCGCTTCCAAACACAATCCAGCAATAGGGAACAGGCGGATGTCCGCATACCCTTTCCCCGATTTCAAGAATCTTTTTCATGAGTCTGTCGTTGATCTCGGTAATGGCCTTGGTGATATTACTCGCCCTTGCACCCTCCCTGAGAAGTAATCCGATGATATTATTTATTTTCTTTGACACGGGAACAAGCCCCTCCATAGTCTGCTGGTTCTCTATGTCATGAGCAAAGGACAGAGGAGACGTGCCCTGGAGGAGCATCAGGTCGTGATTGGTCATCATTCCCTTCATGGTGCCGTCCTCTATGACGAGCATATGGTGGATGTTGTACTTTATCATCTTCATCACCGCTTCAAAGCAGGAGTCCCCTGCATCAACCCTTATGAGGGAAATGGTCATGATATTCTTTACCGGCTCGGATACGCTGCGCCCCTTTGCCACCACCTTCTCCCTCAGGTCTTTGTCCGTCACAATGCCGGCAGGGAGGTTCCTTTTATCGAGCACTATTAAAGAGCTGATCTTATCCTTTGCCATCAGCTGTGCTGCCTCCTGTATCGTCGCATCCTCTCCCACTGTGTGAGCCTCTGTGGCCACATCGCCCGCCTTGGCGGTGAACAAGTACCGGTCGCTGCCTGCGAAGAAGAGGCTCTTGCTGTGCATCTCATCGTACGTCTTGTCCATAAACCGAGAAAGGTAGGACATAAAATACTCTGAAAATGAAGGGTTCGCCTCGATGAGCTTCAGGACCCGCTCTTTTTTGAGAATGTAACAGATGGTGTCATCCACCGCAAGGGCGGTCGTCTTCTGCCGGCTCTCGCCGATCATGGACAGGAAACCGAAGTAATCCCCTTCACCCCGGTAATCGAGGGGCACATCGTCTCCATCTTCTGACCTCATGAGAAGCTTTACCGCCCCCTTCTTGATAATTCTCAGGGAATCGCTTGGAGGACCATCCTGTTTCAGGATAACCGTGCCTTTTGGATAGAACTCCATGGACAGGCTTTTTGCGACAGACTTCAGTGTGGCATCGTCGAGAAACTGGAAAGGAGGCTCTTTCTTCAGGAAACTTATTACATCTTCAAGAATCATATCTCTTGCTTTGTTTACCGGGAAGGGGAGAGATCAGGCAGATGTTTCCTTCTGACGACACCATCGTCCGTTACGAGAACCGCCCGCTCAATAATGTTCCGGAGTTCCTTCACGTTCCCTGGCCAGTGATAGCCGCGGAGGAGCGCCAAGGCTTCGTTGTCCAGGCCCTTCACGGGCTTGCAGAACGCTACGGAGTATTTCTTGATGAAATGCCCTGCAAGCGATTCTATATCTTCCCTCCGGTCCCTGAGAGGAGGGAGGGGTATGGAAGTGCCGTTTATTCTCGCAAAGAGATCCTCCCTGAAGCTGCCGCTCCTCACCGCCCCGGCGATGTCCCTGTTCGTTGCGGAAATGAACCTGATATCGACCTTCATCCCCTGTGTCCCGCCCACGGGCCGTATGTGCTGCTCCGCAAGAACTTCGGCAAGCCTTGCCTGTAGCGCAGGGCTCAGCACCCCAACTTCCCGAAGGAATATAGTGCCCCCGTTCGCCTCCTCAAATAGTCCTTTTTTTGAAGTTGCTGCATCGGGGAGAACACCCTTCACGTGTCCGAAGAGCCTCGATTCCAGCAGGTCTTCGGGAATAGCGCTGAGGTTTACCGGGATGAACGGACTGCCGGCCCTGTTACCGCCAAAATGGATCGCCCTTGCGATGAGTTCTTTCCCCGTGCCTAACTCCCCGAGAAGCAAAACATTATCCCGCGCATCTGCAGCCCTTTTCACCTCGCTCATGATCTTCTGCATTGCGGGACTCTCTCCGATTACCCGTGTGAAATCATAGTCCCGCTCTATCTGGCCTCTCAGGAGGACATTTTCCTCCTGGAGGGCGCCCTGCTTCAGGGCGTTCTTGACGATCTGTTTTATTTCTTCGTGCATTACAGGCTTTACCACATAGTCATAGGCGCCCGTCCTGAGGGCCTCCACTGCGGTTTCAAGGGAGGCATAGGCTGTCATGATGATCACGATCTGTTCGGGGAGGCGTTCTTTTATCCTCTTCAGGAGTTCTATTCCGGTAATCCCCGGGAGGATGATGTCGGTGATGATGATGTCGTAGAAGCTCTCTTCGAAGATGTCCAGGGCGGCCTCCGCGCTGTTAAAGGTATCCACTACGTAACCCTCCCGCACGAGAACCCTTTTCAGGGACTCGCACAGGGTCTCCTCATCCTCCACTATGAGCAGCCGTTCATTCATTATTTTCTACAGGGAGTTTTATCAGAAATGTTGTCCCCTCTCCTTTTCTGCTTCTAACGGTAATGATCCCGTTGTGTTCCCTGATTATACCATAACAGATACTGAGGCCTAATCCCGTGCCCTTGCCCGGGGTTTTGGTGGTAAAGAACGGATCGAATACCCTGTCCTGCACCGATTCATCAATGCCGGCGCCTGAATCGCTGAAGGCCACCTCCACCGTGGAATCTCTCCGTTCCATAGAGATATGGAGAACTTCCCCCGTCGGGCATCGCATCCAGGGCATTGAGAATGAGATTAAGGAAGACCTGCTGCATCTTGTCGGGGTTGACCTTCAGTGGCGGGATATCTCCAATATCCGTTTCGAGCCTGATATGCTTGAACCTCTTGTCGTATTTCACCAGGTTGATGGTGCGGTCCAGGATGTCCGAGATATTCGAAACGGTCTTCTCCGCGGATGATATCCGCGCAAAATCGCCGAGGCTTCTCACGATCTTGGCGATCCTCTCAAGATGGCTGTTGATTGTCTTCAGGGCATCCATTGTGAACTCCACATTATTCCCGGACATCAGTTCCAGGGATCTCATCTCCTGGACGAGGGAGGATATGGAGGCAAGAGGATTGCCGATTTCATGGGAGATGCCTGCGGTGAGCTTCCCGATACTTGCAAGTTTTGAGGTCTGAAGGAGTTTTTCCTCCATCTTCTTTTTCTCAGTGATATCCTCCAAAATGACCACGTAACCGCCTGAAGGATCTTTGAAGGGACTGATGTTGATCTTGAACGACTGAAGGGAGGGGGTCTGGACCGTCATCTCTCTTTGCTCGCTTTGCATGAGGGTTTCCCTTGTTATCCAAGGGAGCAGACGGACGATGGGCCTGTTGGATGCCTCGGATTTTTTTATCCCTGTCACTGTTTCCATTTCCCCGTTCCAGTACTTCACCAGAAGGGAAGCATCAATGGTCACAATACCTGCAGGAGCGCTCTCTATGATGTTTTCACTGAACTCTTTCAGATACGCCAGATTTCTGTTCGCCTCTGCAAGTTCCTGGCGGGAGAACCTCAGGCTCTCTGTAATATTCCGTATGGATTCGGAAAGTTCACCTCTTTCTTTCTCTGTCAGCACGAGTTTGTCTTCAAAGATGATGGCGGCCATGGAGGAGCCGATAGCGCCGGAAAGGTTTTTCTCCGCCTCATCACGGAGTTCAAAGAGTTCCTGTGAGGTGAGTTCGTCCCCCCTCTTGTTCTTTCTCGAAAGGTAGCTCTGGATGATGTCCTTCGCCTCTGCCCGGCCTATATACTGGGCGAGAATATCTTCGATGTCCCTCACCGTGTAAGAACTCCCGTGGGCAAGTTCCTTGACCCTCTCGTAAGACTCCACGAAGATGAGGGACTGGATCTCTTCCTCCTTTGACTGTCGTGTGAATACCGAGACCCCCACATAGGCGACGAGATTAAAGAGCATGCCCCAGAAAAGGGAATTCCCCCACTTGCCGAGGGCCTTGATCCCGAAGAGGTTGTTGGGGTTCAGTATCTCCGAATTCATCAGGGCCCCTACAAATCCTATCTCTTTTACGATGCCCGCCCTGATCAGCGCCGGGACGATGAGGGTATAGAACCAGACGATGAACCCCGCGAGGAGCCCTGCTGCTGCCCCTGCCTTTGTTCCTCTCTTCCAGTACAGGCCGAGGAAGAAGGCAGGGGCAAAGATGCTCACCGCCTCGAAGGATTTCAGGCCGATATCCACAAGGCTGTAAAACTCGGCGATAGACATGGCGAAAAGGTACCCGAGGTAAACGATGCCGAGGATGACAAGCCTCTTGATGTTCAGAACAACTGCGGGGAACCTGGGCGCGTCATGGAAATTGATGAGAGCGGGCATGATGATGCTGTTCATGACCATGGTGCCCAGCGCCAGCGTCTCCACAATGACCATTCCCGTCGCAGCGGAAAAACCGCCGATAAACGCGAAAAGAGAAAGGTATCGGTTCCCGTGGTTCAGGGGCATGGTGAGGACAAAGTAGTCCGCCATCTTGGCGGTGCCTCCCAGGAGGAGGCCGCCGAAGGCTATGGGGAGCACAAAGATATTTATGAGGAAGAGATAGAGGGGAAAGAGCCAGGCCGCCTTGGTGATGTGGCGTTCATCATAGTTTTCGACCACCGCCATCTGAAACTGCCTCGGCAGGAACATTATGGCCATCATGGAAAGGAAGAGGAGGGATATCCATTCCGGGTACTCCGTTCCAGTCCCTGTCCCGAGGAAGAGCAGGACAGAGTGTTCAGAATCCTTGATCCTGTCAAGGATGTCACCGAAGCCGTTGAAAAGGTTGTACGTTACAAAGATCCCCACAAAAGTGAAGGCCACGAGCTTCACAATGGACTCGAAGGCGATGGCAAAGACGAGCCCTCCGTGGCGCTCGGACGCGTCGAGGCTCCTGGCGCCGAAGATGATGGCGAAGATGCCGAGGATAAAGGTGATAAAGAGGCCGGCGGCCGCGCTCCCCGTAGTCTCACCCGATATGATGGTGAACGTGGTGATGATCGCCTTGATCTGCAGTCCGATGTAGGGCGTGATGCCGATGACCGCGATAATAGTGACAAGGGAAGAGAGGGAGAGGGATTTGCCGTACCGTGAGCCGATGAAGTCGGATAATGAAGTGATCCTGTTGGCCTTTGCCAGTCTCACAACCTTTCTGAGCACGACCAGCCACAGGGCCGCCATGAGGGTCGGCCCAAGGTATATGGGGAGGAAGGATAACCCTGATGTCGCCGCCTTCCCCACGCTCCCGTAAAAGGTCCATGAAGTGCAATACACAGCCATGGAGAGAGAGTAGATGTACGGGTTGTTGACAATGCTCTTGCCTCTTTTTTCCTTTTTCTCCGCATAGTACGCAACGGCAAAAAGGAGAAAGAGATACCCTAAAACAATGACAAAAAGATTATATGGTGCAAACATCCCTATAGTTCTTCGTGAGGCTCATCTATCGGTCTTTTCCTTGCGCGCGCCGACGGCGATCAGAATGATAAAAAGAATCCAGATGACGAAGAGATAGGCTGCGACGGAGGTGTGGAAGATTTCCAGGAGGGGCCAGTTAAGACCGAGAAGACCGAGGATAAAAATAAATACCCAGATTTCGGCATTTTTCACGCGGTCCCTCCCCTGGTGTTCATTATAACTTAATGCTATCTCTTTTGTCATCGACCCAAGAATATCAGAACAGATCCCCTCCTTATTATTCTCTTCCCGACAACCCTCACGATGACAGGCGCGGACAGGGTGGGGTAAGGCACCGACCGCAAGCACAATGCCCCTGCGGACCGTATTCCCGAGGGAGGAGCAGAGCAAAAGGTCGATAGTACTAAGTGTCTAAGCGTTGCACTGTGAAACATAGTACACATATTAGGTAATACATTTCATAATGCAACTCATATTGATTCTGGAAAACCATTACTTATAGCTATGTTACGAAGAAGGAAAAGAAGGCACGGTAATTGCTTCCCAACAATCATTTTCTCGTGAGCTCAACAAAGCTTGCAATGGGGGAAGAATGGATGAGACGAGAAAGAATACACGGCCGATGCTGCGCTGCAGTGAAGGAGGTTTTACGCTCATAGAGGTTCTCCTCGCCATTCTTATCTTTTCAATTTCGCTGCTCGCCCTGGTGCCGCTCTTGACAACCGCAGCAAGCATCGATCGGGAGAATTATCTTAATGTGGCGGCGCGGACTATGGCCGCGGACGTGCTTGATTCTCTCATGGGGGATGCAGCGCCTTCCTTTTCGAATCCTTCTGCTCTCGTGGACAATGGCGTCACCATGACGAGGTCATGGGCAGTACGGCAGATGGGAAATCTTGATACCATCACCGTTACCGTGAGGTACACCTATCATAACCAGCCGAAAATGTTCACCCTGACGGCCCAGAAGGCGCGATGACATGGTACTCATATCCGGCAGAAGAGGAACGACCCTGGTGGAACTCCTGATCGCGGTGACCATATTCATCGTCTTCATGGGGCTGCTTTACCCTTCGTTCAGTTTCCTTAACGCAAGGATGTCATCCATACAAGATACCGAGGTCCTCTCGGAAAGAGGCAACCGCCTGATGGATTACATGGCCGAAAAGATCAGAATGACCGGTTTCATCATCGGATCGAACCCCTCTATCACTTTTTGCGGCATAAAGGGTGTGAACTCCCTCTCGCACACCGACGGGGACCCTTACGATGCCGTCACTTTTCTCACTGCCTTTCCTGTCGAGACGGACGCCGCACACATGCCGTATCTGCGTATACGTGCCGCTGCGCAGAGAAACGACACCTCCGTAACTGTGAATACGACAAATGTCAGCCCATCCTCTATCGACCCCAACGGCGAAAACAATGCAAAGGCCCTGGTGACCTTTGATGTTCTGAAGCCCGCATATCCCTACGGGATTCATCAGTGGAGCGGTACGATCTACACTGTTTCCGCCAAGACCGGCGGCAGATTGATCTTTGCCGATGACCCGCTTACGCTGGAGGTGAGTGAAAATCAGCTGGCCCAGGATATCAATGCGCAGAGCTTTGTATATGCGGTCAGGATGAACCGCTTTGACGTGAATGCGTTGCGGGAATTGCAGGAAACGGGCTGGAACAGGAACTGCGGCAACAGCGGAGAAACATTCGACCTTGACGAGACAGCCGGCCCGGGCAGGGCGTGGGGCGGAGTGGATGCCCTTCAGTTTCAGTACGTCCTTTCCACAGACCCCGGGAACTTCCGCTCTCATATAACTGCCAGTGACCTGCCCGCTCTCAGGAGCGTAAGGATCTCCCTTCTCGTGAGGGCGGGCTTTCCCGCCAGCGAGTATACGAACAATGAGAGCTATCAGGCAGGCGATCTTCCGCCGAGGGTCTTTAAAGATTCTTTTAAAAGGATGCTCCTTACACGGGTAGTGGACGTAAGGAATATGGGTCTGTGGAGGCCCTGATGGATCAGGGGAAAATGGTGAACCATATGAGAAATGAGAAAGGCATCGCACTGGTGGCGGCCCTCTGTCTCACCGCAGTGCTCCTTTTGTTTGCCATTGCCCTCACGTACAGGATGGCGACGTTCGTCCGGATGCTCGCAACGGCAAAGGAAAAGAACCAGACCTATTATACGGCAGTGACAGGGACCGAACAATTGAGGGACAGCCTCAGGAAGGGCTCATGCCAGCCACCCGACTGGTGCGGGATGCTGGGAATTGCTTCGAATAAGACCAGTCCCGACTATCGGGACCTCACCTTCTTTGTTACCGGCAGGGCATCCCCCGCACTGTTTCCTGACAGGGCAGATTCAGGGGAAACGAAAGCGTTCTACACGGTCTACCTTAAGGATAATGATGAGTTTGACAATGATTATACCAATGACAGCGATGAGGTGATCATCGCTGTTGCAACCTCTTCCGGGCAGAACGAGACACGGACCTCTATCGAGGCAGGCCTCCTCTTCGACGCGGAAGCTCTGAACCCGTACAAACAGTTTGGTCAGAGTGCAGGGAGGAAGGGTTCCACATCCGAAACCGGGAACATTACGATGCAGAGAAGGCTGTGACATTTCTTATGACTTTTTCTCAAGGGGGAATACGATGAAGGAGCTTGTGCAGAAACTACGAGGAGCTATTTCAATAATTAGGCGACATTATCGTCATTCCCGCGAAAGCGGGAATCCAGAAAAGCACTGGATTCCGGGTCAAGCCCGGAATGACAAGGTGTTTCTCCTTATACACATCCCGGTAATTGTCTTGGGTTTTGTGATAGTATTCACTGTCCACGATAAAGCCCTTGCAGGCTCGAAGACCTTTCCTGCCGGGTCTTACATCATTCCGCTGGAGCCGTGCTGGCAGCCGAACAATGACCCCGAGGTATCCCCTGTCCCTGCAGGCTGCGACACGGACAGAAATGACCAGGGCATCTTTCATGCTTACGGGATGGTGTTAGACCTCCTCTCCAATGGAGTGCCCGCGTACTGGATCATCAACCCCGACAAAGCAGGCGGGGAGGCCGTCGACTTTTCCATCGCAAAAGGGGGCGCGGACGCTGCCGTCCGGATAATCCACAGCAAGGCTCTGACATCTACAGGGAGCCTGGCGCAGGTCGATTACAGGGGCGGCCCCTTTGTCATAGACGCCAATGACCTTACTCCAGAGATCAGGGCCACGGCAGAAAATATCATGAGGAATACTTACCTTTCAGCCAAAGTGCATATCGCCGGCTATGATTTTTCCGCGCCTGTGGACAAGGTCCTTTCCGGGACGCCGCCCAGGGTTGCGGTTCTCGGCGAAGGCGCCACGCAGGTGCTCCTTGATTATCTGAAGGCATCAGGTCTGGGTAACAGGGTCTTTGCGATCTTCAGGAGCGTCACTTCACAGGATATCATCAACGGCGTTCTCAGCAATTTTCAACTCCTCTGGGCCCCTCACTGGATAGTGGAGTCGGAGAGCAAGGTCCAGGCTGACAGAGATAAGATTTTATCAGCCATGAGGTCATTCCTCGAAAAGGGGAATGCAGGGTTCTTTGAGTGTGCGTCCATCGAAAGTCTTGAGGGCTCCATTGAGTTAGGGGAGAAGACGCAGAAGACAACAGGGCTCGACAGCCAGGCTTCCGGAGGGTTCCTGACGGATAAGACCTATAAAGTGCCCCGGATAGATTCTAATAACGGAAGCATGAACAGTGCGGACATGGTCTTCGAGGACCCTGCCTTTTATCTCGACCAGTGCTCCGGATGGAAGTTCGTTCCCCAGAGCGGGCATATTCATAATTTCAGACCGAGGAAGGACACGAGTACTGCGGGCCATCCCCTGCAGCCCGCGTCGCCCTATACGTACAATTCCACTGTCTCGAGGTTCATCCACGACAGGGACAACTCTGCTTATAGCGCCGGCATCCCTGCAAGCCCTCCGGGATACGATCACTTCGTCGGCGGAAGGATAAACGGCATACGGACGCAGGGGTATGTCGCATACCTGGCGGGCCACCGCTATATTCAATGTTCAAACACAGAACTGCCTGTTCCTTCCGACAGGACCTTCGACCTCTCATTTGACCGGGATATCTCAATCGTGGAACACGCCGTCGTGACCATAGAGGCGGTCTATTCCGGCTGTACCCAGGGAGTGAACTGTCCGAAACTTTCCTATGACATTTCGAATCCTGTGGAGGATATCGCCCATGACGGAACGATCTATGTGCAGTCGGAAAGAGCGCTCTACGACCCAACCACGAAAAAACTTTCATCCATTGTCATCGGCAACCTCACGACTACGACCACGAACATTACAAAGATCCTTGTCACCTTTCCCGCAGGTCTGCTGCCACCCGATCCTGATAAACAGGCATTCTTGATAGAGGTTGCTGATGTCACAGATCCTAAAGCTCCTGCGCAGCTATGCACTCCGAATACTGCAAGCGTATCAACCTGCACTCCTGCTTCCACACTTGCCCTGGGATCTCTCGCCACCTCCTGCGCCATTGACTGGGCCAGGTCCAATACCTGCGGGATCAGATACGTTCTCAACACCCTCCTGGGCCTCCAGCTCCAGATCGTCCCGAATGAATACAACAAGGCATCTCCTATAGTGAAAGACAATGTCCTTTATAAGGGGACTTTTGAGTATCCCGGATACAAGGGGCATCTCTACGCCCTTGATGTTCTGAGCAATGCCGTGCTCTGGGATGCGGGCAAGCACAGCACCATGCCTGCTGCCGGGGCGAACAATCCTGCTGCGCCCGCCAGGAGCAACAGCGCAAGGTATATCTTTACCAATATCCCCGGTACCGGAGCCATGGTGAATTTTGAGGACAGCAAGGCGGGCATCCTCGGACCCTATCTTGACCCCTCTGACACACGGTCTCTCAACTGGGCCCGCGCACTGATAAATTCAGTGAGGGGGAGATCCGATGCCACCGAGATGAATCCGCTGGGAACACGTGATATAAGGAAGAGGCTGGGCGGCATTGAGCATTCGACCCCTGCGGTCCTGAAGCGTTCGTCGGTGATAAGGGACAATACCGGAACTGTCATGGACAGGGACAAGATCGTATTTGCGGGAGGCGATGACGGCATGCTCCATGCCTTTCATGCCGGTTCGTGGGATCAGAACATGAACAGCGGCAGCGGCGGCTATTCCCAGGGGACGGGGAAAGAGATCTGGGCGTATATCCCTTCCTCTCTTCTTTCATCGCTCCGGAAGCAGACCTTCACGGACTGTAATCCCGGAGACCATGTCCAGGGCTGCACCCCCAACGCGGATGCCAACAACTGCGTGTGTCCCGCGTTCCCCGTGGCGGTGGCTGTGGACGGTTCTCCGGCGATAGGAGATTTCTTTGTTGATCATGATAACGACCCCAACACTCCACATGTATGGAAGACGGTCCTTGTGGGAACGGCGGTGATACTGTCGCCGGGTCAGAACCTGCAGAGCGCTAACCAGGGTGTCGTATTTGCCCTTGACGTTACGAACCCCTACATCCCGAAGCTCCTCTGGGAAAGGACATATGGAAACAAGGTGGACCCGGCGGTACAGAAGATCGGGAGGAACTATTATCCCATGGCGGCCGATCATAATGGCGGATACTTCCCGGCTTCGTACATGAACGCAGAGAGTTCGGTGTTCGACATCAACATGGGCAACTCCAGAGGTGCGGCAGTGGGGAGGGTCCAGGTGGGCACAAAACTGAATACCTTTATATTCCTCACCTCGAAATGGGTAAACCGGGTGAATACCGGCAGTGCCGACCTTCCGCACGATGTCTGGGGATTGAGCGCCTATGCCCTGGATTTCAGAACGGGTGATCTTGTGTGGGAAACGAAGAATCCTCCACACCGGAGACTCCGTTGGTGTCAATGAGACGCCTGCCATACCTGTTCTTGTGGATGTTGACGATACAGGAACGCAGGACTATCTGGCCTTTGGCGATATGCAGGGGAGGCTGTGGATACTGCGGTCGGTGGACGGCAAAAGCCTTACCGGTGACAAGCCCGCGTATCTCGTGAAGGATTCCGATGATAGACCGGTGGGAGCTAAAGAGCCCATTGGCGCATCCCTGTCCGTATACAGGAATTACATAGTCTTCGGCACAGGCGCAAGGGACAGCCTCGCCGATCAAGACATCTCCCGGTATCACGTCTATGCACTGCAGGTGACCCCTTTGGGTGTGGAATCGCTGTGGAAAGACCCGGTGAGCGGAAAGGACGCTCCCCTAGTCCTGAATGTGGGTGAAAAAATGTGGAGCCCTCCCCTCATGGACGGGGGAGGAAATGTCTATATCGCCACAGGGCAGGGATACTCTGATGTGGGGCGGCCTGACCTTGTAAGGAGCGGCAGCAAGGGAAGGTTCATCATGGCGAGCCGCGCCACCGGGACCATTCAGGACTCTCCCATAGCGCTGGCCGGTGCGGTGGTGGGCGGGATCGATATCGAGAACAAACACGCCTATGTGGTGACCTTTGACGGCACTGTTGTCCAGATAGGAGGCAATGATTTTACTCCCTCCACCACAGGGGGGAATCCCATCAAGATCCTCTGGTGGAAGAAGATGTGATTGGTCCGGACAAACAAATTCTGTCATTCCCGTGAAAACGGGAATCCAGACAAAAGAGATATGAAAAGGTTCTTTGCCTATATGCTTTGCAATAAGCGGAATGGCACTTTGTACATGGGAGTGACGTCAGACTTAATCAAACGCGTCTACGAACATAAGAATAATCTTGTTGATGGTTTTACAAAGAAGTATAATGTCCACCACCTGATTTGGTATGAGATACATGAAACTGCTAAGGCAGCAATAAATAGGGAGAAGCAAATAAAGAAATGGAACCGGAAGTGGAAACTGGAACTTATTGAGAAGAATAATCCTGAGTGGAATGATCTCTATGATCAACTATAGGGAGGGCTCCCTTTTTTGCGGAAAACCTGGATTCCCGCTTGCCTGCCTGCCGGCAGGCACGGCGCGGGAATGACGGAGAAATGGCCGTAATCTCAAGATTAAAACGGGCTATGTGTCCATATGAGTGTCAGAAGAATGCGGTAGCCCGAGGCGGATTCACCCTTATCGAATTACTCGTGGTAATGGCCGTGGGTGCGACCCTGGTCGTCCTTGCGGTTCCTTTCCTGATCGAGGCGTTTTCACCGAGGCTGAAGACCTCTGCCCAGAACCTTGCTGAGGATATCAGGTTTGCGCAGAACGAAGCGGTGAGGCAGGGGGACGCCAATCCCGGGGGAGGCGCTTTCAGGACGAGGAAAGCCTTTGTTGTTTTTGACACAGCAGATGATTCCTACAGCATCTGGAGGTGGGAGGATTTCAACGGCAACAATGCGAGAGAAGCAGGGGAGTTCAGTCCCGGCCTCGATCCCGCCAAGCTCGGAGATCCGGCAAATGACGGGCCTGTAAGGACAGGGAGGCTTGAAAGCGGTGTGTATTTCCGCATTCCCAGCGATGTGACAAGGAGCGCGTGCGGCAATTCAGGTCCGGTGCCGGGAAGTCCTGTCACGTTCCAGACCGAAGCAAACCCTCCCTGCAACGGCAACCCCTGCATCAGGTTCGATGGAAAGGGCTTTGTCGAGGGCCGCAACGGCGCAGTGTATCTCACGGACAACAACCATTCCTATGCCGTCAGCGCAAACCGGGCAGGGCTTTTCAGCTTGTGCACATGGGGTGACAATGCCGATAACTGGGTGATGACGCGTTAAGGGAAATAATCTGTTATTTCCGTGAGAACTGGGGAGCAGGACCCAAACATTCCGGATCCCGAAGCAAGTGCGCAATAACGGGAGGGGCGAACGGCAGGTCTCTCGATCAGGACTTTTGCGCCCATTTCTGAGTAATCTTCTTCCTATCTTATGAGTCCTGTTACCTAAACTGACCCCTCCAAGTTTTCGATATCTTTATTTATTCGAAAGTTAGAAACTGGCACGGTACATGCTTACTGATATGGCGTGTGGAGTGCACTTTCGAACAGGAGGGGTTTTACCCTCGTCGAGCTCGCTTTAGTCGCGGTTATTGTTCTGATCATTGCGCTTCTCGGCTTACCGGAGATAAACCGGTTCAATGCAAACTATCAGGGGAGGTCTGCTGCAACGGATTTTGTTCAGAACCTAAGGGTGGCAAGAGCGATGGCCGTAAAGGAGAACAGGCCGTATCTTGTGGTCATTGACCGTACTACCAAGGTGAACAGAAGGTACCTGATGGGGTTTGACGGGGACTCGAACAATAACCTGCTCACGTTGAATCAGGATACCTTCGGCATCTGCAAGGATACCACCGTCCCTCCCGACAGGTTGCCCGATGGTGATGTCCTTGTGGATGGTATCCCCGAGTGCGTAAGGAGAATTGATTTTGACAATTACGGACCGAACGTGATCATCGGGTATGGATCAGGAATAACCCCTCCGAATGGTCCTCCCATTGGTCCTGGTGGCGTGGCCGAACTGATCCCTCCCACCGGGATAAATCTCACAACCCAGGGAGTAGGGGCCACGACGTGGGCTCAGCTCAATACTGACGGGAGTTTCCAGACCACCGGATCCGTCTACTTTCAGCACACGGGAAGGGGATACAGCTACGCGGTGGCCATCAGGAGCGCTACCGGCGCCATGACCGTCTGGAAATGGCGCGGGGACGCTGATCACACGGCTGAAACAGGCTGGTCGGAGCTGAGGTGAGAAGAGCTGCGAGACATCGTTATTCTGTTGTTTCAAACGAAAAGGGGGTGACCCTGGTGGAGGTCCTCGTGGCGGCCCTTGTGCTTGCCTTTGGACTTCTCGGCGTTGCGATGATGCAGTATGCCGCCATCACCGGAAACGCCTTCGGGAAAGAGATGCAGACGGCAACGACGTTATGCCAGGAGGTCCTTGAGATCATCAGGGCTACGCCGGTTAGGCAGGCTGATGGGACCGCCTTGCAGATAATTGTTTCCCCAGGGAATGATCACCCAACGGCAGCTGATATTGATGATACTTCTGCTCCTCCCGGTTCTCTCTCCCTTGCGAAGCCGGACAAGACAAATATCGCACGGACCGGAGGAGTCGACTTTACACGAGTATGGTGGGTCGTGGACAGATGCAGGCGTGCCGTGGTGAATGACCCGAACCCTACCATTCCCGTCTGTAATCCGCAGCCCGCGGCCAATTGTCTTCCTGCCGATGCTCTTCAAAATGACGGTATGAGGGCGGTTGCGGTCAGAACGTGCTGGATCGACAGGAATGGCGGTAACCACTCGGTAACCCTGTTCGGGGAAAAGTGGGATACCAGCCTGATCTGGTAGGGAAGAACAGGGCAGGGTAAAAGGTACTATTATGAAGAGGGCTGTTGAGGATATGGCAACCGGAGGAAGACTGGCCCGGGGAAGAAGGTGTCCCCTAAAGGCTGAAGGCGGGTTCACGCTTATTGAACTCCTGATCGTGGTGGTCATAGGCATGATCCTTATCGGCGCGATATACGCCGTCTACAGCGCTCAGGAACGCTCCTTCTCAGCCCAGGACCAGGTGGCGGAAATGAACTCATCCTCGAGGATCGCCCTTGAGATAGTTGCCAACGGGATCAGGGAGATGGGATTCGGCCTGCCGTCCAGGGAAAAGCTCAGCGACGTCGGGGGGGTCAACGGGTATACGAACGTCCTTACCGTAACCGATTCTGCAACCGCCCCGGATACCCTTACCATCGTGGGAGGTTTCACAAAGGTCGGCACCCTCTGCGAGAAGGTCGGCGGAGGCGCCATCGGACCGGACGACAAGTCGCTCAGGCTCGTGCCGCTGCCCAACGTGACGACCATCGATTTGAATAACGGAGACAAGAAATATGTCAACTTTGCAGGGTACGCCTTTGGCGTGGTTACCGCCGGCGGAGGGGGCGCCTTTAATATCACTCTCCAGAGCGGGATAGGGAAGTCCTTTCCGAAATATTCGGACCTGAACGGCAACGGGGCGTGCGACGACGGGGAGGGAGTGCCTGTCTATCTTGTGGAGAATCAAACCTTTGAGGTAGTGAATGATGCGACCTGCGGGTGCCGGGTTTTGCAGCGGGTGAGACGACGGCCCATAGGTGGCGGCGGAACCCCTGATGTGGAGGTCCTCACCCAGTATGTCGAAGATTTTCAGGTGGCCTATGGCGTCGATACCAATAACGACGGGGTCGTGGATGATTTCAGGTACAGTCCGCCGAATAACGGCGTCCTCAATGTTTCCCTTGATAAAGTGCTCAAGATACGGTTGAACCTTCTGGTTAGGTCAGGAAGGCCCGACCTGAGTCTACAGGCAGCGGCCCTCCGGCAAAATCCGCCCGCTCTCATCGAAAACAACAACAACCATCCGGCCACCAACGACAACTTCAGACGGAGATGGTGGCAGATGGAGATTGACCTGAGGAATCCCTCATGAGGAATGTTTTTTTGGACCCGGGACCTGCGGCAAAACATGAAGAGGGTTTTGTCCTTGTCGTAGCCCTTCTCGGCCTTCTCGTGGTCACGGTATTGGGCGTGCTTGCGCTTTCCACGTCCACCACTGAGGTGATGATGGCAGGCAATGAGAGGCTCCGTGAGATCAATTTCTCATGGGCCGAGGGCGGGCTTGAGATAGCCCAGCCGGTCATCAATTACGTTGCCTTTCCCGGTCACAGCAGTTGCGCGAGCGGCAGTGTCTGCGCCGGCATCGTCTCGGACTTCGCCACTTTCCAGCAGGAGCTGAGGACCGGCACGCCGTTCAGCACCCTGGATACGTGCATACTTAACCCGAATTTCACTCTTACGGTCGGGACCACCACGGTGAGGGTGGATGTCGATTACATGTCAGGAGGACCGTGCGAGGGTTCCGCCATCGAGTTTGCCTCAGGCTATGAGGGCATCGGCTCCGGCGGCGGCGGTGGCGGCATCTGCGTATACTTCAGGGTCAATTCCATGGCCAGGAGCGATGTCGGCTCGGAAAGCGTGGTCGGCGGTGTTTATAAATATGTTGCCTTTTAATTTAAAAGGGAGGAAAACCATGTTTCGGTATGGAGGAAATAGGATGATCACGATGTCAAAGCGGGCAATGTTTATTGCGCTCTTTCTGGCGGCTGCGATGGACCCTCACACGGCGTTCCCCGCTGTCCCCGCCGCCAGCATGGGGGATTACACAGCCTATCCTCCCTTCATCACCCAGGGCGCTCCTCCGCTGGTCATGCTCACCATGGCCAAGGACCACAACCTGTTCTTTAAGGCGTTCAACGACGTCGTGGATCTGGACGGGGACGGTATCCCTGATATTGCTTATAAAGATACCATCAGGTATGAAGGATATTTCGATCCCAACAAGTGCTACACACAGGATGGCACCAGGTTCAATCCGGTGGGGTTGGTCACGGGCGCAACATTGGTGAACGGGTATGTGGTGGAAGCTCCTGCACCTGCCCATCACTATTGTTCCGGTCAGTGGAGCGGGAACTTTCTGAACTGGGCGACGATGTCGCGCATGGATGTGATCCGGAAGGTCCTCTACGGCGGGAAGAGGACGACCGACACCTCAGGCAACACAGTCCTCAGCAGGTCAAAGACCCCTGATGACGCCCATGCATGGGTAAAGGTATATACCGGAGATGACCTTGCCCAGCTGACCCTGGGAACGAACACCGCCATAACCATCTGCAACAGGAACACGGCTGCCAACCAGCCGGCGGGAAGGATGTATGTGGAATGGGGTAATAAGGCGAATGGCCCATCTTCGGCGTCAAACCCCGGCGGAGGCTATCATCCCAACGCGGCGAGTCTGGACGCGGGCGGTGTCGGACAGTGCAACAAATTCTATGACCAGGCTGTAAATAACAGCGCGACATGGGACCTTACGTACGATGTGAGCGTGAAAGTCTGCGATACCACCGTAGGTCTGGAGTCGAACTGCCTGAAATACGTGCAGGGCGCTTCCACACCGAGTTATAAACCTTCAGGCCTGATGGAGAAGTTCGGAGTGGACAGAAAGGGCACTGATGACACCTCTGACGATACGACCCAGATGTACTTCGGTCTCATCACAGGGACGTACCAGGGGAACAAGAGCGGCGGCGTCCTCAGGTCCAACATGGGCGATCTCACATCAACAGAGATAGACAATACCAACGGCCAGATCAAAGGCGTCTCAAAGATCATCAAGAACATCGACTTGTTCGAGATAGCGGGCTACGATTACACGAACAAGAATTATGGGAACGGCTGCGGTCTTGCCGCATCGTTCACGCAAGGCAATTGCGTTGATTTCGGGAACCCCATGGGCGAGATGTATTATGAGGCACTGCGGTATTTCATGGGGAAGAAGACGCCTACCACACAGTACAGCAACCCGACGGACGCTCCCCTGAATTCCCTGACAAGAGAGAGCCAGTGGTGCAACCCGTACGTGGGAGGGAGTCCGGCATCATGCCCGACACTGCCTTCCTGTTCAAAACCCTTTGTGCTTATGTTCGGGGATGTGACCCTGTCCTATGATTCTGACCAGTTGTTCGGGTCTGAGTGGTACAGCACCATAAGCAGTGCCGGGGATGTGCCCAGTGTCAAGACGCTGGTGGCGAACTCACAGATGAACACCCTCGAGAACCTGGGCGCCCTCACCAATGGCGCATTCATCGGGCAGATAGGCGCCACAACCGACAGCGCCTGCACCCCCAAGGGCTCTCCGCCTGATTTCAGGACGATCAGGGGGTTGTGCCCTGATGAGCCGACCAAGGAAGGGTCATACTATATGGGTGGCCTTGCCCATTGGGCCCATACCACCGGTTTTCCTAACCCTTCCAGTGATCCTGTTACGGACTATAAGAAGGTGAGCACCTATGCTGTGGCAATGCCTTCCACTGTCCCGCAGCTGGAATTCACTGTTAACAACATGAAGGTGCAGCTGGCTCCCACGTTCAAGGACCTTTCGCTGACCGATGCCAACGGCATCTTTTCCCGGGGGCAGCTTGCAGGTTTCAGTATCCTGAAGGCCCCGGGGGCTGCCGTGTCCCCCCTGTGCGACGCCGCATGCGTCACGGAGACGACCACGAACGGGTACCAGTACGCCTATGAGATAATGTACGACGACTCAGCCGCGGGCTTTGACTATGACCTGGATATTAAGTACAGGATCTATGTGAAGACCGATGCGGGGGGCACAATAACGGTCAAGACGGTCGGTGTTACTGCGAATGCCGGACACTCGGACGTGGCAGGATATATTATCAACGGAGTGGATCATCCGGGAGAATACCTCGAGCTGGGATGCGGAGGCAATGCAGGCCAGACCGACTGCGACAGGTACTGCAATGCTTCTTTTGATGCCTCAAATA
Organism: Nitrospirota bacterium; assembly: GCA_963699545.1. Taxonomy (GTDB): domain Bacteria; phylum Nitrospirota; class Thermodesulfovibrionia; order Thermodesulfovibrionales; family UBA9159; genus JAMCQB01. Next base: position 242,792 of record CAVOUE010000006.1, on the reverse strand, counting down.
ACTGCACGGGGACCGATACGACCCAGAGGTACAGATACAATGTTGCAGATGCCAATGTGAGGGTCTGTAACGCTGCTACCTGGGTTAACTGCGCAGGCGTAACAGCCGCAGCGGCCAATGCCATTTGTAGTGCGGTCATTCCGGGTGACACCTGTCCCGCTGCTTCAGCTCAGGTGATGTCGGACTCCGCGATCGTAAGGAGCTTTACGGCAACAGGCTCCAATGCCGGCTTCCTCCAGAACCCGCTTTATTACGCCGCCAAGTACGGAGGTTTCACGGACAAGACCGGCGGCGTCCCCCCTGTCCCGGACCTCGATGATGAATGGAAGGACCCCATACGGGGCCTGCCGAACACCTACTTCTATGCCTCAAACCCGAACGAGGTCGAAAGCCAGCTCGAACGGGCCTTTGCCGACATCCTCGAAAGGGCGTCCTCAGGAACATCGGCATCGGTTCTTGCCACCACGGGCGAGGGCGAGGGAGCCCTCTATCAGGCATATTTCTATCCCAAGCAGAGGGACAATACCGCGGGTATTGACCGTTTCTGGCTCGGCTACATCCATTCCCTCTTCCTCGACCCCTATGGGAATCTCCGTGAGGATACCAACGGGGACAAGACATTGACCGGGACCGACCCCGCCACATGCGGCAGTGACCCTCATGATTATGTTGTTCAGACCAAATACACCACTGCCGACGGCACGAAGGTGGACCGGTTCGATGACACCCAGTGCAAGGGGATTAGGACTGATTTTGTCTATATTGACACTCTTCCGATAGAGTCGGTCCATTCTATCTGGAACGGGGGGAGTCAGCTGCGGATCACTCCTTTTGCTGATGCTGCCTATCCGGGCAACAGCAGCAGCGGACGGAAGATCTATACGACCACAGACGGCAAGACCCTGCTGAACTTTACCGACACGAGCAAGACCGCATTGAGACGGTTTCTGAGGGCGACCGACGATACGCAGGCTGCGAACATCATCAATTTCACGAGGGGACAGATTATTGCGGGCTACAGGACAAGGGAGATCGACGGCTCTACCTGGAAACTGGGCGATATCGTCTACTCAACGCCAACGGCAGTGACGAGGCCCTCGGAAAACTATGACGTGCTGTATCGCGACCCATCGTATTTCAATTTCCTCCATACGTATACCAACAGGAGGCATGTGGTATATGTCGGCGCCAATGACGGGATGCTCCATGCCTTCAATGGCGGCTTTTTCAGCATCAATGACCACAAGTTCTGGCGCGCGTTCTCGGGCGGGGCATATGCGGATTCAGGCCCGCAGCTGGGTGATGAGCTCTGGAGCTTTATTCCGAGGGAGGCGTTGCCGCATCTCAAGTGGCTTACCGACCCGAACTATACCCACGTCTACTATGTCGATCTGAAGCCGAAGGTCACTGACGTCAAGATCTTCACGTGCGACGCAACGCATGTGGGAAAGGCGGGTGACACCGTCTGCTGGGGGACCATCCTCATCGGCGGGATGCGTTACGGAGGGAGGCCGGGAGCAAAGGCCATACCCATTGAGTCCGCCAGCGGCGGCACAGAGCATCTGCGCTCGACCTACTTTGCCCTGGACATCACCGACCCGGAGCAACCGCCGAGACTTCTCTGGACCTTCGACACCACGGACACGGGCGTCCTTAATCTCGGGCTCGACCATGTCATATCCTGCTGTGGGCAGGGTGGGGAATGACTGGTATGCGATATTCGGCTCCGGACCAACGGATTTTGACAGACTCTCCAATTTGACAGGCTTCCAGGACGCAAACGTGTTTGTTACAAAGCTCTCCACCCCCGCTGCTGACAACGGCGTGATAAGTACATGGCTGGTGGACAACAACTACTGGAAGAAACCGACTGGTAACGGCAGCTCTTTTATGGCGAACCCCATAACGGTGGACGTGAACACGGATTTCACCGTTGATGTGGCATATATCGGGGAAAGCTGGACACAGGGAAGCACCAAGAATGCCGCGATGTGGAGATTGAACACTATGGCGAACGTAACGGGCGGTATTTTCCCGGACCGGGTACATGGACCCTCTCTGCGCTCTACAACGTGACCAATGCCAATGACCTGAGCAGAAAGTTCACTGCTGCTCCCTCTGCTTCCATGGATAGCGATGGTAAACTCTGGTTGTTCTTCGGAACAGGCCAGTATATCGGGGTGAACGACAGGAACACTACTGATACAGGGGCTTTCTATGGCGTTCGGGAGAACAGACGGTTGCTGGAATGGACTTGCAGCGGGGTGCCCTAAAACGTATAGCAATCTTTTGAGTGTGTCCAACATGAGGATATGCGTCGGCGGCGGCGCCACGTGTCCCGGCGGGGTGGGTTTCGATACGCTCAGAGCCGCTGTGGGAGCTGCCGACGGGTGGGCCATATATTTTGGTACCATGGGATTGGAACTTGTTGACTTTCTGGGTAACACCCTCGTTCATGCGGGGGAAAGGATCACAACAAAACCGTCCATCCTCGGCGGACTTGTGATGTTCGTTTCGTACATTCCGGGGACGGATATCTGTACCATGGAGGGATCAAGCAACCTGTATGCCCTCTGGTATACCACCGGCAGCGCTGTCTCGACCCCATCTTCCCAGTTTATCTTCAAGAAGGAGGGGGATATTTATGCGGGGCAGACCCAGGCGCAGAAGGCGACCCATTCGGTATCACGTACCGCGATGCTCGGAAAGGGCTTGCCCGCGTCTATCGGTCTTGCGGTCACAAAGGAAGGAAAACTGAAGGGGTTTGTGCAGAGCTCCACGGGGAACATCCAGCCGATCCAGGAGATGTCCGCCAAAGCCCCGAGGTCCGGGTATACGGGCTGGAAGACAAAAGGGCTTGGCGGCGATCAGCCATAAGATGACGGCCTTGGCAGACAGGGCGGGAAGAACGTGCTGCTTGTTCAGTTCTCGTTCTGTCGTGCCTGTTCATCGTGTCCGGAGGGTGTTCATCCGAGAAGCCGCAGGGGACGGGATCTGCGCTTCCTGTGGCTTCTCAGCTTCAGCCATTGCAGATCGTTCCGGCCGATGCCACAAGGGAGAGCATATTTTCAATACCGCCCGCAGGCAAGGTTTCCGGCATCCAGTGGTTTGTGAACGGCAGGCCCGTTGTCAGCGCGGTGGGCAGCCAGTTCAGTTCGCAGGAGCTCAGGAAAGGGGATGTTGTCCAGGCGAAGGCAACGCTGAACGGAAAAGCGGTCGAATCCGGCAAGGTTGTCGTTAAGAACGCTCTTCCCACCGTTGCAAGGGCCGAAATCATCCCGAGGTTCCCCAGGGCAATTGATAATCTCCGCGTGGATCTTGCAGGGGACGACAGGGACGGGGACACGGTGACCTTCAAGTATGAGTGGTTCAGGAACGGAGATGCTTCAGGGACAGACAACAGCCTTGAGGGACCCTTTAAACGGGGTGACAGGATAGCCGTCAGGATCACTCCTTTTGACGGGGAAGCGGACGGCCAGGCCATCACGATAAACACTCAGATCTATAACGCTGCGCCAAAGCCTCTGGGAGGCGATGAGAGGTTTGAGAATAACGTGTATTCTTTCAGGGTCAAGGCCTCTGACCCTGACGGCGACCCCGTCACCTTCAAGCTCAGGAAAGCCCCTGCCGGGCTGACAATAGAAGAATCCACCGGCTTGATAACGTGGCGTGTCGCGGAGAAGGATGCGGGCAGGCATCCTGTCAGCGTCCAGCTCAGTGACGGCCAGGGCGGAGAGGTTCTTTATAGTTACGAAGTGACCATCGGCTTCCAGCAGTAGCTGCCAGATCTTTTTCGCACCCTGTCGTCCGCTATCCTTTTATGACCCCCATCGGTCTCAGCCGCGCCACTTTTTTCGATATCCCTGCATTGTGAACAACGTCCACCACATTGGATATGTCCTTATATGCCTCGGACATCTCCTCCGCCAGGGTCTCCCTGCCCGCTGATTGAACGAATATGCCCCTGTCCTCGAGCTCACGCCATATGGCCCTGCCTTTTGCCTGGCGTATGGCCTGGTGCCTGGACATCACCCTACCGGCGCCGTGGCATGTTGAGCCGAAGGTCTCCTGCATAGCCTTTTCCGTCCCGACGAGGACAAAGGATGCCCTGCCCATATCTCCCGGTATCAGCACTGGCTGTCCTGTGTTCCTGTAGGCTTCCGGCAGTTCGGGATGCCCGGGGGAAAGGCCCGTGTGGCGCCCTTCCTGTGCACGATCAGTTTTCTCGTTCTTCCGTTCATCACGTGTTCTTCGACCTTAGCGATGTTGTGCGCCACATCGTAAATGAGGCTCATCCCAAGCTCCCGGGGTGTCGTGGATAAGAACTTAAGGAATGTTTCCCGGGCCCAGTGCGTGATGCACTGCCTGTTAGCCCATGCGTAATTGGCTGCCGCCCTCATTGCCGCAAGGTAGTCCTTTGCCTCCGGACTTTCGAAGGGTGCACACGCAAGTTCCTTATCAGGCAGTTCGATGCGGTATTTGGCCGCTGCCCTTTCCATCACCTCGATAAAATCCGTGCAGACCTGATGTCCGAACCCACGGGACCCCGTATGTATCATGACCGTCACCTGATCCATGAAGATGCCCAGGGCATCGGCAGCCTTCCCGTCGTAGATCTCATCCACATACTGGACTTCGAGGAAATGGTTGCCTGATCCGAGGGTCCCCTGCTGCGCCCGTCCTCTTTCGTAAGCCTTCCGGCTTATGAGGTCAGGGTCGGCGCCCTCTATGCAGCCGCCTGACTCCGTATTCTGGAGGTCCAGGGCGTCTCCGTAGCCGTTCTCCACGGCCCACCGTGCGCCTTTAAGAAGGAGCCTCCTTTCTTCCTCCGCGCTGAGGCGGATATTCCCCTTTGACCCCACACCGGAGGGTATTTCATTGTACAGGACCCCCACGAGGCCCTTCATCCCCGGAGCCACCTCTTCTCTTTTGAGGTTGCTCCTGAGGAGGCGGACCCCTCAGTTTATGTCGTAACCCACACCTCCGGGGGAGATTATCCCCTCCTCCAGGTCAAAGGCAGCAACGCCCCCAATGGAGAAACCGTATCCGGTGTGGATGTCGGGCATTGCCATGGATGCCTTCACAATGCCGGGAAGTGTCGCGACATTCGCTACCTGCTCGATGCACGAGCTCTCAAGTTTTTTTTCGAGGACATCATCGACGTAGATGACTCCTTTCACCCGCATGCCGGGCTTGTAATCAGCGGGGATCTCTATCTTTGTGCTGTCGATTCTCCTGAGCTTCTCAGTGCCCATCAGACCACCTCCTTCCTATGAAATACCCTGCGGCAAGACCGCAGCGTATCCAAATCTATTATTTGTCATTCCGGGCTTGACCCGGAATCCAGTGCCTTTTTCTGGATTCCCGCTTTTGCGGGAATGACCCAATAGGGTAACCCTGCGGCAAGGCCACAAAGAGTGTCAACTTAAATATCGAAGATAATATCCGCCACCCATTGTCCTTCTTTTTTCTCTATGCTGAGCTGATGATAGGTCGCCGCCTTGACGAGCAACCTTCTCTCGTGCCTTCCCGGGTCGAACTCTTCTCCCGACACGCGGGCAGAGATCGTATTGTTACGGAGGGTTGCTATGCGTATGGTCTTCCCTAAAAATCCATAGGTATCGAAATGGAATATCAGCTCGTTGAGCCACGACACGAGGAGTCCCTCAAGGGAGTGGCTCTCGATATCCAGCGCCATATGCCTTTCTTCCCTGATGGCTGAAGGGTCGGTGATGAGGCTGTACATCCCCATGGCGGCATTGACGAAGAGGTCCTGGAGTGTCCCTCCATATGCCCTTATGCCGGCGTCTCCTGAGATGTCGATCACCTCGAAGGTCTTCACAGTTAAAGGGTATCACTTGACAGGGGACGAGTCAAACAGCCGGGAAGGAGTAACGCCCCCGCCCCGACTATTTGGGGCACCCCCTCTTAAGCTAAGAGGGGGTAAGGGGGAGTTATGGAATTCCAGCGAAAAGTTAGCCCCTCCTGCACCTCCTCTTCATTTAAGAGGAGGACAAACGACCCTTCAACTCACCAGATGAGGCGGCCCCTTCTGTTTGCCCAGCAGGACAGGACCACCTCCGCGAGGTACGCTTCGGGATGCCTGTGGTTGAAGCCTATCTTCACTCCTATGGCCGTGGTGTTCCCGCCGTTTCCCATGGGACCTATACCCAGTTCATTGAGCTCCCTGAGGAGTCTCTGCTCGAGCTCTTTGATCAGAGGAAATTCGCTCTCATCCGAGAGCTTTCTGAACAGCTGGTGGGCCGCAAGGACAGCGACCTGGTCCCGGGTTCCACCGATCCCTACCCCTACGGTATAAGGCGGGCACCCTTTCCCCCCTGCCTCCTTCACGCAGTTAAGCACGCATTTCCTCACCCCGTCGAGGTCCCGCCCGGCACTGAGTCCCTCCGCAGGCAGGCTGTAGGTCCGGCCATAGTTCTCACATTCACCGGCCCTGAGCATGAGGTCCACAGTGAGGGTATCATCGGGCGCCTCCGAAAAATAGATGACGGGGAAGCCGAAACCGGTGTTGTCGCCGGAATTCTCGCCGGTGAGTATGTCCACGGCGCTGAGGGCGAGGGGTATCTTCCGTGTTGCGACGGCAGTGGCCTCCCTTATGGTGTTTGTCAGCTCGGTGTGGCTTAAGCCCCGTGGAACCTTTACTCTGAAGATGGGGATACCGGTGTCGATGCACGCAGGCCTCGGGGTCTGTCTTGATTTCTGAATGGTGAGCGCGATCTTTGACAGGGACTCCTTCGCCCCGGGTTTTCTTTCAGAGGGAAGAGCCTTTTTTATGGCTTCTTCCACATCAGGAGGGATGGATGTGGCAACTTTCTTGTACAACTCTACAATTCCATCACGGAGTTTCAGCATGTTTTATCCTTATCGTGCACATCGAAGTTTTCTCAATTATATCATATCTTCACCGATAACGACCTCAGTGCAGATATTTCCCGAAGAGCTCGCTCACCGATCTTCGTCTCTGCTCTATCTGTTCCGAAAGTTCACCGACGCTGCTGAAGCCCATGAACTCTGCCGGGTCGGCCGCGGTCACCCCCGTCTTCCTGAGAACCGGTTCTCCCTGCAATCTCAGGAAGCTCTCCAGGGTTCTGTAAAAAAGATACGCATCACGCAGGAGGTCCGCTTCTCCCTCCGCTATCACGTCCGCTGCACGTAGGCGTTCCACGGCATCAAGGGTTCCCTGGACCGTAAGCTTCCTGCGCCGGTCGCAATGTATCAGCTGGAGGAATTGGACCGTGAATTCCAGTTCTTCTATCCCTCCGGGACCGAGTTTTATGTCATACCCCTCCCGTTCCTTCGAGAGCTCCCTCAGGATCCTTTCCCTCATCGCCCTGATGTCAGCTGCAGATACTTCCTTCCCTTTTTCTGTGAGGGTCTTTTCTCTCATCTCCATGAAGCAGCAGCCCGTCAGCGTGTCGCCTCCTAAAGGCCGTGCCTTCAGGAGGGCCTGAAACTCCCAGAAGCGGGCGCCTCCGGCATAATAGCCGGCCAGCGCATCCAGGGTCGTGACGAGAGGTCCCTTTGTGCCCTCAGGACGCAGCCTCACATCCACCCTGTACGCGATGCCGTCCTTTGTATATGATGTCAGCAGGCGGATAAGGCGCTGCGCCGCCTTCACATGGGTGTCGGTTATATCCCTGCTGCACGCGAAGATCAGGTCAAGGTCTGAATCAAAGGTGATCTCCCTGCCTCCTGCTTTCCCCATACCGATGGCAGCGAACCCGTCCTTTACCAGTTCATCAGTGCAGACCGAGACCACCGCCTCTGCAGCCTTGCTCAAGCCTTTCACGAGCCCTACGGCGTCGATCTTCTTCTCCAGGAACAGGGTCCCGAGTCGTATCTCCTCTGACTGGCGCAGCATCCTGATAGCGTCAGAAAGCTGCGTTCCCGATGCAATGCTCTCCCTGAGTTCCCGTTTGAGGGATGCCAGGGTTTTTTTGAAGAACAGTTCGTGCCCGATGAGTTCAAGGTACTCCGGCCTCTTCATGACATTCTTCAGCAGGTATTCGCTCCGGGACAGGATCCCCGTGAGGATGGGGATCAGGCGTTCATTCTTTCTGAACAATTCGAGATATGATTCCTCGGATGCAAGGAGGGCCGCGAAAGACTGGAGGTTATGAACGGCGGTATCGGGATTCTTCGTTCTCAGGGCCTCATGGAGAAAGGCGGGGAGGATCTCGCTCAGGAGCCTTCTGCCGCGAAGGGTCTGGAACCCGAAGATCGCATCCCGTATGTGGATGATGTTCCTCACCGCTTTTTCCGGATCCCTGAGGGGATATGCTGCCAGGACTTCCCTGAGTTCACTCGGAGACAGGTCCTCACTGAGAAAGAGCGAGGTCTCCACGGGCGTCTTCTTCTCCCCTCCCATGAAAAGGGAATCGTAGATGTTCCTTACCGTCTTTCTCCTGCCTTCAAGTTCCTTGAGGAACGACGTGGCGTCGGGATGCCCCATTTTCCTGCCGAGGGCGGTGAGTTCGTTCCTGTCAACAGGGATCGAGTGGGTCTGGAGGTCGTTCAGCTGCTGCAGTCTGTGCTCAAGCTTTCTCAGGAACAGGTAGTTGTCGTTCAGGAGGGAATAGTCTTCATGTCCGATGAGGTTTTTCTGGAGAAGCCGGTGAAGACCCATCAGGATTCCCCTTTCCCGGAGCAGTGGTTCTTTCCCACCGTAGATGAGCTGAAGGGCCTGCACAAAGAATTCTATTTCACGGATGCCGCCATAGCCCCGCTTGATATCGTCTTTCTTGAAAGCGGCATCGATCTTCGTCTTCATTCGCCGTATCTCCTCGATGGCGCTGAAATCGAGATATTTCCTGTAGATGAAGGGCCTTATCATCCCGGTGAAGGCCTTGCCCAGTTCCCTGTCCCCTGCAATGGGCCTCGCCCTCAGGAGTACCGCCCGTTCCCAGGCCATGCCCCATGATTCGTAGTATATTTCATAGGCGGAGAGGGACTGTGCGAGGCTTCCCCTCTGTCCTTCCGGCCTGAGTCTCAGGTCGACCCTGTACGCAAAGCCGTCTTCAGTGCTCATCGAAAGGAATCTGCTCAGCTGTTCTCCCAGCTTGCAGTAGTATTCATGGTTGCTGATCCTGTTCTTGAGAATGCCGCCGGGGGTAAGAATGCCGCCGGTCTCGCCCTGTTCTGTTCCGTAGACGTAGAGGAGGTCTATATCGGAGCTGAAGTTCAGTTCGTTCCCGCCGAGCTTGCCTACTGATATCACCGAGAACGCATCTTCCTTCGGCTCACCATTTGTCTCTCGCAGCTGACCCCCCAGGATACGTACCGATTTTTCCACAATGACGTCGGCCAGGAGGCTCAGCTCGGACATGGCATCTGCAATGTCCGTGATATTGAGGATATCCCTCAGGGTGATCAGGAGGAGGACTCTCTTTTTGAAAGTGCGCACGATGCTCTGGAGAGTTTCCGGCGGGGGCTTTGACACGCTGCGCATCATCTCATCCAGCGATGCCGCCAGCGCCTCTTTCAGGACAGGGTCATGGAGCCTCTTCAGGCTTTCAAAGAGAACGTCGGGATTGGACGAGGCGAAGTTCGACAGAAACTGGCTGGTGCTGAAAAGGAGAGAGACCGGCCTGATGTTTGCTTCGAGCTCTTCCGTGCGCTCGGGGTTACTATCGAGGAAGGACCGGAGATTGTTATAGGCTCTTTCCGGGTCGGGAGTGAACGATGCAGCATCCCTCAGTTCCTTGTCCCGCATCATCGTCAAAGTTCACCTTCCCGTCCTCTGTTCAGCACCGGTACCGCCTCCCGGGGTTTTCTCCCTGTCGGGGACGCCGGAACGTTCATGCTCCCACAATCTCGGATCCAGGGCATCCCTGAGACCTTCACCCACGAGGTTGTAGCTGAGGACCGTGACAAGGATGGCGAGGCCGGGGAAAAGGGAGAGCCACCATGCAACCTCGATATTGTCTTTGCCCGCTGTAAGGATATTGCCCCAGCTGGGGTTGGGCGGCTGAACCCCGAGGCCGAGGAAGGAGAGTCCTGATTCGGTGAGTATGGCGCCCGCAACCCCGAAGGTGGCAGCAACAAAGACCGGAGCCATGGCATTGGGCAGGATATGCTTGAACATCATCCTCAGATTTCCCGCACCCATGGCCTTCGCAGCCACGACAAAATCCCGCTCCCTTAACGTCAGGAACTCTGCCCGCACCAGTCTTGCCACATCCATCCACCCGGTAAATCCTATGACTGCCATGATGGTATAGATGCTTGGCTCCAGTATGGCGATCACTGCAAGGATGAGAAAGAACGTGGGGAACGCGAGCATGATATCCACGAATCGCATGAGGAGGGCATCGACCTTTCCGCCGTAAAAACCGGCGACAGCCCCGACGAGCGTTCCCATCAGGATGGCGAGGCCGACAGCGATGAACCCTACCTTCAGAGAGACCCTGCTGCCCCAGATCATCCTTGAAAGCACGTCCCTCCCAAGTTCATCTGTGCCGAAAGGATGGGACGGTGACGGCGGAGAGAGAACGTTATGCACGTCGATGGCCATGGGGTTCCGTGGAGAGACGATACCTGCAAGCAGGGCCATGACGATAATGGCGAACACCGCGAACAGGGCCGTCAGGGACAGCCTGTTCCGTGAAAACCTCCTGAAGACAATGGAAGATATGTTCATCTGCCGGCCCTTCGTATCCTCGGGTCCACAAAGGCGTACGAAATGTCCGCCAGGAGATTGCCGATGAGGGTGAGGATCGCTCCTATGACGAGGATGCCCATGATCGTGGGATAGTCCCTGGACATTGCCGAGGAATAGAACAACTGCCCCATCCCCGGTATGGCGAAGATGGTCTCGAATATGACGCCTCCGCCTATGAGCCCCGGAACAGAAAGGCCGAGTATCGTCACCACCGGCATCAGCGCATTCCTGAAGGCGTGCTTCAGTATTACATCCGATTCATCAAGTCCCTTTGCCCTGGCTGTCCTGATATAGTCCTGCCGTATCACCTCCAGCATACTGGACCTGCTGTACCTGCTCAGGCCGGCGATGCCGCCGAAGGCCGAAATACCCACGGGAAGGATGAGGTGCCTTGCCCAGTCAACCAGCCTGTCCAGAGGGCCCATCTCCGATACATCAATGCTCTGGATGCCTGAAATGGGAAGAATCCCCAGGTTCACCCCGAAGAGGATCATGAGGAGGAGCGCAAGCCAGAACGTCGGAGTGGAGAAACCCATGAAAACAAAGATCGTAGAGAGCTTGTCGAAGAGAGAATACCTCTTCGTGGCCGAAAGTATCCCGATAGGGATGGCCGTGACCAGTATCAGCAGGAGAGACAGGATGTTTATGGTGAGCGTCACCGGGATGCGCTCGCCGATCTTCTTTATGACCTCCCTTCCGTCCACAAAGGATTTGCCGAAGTCCAGTTTTGCAAACCTCTTGAGCCAGTCCGCGTACTGGACGTGCAAGGGCTTGTCCAGTCCATAGAGTTTCTTCAGATTTTCCCTTGCCTGGGCAGAGGCCTTGATCTGCATCTCGGTCTCGACCTCAACAGGGCCTCCGGGGGCGAGGTGCACCACAGCAAAGGTGATCAGGGTGATGCCGAAGATAAGAGGGATCATCATGAGGAGCCGTTTTCCGATGTACGAGAGCATGGTGCTATTATACAAGAACGGCTTCCGAAGTGCGAAGAGAAGCCTCAGCAAAATCTGCGGATAGTCGGGACCGTCTATAAGCGGATGAATCACACTTGACGGAAAGGTGTGTTTTAGGAGAGAATCTGCTATGAAACTCCTGATGTTCTATGTGCATGAGTGGTCGTACAAAACCGCTTCAAAGAGCCTGGAGGATGTCCCTGACGTGGAGAAAGAGGAGTCCGTGAAAAACGCGGTGGTGATCTTCTTCCATTCGGAGGCTGAGGACGAGGCGAAGAGGGAGAGCGTCCTCCAGAAGTTCGTCAAGAACACGAAGTGGATCGCGGGAAAGTTCGAAACAAAGGATGTGGTGCTCCATTCCTTCAACCACCTCTCCTCCAGCAAGTCCTCTCCTGAATTTGCGCGGAGGCTCCTGGATGAGGTCGTTGAAAGACTCAGGAGGACCGGGTATCAGGTCATGCTCACCCCCTTCGGATATTTCAATGAGTTCAGGATGCACGTGGCAGGGGATTCTCTTGCAAAGGTGTTTAAGGAGTTTTGAAAGGGATTTCGGCCGCTGCACGGTCCGCTTTTCGAAAGCCATATGGTTGCGATCTACGCTGAACGATAGTACCCAAAATCCGCACGCCTTGACGTAGAGTGGCCCGCAGGCGCTCAGCCTGCGGGCCACTCTACGCTGCGCTTTATCTGGGAGAGATGGCTTCAGAAATGATTTCAACTCTCCTATTCTTGGCTCTGCCTCCCGGATCATCCTGGCCATCCGGTGTCTTCTCTTTGGCAATAGGATTCTTCTCGCCAAGGCCTTTTGCGGTGATCTGCTTCCGGTCAATCGCCTGCTGTTCAATCAGGTATTCCTTGACCGCATTCGCCCTTCTCTCTGAAAGCGACCGATTGTACTGTTCGGTTCCCTTCGAGTCGGTATGTCCGGTGACCGTGATATAGGAACTCGTGTTCTTCTTCACAAAATCAACGGCTTTCTTCAACTCGGCCGGGTTGTCTTTCAGCTGTGCGTTCATGAACTGGGTCTTCGCTTTTCCCTTGTTCGCCGGGTCCTTCAAATCTTCGGGATTGTCGGCGTCGGGGTTCCTAAACCATTTGGCATCTTCGCCTGCTTTAGGCCTATCAAAAGGAAAATGAACATAGAGAATTAAACGGATCGAAACAGGGACACTGCACGTGTTTGAGCCCCCGGGACCGACAACCTGTGCGGTGAACTTTGCCGCTGAGGCGGGCTCTATCTTTTTCGTTCCGCCCGTTGGTGGCACCTCTGTTCCGTCCAGCACCGCAGAGGTGACCTTGCCGGATGTTGTCAATGAGAGGGTTACGGATTCCCCTAGATCAATCTTCCCTTTATCCGCTTTCAGCTCGCATGTCGGAGGCGGTGGAGGAATAACCTGTACAGAGACGCTGCACGGTGTTGAGCCGAGGGACCGACGATCGTTGCAGTGTACGTTGTTGTTGAAGTGGGGGTTACTCTCTTCGTTCCCCCGGTTGGTGCCACCGCGGTTCCGTCCAACACGGCAGAGGTGACATACCCTGATGTCGTCAACGAAAGGGTTGCGGATTCCCCGAGGTCAATCTTTCCCTTGTCTGTTTTTAACTCGCACGTTGGAGGGGGGCAAACAATGTTTATCGGGATCGGCCCTGGGGTCTTGCACGCCATGTATTCCTGATAAGCCCTGTCGACCTTGGCCCTAGCCTCCGCAAATTCTTCCGGACATTCCTTGTCCTTGCCCTTCTGACGCGCCGCTTCTATGGCACGGTCCGCTTCCGGTAATTCCTTGGGATAATACCAATACGGGTAAGGATCCTTGGGCGCAAACTCCTTGCCCGCACATGCGAACATTGAGCCCAGGGAAATCAGGGCGATAACTATCACGAGAACTTTTCCAGCAGCTTTTGCTTGCATGTTCATCCCTCCTTCAATTTTTGATGGCAAAGCCATCAGAATATGCACTGCAATCCCGATTGTCCGCTAATTTCCTTTTATCACAAAAAATGAAGCTGTCAAGCTGTGGTGGAGGCTTGTAATCTTAGGCTTGGGTAATTTCGGGGTAAAACTTAGGAAAAGAGCGCTCCTATCGGCCCCGTGACTTCAACGTCTGTCCTCACTGCCGAAGACTGTTATTGACCGCTCAGAACACCTTTCAGATACTTCCCTGTATACGATTCGCTGACCTTTACGATGTCTTCCGGCGTCCCCTCAAATATGATTCTGCCGCCCTGGTCGCCGCCCTCGGGCCCCGAGGTCAACGATCCAGTCTGAGGCGGCTATGACATCAAGGTTATGCTCGATCACCACGACGGTGTTCCCTCCGCTCACAAGCCTTCGCAGTACATCGATGAGCAATTTTACGTCATTGAAATGGAGGCCGACGGTGGGCTCGTCAAGGATGTAGAGGAAGTCGCCTTTGCTTCCGATGGACAACTCGGAGCATATCTTCAGTCTCTGGGCTTCACCTCCTGAAAGGGTGGTGGCGGACTGCCCCAGCCTGAGATACCCCAGTCCCACGTCATCTTCATCTGAGGGAGAACCTGCTCACTATGGAAGGGACGTCGGAAAATATCTCTATAGCCTCATCGACGGTCAGCTTCAGGACATCGCTTATATTCTTGTCTCTGTATTTGACCCTCAGGGCCTCTGGCCTGTATCTCTTCCCGTCGCATTTCTCGCATTTGTATATAAAGGTCTTCGAAGAAATACATCTCCATTAATTCGTAGCCTTCGCCCTTGCACGTCTCGCATCTTCCGCCCGGACATTAAAGGAGAAGAATCCCGGGCCATAACCGTAGGTCTTTGCCTCTCTCTGCTCGGAAAAGAGTTTCCTAATATGGTCGAAGATCTTCAGGTAAGTGACAGGGTTGGAGCGGGGACTCCTGCCTATCGGGGATCTGGTCAATAATTTAACGCCCTTGAGGTAACTCATCACCCTCGAGTTTCCCGTACGGCAAGGGCGGTCATCTTTCTGATCCTGAACTTCTTGGCCAGGGCCCTGTAAAGCGTCTCGACAACGAGACTGCTCTTGCCTGAGCCTGACACGCCGGTGACAGCGATTAAGTCTCTCAACGGGATCCTGAAGTCGACTTCCTTGAGGTTATTCCCTCCTGCGCCTAAGAGCATAAGCATCCGCCGGAAATCTCTCTCTTCTTCGTCCTGGCAGCTGTCCGACTTTCTTCATCCCTCTCATGTACCGCGAGGTGAGACAATCAGCCTTCAGAAAATCCCTCACCTGGTCCCTGCAAAAACAACTTCGCCACCCTTCTGTCCTCCGCCCGGGCCAAGTTCGACGATCCACTCAGCAGCCTCGATGATCCCCCTGTCATGTTCAACAACGATAACGGTATTCCCGAGTTCCGCCAGCTGACGTCATTATCCTTGCGATCCTCTCCGTGTCCCTCGCATGAAGTCCGACCGTGGGCTCATCCAGCACATAGAGCGTCCCGGTCAATAATGAGGCGAGCTGGTTCGAGAGGTTTATCCTCTGGTATTCACCACCGGAAAGGGTCTTGCCCTGCCGGTCGAGAGTCAGGTATTCGAGTCCGACTTTTTCGAGAAACCGGAGCTTCATGATTATCTGCCGGATGAGCTTCTTTGCAGATCCCTCTTGAAAGGAGACAAGTCAATATCCCGAAAGAACGTGAACTCTCGACCGGGACATCCGGCTGAGTTCAGCGATGTCCAGTCCGGAGACCTTGTAGGACAGTGCTTCCTGCTGGAGCCTCTTCCCCTGACATACAGGACAGGTGACGCCCCTCCTGTATCTGCTCAGGAACACCCTGACGTGCAGTTTGTATCCTTCGCCCCTCCATGTCCTCAAAAAAGTCGTCGATGCCGTAAAAATTCGGATCCCCTTGAATACCTTCTCCTTTTCTCCTCCGGGAAAGTTCCAGAAAAGGTTTTTTTACATCGATGCCTGCCTTTTTTGCGCCTGCCAGGAACTGCTGTTTCCACCATTTTGCAGCAGGCTTTTCCCAGGGGTCAACGGCCCCTTCTGAGAGGGAGAGATCCGTGTCCGGGACGATGAGGTCTTCGTCGTAGAGCAAGGTATTTCCGAACCCCTTGCACTTCTGGACAAGCGCCGACAGGGTGGTTAAAAGAAAAAAGCAGGGCCGAAGGCTCAGGGCAGCTCTGTCCCGCACTCGTCACATGCGTTCGCAAACAGAAAATTGGTAAGGATCTGCCTTAGCTATCCGACTGTCGCTGATCCTGCAGGACGACCCTCAATTCTCCCTCTCCCTCTCTCCAGGCCATCTCAATGGAATCCGAGAGCCTCGGCTCATCCCTTATCACGAGCCTGTCCAGAACGACATCGAGCGGTGGACCCGCACTGAACTCCTTCCCTCATCCATGTCCACTATCTCATCCTTGAGCCAGAACCCGGTGATATCCCCTTTTCTTCAGTTCGCTCGAGAGGTTCGTCCGGTCTGAAAAGATAAGGGCCTTTTCTCCCCATGCTCTTCCGTCAGAAGTCGGACAATCTGCGAGGTGTCCCATTTCCTGATCTCCTTGCCGCACTGCGGGCAGTAGGGCGTTGAGACCTTTGAAAATAAGAGCCTGAAATAGTCGTACATCTCGGTGAGCGTCCCCACTGTGGAACGGGAACCGCGCACCGGGTTTTTCTGTTCGAGGGCTACCGCAGGCCGTATGTTGTGGATGGCATCCACGTCGGGCCTGTCAAGTTTTTCGAGGAACAGTCTCGCATAGGTGGACATGGATTCGATGAACCTCCACTGGCCTTCAGCAAAGATGGTATCGAAGGCAAGGGATGACTTCCCCGAACCCGACACCCCGGTGACAGCAATGACCTTGTTATGGGGGAGCGTCAGCGTGATGTTCTTGAGGTTGTTCTGCCGCGCCCCTTCAATGATAAGTTCCCTGATCGACATCCTCATATTTTAACATTTTGGCGCAGTTCGGAAGGACAGGGGCAACGCAGACCGTTTCCCTCGGCGGATGAGTGCAGAGAAGATCACGGAGATTGTCAACCAGCTTCATCGGGAGAAATGGAAGGATAATTTGTTCTATAATTATCAATGCTCAAAGCGGTCACTGACAAGGTCCTTTCAGGGAAGCGGATCACCGGCGAAGACGCCCTGGCAATGTTTTACAGCGACGATATCTTTACCCTGGGCCGACTTGCGGCCCGTGTTGCGGAGAAGAAGAACGGGAAGAAAGCCTTTTTCATTGTAAACCGGCACGTCAACCCCACGAATATCTGCGTGAACCGGTGCAGGTTCTGTGCCTTCAGCCGGTCAAAGGGAGAGGCTGGTGCCTTTGAATTCACTATTGATGAGATCATCGAAAAACTCCGCACTCCGGACTCCGGATCCCGAACCGCTTTTAGAGAGGTCCACATCGTCGGCGGACTCCATCCTGAATGGTCCTTTGCGCACTATTGCACGATGCTCTCTAAAATCAAGAAGGCGTTCCCCTCCATTGCCATAAAGGCGTTCACTGCAGTGGAAATAGACCATTTCTCAAGGATCAGCGGGCTGACGGTGAGAGAAGTGCTCGACAGGCTGAAAAGGAGCGGCCTTCAGGCGATGCCCGGAGGGGGAGCCGAGATCTTTGCGGAAAGGGTGAGGACGAAACTCTGCCCTGAAAAGATATCGGGGGAACGGTGGCTTGAGATCCATAGAACGGCCCACCTCTGCGGAATACCGACCAATGCGACCATGCTTTACGGCCACCTGGAATCCTTTGAAGACAGGGTCGACCATCTCCTGAAGCTCCGGCAGTTGCAGGACACCACACGAGGGTTCCAGGCATTCATCCCTCTTGCATACCACCCGAGGAACACCGACATCGGCGGTTTTTACACCTCGGGCATCGATGATCTCAAGACCATCGCTGTAAGCAGGCTCTTGCTGGATAACCTTCCCCACATAAAGGCATACTGGATCATGCTCGGGGAGAAGATCGCCCAGGTATCACTCCTCTTTGGAGCGGACGATCTGGACGGGACGATTGTTGAGGAGAAGATCACCCATTCCGCGGGAGCCATGAGCAGCGAGGGGTTGACGAAGAAAGAGCTCGTCACCCTCATAGAGAAGGCCGGGAAGGTTCCGGTGGAGAGGGACGCCTTTTATCATGCTGTCTGACAGCAGTCTCTTCCATCCCTGTCATCTTCATTGCGGCGTTAAGGTTTGAATCAATCTCTTATCCTTATAGTATTCTGTCCTCGTCTCGTTCCCTTTGTCGTCAAAGTGGATGATCGTCCTGTCAAACCCTTTCTCATCGGCAGCTTTCCCGGTATACGAGTATTCCACTTTCGTCTCTTTCTCATCCCCATCATAATAGATCGTCACTCTTTCAATCCCTTTTTCATGAATATATTTCTCGGTAGAGAACTTTTCTGACCGGATCATTTTTTCATTGTCATCCAGATGGACCACGGTCTTTCTCGCGCCATTTTTTTCTGCAGAGTCAGAAGTGTGCTCGTACTCGAACGTTGACTTTTTTTCGTTGCTGCCATACTGCACTGTCATCTTGTCGAAGCCGTTCTTGAGGGCATACGAAGCGGTATAGTAGCTTTCCAGCTTGACCTGTCGCCCCTTGCCGTCGAAATACGAGACCATTTTGACGAACATTCCGGATCCTTCCTCGTCCGGCGCGTACGTGATCTCCCTTGTTGTCCCTCCAAACTCGTTCCTCTCTGAAAGAGTTCTTACCGTTTCGGCTCCGGCAAGTCCCGGGGACAACAGGATGAAGCTTATGATCAGGAGTAAGGGTTTCAGCGCTTTTCCCTTCCGTTGAGTGGATAAAGCCTGTTACGGAGAATGAGATCATGGAAGAACTGGACATAGTAGTCCTCTTCACGTACGAGTCTCGCCACCCTTCCTTCGTCCTCAGGGGACGGGTCCTTCGCGGACGCCCCGAAGTGATACCGGTCGGTAAGGCCGTGGACCGAGGACACGAGCATCCAACCCTCCCGCACAAAGACGTCGGCGTCTCCATAGGACAACAAGCCAACGCCGGGGAGATCATTAAAAGCGGACTGTCCGAAGGATGTATGGGAGTCCGAGGATTTCAGGATGTCCAGAATGGTCGGCGCGAGATCTGTCTGGGCAACTATCTTCGACACCACCGATGGTGGTAAAACCCGGGGGGCATAGATCAGACAGGGTACTGAAAACCGCTCGAACAGATTGTTCCCCGTGGACTTCCCTTCGGTATGATCCCCCACGATGATAAAAAGCGTATTTCGAAAATAGCCGGCCTTTTCCGCCTCATCGAAGAAACGGGAAAGGGCATAGTCGGAATAGCGGAGGGAGTCGAGGAAATCGTGAAACGGCTTCGCAGGGGCGAAATACTTAAAACGGTCCGAGGGAAGCTTGTACGGCGTATGGCTGCTCAGGGAAAAGATCACCGCAAAGAAAGGGTCTTTCTGTGCATCAAAAAGCCTGTGGGCGTAAAGGAATGTATCTTCGTCGTATATGCCCCAAACACCGTCTTCCCTGCCCCCCTCCTTCAGTATCTCTTCCTTTGATATATACCGCTCGATGCCTGTCTGTTTCACCAGACTGTTGAACCCCATGGAACCCGGTTTTGCCCCGTGGATGAAAAAGGTCTTGTACCCTCTTTCCTTCAATAGGGACGGCAGAAATTTCACCGGCATCTGGGAAAAGGCTCCGCTCTGGGACAGGATCATGCCGCCGGAAGGGGGAATGGCCGTGAGGATCGCTGAGATAGCCTCTGTGGAACGCTGCCCGTTGGAAAAGAAGTTCTTAAAGAGGACGCCTTTTTTCGAAAGCCTGCTGAAATAAGGCATAGCGTCGTCCTCTCCCCCCAATGCCCCCACAAACTTGCTTGACCAGCTCTCCATGATGAAGACCACCAGATTTAACCGCCTGAATTCAGACTCCTTATACTTGAAGTGGCGGTAAAGGGGGTACCGCGGGTCGGGGACCTCTTCCCTCTCCGGTGATACGAGCATTTGAGCTCCCCTTCGCATCGCTTCTTCCCTCGGTCGAGCGACGCCTTTCCCATCCCCTCATCTCCTTGTTCTCCCTGAAGCTGTAAAACGTCCTCATGGTGGTATAGACCCCGTTGAGCACCAGCTGCCCCAGAAGGGGTGAATGAAAGGCGAACGCATCACTGTACTTCAGGGGCTTCATCTGGAGGCCGCCTCGTGCCATTACCACGATAAGGGTTGTCATGACAAGAATGGTAACTGCATCGGCGATAAGTCTTCTGACGAAGGAGTGGTCCGAACGCGTAAAATCTCTGAGTATTCTGCGGGTGAGGGAGAAATACGTGAAGAGCAACAGGACCACAAAGACGGTGAACACAGCCAACTCCAGGGGATATTCCAGGAGACCGAGCTTGACCATGGACGTGATGTCCCCCTTTGTGGAGAAGAGCTCGAAGCTGAGGTGTCGCAGGGAAAAGGGGTAGTAAAACAGATCTACAAAAAGGTAAATGTCCAGGAGGACGAGCCAGCATGCATTCACAACCGCCAGGACACGCAGATATGTCCTGTGACCTGAGAGAAAGGGAAGGAACACCATCGCCGCAAAGGGGATCAGCACGTATGCGGAAGTGGCGAGATCGAACCTGAGCCCGGCAAGAAGGACAGGAGGAAAAGCGGCTCCCGCCAAAGCCTTAAAATCAGCATACTTCAAGAGAAAGACAAGATGGTAGACGAAGAGCGAGACCAGGAGAAACCCGAGATTCAGAAAGAACAAAGTGATCTTTTTCATCGGTGCTGAGAGTATACCTCTTACGTTAAGAATTTCACGTTCACGAACCTGTTAAAGCATACCATGTAATTTTAACAGCAATTCACATTTTTATCTGCCTTCAAGCCTGCCCCGGACACTTCCCATGAGGCAGGTCAGTCGCTGTTTGTCAAATGGCCGAGAATATGATACCGTGACTATAGGATAAAACAGACCGATCAATGAAAGGGGGTTCCCGTGTTTAAGGAATTCAAGGAATTTGCCATGAAGGGGAATGTGGTTGACATGGCAGTGGGCATCATCATCGGTGCTGCTTTCGGGTCTATTGTCAAATCGCTGGTTTCGGACATTATCATGCCGCCCATAGGCCTGCTTCTGGGAAACGTGGACTTCTCCAACCTGTTCCTTGTGATCAAGGAGGGTTCAGTGGCCGGGCCGTACGCAACGGTTGCCGACGCGCAGAGAGCGGGAGCGGTGAGCGTGAACTACGGTCTCTTCCTGAACAGCATCATCAGTTTCCTCATTGTGGCCTTCGCGGTCTTCCTCGTCGTGAAAAGCATTAATAACCTGCGGAGACAGGAGGAGGTACCGCCTTCGGCTCCGGCAACAAAGGAATGTCCTTACTGTATGTCTGCCATTCCGGTGAAGGCGGTGCGCTGCGCTCACTGCACCTCGGAACTGAAGGTGCAATAACAAAAGAGTGATTGTTCCGGTACGGCTGCCGTCTTTTGAGCTTCAAATGAAGTGGTGCGCGGCGCGGCGAGAATTCAGTTATTCTTTTTGTGCGGCAGGAGCAAAGCCTTTACTGTAACATTTTCAAGGGAACCCGTTATGCCCTCTTCGATCTTCCTCATGATGACGTCCACCTCCGGAATCGCGAGGGTTGACTCTTCTGTGCCGATGCCTTCCCCGGCTGTCCTGACAGCGTCGATCACCTCTTTCACGGAGATCATCTCCAGGTCCCTGGCAGGATAGTATGCCGGCTCGTCGCCGGATGTGACAAGGAGTCCTCTTTCCTCAAGCGCATTCATAACAGCCTGAAGAGGCACTGCCGGCAGCCCGAGGCGCTCACTCATGGCGGCGATCGTCCATTGTCGTGTTCCGTCACGGAAGGAGGAACCGACCAGATACATGATGGAGAGGGCGAGCCTTTCTTTAGCGACCGGGCTTAGGGTGAGCATTTCTCCTTCTGCAGCGATCAACTGCGGATTCTGATGATGGAAGGATACGCTGGCTCCCGTAAGGAGGATGAGGAAACTCCAGTAAAGCCAGATAAGGAAGAGGATAAGAACAGCAAATCCCGAGTAGATGGCGGAATACTGGGCGGACGATACGATGAAGGAAGTGAAGACCAGCCCGGTGGCTATCCATGAGAGCCCTGCAACGATACCTCCCACAAGGGCAGAGGCGAAACGCACCTTTGTGTTGGGAAGAGAGTAGTAGAGAAAAGCAAAGGCCGCACACACGAGAGCAGAAGGAAGCAGTTTGCCCGCATAAGAGAGCAGCATTCCGAAGGGCTCGATCTTCTGCAGCGTATGCACGAACGCGGTGCTCATAAGGGCTGCGGTGAAACCGGCAGCGGAGAAGACGAGAACGGGACCGACGAGGAGCACGCTCATGTAGTTGCTGAACCTCATGGCAAAACTTCGCGTTCCTTTCACCTGCCAGATGGAATTGAGGGCGCTTTCAATCTTCTGGACCTGAGAGATTACGGTGTAAATGAGGGTTGCAAGACCGACTGAGCCGAGGACCCCGACATTCACCTTTTCAACAAACTCAATCACCTTCATTGCAACGTCCGTACCCTGGGGACCGAGGGGTTCCATGAAGTAATAGAGGAGAATTTCGAGCCTGGCATGGACGCCAAAGGCCTTCAGCACCGAGAAACTCACCGCCAGGAGGGGAACAAGGGAGAGGAGGGTGGTATAGACAAGGCCCATCGCCCTGAGGGGGAGTTGCTCCCCTGAAAGCTCCCTTATGACCACATAGAGCAGTTGAAGGAACCTGACCTGGAACGCCTTCAACCTGCCGAGGGATCCGGTGTCCTTCCGGATGGTCCTCATGAAAAAAACGTCGATCTTTTCCCTAATGGACGCCATGTCTCAGGTAAATGTTATCACACTTCCGGGAAATAAGCATGGCGAAGACGATTATGCTTTTGCTTTGGAAAGGGGCTTTTTCCTTCCGTCAAGAAGATGGAAAAGGGCAAGGACCGGATGGCGGAAGGTCATGCGCGGGCCTGAATATCGCATGATCGCTTTCACTTTCTCCCGCATGGATGGCGTATAACAGTGCACAGGACAATGTGCGCACGTAGTCTTGTTCTCCTGAAAGGGGCATTTATCCAGGCGCAGCTCTGCATAATCGAGGACTTCTCTGCAGTCCGGACAGAGGGCGCCTGCGGTCCCATGATCGCCGTGATGATCACGGCAGTATAGCGTGATCATGGCATGGATCGTTCTGCTTTCCCTCGCTATCCTTGGGTGTCTCTGTTTCATCGCCGATGCCTCTCTGATAGCCTGACCTCTCTTAAGGTCTGTCGTTTATTATAGAATGCCATGAACAGCAGACCGCGACCATGATTTAGATCAGAGGAGGGACATCCTTGTCGCGGGATATGTGTGTCGGTTCGTACGGGGAACAGGTCAGGATCTTGAAGAACAGGAAATGCGGATGCGATCTCCCCGCTTGTTCTTGACATATAAGCCATTTCTAATGTAGTATAAGTGGTTTTGTGAAATTTCCTCATTCGTTGCGTCCCGCCCGCAGTGGCTGTACCAATCAAGAGAGGAACCCTGACAGGGTAGCTGCGCGCCTGGCGAAGGGAAGAGGGAAATTTCCTGAGGATTTTGAGATACGAAAGGAGGAAACAAGATGGCAGAGGTAAAAAAGTCAAAGACCGACGTGGCGGCACGTATGGAGTCAAAGAACAAGGCAAGTTTCTGCAGCAACTGCGGGAAAAAGGTTGAAGTTGTCCTTGCCGTTTCTCCCAATGGGAAGAAGAGAATGAGACGCCTGTGCTGTGAGGGGTAGTCGGGTGTTGCCTGCGGCCCCGCTGTCGCGGGCCGCAGGCAACGTTCCGTCGGTTTCCTGATTCCATCCCTCAGGCGCTGATCTTCTTGATGAGCCAGGCCATGTTCCTCCCGAGGTCGACCATGGTCTGCATCCCCTCAGTATCGCTCTTCACCTCTCCCGGCTCTCTCCCGATGCCGAGATTCCAGTAGGTCGAACCCGGGATTATCATCTGGCCTATGAGGAAGAAATAGTTGAGAGAGCTGAGGACATGGGTGGCGCCGGCTCGCCGGACCGCGACCACTCCTGCACCTGCTTTTCTCCTGAACATGTCTCCGTTTGCACGGGCGACCATACCGCAGCGTTCGATGAGGGCCTTCATGTTCGCTGCCACATCGGAGAAATATGTCGGGGAGCCGAGGAGGATGCCGTCTGCCTCGAGCATTTTCCCGATGTGTGTGTTCATCTCGTCCTTTTCCACGGCACATTTGTGGTTCTTGTTTTCGAAACACTTGTAGCAGGCGATACAGCCCTGGAGGGACTTCCCTGCCAGTTGAACCAGCTCGGTTTCGATGCCCTCCTTCTTCAGCTCGTCCAGCACAGTGTTCAGAAGAATCGCGGTATTGCCGTCCTTTCTTGCGCTGCCGTTAAATGCCACTACCCTCATTTCAGACCTCCTCACAGCAATGGATAATTCCTCTTTCAATGTAACCAATCGCTTCGGGGAAAAGCAATAAACGGGAAATTCCCGGGAAAAAGGGGCAAAGGGAAGGGCGGGGTTGAGGCGGCTTTTTGACAATAATTATTTTTCGCGGTAAACTGAAACCATGAGACGTGAAAGGGAGGAAAATCAATGAAGTCCCTGAAGGTTCTCTTCCTCGCTCTGCTGCTTGGTGCAGGTTGTGCCCAGGTGATGAGTACGGCAACCCTGGACAGCATGAGTTCTGTTCCCGAAGCCGCCTACACCGCCTATATGTTCCGCTCGGATGCGGGCGAGAAACTGCGGGTCATCTTTCTGAGAAGTCCTGATAGCGATGTGGAGGTTGTTCCCTATTCCCTCCAGATAGCCACAGCCAAGAGTACCGCCCAGGAGGCGCTGGTCTTTCTGGAGGCAGAAAAACCCGACTATACCCTTTCGATCAAGAGCGTACATTTCAACGGCAAAATAGTGGGGTATCTTCTCACCTCTGCCCAGAGATCCGCCGCCCAGTTTACGGAAATAAGTCTTTTTGCCCGTGGCGGGAAGATCTATTTCTCAATCTCAAGACCGGGCTATTGACAGACATTGAATGAGGCAGAAATATTCTCGTTCCTGCAAAGCGCTGGCGCGTTGTGCTCTCTTTGAATCAGGAGGGCCGCCGGTCCGGAGGTCAGTGTACGGGGTCCGTCCCGGGATGAACTCCTTTTTCAATCATTTTGCTTTTCTCTGTTTTTCCGAGGGAGGCGACGTCCATGATGAAATAGATCGCCAGTGTCAGGATCAAGACAAGGCCGAGGAGGCCAAAAACAAGCTTGGGTTTTCGAACGAGCAGGAAAAGGAGCAGAAGCCCGGCAACAAGGGCAATGATGGGATTGTCCATGGAAAAGGATATGATGCCGTCTTTTATCCCGGAGAAGTCCACAGATCTCACCTTCTTAATTGCAAATTATATCACGTCTCATAAATATTGCTAGACCATTGCCTCGCCTGAGCGCCTCTCACGGGATTTTGGGAGAGGCCAGCGCCTTAAGACCGCCAGCGACAGATCCCTTGACGTGGTCTTCGCCGGTGCTATTGCTCCGGCACAAGCACGAGGTCGAATGTCCCCTGTGTCCGGCCCCTGGCAGGGTAGTGCTGGGTGACAAGGGTCTTAAAGCCCGGAGCACTGACTTTGATGTGGATGTGAGACGGCCTTCCGTAGTAGGGCGGAGGGAAATGGCTTTCAAAGCGATACGCGCCTGTTTTATCCGAGAAGACCGTTGCCCGGTAGCTGTCCGCGTACTCGCCGTCAGGTCCGGCAAGCCAGAACTCGACCTTTGCCCCTTCCAGAGAACTGCACTCCTTTGCTGACTGAACAGTGCCCGAAAGCACGTATCCCCTGCCTACGCCCGGCCTCACCGGCGCATCCGGCTTGTAGAATGGCCCGAGCATGTCAGGTTCCGTGGGCGTGCAGGTGGCAGGGAAGGCATCCGTAAGCCCCGCTGCGAGAAATATAAGCAATACACCGGAGAACACCATCTTCATAGTTTTATGATACACGAAAAGAGTGAACTGCGCGATGACCCGGCATCCTGCCTTGAAAAGTTCGGCAGTCCTGATAAGATGTGTGTGAAGAAACATTGAGATCTATGTCAGGGCAAGGAGGAGTCATGGAAGAGCGGTTACTGAAGCACGGGATGTTCAGCTGGAATGAGTTGATGACCATCGACAGCGCGGGCGCACGGAAGTTCTATGAACAGCTGCTGGGCTGGAAGTTCACCGAGTTCCCTATGGAAGGCATGTCCTACTGGGTGATCAATGCGGGCGGCGAAGAGGTCGGGGGCATCATGAACATACCTCCCGAGCCGGGTGGAATACCGCCTCACTGGGGAGTATATGTGACCGTAGACAATGTGGATGCCGCGGCAAAAAAGGTCCAGGAGCTTGGCGGACGGATCATGGTGCCGCCCACGGACATACCGGAGGTAGGCCGTTTTTGTGTCTTTCACGATCCGCAGGGGGCGGTGCTTTCGCTCATCACCTACCTGAAGAAATAATGGACTCTGGGGGAGGGTGATGCGCAAGGATTGCCGGATAAGAGGCATTCCACTCGCGGTGCTCGTGCTGAGCGTCCTTCTCGCCTGTGCAAGAGCTTCACCTCTGTCCCCTGTCAATGTCACGCCCGATGGAGTGGCGATAAAAGGCTACGACCCTCTTTCCTATTTCACCGACAAAAGACCTGCGCAGGGCAGTGCCGAATTCGAATATCTCTGGAACGGGGCGAAATGGCGCTTTGCGAGCGCTGCGCACCGCGACCTGTTCAGGACAGACCCTGAGAAATACTCCCCCAAATACGGAGGATACTGCGCCTATGCGGTGAGCCAGGGGAAGACCGCTGATATCGACCCTGATGCGTGGACCATCTTTGAGGGAAGGCTGTATCTGAACCTCAACAAGGAAGTCCAGAAACTGTGGGAGAAGGACATGAACGAGTATATCCGCAAGGCTGACGAGAACTGGCCTCGCATGCTCGGAAAGAAGGATGGCCGATGACGAGAGGGCGAAGGCGAAGGAATACCCCGGCTCGCAAGGATAGGCTGCGGAGTATTTGTGACGCCCGTTCTCAGTAGATTGTTATTTGATTATTGTGGTAACGTTTCCGCCCTTCGGCAGCAACACGGTGACAGCCACTCTTGTATTTGTGGCGCCGGCATTGACGACCGCATGCACATCGCCCGGATTCTCGGTCCAGCTCTCACCCGTCTTCATTATCCTCTCAGTGCCCTTTTCCCGCAGCGTTATCTCACCGCTGAGAACGGTCGCTAGAACGTGTCCTCCATGCATATGATTGGGAAAGCCTGCCCCAGGCGGGAAATCGATAACAACGGTAAGCAACTCGTATTCGCCGGCCTGTAATGTCACGGGAAACTTTGCCTGATAGGTTGTGGCAGGACCCTGCATCCCTGGTTGCCCTGTTTTTTCCTCTGCCACTGCTGCGGAAGCGAACAGAAGCGATACAAGACAGACAATCAGAAATGGTTTCATGACTTTCATCACACACCTCCCTGGACCTCTCATCAATAGAGGCCTCACTTTCTGACTATGCTCTCAATCAAATCATACCACCGTGATCCGGACTGTCAAGATGAGCATGCGGCCGCTGGCTCCATCCTCGATCCTTACCAGGTACTGTTCACGATTTGCAATTCACGGTTTTCGGTGTGATTCCCTCGCCCTTGACAAATCAAGTGACATCACTTACCATAAGATATGGTTGTATAACCAACTAACATGGTAAAAGGGGACGGAGATGCTTGAAGGAATGTTCGGCAATATCACAATCGAAAAGATACTCTTTACCCTCCACGTATACGGAGAAGGCTACGCCTCCGGTATGGCGAAGACCTTTGGAGAACCGGTGAACAAGATTCAGCAGCAGCTGAGGCGGCTCGAAAATGCCGGGATCGTGGTAAGCCGTATTGTGGGCGGGGTGAGAATATATACGCTTAACCCGAGGTATCCTTTTTTGGAGGAGTTGAGAGCCCTGATTGCAAGGGCATACGAATTCATACCGGAGAAGGAAAGGGAGAAGTTTTACAGCAGGCGCACGAGGCCGAGAAGGGCGGGCAAGCCGCTGTGAGCATTGACTGGAAGCAGATAGGGATTAAGGAACTGGCTGCGGTCATATCTGAAAAACTTCAGGAAAAAGGGATCGACGCGATCCTTGTGGGCGGCGCCTGTGTTTCCATTTACACGAAGAACAGATACATGTCTTTCGATCTTGATTTCGTCGCTCATGCGACTATAAAGAAAGTGACCTCTGTCATGGAGGAGGCCGGTTTCCGGAAGGAAAGTTCACGCCATTTCATGCGCAGCGACTGCCCTTTCTTTATTGAATTTGTTTCCCCACCTGCTGCGGTAGGCAGTGAACCACTCAAGGGCAAAGAGAAGCTGAAGACAAGGCTTGGCACGGTGGTGCTACTGACACCAACAGACAGCGTGAAGGACAGATTGGCGGCTTATTACCACTGGAATGACCCGCAGGCGCTGGAGCAGGCGCTCATGGTCGCCAAGCTTCAAAAGGTGAGCCTTTCAGAAGTGAAGCGGTGGTCGGAAAAAGAAGAACATGGGGAAAAATATCAAGCGTTCCTTAAAAGACTGCGGAGAAAGTGACCTGTTGGGCTCTCTTGAACAATGGGACCTTGAGCGGTGGAACTGTGGACCCTTTTGCCTCGTATATCTTTCCCATTCGCGACCACTTTTCACGGTCTTTTGTGTTGAACTTTGGGTGGCTTGGGCGTATGATAGGGTTAGTTTGACAAGGAGGGGTTGTCAAGAGAGTGAACACGTTCTCCAGAGCTCGACAGAGGAGGGCAGGGGTCAGTGCCTGACAGAGACGTAAAGACCATCCGGGACCTCATCTGCTATCAGTGCGCCAAGATTATCGCCCGCAGTGCCTTCAGATTGTCAGAGGGAAAGACCGCAAAAGGCAGCCGATGAAAGAAATCAAGAATCAAGACCTAGCACTATGCTGCCTATGAGGAGAGGGTCATGAAAACATTGCAAAGAAAACTTCATTTTATCATCCCCCAGAATATTTCCTTCGATAAGAATAATCCCAGAGGACTCTCGGAAAAGCAAATAATGGGATCTCCCCAGTTCAGTAAATTAGTTAACTCCATAAAGGAATATGGAATTCTGGAGCCATTGATTGTGAAACCTGACGTCAAGAAAGCTGATTCCTATATTCTTATAGATGGGGAAAGAAGGCTTAGGGCATCGCTTGCGGGGGAGCTATCCCACGTCCCCGTCTTGATAGCTAAAGATGACACTGACGGCCGCATCTTGGCATATCAAGTTCATATGTTAAGGGAAAATTGGGATAAGGCCGCAGAAACCAAGGCGATTAAGAAAATTATCTTCGATCTTAAAGAAGCAAATCCTCACATAACAGAAGCCGCCATTAGAAAAAATGTCGAGGAGGTGACTTCACATACCTCACATGAAATTACTGATCTTTTAAGGTTGATCAAATACGATGACAAAATAATAGAGAGGGTGCTTGCCAAGGAATTGTCCATGAGTTATCTAGTTCAGATAGAGGCGAACTTTATTAGCCCTCTTCGCAAGAAATATTCTGATATCTACAAAAAATATGGCGAGGACAAAGTACGGGAAATTCTGATACAGAAGGCTTTGGAAGGGAAGCTAATAAATACGCGTTTCCTCATGGATGAATTTAAGGAAGTTTTCTCACATGACAAGCCAAAGAGTGAAATTGAAGATTTGCTGATCAATTTCTTGGAGAAAAAGGAAAAGTCCCTCAGCGAAACTCTCGGTGAATTCAAGAACCTTACGGAACCTTCGAAGAAGACCAAAAAGGGGCTAAGAAAGCCAGCCACTAAGCCGGGCTTAAAAAAGAGGATGAAATACACATCACCTTTGGTTTACAGTCCTCGAACTATAAAAGTGTCAGTCAAACAGCAGGCATCCATAACTGATATTAGAACCGCTATTGAAAAAATAGGCGGCAGTTTTACGGAAAACGAGTATGAATATATTTCTGAAGCATTATTTTGCCTTGAAATACACTGCTTTAAGGCATCCACTTTAATGATTTGGTCATGTTGTATCAGTAGAATTTTGGAATATGTTGGCACGAATCTTAAAGACTTTAATGACGCTACTCAGGCGATGTTTGATAACCGGACATCAGCATGGAAACATTTTGCGAAGGACTTTCAGAAAAACATTTCTTCTCTCGATGAGCTCCTAATCCGAAGCAATGACTTGCATTTATTATGCTATCTGGTTTATAAAAAAATACTGACGGTAACACAATTTAACGCTCTTCGAGGAAATTATCAGACCCGGTGCGATTGCGCACATCCAACCGATATTAAGTTATCCCCGAATAATGCAATTACCATTTTTGAAAACATATATAACTATGTTCTGACAAATGGTAAATTGAGATGAATATATTGCTTGTCGAACCTAATTTCCCGATTCCTGCAAAGAGCAAGAACCACTGTAACTTTTTACCCATTGGTCTTTTAAAGATCGCCGCTTATCATAGAAGCATTGGGGACAGCGTTGAATTACATCGAGGCAACTTTGAGGCAAAGAGCTATCCCGATGAAATAAAAGTAACATCTCTTTTCACGTACTGGTCAAGGCAAGTTTGGGAAAGTGTCAAGTATTATAAAGAGCTTTATCCCAGCGCAAGAATGGAGGTGGGGGGGATATATGCATCCTTGATGCCTGAACATGCGAAGGCATCAGGGTGCGACTATGTGAGACCGGGTCTTTACGGAGAAGGGAAGGCGGAAAACTTGAAACCGGCCTATGATTTGGTAAATGTGGACTATCAAATTGTCCACGCTTCGAGAGGCTGCTTCAGAAAATGCAATTTTTGTGGCACATGGAAAATCGAACCTGATGTCACATATAAAAAAAGTGTCAAAGATGAAATCAGGAAAAAGAAGATTGTTTTCTATGACAATAATCTTCTTGCCAACCCTTATATCAAAGATATCCTTTCTGAAATAACAAACTTCAAATTCCCTGATCAAAGCAGAGTACGTTGCGAGAGTCAAAGTGGCCTGGATGGGCGAATTCTTATTAAATATCCTGAAATTGCTACTTACTTAAAGAAAGCACGCTTTCAGCATCCTCGTATCGCATGGGACGGACCTTATACACATTGGCCAAAAATCAAAGAGCAGATACAGGTATTAAGAGATGCAGAATTTCGGGCGGACGATATATTTGTTTTCGTGCTCTTCAACCATGATTTGTCATACGGGGAGATGAGAGCAAAACTCGATGCTTGCCGCAGATGGCAAGTCAGAGTGATAGATTGTAGGTTTAGACCGTTGGATAGTATTTCTGATAACTACAGGCCAAATGCCAAGAGGCAGGACGAAAGCGAGTATTATATTCACAAAGGCTGGACAGATAAACAGGTCAGGGCTTTTAGAAGAGCTGTAAGAAGACAGAACATCGCTATTATGCTCGATTTGCCAGCTGGACGATATATTGACGGAGTCGAGAGAAGATATATCACAACTCCACGAGAGGTCTATTCTGAGTAAGAAGGAGGATCACGATGTCAACGAACAGATTTAGTCCAGAAAAGTTTCATGATTTTAAGATTGTGGATGATGGAAACAAGGTTGTTGGCCACATCCGCATCAAGCCGAGCGGCGTGCACTGGGCAAGAAAAAACTCAAAGAAGTGGTACGGAGTTTCCATCGATGAATTCGCTGCATTCATGGAAGAAGAGGGTAAGAGAAAATCCAAGTGAAAAGGTGGAACAGAAAGGAAGTAGAGATGCCAGAAATCACGAGACTTGTTGAGAGGTCAAACTGGGAGAACTGCTGTATTTTTGATTATTAATAAGATGCTGAGCCACGACAATCGCATTTTCTTGCGTCGTCAGCTTATGTCAGCCGAAAATCTTGATTTAGCAGTTAACCTTACGGCTATGCTTGGTCACAAAGAAAGTCCTGAAAAGCCTGAACAGACTATCCAAAAAACTATCCAAAATATGCGAGACAAAGGATACATGGACTTTATTCGAAAAGGTGAATATCGATTGAGCAAAGAAGGATGGAACAAAATGGTGGAGGTGGTTAAGAAATATCCCGATATGCTCAATAAAGTGCTTAGACAATCGCAAGCCACCATTCGAGAACTGGAGGATGCCCTTAAGGAATTGGATGGCTTGTGATACCCGACAAGGGAAGAAAACCAGGGACACATCCCATTTTCTCCTGAAGTCCGTCAGACGTAAATCGTAAGTCACGAGGCGGGTATGGTTGTCTTTCCTCGCAGGTTGTGGCAGTATTTATTCATACCAGGAGGTGATGGCATGGCGACAGCTGTAAGGAGGACTATTTCTCTTCCCCCTGACCTTGCGAAAGAGGCTGAAGACATGGCCGCTGAAAAAGGGAAGACGCTGAGCGGGATCATCCAGGATGCCCTCCGTATCGCAAGAAGTCAAAGGCTGGGAAAGGAACTCAAGGAGATACAGGGTTACTGGTCGAGAAAGGCAAAAAAGAAAGGAATCCTCACCGATAAAGACCTTCGCTAATACCTTTATGGATGAGGAAGGCCCTAAGGGGTCAAATCTTCATTCTTCCTTCGCACGTTCTGGCGGTTCTCTCCTGTTGTGATATACTTTAAATATCTATTTTTTCTTTGATGACTGCCGGGCAAGTGACCGGCATATCAGTACCAATCTTGGAAGGAGGCATGACATGAGCGATTTGAAGAAAAACATTTTCGATTTGGCGAAGGATTTTCAGCTTCTTAATTTTGCGACTATAACTGCGGATGGGAAGCCCTGGGTCCGCTATGTTGTGGGAAAGTGCGATGGTGATCTGGTATTCAGGTTCTGCACTCGTTTGCAAACGAAGAAGGTCGCACAGATCAGGAAAAACCCAAATGTTCACCTATCTCTGGGGGCGCAAACCCTGGAGACGGCAAAGCACTGGTTGCAGGTGGTGGGAGTTGCTGCAGTTTCTACCGACAAGACTGAAAGGCATTCATTCTGGTTCGACGAGCTGAAGAATTATTTTTCGGGCCCCGATGACCCCAATTATTGCGTAGTAATTGTCAGGCCGTTGCGAATCGAATTCGGGACGATGGGGAATATGACCCCGGAGGTCTGGCAACCGTCCAAATAGGGGGATTACCTGGAATGATCCGGACGCATCACATTTTCTTCTGAATACCGTCAGGCGTAAAACGTAAGCGCAGAGAGCGTAGGGCACAGGAAAAGGAAATAGTTTTCCTAATTGGTTGACCGGGAAACGGATTCCTCAGGCACTATGTCAAGAACTATCTTTTCAGCTCCCCTCAGAACAGTAAGGGGAAAGCTTTTCCCCACTGCGTCCTGCGTCAAGAGTTTGTGCAGTTCATCAATTCCCGCGACCGGCTGACCGCCAAAGCCGACGATCACATCCCCTTCGCGCAGACTTGCCCTCATTGCAGGGCTGTTGATCTCCATTGCTACCACTATGACCCCGCTTTCAAGAGGCAGATTGTGAAAACGCACCATGCGCCGGTTAAGGCTTACATTCTGCCCTGCCACACCTATGTAACTGCGCCTCATCTTCCCGTCTTTCATGAGGGTTGCTGCAACGAATTTAGCAGTATTCACCCCAATGGCAAAGCAGATTCCCTGGGCAGACTGGATCATCGCGGTATTCACTCCTATCACGTCGCCGCGGGAATTTACCAGCGGCCCGCCAGAATTGCCTGGGTTGAGCGCGGCATCCGTCTGGATAACATTGTCGATGAGCCTTCCCGACCGCGCCCTGAGTGAACGGCCCAGCGCGCTCACCACGCCGGCGGTCACGCTGTACTGAAAGCCGAAGGGACTGCCGATGGCAATAACGAGCTGGCCGGCCCTGACGGTCTGGGAATCGCCCAGACTGGCCACGGCAAGGTTCGGCGCATGGATCCTGATGACAGCAAGGTCGGTATCGGGGTCATCACCCACAAGATACGCCCGGTGATGCCTTCCATCCTGAAGGGTCACTTCGATCCTCGCAGCATCGTGCACCACATGGCTGTTGGTGAGGATGAACCCATCCGGTGTAAATATGAAGCCTGAGCCGCTGGCGTGGAGGTTCCGCTGAAGATCGTGCCGCGTATCACTGTTTCCAGCCTGCCGGACACCTATATGAACCACCGAAGGGCTCACCTTTTCGGCTGCGCTGATCACTGCCCGTGAATACGCATCCAGCAGCTCATCATCGCGAACAGAATTCGGCTCCGGGGCATGCCGGCTCTCGCCCGCAAGACTATCATTGGACATATTGCGGGATATGCTTTTTATTGTCTTCATTCCTTTTTTATATTAACACACGTGTCAATCCTTTCTTCTCGGCAGGAAGGAGGGAATGGCTCTCAGCTCATTAGGAACCCTGAGGGGTAACGCGTAAATCGACCTTGCCTTCGGCTCGTACTTTTGGTAGCATTGCATATGAGGAACGCTCATAGGCCTCGTACCGGGGAGTTTCCTCCATAAGCGCACAAGCCCGAGGCGGGCGTGTATAATGCGCTACAGCGTTCGGTACTCGTCCCTCACGGGACGAATACGACTGACAACAGCAAAGGAGGCATACAATGGGAGACAAAGGCGGCAAGAAGGACAAAGACAAGGGTCTGAAACAGAAGGCGATCAAAGAGGCAAAAGATCTGAAAGCGAAGCAGGGCAAACAGCCGAAAAGCGCACTGAGATAAGGAGCAGGATTTAAAAGAGAGATAATGAGGGGGAACCCATCCCGTTAACAAATCGCGCGAGCGGTAAGGGCGGGGGAGCAACATCTTCACTGCAGCAAAAAACAAAAAGGCCCGAAGAGATTCTGGACCTTTTCTTATCTAATCCGGCAGAGAGCTGATAGTTCTCGAGTCCGGAGCTGAAACGGTGTGACCCTCCCTCCGAAGTATTTACTTGACAAGCCTCATAGGTGTATATACACTAATAAATATGGATATTGTGGACGACAAAAGGCTTGCCAGTTGTGCCAAATGCACATGCTTCAACCTCCGCAAGGCATCGAGAGCAATTACGCAGGTGTTCGACAGGGCAATTAAGCCGTATGGACTTCGGGGAACGCAGTTTTCGATCCTCGCTGTTCTTTCCGCGGCAGGCCCTGAGACGATCACCGGGCTTTCCGACATCCTTGTGATGGATCGGACCACGCTGACGAGAAACCTGAGGCCAATGGAAAAGGCGGGCATGATCAGGCTTGAGCAGGGTGAAGACCCCAGAAGCAAAAGGGTTTCGCTGACCGCGAAGGGGAAGAAGGCATTTGTCAGCATTTTCCCCCATTGGGAGAAAACGCAGAATCGGATAATTGAGAAGCTGGGTGAAGAGAGATTCGCCTCGTTGATCAGAGACCTGTCCGAACTTTCGGACGGGTTTTCAGGCAGGGCGGCTGTGTAAATTTTTTCGGTAATGGCGTGTATATACACGTAATGACAGGAGGTGGGCGATGAGTTCAGCTGGAATGGATGAAGGTTTGGTGGCAGTACAAGGTCAGGAAACACCCCGCATCTCAGCGGATGATCTCCGCAGGATATGCATCGAGGAGGGCGCCGATGATGTCGGCTTTGTTGAGGTTGGACGCGAAGCTCTCTCAGGAGAGAAAGGGGATATCCTCCGGGTTTATGGCGATACCAGGACGCTTATCTCCGTCGTCAAGGCCGTTAACCCGGAAAGCATACAGAGCCCTTCCGCTTCGGTCGCCGACCACGAGTTTTCGAAGATACACAAGGACCTTTATGATGTGACCGGCCGGATCATCAAGCGCCTGAATGCATCAGGCATAAGGGGTGTCGCGATACCCCCCGGCTTTCCCATGGACATGGACCGGTGGCCCGGGAAGATATGGGAGGTAGGCCACAAGACGGTGGCCGTCGAAGCAGGCATGGGATGTATGGGAAAAAGCCGTATCGTTCTTCACCCTGTCTTCGGCAATCTTATCATCCTTGACACAATCCTCATCAACGCAACACTGGATCGATACGACGGCCCGCTCAAAGAGAACCCGTGCATTGACTGCATGCTCTGCGTCTCAGTGTGTCCGGTCGGTGCCATAGGCAAGAACGGAGAATTCGATTTTATGTCCTGCGCAATGCACAACTACCATGACTTGTTCGGCGGGTTCCAGGAATGGGTCGAGGACGTGGTCGCCTCAAAGAACGTCAGGGCGTACCGTTCAAAGGTCACCGACGCAGAGACCGCCACGAAATGGCAGTCTCTCACGTACGGCCACTTCTACCGGTGCTCCTACTGTATGGCAGTCTGCCCTGCAGGCTCGAAGCAATTGGGAAAATACCAGCAGGATAAGAAGCGGCATGTTCAGAACGTCGTAAACCCCCTGAAAGAGAAACGAGAGCCTGTGTATGTCATAGGCGGCACAAGGGCAGAAGAGAGGGCGTCGAAGAACACGCACAAGTTCGTTCGCTATGTAAAGAATACTATCAGACCGGCGTCTGTCGAATCTTTTCTGAACGGAATACCTCTTCTGTTCAACCCAAAAAAGGCGGAGGGGCTTGACCTGACCCTTCATTTTGAATTCACGGGAAAGGAACCGGGACAGGCAACGGTCCGGATAGTAAACAACGCGGTCAATGTTTCCTCCGGCCTGAGCGGCAATGCCAACCTCCGTATCCGCGCGGACTCCGACACGTGGGTCAAAATGCTGAACGAAGAGGTGTCGCCCCTCAGGGCGCTGGTAACGGGAAAGTTGAAGATGAAAGGAAACCCGTCACATCTCGCGAAGTTTAAGAAATGTGTCTTGTAACAAAAAAGTCCCGGAATCTCTTCCGGGGCAGTGCGAGAAAGAAAGATTATCGCACCTCGTTTCTCGGTTCCCCCACTGTCTCACAACAGCGAGGGAATCGGGCAAACGTCCTTCCTAATACACGGGAACCAGAGAGTAATCCTTGGCCTGATAACCGATCTCCGAGATCCAGCCGTTTCCCACCACCTTGATCTCAGGCAGGACAGATGCGGGATCCACGTTAAAGGATTTGGCAGCCACGCCGCAGAGCTCAAGCTTTATTCCGTCCTTTGACATTTCCTTTACCGTAGCGGCGATCTGGTCAAGACTCTTCTGGTCTTCAGCAGAAAACCCCTCCCTGTTCTTGGAAACGAGCTTGACGGACGGCCCGATGAAGACGACCACAAAGACTGGCTGCTTCTTCTCTATTGCCAGCACCTTGTATGTCTCGTGGATGAGATTCATGAGGGATGCGGCGCTTTTCGGATTGCCGTGCCTCACATCAAAGACCGCCTTGGCCGATATGACGCCCTTCATGGCCTCATACTCTTCACCGGTCACTGTGGATACTGCGCACAGCAGGGCGAGGGCAACAAATAAGCTCAAAAACTTCGTTGTTTTCCTTTTCGTCATGGTCTTCCTCCTTGGTCTTGAATAAAGACCGCATGTCACTGTCAGTGCTATTTTGTTATGCTATGCATGGGCATAGCCCTGTTTGTTCACATTCTACCACAGGACGTGCACCCTGTGCATAGGACGTCCTCTCAGGTGAACGAACAGGGGGTCTGTCCCTGCGGGAGGGCCCGTGAGTACGTCAAAAACAAAAAAGGCCCGGAATTTCTTCCGGGCCTTTCCTTATTTTAATCCGGCAGCGACCTACTTTCCCATGACCTCGCGGTCAGAGTATCATCGGCCCTGGAGGGCTTAACTTCCGTGTTCGGAATGGGAACGGGTGAACCCCTCCGGCATCGCCACCGGAAACTTGATTTCGGTGCAAAAAGTTTAGCATTTCAAAAGAGCAAAAAGCAAGGAACTTCTCTTGCTGGGACAGTCCCTACCTGCCTGCCGGACAGGCAGGTTCTACGACTTCACTTCGTTCCCTGCCTACCGGGCAGGCAGGCGTCCGTAAATATGGACAGTCCCCTAAGCTCTTTGACAACAGGAGGGAATAAATAAGGGTCAAGCCGCACGGTCTATTAGTACTGGTCAGCTGAATGCATTACTGCACTTACACTTCCAGCCTATCGACGTGGTGGTCTACCACGGACCTTTAGGGGGAATACTCCCCGGGAGATCTAATCTTGGGGTGGGCTTCCCGCTTAGATGCCTTCAGCGGTTATCCCTTCCGGACACAGCTACCCGGCATTGCCACTGGCGTGACAACCGGAACACTGGAGGTCCGTCCATCCCGGTCCTCTCGTACTAAGGACAGATCCCCTCAAATCTCCTGCGCCCACAACAGATAGGGACCGAACTGTCT